>CAWGLQ010000007.1:0-94453 GCA_963823375.1 uncultured Actinomycetes bacterium | reverse complement strand
TGCGCAGGAACGGCTTCGTGACGGCATGGAAGCGCGGGAGCGACGTCTGCACGCCGGGCGTGTCCGCCCACCCCGGGTGCATCGCGTGCGCGACGACGCCCGTCCCCGCGAGCCGCTCGGCGAGCAGCTCGGTGAGGATCACCTGCGCCCGCTTGGTCCGCGCGTAGACGGCGGGACCGTCGAACTCCAGGCGCTCGGTCTGCAGGTCGTCGACGCGGATGCGCTCGGTGTACATCCCGCCGGAGGAGACGTTCACGATCCGCGACGGCGCGCTCGCGCGCAGCAGCGGGAGCAGGAGCTCGGTGAGCAGGAACGGCCCGAGCACGTTCGTCGCGAACGCGAGCTCGTACCCGTCGGGTGACAGCGTCCGCTCCTGGGGCAGGATGCCCGCGTTGTTCACGAGCACGTCCAGGCGCTCCTCGGTCTCGAGGATCTCCGTGGCGAAGCGGCGCACGGAGGCCAGGTCGCTCAGGTCCCCGATGCCCACGCGCACGTCGTCGTTGCCGCTCGCCCGCGCGATCGCCGCGCGCGCCTCCTCCCCGCGCCCGGCGTCGCGCGCCAGCAGGCGCACCGACGCGCCGAGCCGCGCGAAGCCCTCGGCCGCCGCGCGCCCGAGGCCGGCGGTCGCACCGGTGACGAGCACGACCTTCCCGTCCATCCGCGGCAGCGGGTCCCACCCGTGGCTGCGCACGGCGTACCCCACGCGCGTGTAGCCGGGGGCGACGGTGCGGTCGAGGACCGTGTCGATCAGCGAGGAGACGATGCCCTGGATACGGGCCACGGGCGCGCGCCGCTCACGGGCGCATCTCGTAGGCGCCGCTGAGCGCCGTCACCTGCGCGAAGACGCGGCCGAACCGCTCCGCGTCCACCGCCGGCGCGCGGACATGGGCCAGCGCCCACTCCTGCTGGGCCGCCGTCGTGGACGGCTTGCCGTGCAGGTCGATCGCGAACGCCGAGAAGTCGCGCACCAGGACGTCGAACAGGTGGTCGACCACGTCGCGGTCCTGCCCCGTCAGCTCGGCCTGCTCCAGGATCAGCTGGCCGTACACGACGAGCGTGAACAGCTCGCCGAGCGTGAGCATGAAGCCCAGGTCGCGCTGCTGATCCTCGTCCGGCGGCGCGGTCTGCAGCAGCGCGGGGATGCCCGCCGCCTGCTCGATGAACCGCGCGACGTTCGGCAGGTCCGCGAACCGGTCGTAGACCGGGCGCCAGTCGTGGAAGCGGATCTTCGAGAGCCCCCGCGCCGGGCCCTGGGCGAACAGGTAGGGGTCGTCGGCCGCCTCGCGGCGCTGGGGCACCGGCGCCTGCTCCTCCGCCATGAAGAAGTAGGCCGCCATGAACTTCAGGACGAGCGCCATGTTCACGTGCACCGTGCCCTCGAGCTTCGGCAGCGCGCGGATGTCCGACGCGGCCATCTCGAAGTACGTGTCCTGCTCGAAGCCGCGCGCCGCGATGACGTCCCAGAGCAGGTCGATGACGCGCTCGCCCTCGGTCGTCACCTTCATCTTCGTGATCGGGTTGTAGAGCAGATAGCGCCGATCCTCGGCGCTCGCGGCGCGGAAGTAGTCGATCGAGCGCTCGCCGAAGAGCTTCATCCCGAGCAGGCGCGCGTAGGCGTCCGTGAGCATCTGCGCGACGTGCGGGAAGTCGGTGACCTTGCGCCCGTAGAGCACGCGGTTGTGCGCGTGGGTGATCGCCTCGTAGAACGCGTGCTCGCAGATGCCGATCGACGCGAAGCCGAGGTTGAACTTGCCGACGTTGACGGTGTTCAGCGCCGCGTCGAAGGCCGCCGGGCCGGTGTGGAGCACGTCGTCCGGGGACACGGGGTGGTCGTGGAGCTCGAACGCGCTGACGTACATCTGCGAGCTCACGACGTTCTTCACGAGCTCATAGGTCGGGGCCTGGCTGTCGACCGCGAAGAAGACGTAGCCCTCCGGGCCCTCGACGTCGGCGCGGCGCCCGAACACCGACACCATGCCGGCGAGGTTCCCGTTGCCGATGTAGTACTTGGCGCCGTTGGCCGTGAACCCGCCCGCGCCGTCGGGCGTGAGGATCATGTCGGTCGAGTAGATGTCGGCGCCGTGGGCCTGCTCGGAGAGGCCGAACGCGAAGATCGCCCCGTCGTCGAGCAGGCCGGCCGCCCGCTGCCGCGCGGCCGCGTTGTCGCTCAGCCAGATCGGCCCGAGGCCGAGGATCGAGACCTGCCACGTGTACCAGTAGGCCAGCCCGTAGAACGCGGTGATCTCGTTGAACGCACAGATCCGTGCGGTGTCCCAGCGCTTGTCGGGATCACCGCCGGCCTCCGCGGCCGGCGTGAGCAGCGTCGCGAAGACGCGCTCGCGCGCGATGAAGTCCAGGAAGTCCGCGTACCACGTGCGGTCGTGGTGGTGGCGCTTCAGCGCGACCTTGCCGCGCTCCTCGAACCACGCGATCGTCGCGAGCAGGACGCGACGGGTCTCCTCGTCGAATCCGGCGCCGTCGAACGTGGCGGGATTGAAGAGCGCGGTCGGCGCCGTCGATCCGGCGACGGAGGATCCGGTCAGTGCGGGCGTCTGGGTCATCGGCGCAGCCTACGCCAGCGCGGGTCAGCCGAGGGAGCGGATGAGCCCCGCGGCGATCGACGCGAGGACGACCGCGCCGAGCACGCGCCGCACCCAGTTGGAGCCGCGGACGAGTTCGAGGACCGCCCAGGTCGCGAGCGCGGCGGTGAAGACCGCACGCGAGACGTCGTGCACGGCGCCGCGCAGTGAGCTTCGCGACGACCCACGCGAGGATCGCGACGAGCAGCGGGGCGTTCGGGAACTGGACGAGCGGGAAGTCCCGGGGCCAGCCGCGCTGGGCACGGTCCCAGAGCGCTCGCAGGCGGTCGGCGTCCACCGCCTGATCGTCGCAGGCCGGTCAGGCGATGCGCATGCGGCGGCGCACCGGCACGGCGAGCGAGCCGAAGCGATGCTCCACGCCCGCGTCGTCGTACGCGATCCCGCCGTGGCGGGAGAGCACGCGCGGCGCGGCGTCGGGACCCGACAGCAGCGCCGCCTTCGCGAGCGCCTCGGCGCGCAGCGCGCGCGGGGCGAGCGCCGTGACCGAGACGAGGCCCGTGAACACGGGGCGCCCGATCGAGGGGTCCAGCAGATGGTGCGCGACCTCGCCGGTCGGCCCGCGCCAGATGCGATCGCGCAGACCCGACGTCGCCGCGGCGCCGCTGGCGAGGTGCAGCGCGTCCGACGGCAGGCCGGTGAACGGGTTGTCGATCTCGATCGGCCGGACGGCCTGCGCCTCACCGCCGACGCGCAGGTCGCCGCCGCAGTCGACCACCCAGTGGGCGTAGCCGTCGAGCAGGTCGGCCGCGAGGTCGGCGGCGTGGCCGCGACCGGTGCCGCCGGTGTCGATGCGCAGGCCCGGGGGCCGGCGGACGGTGCCCGCGTCGTCGTCGACGACGATCAGGCGCCAGCGAAAGCGCGGGTCGGGCAGGGCGGCGCGGCGCGTCGCCCCGGCCTCGCCGAGCGCGGCGCGCAGGCCGAGCCGGCGGCGCGGCTCCCAGCTCGCGCGGTAACCGGCGGCCTCGATGCCGTCCAGCAGCGCGGGGTCCACGAGCCCGCCCGTCAGCTCGGCCGCCTCGAGCGCCGCGACGAGTGCCGAGCGCAGCAGCGGCGACGCGGGGACGACCTCGCGCGGGTCGGCGTTCAGCTGCGACAGCTCGGAGTCCGGCCGGAAGCGCGAGAGCGTGGCGTCGTACTCGCGAAGGAACGACTCGACCGCGTCGGCCGCGGCCCCGGGGGGGTCGAGACCGGGCCGCGCGGGCGTGCCTACGACGATGCGCACGTCGGTCCCCATGAGGGAGATCCGGCGGTCCACCGGGAGGTGGTGCGTGGTCGCAGAATGCGTCATGAACCACGACGCAGGGTGACGATCCGCGCGCGATGCGCGAGGGGGAACGGACGGACGTTCAGGTCGACCCGCCGCTCGGCGCGACGTGCCCGCCGCCCGTCGCACGAGCGGTCGCGGGATACTGCCCGGCGTGAGCACCGAGGCGCACGGCACCGTCCTCCCCCTCACGACGCTCGCGGACACGCAGCGCGCGTTCGCGCACGTCAATCGCGGGAAGGTCGAGGCGTTCACCGCGCTCGGCATGCCGCTGGTCCTGGGCCGGCGCGAGGGCGCGCGCTTCCAGGACGCCTACAGCGGGCGCTGGTACTGGAACTGCCACTGCAACGGCGGCGTCTTCAACCTCGGGCACCGCCATCCCCGGGTCGTCGCCGCGGTCCGGGACGCGCTCGCAGGACCTCGACATCGGCAACCACCACCTGATGTCGCCGTGGCGCGGAGCGCTCGCCGAGCGCCTCGTGGCGACCACCGGCGGCCGGCTCCCCGGCGTCGTGCTCGGCGTGTCCGGCAGCGAGGTCGTGGACACCGCCGTGAAGCTCGCGCGCGGGACGACGGGCCGCGAGGGCATCGTCTCGGCCGCCGGCGGCTACCACGGCGTCACCGGGTATGCGATGGCGGCCGGCGACGCGCCGTTCCGCGAGCCGTTCGGCGCGGGCGCCGGCGGCTTTCGGCAGGTGCCGTGGAACGACCTGCCGGCGATGGACGCCGCGATCGGCCCGGGCACCGCGGCCGTGCTGCTGGAGGCGATCCCCGCGACGCTCGGGTTCCCGCCGCCGGAGCCGGGATACCTCGCGGCCGTGTCCGCGCTCGCGCACGAGCGCGGCGCCCTGCTCGTCATCGACGAGGTGCAGACCGGCCTCGGTCGCACGGGGACCATGTGGTTCCACGAGCAGGAGGGCGTCGAGCCCGATGCGCTCGTCGTCGGGAAGGGGCTCTCGGGCGGCGTCTACCCGATCGCCGCGCTGCTGACGAGCGCCGCGATGCACGAGGTGATCGACGCGCATCCGTTCGCGCACAGCGGGACGTTCAGCGGCGCCGAGCCCGGGTGCGTGGCCGCGCTCGCCGTGCTCGACGTCGTCGAGGAGCCGGGGTTCCTGGAGCGCGTGCGCGAGCTCGGCGAGCGGTTCGAGCGCGGCCTTGCGGGGCTGCCGTTCACCCTGCGCCGCCGCGGCCTGACGATGGCGCTCGCCTTCGAGGAGGACGGCGCCGGCGTCACCGCCGCACGAGCGCTGATCGAGGCCGGCGTGTTCGTGGTCTGGGCGGGCAACGACACGCGCGTGGTGCAGTTCAAGCCGCCGCTCGTCATCGACGAGGCGGGCGCCGACGAGATCATCGCGATCGTCCGCGGCGTCTTCGCGACATGACCGCCGACGGTCCGTCCGGGCAGGAGCTCGCCGAGGTCGAGCAGCTCGTCCGCGCGGCGCTGCGCGGCGGCGGCGGCGAGCACGAGCTGCGCATGCTCGCGTGGGGCGAGATCGGTCCCGTCCTCGGCTGGCCGGCGAGCGCGCCGGCGTTCGCCCTCAAGCGGCTGCCGCCCTTCGCCGGCGCAGCGGCCGCGGACGCGTTCGCCGCGACGCTGGAGGACTACGTCGCGGCGCTCGCCGGCAGCGGCCTTCAGTGCGTCCCGACGACGGTGCGCCGCGTGCCGGGTGAGGCGGGCGTCGTCGGCTGGATCGTGCAGCCGCTGCTCCCGGCGGACACGCTCGGCCCTGCGCTGCTGCGGGCCGGCAACCCGGCCGACGGGCACCCCGTGCTCGATGCGGTGCTCGACGCCGACCTGACGATCCCCGGCCCGCGACTGGCCCTCGACGGCCAGCTGTCGAACTTCGCGCTCGTCGACGGGCGGCTGCTCTATCTCGACATCACCACGCCGCTGCTGTTCGACGCCGGCGGGCGCCTGCGGATGGACATCGGGCTGCAGCTGGCGGCGCTGCCGGCGATCCTGCGCCCCGCCGTGCGCCGCTGGGTGGTCCCGGATCTGATGCGGCGCTACCGCGACCCGCGCTCCGTCGTGCTCGACATGCTCGGCAACCTCCTCAAGGAGCGGCTCGACGCGTGGGTCCCCGTGGCACTCGAGCGCGTCGGCGGCCGGCTGTCCCCCGCCATCACGCCGGACGAGGTGCGCAAGGTGTACGCGTCCGACGCACGGCTCTGGGAGGTCCTGCTGCGCCTGCGGCGGATGGACCGCGGCTGGCAGCGCCGGGTGCGCCGGCGCGAGTACCCGTTCCTCCTCCCCGGGCGGATCGAGCGCTGAGCGGCATACTGCGCCGATGACCGCGCGCGCCGTGCCCGTCACCCGGCTGACGGGCGTCTACCACGCCGACGGCTCGCTCCTGGGCGAGCTGCGCTACGTCGCGGGAACCATCTTCGGCGGCACGCACTGCTCGCTCTGCGACATCACGCACGGGCGCGTGCGCGAGAAGGCGCAGTGGCGCGCCGAGCGCGACCGTCTGCCCGTCCCGTTCACGGCGGTCCACCTCGACGAGCGCAGCGGCGACGAGGCGGCGGCGAGCGAGGGCCGTACGCCGTGCGTCCTCGCCCACACCGACGACGGGATCGAGCTGCTGCTCGGGCCGGACGAGCTGGACGCGTGCGAGGGTGACCCCGCCGCGCTCGTCGCCGCGATCGACGCGGCGCTCGCGGCCCGGCCGGGAGTTTCGGCAGCCGCCTGACGGCCGCCGCGCCGCACATGACCCCGCGCCTCATCACGATCCCGATCAGCCACTACTGCGAGAAGGCGCGCTGGGCGCTCGACCGTGCCGGGATCCCGTTCCGCGAGGAGCCGCACGTCCAGGGCGTCCACATCGCGATGGCGCTCCGCGCGGGCGGGGGGCGGACGGTCCCGGTCCTGGTTCCCGGCGACGGACCCGTCCTCGACGAGTCCTGGAAGATCCTGCGCTGGGCGGACGCCCGCACGCCGCAGGAGCGCCACCTCTACCCGGTGGGCGCGGTCGGCGTCGCCGCGGCGGAGCTCGAGGCCGCGCTCGACGCGGGACTGGGACCCGACGGGCGGCTGTGGATGTACCACGGCACCCTGCCCGTCGTGCACGACATGGCGCCCTGGGCGCTGGCGGGGACACCGGCGTGGGAGCAGCGGGCGTTCGGCGTCGCCGGCGGGCTCCTCGACCCGCTGATCCGCCGCTACCTCGGCGTCGACGACGCGCGTGCCACCGCGGCGCTCACCCGCGTCGACGCCGTGTTCGACGACGTCGCGGCGCGCCTTGCGGACGGCCGGCCGTTCCTCACCGGCGAGCGGTTCACCGCCGCCGACCTCACCTTCGGCGCGCTCAGCAGCGCCGTGCTGATGCCGGCCGCGTACGGCTCGCCGCTCCCGCCGCTCGACGCGCTTCCGCAGTCGCTCACGCGTGACGTGCGGCGGCTGCGCGAGCACCCGGCGGGACGCTTCGCCGCGCGCCTCTACGCACAGGAGCGCCGGTGAGGCGGGGGGTCACCGCCGTCCTCGCCGCGCTGGCCCTGCTGCCCGCGGGCTGCGGCGGCGACGACGAGCCGGCGGCCAAGGACCCGGCCCAGGCGCGCGCGGCGATCTGCACCGCCCGGGCGGACATCACGCGCCAGGTCGCGGCCATCGGCGCACTGACGCCCGAGCTGGCGAGCGTGCCGCAGGTCAAGGACGCGATCACCGCGATCACGGCCGACATCGCCCGCATCCGCGCGGCCCGCTCCGGCCTCGACGACGAGCTGGCCGCCGCGATCGAGGCGGACGCGCGCCGGCTGCTGCGCCGGTCGCAGCTCGTCACCCGCGCCACGCTGTCCGGCGGCCTCTCGGGCGACGTGCGCGGCGCGCTGGAGCCGGCGGTCGACGACCTGCAGGACGAGGCGCGGTCGGCGTTCAGCCGGGCGGGCTGCTGACCGCGGCGGCGGTCCGCTTGGGATCGGGCGTCATGAGGAGCGCGCCGCCGAGGAAGCAGACCGCGCCGACGAAGGTCCCGAGGTTCACGAGCGCGGCGTTCACGACCTCGCCGGAATCAGGGACGGTGTAGGACGCGATCGCCGAGACCCCGAAGGCGACCGAGCCGACGAGGTTCAGCCAGGCGGTCTCCCAGGTGCGCGACGTCGGGTCCCAGATGCGGTCGCGCACGACGGTCGCGCGCATCGCCATGACGCTCGACACGAGGAAGCAGACCGAGCCGAGGGCATCCGGGCGCCAGACGTGCGATCCGCCCGTGAGCGCGGCGAACGTGCTGACGTTGAAGAAGAGTGTCCCGGGGAACTGGATCGCCGCCGACCACCAGTCGCTCCACGCGGGACTGCGCCAGGCGCGGCCCTTGCGCCGGCCGGTCAGGAGCCACTGGGTGAACGACGCCGACGTGAAGCACAGCGAGCCGATGAAGTACGTCGCGTTGTCCGCCTGGCTGCCGACGAGCGACGCGAACCCCGGAACCGCGGCGATCGCGAAGCACAGCGAGCCGATCGCGAACAGCCGCGCCTCCCAGCGCTGTTCGGAGAGCCGGGTCAGGACGGTGCGGGGTCGGGCGCGGCGGGAGCCGGCGCCTCGGTGTCATCGCCGAGACCGAGGTCCTTGACGATCTGGACCGCAGCGGAGACGAGCGGGGCGGTCAGGATCAGCCCGACCATCCCGAACAGGCAGCCGCCGCCGATCGTCGCGATCAGGACGACCAGCGGGTTCAGGCTGAGCGTCGCGCCGAAGGCGATCGGCTGCACGACCTGCTGGAGGATGCCGTTGGCCAGCAGCGCGGTGACGGCCATGATCGCGGCGTCACTCGACCCGCCGTCCGCGAGTGCGATCCCGACGGCGAACGCGCCCGCGACCCACGCGCCGACGAACGGGACGTAGGCGCCGATGAACGTCACGACGGCGATCGTCCCCGCGAGCGGCACGCCGATCACCCACGCGACGCCGCCGATCAGCACGGCGTTGAACACCGCGACGATCGTCACGCCGAGGAAGTACTTGCGCAGCGCCTGGATCGTGTCGCCGGTGACGATCAGCCCGACCGAGTGCGGCACGCCCATGTTGCGGCTGATCCACTGCCGCATGTCGGGGCCGTCCTTGAGGACGAAGAACGTCGTGAAGACGGCGAACGTCACGAGCATGACGACCGACGAGAGCTCCCTGATGCCGGTCGCGACGCCGCCGATGAGCGTCCCCCCGATCTGCGGGATGGACTGCTGGAGCTCCTTCTTGACGCTGCCGTCCTTGATCCCGAGGTCCTTCAGCCAGCCGTCGACCTCGTTCACGGCCTTCGTCATCGCGTCGCTGATGCTCGACGCCTGCGTCGCGAGGCCGCCGACGGTGAGCAGCAGCACGCCGACCGCGACCGCGACGATGAGCACCATGACGATGGCCGCCCCGAGCCCGCGCGGCACGCCGCGGCGGGCGAGGATGTCGACGAGCGGGCCGGCGACCGCGCCGACGACGCAGCCGAGAATGACCGGGATCGTGATCTCCGCCGTGAGGTCGATGAGCCACACGACCCCGACGACCACGGCGACCGCGCCGACGAGCAGCCAGGACATGACGCCCAGGTCGCGCAGCCACACGGGGGCGGCGAACAGGCCCGTGAGCTCCTCCGCCCGCACCCGCGGCCCTGCGACGGCGGCCTCGCCCGCGGGTTCCGGCCGCGGGGTCCGTCGGATCGGCATGGCGCGAACGCTACGCGACGGTCCGTACGGATCCGGCCGCCCGGCGCACCACCGCACGGCGCGCCCGCGGGACCGTCCGGCGGCGTCCTGCGGCCACTCGGCCGATCGTCCAGACCGCTCAACCCCGTTCGGCGCTGCGCCGAAAGGTAGTTCCATGACGCCCAACAGCACGTACCAGCCGCTCACCGGTGCCGCCGACGGCCACGACGAGGGTTTCGCCCGCCGTCGCGTCAACGACATCGCCGGGCTCGCCGCGATCGTCGCCACGGTCTTCGTCGTCGCCCTGATCGTCGGCGTCGACACCCCGCTCTTCGCGATCGCCATGTTCGCCGCCCTCGGCGCCCTGGTCTTCGGCGAGCAGCGCATGCGCGCCGCCGGCTCGCATCACGGCTCGCACCACGGCGCGTTCAGCGGCCGGCACGTCCGGGCGTAGTCGCCCGCAGCTCAAGCGCACCCGCCACCGCGCCGACACCCCTCCCATGCGTCGGCGCATCGCGCATCTGTCGCTGCTCGGGCGCTTCAGCCTGCTCAGCCTCGCTGCGCTCGCGCTGCTCGGCGTCGTCCTGGGCACGGTGCTCGGCGACCGGATCGAGCGCCGGGCGATGGCCGACGAGCAGCGCCTGGCGAGCGTCATGGCGAGCGCCGGCGCCGAAGGCGCACTCACGCCGGCCGACCTGCGCGGGCCCGTCGATCCCCGGCGCGCCGCAGAGCTCGACCGCCGGCTCATGCATCCCCTCAAGGCGAACGGCGCCGCGGTCGTCAAGGTCTACAACCGCGAAGGCACGGTCGTCTACGCCGGTGATCACGAGCAGATCGGCGAGCACGAGCCGGACGAGGTCGGCGTCCCGCTGACCGGCACCACCGTCACCGAGCGCGCTCACGGCACCAGCGACGACGGTGTCGGCGCGGCGATGCTCTCGACCTACGTCCCGCTGCGCATCGCCGGTGAGGACCCCGACGCCGTCTTCGAGCTGTACCTCCCCTACGCGCCGGTCGCCGCGTCGATCGCCCGCGACAAGCTGATCCTCGCGCTGATCCTCGCGGGCGGCCTGCTGCTGCTCTGGATCGGCCTCTTCCGCATCGTCTCCACCGCGTCGCGCCGGCTGCGGCGCCAGGCGCGCGAGGACCATCTCACCGGCCTGCCGAACCGCGCGCAGCTGCACGCCGACGCGGGACGGATCCTGAAGGCGGCCTCCCGCTCGGGCTCGCGCACCGCGCTGCTGCTGATCGACCTCGACCGCTTCAAGGAGATCAACGACACGCTCGGCCACGAGCAGGGCGACACGCTGCTCGTCGACGCCGCCGAGCGCCTGCGGGAGGCGCTGCGACCGTCCGACGTCCTCGCGCGCCTGGGCGGCGACGAGTTCGCGGTGCTGATCACCGACCTGCGGGACCGCGGCGCCGCCGTCGAGCTGGCCGACCGCCTGCGCGCGGCGCTCGCCCGTCCGCTGGACCTCTGCGGCGTGGCGATCGAGCTCGGCTCCAGCGTCGGCATCGCCTATCTCGGCGAGCACGGCGACGACCTCGGCACGCTCCTGCGCCGCGCCGACGTGGCGATGTACGAGGCCAAGCACGGCCGCTCGGGCATCGCGACCTACGACTGCGAGCGCGACCCCTACTCCCCCGAGCGCCTGGCGCTCGCGAGCGAGCTGCGCCGCGGCATCGACGAGGGCCAGCTCACCCTGCACTACCAGCCGAAGGTCTCCGTCGAGGACGGCGCCGTCACCGGGGTCGAGGCGCTCGTGCGCTGGAACCATCCCCAGCGCGGGCTGCTCGCGCCGATCGACTTCATCCCGCTCGCCGAGCGCACCGGCGTCATCGGCGCGCTGACGCGCTGGGTCATCGACACGGCGCTCGGGCAGGTCCGCGAGTGGTCGCGAGGCGGGCATCGACCTCCCGGTGGCGATCAACCTGTCCGGCGCCGACGTCCTCGACGCCGGCCTCGCCGAGGCGATCGGCGACGCGCTGGAGCGCGCGGGCGTCTCCGGCGACCGCCTGGAGTGCGAGATCTCCGAGGACACGGTCCTGGCCGACCCGGCCCGCGCGATCGAGAGCCTCACGCGGCTGCGCGCGATGGGCGTGCGCCTGTCGCTCGACGACTTCGGGCAGGGGCAGTCGTCGCTGTCCTACCTCAAGCGCCTCCCGCTCGACGAGCTGAAGATCGACCGCTCGTTCGTGATGGGGATGACGACGGACGAGAGCGACGCCGCGATCGTCCGCGCGACCATCGACCTCGGCCGGCACCTCGGGCTCAGCGTCGTCGCCGAGGGCGTCGAGACCGACGAGGTGCTCTCGAGCCTCGCCGACCTGCGCTGCGACGTCGCGCAGGGCTACGGGCTCAGCCGGCCGCTGCCGCCCGGCGAGCTCGGCGACTGGCTGATCGCGCGCGGCGCGCTCAGCCGGGGCGCGACGTGAGGTGCCAGCCGGCGCACACGTCGCACAGGTAGGGCTTGGCCCGCGGGCCGCGCCCCGGGTTGTGCATGATCGCGAACGACCGGGCCTCGGCCTCGGTCTCGAAGCGGTCCTTGCGCGCGCAGTTCTCACGATGGCGCTGCTCGGCCGCGAGCCGGCGCTCGACGTTCTCCACCGGGTCGCGCGGTCGCGTGGCGCGACGCGTCCCCTTGCGATCTCGTGACGGGTGATGGCGCGGCATCGCCTTCGACGCTACCGTTCCCGATTCAACGTCGGGCACTCAGCCCGGTCAAGCAGAGTCAGCGCCCGCAGTCGTCGCTTCATGCACCTCCGCGTACGCAGCACTCGTGACGCAGGAGGAAGCACCAGCATGGCAACCGGAACCGTCAAGTGGTTCAGCGACGAGAAGGGCTTCGGCTTCATCACGCCGGACGACGGCGGCAAGGACCTGTTCGTCCATCACAGCGAGATCAACGGCGAGGGCTTCAAGACGCTCGCCGAGGGCGCGAAGGTCACCTTCGAGTCCCAGGCCGGCGACAAGGGCCCGAAGGCCGTCAACGTCAGCACGGTCTAGAACCCCGTTATGGTGCGCGCATGAGTGATCGTGCGCGCACCGTCGTGGTCGGCTTCGACGGATCGCCGACCTCCAGAGCCGCCCTCGCCTGGGCCGCCGAGCGCGCAGGTGAAGGCGGCTCGTTGTATCGTGGTCCACGCGTTCGACCTCCCGCCGGACATGCTCGGCGGGACGACCTACCAGCACGCCGTCGCCGAGCACAAGGAGCACGGCCGCAGCCTGCTCGCCTCGCTGCCGGACATCCCGGGCGTGACGGTCGAGACCGAGCTGATCGGCGGCCACGCGGGCGAGGCGATCGCGACGGTGGCGGAGACCCGCAGCGCCGACGAGATCGTGGTCGGCTCGCGCGGCTTCAGCCCGCTGCGCGGCGCGCTCGGCAGCACCTCGCACGAGCTGCTGCACCGCGCCCGGTGCCCGGTCGTCGTGATCCCGCCGCAGGAGTAACCGAAACTCAGGTTTGCGGCGCGCGCAACCTGTCTACATTTCCGGGTATGGACAACGTCGCCGTCGTCCTGCGTCCCCTCGTCGAGCGGCTCGACCGGCGGGCCCCCGGTGGCCGCGCCTTCGCGCTGCGCTTCTGGGACGGGAGCGCGCTTCCGTCCACGGACGCCGCCTCGAACGGCGACACTCCCGCCCTCGTGCTGCGGCACCCCGATGCGCTCGTGCGCATCGTCCGCGCCCCGGGTGAGATCGGCCTCGCCCGTGCCTGGGTGAGCGGCGAGCTCGACGTCGACGGCGATCTCGAAGAGGCGCTGGCGCGCACCGAGGACTGGCGGCACGCCCCGCTGCGGCCGGCCGACGCCCTCGTCGCCCTGCGCGTCGCGCGGCGCCTGGGCCTGCTGCGGCGGCCCGAGCCCGCGCCCCCGTCGATCGAGGCGCGGCTGGACGGCGACCGTCACAGCGCCGCGCGCGACGCCGCCGCGATCCGCCACCACTACGACGTCTCGAACGACTTCTACCGCCGGATGCTCGGCCCGACGATGGTCTACTCGTGCGCGTACTTCGCCTCGCCGGACGACACGCTCGAGGCCGCGCAGACCCGCAAGCTCGACCTCGTCTGCCGCAAGCTCGAGCTGCGCCCGGACGAGCGGCTGCTCGACATCGGCTGCGGCTGGGGCTCCCTGCTGCTCCACGCCGCGTCCGCCTACGGCGTGCGGGGCGTCGGCGTCACGCTCTCGCAGGAGCAGGCGCAGCTCGCGCGCGAGCGCGTCACGCAGGCCGGCCTCTCAGGCCGCATCGAGATCCGCGTGCAGGACTACCGCGAGGTCGCGGACGGGCCGTACGACAAGATCGCGAGCATCGGGATGTTCGAGCACGTCGGGCGCGCGAACCTCCCGGTCTACTTCGCCCACGCCCTCGAGCTCCTGCACCCGGACGGCCTGTTCCTCAACCACGGGATCGTCCGGCCGGCGGACGCCGGCGCCGAGCTCGGCTCGTTCTCCGAGCGCTACGTCTTCCCCGACGGCGAGCTGCACACCCAGGGCATCGTCATCAATGCGATCGAGGACGCCGGCTTCGAGCTGCTCGACGACGAGTCGCTGCGCCCGCACTACGCCGAGACGCTGCGCCGCTGGGCCGCCAACCACCAGGCGCACCGGGAGGAGGCGGTCGCGGAGATCGGGCTCGAGCGCGACCGCGTGTGGCGCCTGCACAACGTGGGCGCCGCCCTGGGGTTCGAGCGCGGCAGGCTGTCGGTCCACCAGGTGCTCGCGCGCCCGCTGCAGGGATCCGCGCCGCGCCCGCTGCGCGTGCGCTCCTACCCGGTGGACGTCAGCGGCGCCGCGCCGCCGGCTCCAGCGCCGGGTTCGTCCACCCCGCGTCCGTCGGGTTGACCGTCGTCCCGGGCGGGACGATCTCGTCGATCCGGTCGAGCACGTCGTCGCCGAGCTGCACGTCGACCGCCCCGAGCTGCGACTCGAGCTGCTCCAGCGTGCGCGGGCCGATGATCGCGGCGGTGACCGCCGGGTGGCGGATGACGAACGCCAGCGCGAGGTGGATCAGCGAGATGCCGGTCTCGTCGGCGAGCCGGCCGAGCGCGTCGGCGGCCTCGAGCTTCGCCTGGTTGGCCGGGATCGACAGGTCGTAGCGCGCGGGGATCATCGCCGCGCGCCGCGAGGTGAGGTCGTCGGCCCCCTTGCGCCAGCGGCCGGACAGCCAGCCGCCCGCGAGCGGGCTCCACGGGATGACGCCCATGCCGTGCTCCAGGCACGTCGGCAGCACGTCGGCCTCGATCCCGCGGGCGAGGATCGAGTAGGGCGGCTGCTCGCAGACGAAGCGCTGCAGGCCGCGCTCGCGGGCGACCCACTGCGCGCGGACGATCTGCGCGGCCGGGTAGGTCGAGGAGCCGATCGAGCGCACCTTCCCCTGCGCGACGAGGTCGCGTCAGCGCGCCGAGCGTCTCCTCGTGGTCGGTCCACGGGTCCCAGCGGTGCACCTGGTAGAGGTCGATCCAGTCGGTCTGCAGGCGCGTGAGCGACGCCTCGACCTCGCGGAAGATCCAGCGCCGCGAGTTGCCCGCCTCGTTGGGGTCGTCGCCCATCGACCCGTGGAACTTCGTGGCCAGGACGACGTCGTCGCGGCGCCCGCCGGCGAGGGCCTTGCCGACGATCGTCCTCGGACTCGCCGCGCGCGTAGACGTCGGCCGTGTCGATGAAGTTGATGCCCGCGTCGAGCGCCCGGTGGATGATGCGCGTGCACTGCGCGTGGTCGGTCTCACCCCAGGCCCCGAACATCATCGCGCCGAGGCAGAGCGGGCTGACGTGGACGCCCGTGCGTCCGAGGGTTCGGTGCTCCATGGCGGCCACCGTACCCCGCATCCGCGGCCCTCACGCGCGCCTGCGGCGCCGGATCCGGGGCGATCCGGATCGCAATTTCGGGCCTTTTCCCGTGTTCATCGGGCTTTCCGACCGAGAGACCCCATACGCTCGCGCTTTCCCTGATCCCACGAGGAGGGTTCCGCAGGATGAACAAGGCAGATCTCGCGCGCTCCGTCGCCGACAAGACCGGGATGTCGCAGAGCGCCGCGTCCGACGCTCTCGACGCCGTCCTGGAAAGCATCGAGAAGGAACTGTCCGGCGGCGGCGAAGTCGCCATCACCGGGTTCGGGAAGTTCTCCGTGGCCCATCGCGGCGCCCGTCAGGGTGTCAACCCGGCCACCGGCCAGAAGATCCAGATCGCAGCAAGCAAGGCGCCGAAGTTCAGCGCCGGCGCCAAGCTGAAGGCAGCCGTCAAGGGCGGCTGACCTGTCCGGAGGCGATTACCCGGGGGCTGAAACACGGCGCCCCCGGGGTCTCGCCCCCCTGCGCACCGGTTCCTGCGGGGATCGCGGAGCGCGACCGCTACCCTGGAAGCTGCGCAGCGACAACCGGTCGCTCGCGAGACAGCTCGCTTGGGTCCCGCTCACTGAGACGGTTCGGGTCGGCAGTCTCCCCCGAATCAGCGCGGCACGACGCCGCAGCTCAGGAGTTTCCAATGTCACAGCAGTCCTTCGCCGGCCTCGGCGTGTCCAACGCCGTGTGCACGGCCCTGAACGAGCGCGGCTTCGCAGCGCCGTTCGCCATCCAGACCAAGGTGATCGGCGACGTGCTCGCCGGTCGCGACGTCCTCGCCAAGTCCCCCACGGGCTCGGGCAAGACCCTCGCCTTCATGGTGCCGATCGTCGATCGCATCGAGGCGACCGACCGGCGCCCCGCGGCGCTCATCCTCGCCCCCACGCGCGAGCTCGCCACCCAGATCGTCGAGGCGAGCTACCCGATCGCCCACGCCCGCGCGCTCAAGGTCCGCGCCGTCTACGGCGGCGTCGGCATCCAGAAGCAGGCCCGCGAGGCCCGCACCGCCCACATCATCGTCGCGACGCCGGGCCGCCTCGAGGACCTCATCCAGCGCGGCGACATCTCGCTCGCCCACGTGAAGATCCTCGTCCTCGACGAGGCCGACCGCATGCTCGACATGGGCTTCCGCCCGCCGGTCGACCGCATCGTCGCGCAGTGCCCCGCTGACCGTCAGACGCTCTTCTTCTCCGCCACGCTCGACGGCGAGGCCGGCGAGATCGCGCGCGAGTACACGAACGATCCCGTCACCCACGAGCACGTGCCGCCCGTCCAGAAGACGGCCGACATCGAGCACCGCTTCGTCCGCGTCGAGGGCGGCGACCGCATCGACACGCTGCTGCGCCAGCTGCGCAGCGCCGAGCACGAGCTGGCGCTCGTGTTCGTCCGCACCAAGCGCGGGGCCGACCGCCTCGTCAAGCGCCTGGGCAACGAGGGCCACGCGGCGCTCGCGATGCACGGCGACAAGAGCCAGCGCCAGCGCGAGAAGGCGCTCGCCCAGTTCGAGTCCGGCCGCGTCGACACGCTCGTCGCCACGGACGTCGCCGCGCGCGGCATCCACGTCGACGGCATCTCGCACGTCATCAACTTCGACCCGCCCGAGGACCGCGAGGGCTACGTGCACCGCATCGGCCGCACGGGTCGCGCCGGCAGCACGGGCGTGGGCATCACGTACGTCGGCAGCGAGCACGCGCCGGACGTCTCGAAGATCGCCCGCGACCTCGAGCTCGACCGCGAGTTCGCGGCCTCCGGTCACGTCGTCAGCAGCGGCGGATCGTCCGGCCGGCGCCAGCAGGGCGGCGGCGGTGGCAATCGTCAGCAGCAGGGCCCGCGCGGCCGCGGCTCGGGCCGCGCCGGCGGCTCGGGCGGCCCGAAGGGCGGCTCGTCCCACAACGGCAGCTCCGGCCGCACCAAGGGCTCGGCGTCCAGCGGCGCCAAGCGCGGCGGCGGCAGCGCCAAGACGGTCGCCTCGGCGCGCCCGTCCGGTCGCCGCGGGCGCTAGCCCCGCTCAGGCCGCCCGCGTGGCGGATCGTGCACGACTATCGGTGCATATCCGCCACGCCCGCATCCGCGTGGGCGCGGGCGCCGGGGAGTGCTAGGCGGCGTCGCGTGCCGCGAGCCACTCGGTGAGTGACGTCGCGTCGAGCGGCCGGGCGATGTGGAAGCCCTGGCCGGTGTCGCAGCCGAGCGCGGCGACGCAGTCGAGCGCCTCGGCGGTCTCCAGGCCCTCGGCGACGACCGAGCACCCGAGGTTGTGGCCGAGCTCGATCGTGGAGCGCATGATCGCCACGTCGCGCTCGTTGGCCTCGATGCGCGCGGCGAACGAGCGATCGATCTTGATCTCGTCGATCGGCAGCTCGCGCAGCCGGCTCAGCGACGAGTAGCCCGTCCCGAAGTCGTCGAGCGACAGCGAGACGCCGAGCGCGTCCAGGCGCCGCAGCACGCTCGCGGCGCGCTCCGGGTCGGCCATGATCGTGCCCTCGGTGATCTCCAGCTCGAGGCGGTCGGACGGGATGCCGGTCGCGCGCAGGACGTGGGCGACCTCGGCCGGGAACTCGGGGTCCAGCAGGCTGCGCTCGGAGACGTTCACCGCGACGGTGAGGTCGTGCCCGGCGCGCCGCCATGCCGAGAGCTGCTCGAGCGACTCGCGCAGCACGAAGCTCGTGAGCGGCTTGATCAGCCCGGTCTGCTCGGCCAGCGGGACGAACTCGCCGGGCGGCAGGAGGCCCTGCTCGGGGTGCAGCCAGCGCACGAGCGCCTCGACCCCGACGACGTTGCCGGTCCCCAGGCGCAGCTTGGGCTGGTAGTGCAGGACGAGCTCGCCGCGGGTCAGCGCCTGCCGCAGCTCGCCCAGGCGCTTGAGCCGCGTGGGGCTGTGGTGGTCGCGGTCGCCGTCGAACAGCTCGAGCTCGGTGCTGAGGTCCTTGGCGGCGTACATCGCGGAGTCCGCGCAGCGCAGCAGCGAGGTCGCGTCGCGGCCGTCATGCGGGAAGCGCGCGATGCCGATCGACGCCTCGACGTGGACGGGGACGCCGCTGAGGAAGAACTCGCGGTCGAGCGCGTCGGACAGGCGGCGGGCGATCTCGAGCCCCGCCTCGGCGCCGTTGCGCCCGCTGACGAGGACGGCGAACTCGTCGCCGCCCAGGCGCGCGAGCAGGTCCTCCTCGCGGACCTCGCGCCCGAAGCGCTCGGCGACCTGGCACAGCAGGTCGTCGCCGCTCTGGTGCCCGAGGACGTCGTTGACCTCCTTGAAGCGGTCGAGATCGACGAGCAGCAACGCGAAGCCGTCGGCCCGCGGCGTCGTCTCCATCTTCTCGTTGAGGTGCTCGTAGAGGTTGCGGCGGTTCGGCAGTCCGGTCAGCTCGTCGTGCAGCGCGTGGTGGCGCTGCACGTCGGCCTGCTGCTGCAGCGCCGCCTCGAACTGCTCGCGGTCGCTCGCGCGACGCTCGGCCTCGTGGAGCAGCGCCTCCTGCGTGCTGCGCAGCTCGGTCACGTCGAGCATGACGCCGTTGACGGCATGCGGCCGGCCCTCGGCGTCGCGCTGGATCGAGGTCTTCTCCCAGATCCACAGGACGCGGCCGTCGGCGCCGATCATCCGGTACTCGAAGTCGAACGGCCGCTCGGCCGCGATGCACGCCTCGGCCTCGGCGACGATGCGATCGCGGTCCTCGGGGTGCAGGGCGAGCACCCAGGCCTCCTCGTCGGCGAGCCATTCGTCGGGTGAGAACCCGAGCACGGACTCGATCTGGGGGCTGACGTAGCGGAGCGTGAACGCGCCCGTGAAGTCGGCGAGGTAGCTGATGGCGGGGAGGTCCTCGACCAGCGCGCGGAAGCGGTCGTCGGGGAGCGTGCCGGACACCGGCGTGCTGGGCGCGTCGGCCATGGTCGTCATGTCGTCCACGTTCTCCGAGCGCTTGAGCCGTGCGGTCCCCCCTGCGCGCCGGGCGGCCCGTTCGGCGCAGCCGCCCGGCCGTTCGGCGCAGGCCCTAGGACGGATGTCCAGGGGCGTCCGCGGCCCTCGTCAGGCGGGAGCGGCCTGCGCGTCGCGGGTCGCTGCGCCGCGCCGGCGCACCTCCGCGACGGCCCGCTCGATGCCGCCGTGCTCGAGCGCCGCGACCCGTGACGTGCCGCGCCACACCTCGCGCCCGCGCTCCGCGACGACGACGTCCATGCGGCCACCGAGATGCTCGATCGCCCCGGGCACGTTGCGGCGCTCCAGCGGGAGCGGGACGGGCAGCACGTGCGCACTGGCGAGCGGCGATGCGCCCTCGACCGTGACGGTCCAGCGCGCGCTGCGGGCGCGCAGCGACCACGACTCGTCGGTGACCACGGCGCGCGTCGGTGAGACGACCGGGTCGCCGAGCCGCAGCAGGCGGCCGTCCGGCAGCCGCACGACGACGGCCGTCACCTCGGTGCGCAGCGGACCGGAGTGGATCTTTCCGCCGGCGAAGGCGACGCACGCGCCGGGCTCGTCGAAGCCCTGCGCCTGGCCCCACCACCACGCCTCCGGGAAGCCGCCCGCGCCCCAGTTCTTCTCCGCGTAGACCTGCCACCCGTCCAGCTCCCAGCGCGCGTCGCCGACGGTCGCGACGCCGCTCGCGCGCCCACCGAGCAGCCACGGATGCCAGTACTGGTTGAGCGCCGGCACGGCCTGGAAGACGCTCGACCCGCCCAGCGATCGCCGCGACCACGGCACGGGGTCGCCGACGCGGACGTCGATGCGCGCGTCCGCGCCGAGGTCCACGACCAGGCGGTCGGCGCGTCCGTCGAAGGCGGTGCCCGCACGTGCGCCGAGCGCCGCCGGATCGGCCCACCCCTCGGGATGGGCGATCGTGCGCAGGAAGCCCGTCGGGTGCGCGGCCACGCCGAGCGTGGACCAGAACCCGTCGCGCGCGCGGTTGACGCCGCAGAGCGCGATCAGGACGCGGCCGGTGCCCGGGTCGGTGAAGCGCCAGAAGTACCCCTCCATCCGCACGCCGGGATGTGCGGGGAGCGGGTCGCCCCACGGCAGGTCGGCGCCGGTTGCCCGGTAGGCGGTCAGGAGTCCCATCGGCGGGTCGGCGCCGATGACGCCGAAACCCAACCGTAACGGTGTGCGCTCTCGTGGGACGGGCTGCTCGTGCGGCCCGACGGGAAGCGTGTGCGCTAGGACCCGGCGACGCGGCCGATTTCGGCGATCGACGTCACGCCGGCGCGGACCTTCGCGAGGCCGTCGTCGCGGAGCGTCTGCATGCCCGCGGCGACCGCCGCCGCGGCGATCGCGTCGCCGGAGGCCCCGCGCATGACGAGCGAGCGGATCTCCTCGTTGACGACCATCACCTCGTAGAGCCCGATACGGCCCTTGTAGCCGGTGCCGCCGCAGCGCCCGCAGCCGACGGCCTTGAAGGCGGGAACGTCGTCGGTGACGGAGTAGCCGGAGGCGACGAGCACGTCCGCGCTGAGGAGCGTCTCCTCCTTGCACTGGGTGCAGAGCGTGCGCGCGAGGCGCTGGGCGACGACGCAGTCGATCGCCGAGGCGACGAGGAACGGCTCGATGCCCATGTCGTCCAGGCGCACGAGCGCCGTCGGGGCGTCGCGCGTGTGCAGCGTGGAGAGGACGAGGTGGCCGGTGAGCGCGGCCTCGACGGCGATCTGCGCGGTCTCGCGGTCGCGGATCTCGCCGACCATGATCACGTCGGGGTCGGCGCGCATCATCGACCGCAGGCCGCTTGCGAAGTGCATCCCGGCCTTCGGGTTGACCTGCAGCTGCTTGATGCCCTCGACGCGGTACTCGACCGGGTCCTCGATCGTGATGATCGAGCGATCGCCCTGGTTGAGCTCGGTGAGCGCGCCGTAGAGCGTCGTGGTCTTGCCGGAGCCGGTCGGGCCGGTCACGAGGATCGCGCCGTACGGCTGGGCGATCGCGTGGCGCAGCTTTCCGATCTCGGTGTCGCGCATGCCGAGCGCGTCGAGTTCGATCACGCCGCCGCCGTGGTCGAGGATGCGCATGACGACGGACTCGCCGGTCACCAGGGGGAGCGTCACGACGCGCACGTCGACGGGCCGGCCCGTGACGGTCAGCGAGAGGCGGCCGTCCTGCGGGATCCGCTTCTCGGAGATGTCCATGTTCGCCATGATCTTCACGCGCGAGACGACGCCGCGGACCATGGCCTTGGGGACGGTGCCCGACCGCGAGAGCACGCCGTCGATGCGGTAGTAGATCTGCATCCCGTCGCCCTCGGGGGAAAAGTGGATGTCGCTGCAGCCCAGGTCGATCGCCTCGGCGATGATCGCGTGGACGAGCTTGATGATCGGCGCCTCGTCGTCGACCTCGCGCAGGTCGACGGCGGTGACGTCCTCCTCGGCTTCGGCCGCGGCCTCCGCGACGTCGTCCAGGCGGGTGAGCTTCGCGATCAGGACGGCGAGGTCCTCCCGCGAGGCCACGACCGGCCGCACGTCGAGGCCCGTCTTCATCGTGATGTCGTCGAAGGCGACGATGTTCCCCGGGTCGGCGGTCGCGAGCAGCAGCGTGCGCTCGTCGAGGTACCCGATCGGAACGGCCTCGTAGCGGCGCGCGGCGTCCGAGGCGATGAGGTGCGCGGCGTTCATGTCCACGGAGAACACGCCGAGGTCGACGTAGTCGACGCTGAAGCGCTCGGCGAGGACGCGCGCGAGCTCGTCGCTGGTCAGCGTGCCGCGGGCGACGAGCATGTCGCCGGTCGAGCGTCCTTCGGTCCGCGCCTGCTGGACGGCCCCCTCCACGTCCTCGCGCGAGGCCAGCCCGAGATCGACGACGATCTCGCCGATGAGCCGCGAGGCGCCGTTACGGCGTCCCGACGGGACGATGCCCTTGGGCAGGTCGGTGATCAGGGAACTGGACATGATGCTCCGTAGCGGTGTCGAGGACGGTCCTGCTACCGCTCATCGGCAGATTCCGGCCGCACCTCGACCCCTTGGCGCATTCCGCCCGCCACTGCGCCTGCAGGGAGCCGGCGCCGCTCAGCCCTGGACCGCGGCGGCCGTGAGCTGCGTCATGACGTCCGGCAGGTCCCAGAAGGCCCGCAGCGACGCGATGCCGCCGGCGTCGTCGAGGCGATAGTGGATCGCCGCGTCGTACCGCGCGCTCGCGCCGCCCGGCGCCTGAATCGAGACGTCCGCGAGCACCAGCGCCTCCCCGGGCGCCTCGTGCACGCGGCGCACGTCGAACCGCACGGACTCCAGCAGTGCGATGCCGGAGTCCCAGAACTCCGTGATCGCAGCCGTGCCGTGGCGTCCCGGCGCGCCGGCGACCGGGTCCTCGACCGTCGCGTCATCCGCGAACAGGCCGAGCCAGTCCTCCCGTGCGCCGCGTTCGACCGCCTGCATCGCGCGTCGCGCGACTGCGCCTGCTCCGAGATCTGTCATACGCTGACGTTACACTATGTAACGTGTCAGCCACAGCCCCCTCGGTCCCGGCGATCCTGCGAGCGGGGCGCACCCTGCTGGAGCAGCATCCGCCCGACCAGGTGAGCATGGCCACCGTGGCCGCCGCGTCGGGCTACTCGCGCATGGCCCTCTACCGCCACTTCGGGTCGCGCGCGGGGCTGCTCACCGCGCTGCTCGCCCACATCGACGAAGCCGAAGGGGCTGACGCGGCGGTGCGCGAGATCCTCGGTGCGCCCACCGTGGATGAGACCGTCGAGCGGCTCTTCGCGTGGTGGGCCGGCTACGTGCCCCGGTTCGCGGGCGTCGCCCGCGGGGTGCTGGCCACCAAGCACGCCGACCCCGATCTTCGCGCCGCATGGGACGACCGGATGCGCGACCTGCGCCGCGTCTGCGAGGCGGTCGCCGACCGCGCCGACCGCGAAGGCGACGCGCACGAGGGCCTCGCCGACGAGCTCTGGGTGCTCCTCTCGGTGCCGCTGTGGATCCAGCTCGCCGACGACGGCTGGGACGTCGAGCGCCACCGGCGGACCATGACGCGCCTCGCGCTGGGCGCGTTGGCGCGACGCTGACGGCCAAAGGTCTGCCGTTGCGACCTCTTCCGCTCCGCGGATAGGTTCGCTCGGGTCCAGCCCGGTGTCCCTGCCGGGAACCGAACGTTTCTGGGAGGAGACGCTCACCCATGTCCAGCATCACTCGCCGGCCGCTGCGTGCGGCCCCGGCGCTGGCGCTCGTGTGCCTTGTCGCACTGCTCGCCGCCGCCGCGCCCGCCACCGCCGCCGACCGCTACGTCGCGCTCGGCGACAGCTACTCGTCCGGCACCGGGACGCGCAGCTACACGCTCAACTCCGGTTGTGAACGCGGCGTCTACGCCTACCCCTACCTCGTCTCGCAGCAGCGGCCGAACACGAGCCTCGTGTTCGTCGCCTGCGGCGGCGCGACGACCACGACGCTCATGAACACGCAGATCGCGTCGGTCACGTCGACCACGTCGCTCGTCTCGGTGACGATCGGCGGCAACGACGCCGGCTTCAGCGACGTGATCGTCGAGTGCGCGAAGCCGTCGTGGCTGAGCGACTGCGCGGGCCGGGTCACGACCGCGCAGAACTTCATCCGCAACACGCTGCCGGGACGCCTCAACACCGTCTACTCGGGGATCAAGTCGCGGGCCGCGGCCGGCGCGAAGGTCGTCGTCCTCGGCTACCCGCGGATCTTCTCCAACGTCGACTGCAACGCGGGGACGTTCTTCAGCGGCGACGACATGACGCGGCTGAACGCGACGGCGGACCTCATGCGCGACACGATCAAGGCGCGCGCGGCGGCGTACGGGCTGACGTTCAAGGACGCGATCCCGCCGTTCGTCGGGCACGCAGTGTGCTCGAGCACCGAGTGGCTGAACGGCCTCTCGAACCCGACGGGTGAGAGCTACCACCCGAACCGCACCGGCCACTCGAGCGGCTACCTGCCGCTCGCACGCGCCGTTCTCGGCTAGCCGCAACGGCGACGGGGCGGCCCCTGAGGGCCGCCCCGTCCTGCCGTGCGCTCCTGGGGGTCAGGAACCGGGGAACGTCTGCAGCAGCGGCGCGAAGGAGCCGTCGAAGAAGCTCCCGACCGCGTAGACGACGGTCGTCGTGCCGGCGCCGAACGTCAGGTCGGCCGGGCCGAACGCGCTGATGCTGTTGTCGGCGTCGGCGACGACCTGGATCGGGTAGGTCCCGGCGGGGACGACCGCGGATGCGGCGTTCGGGTTGCTGAGCCCGTCGATGAGGGTGCCGCCACCGGCGAGCACGTCGACCGCGGGGGCGTCGGCGAGATGGCGGACGATCACGCGGGCCTTGCCGGCGCCGGGGTTGGAGACGTTGTTCGTGAACACGCCGAGCTTCGGAGCCGGCTTGCCGTTCGGGTTGCTCAGCCGGCCGGAGTCGGTGAGGTAGGCGACGGCGGACACGTTCTCACCGGGCGAGACGTAGGTCCACTGGGTGAGCTGGATCGACGTGCCGTTGACGCGAACCTGGATCCGGTAGAGGCCGGGGCGCACGCTCAGCGGGCCGGCGACCGTCCCGTAGGTGACGTCATTGAAGACCTGGGTGCGGTCGAACAGGCGGTAGACGCGGACCTGGACGGGCAGGTCGCGAGTGGCGCCGAGCGAGTCGCCCGGGATGCCGTGGACGAGCGTGAGGCTCGCGTTGCGGTTCTTGCCCCACGTCGCTTCGGCGGACGGGGCGAGCGTCGCCGCCGAGAACGCGGCGGCCGCGATCAGGGCGGCGGCCGCGAGCAGCAGGCGGCGGGGAAGGCGGAGTGCGGTGGTCACGGGTCCTCCAGGGGGTCGTTTGCCGTTGCCGCCCACTACGCGACCCCGGCGCGACCGGTTGCCCGGATCCGCCGATCCGCAAGAGCTGGCGCGCCCGCGCTCAGCCCGGCAGGCCGGGCAGCGTGACGCGCACGCGCAGGCCGCCGAGCGGACCGTCCTCCAGCGTCAGCGCCCCGCCGTGGCGGGCCGCCTGCGCGGAGGCGATCGAGAGCCCGAGGCCGGTGCCCGGGCCGCTGACGCCCTGGCCGCGCGCGAAGCGCTCGAGCACGTGCTCGCGCTCGGCCTTCGGGATGCCGGGCCCGTCGTCGTCCACGAGCAGCTCGGCGCCGCCCGACTGCAGCGGCACGGCCGTCACCACGATCTCGCCGTCCGGCCGGCCATGCAGGGCGGCGTTCTCGACGAGGTTGTCGAGCAGCATCCGCAGGCTCTCGGCCTCCCCGCGCACCTGCGGCCCCAGCTCCGGGGCCTCCAGGCGCACGCGCAGGGCCGGGTGGCGGGAGCGCGTGCCCAGGACGACGCGGTCGGCGAGCTCGCCGAGGTCCACGTCCTCCGCACGCGCGGGCGGGCCCGCCTCTCCGCGCGCGAGCGCCTGCAGCTGCTCGACGAGCGCGGTCAGGCGGTCGGCGTCGCGGCGCGCGGCGTCCACCGATCCGGTCGCGAGGTTCGTCTCCAGGCTCGTCAGCGGCGTGCGCAGCTCGTGGCCGGCGTCCGCGGCGAACCGCCGCGCGCTGGACAGCGCGGCCTCGCGGCCGTCCGCCGTCTCCTGCAGGCGCTCGAGCATGGCGTTCAGATCACCGGCGAGCGCGTCGACCTCCTCGGGTCCCTCGCCGGCGGGGACGCGCTGCGAGAGGTCGGCGGTCTCGGCGACGTCCCCCGCGGTCCGGCGCAGGCGCTCGAGCGGCGCCAGCGCGAGCCGCGCCAGGGCACGGGTCACGAACGCGGTCGCCAGCAGCGCCCCGATCAGCGCGGCGAGAACGACGAGCCGCAGGCGGCGCTCGCGATCCTGGAGGGGCTCGAGCTGCGCGGCGACCTGCAGGCGCGCGCCGTCGGGGAGCCGGCGGACGATCGTCCGCCAGGACTCGCCCTCCACCTTCACGGTCACCGGATCCTCGGTCGCCTCCGGGAGCGGGAAGCCCTCGGGGACGGTCGCGCCGCCGCTCGCGACGACGCCGCTGGGGAAGACGAGGCGCGTGAAGCGCTCGTCGCCCGGCCCGAGCGGCCCGCGGCCGTCGCCGCGGCGGCCGTCACCGTCGAAGTCGCCGCCACCCGCGGGAGGGCCGATGCGTCCGGCCGGCCCGGCGGCCCGGCCCGCGAGCTCGCGCAGGTCGCGGTCGAGCGCGCGGCGGTCGGCGCGCTGGCTGACGAGGACGACCGCGATGCTCGCCACGAGCAGGGCTCCGCCGACGGCCGCCACCGCCGCGAGCGTGACGCGCCCGGCGAGCGACCTGGGTCCCCTCACGCCGCGTCCCCGGGCTCGCGCAGCACGAAGCCGACGCCGCGGACGGTCTGGATCATCCGCGGCTCGCCCTCGGCCTCGAGCTTGCGCCGCAGGTAGCTGACGAAGACGTCGACGACGTTGCCGTCCGCGGCCCAGTCGTACCCCCAGACGAGCTCGAGCAGCCGGTCACGGCTGAGCACGATGCCCGGGTTGCGCGCGAAGACCTCGAGCAGTTCGAACTCCCGCCGGGTGAGGGCGACGTCGCGGCCCGCACGCGTGACCGCCCGCGCCGCGGGATCCACCTCGAGGTCGCCGACGACGATGACGTCGGCGGGCGTGCCGACCGGCGCGTCCTCGCCGGCGCGGCGCAGCAGGGCCCACAGCCGCGCGATCAGCTCCTCGACCGCGAACGGCTTGACGAGGTAGTCATCGGCGCCCGCCTGCAGGCCTGCGATCCGGTCCTCCACCTCGTCCCTGGCAGACAGGATGAGGATCGGCGTGCGGATGCCGTCGGCCCGCAGGCGGGCGCACACCGTTCGACCGTTGAGGTCGGGCATCGTCACGTCGAGGACGACGGCCGCCGGCGCGCGCCGGGCGACGGACTCCAGCGCCGCGCGCCCGCCGGGAGCCGTGTCCACGGCGAAGCCCTCGAGGCGCAGGGCGCGCTCGAGGGCCTCACGGATTGCGTCGTCGTCGTCGACGACCAGGACGAGCGGTGATGCGTCGGTCACGCCGGCGACATCATCGCTCGTCCGCAGGTCGGTCAGCCGCCGAAGCCGCCGCCGAAGCCACCGGGGCCGCCGCCGGGGGGACCACCGGGGCCGCCATGGCCGCGACCGCCACCGTGACCGCCGGGCATGCCGCCCTGGGTCGGACGCGCCGGGCGCGTGTCCTGCAGCGCCTTCTCGACCTTCGCGGTGTCGATGCCGAGGGCCTTGGCGAGATCGGCGGCGAACGTGCCGCGGTCACCCTTCATGCCGCCGCCGTGACGGCCGCCGTGACCACCTGCCGGGAGGTTCGAGCGATCGCACGTGAGCGGCGCCGCCTCGCAGGCGGTGATCGCGTCGGCCTGGGTCTGGGTCAGCCGGTTGGCCTTGACCTCGGCCGCGAGCCGCTCCTTCTTCAGCTTGTCCTGCGCGGCCTTGAGGTCCGCGGTGCTGACGCCGAGGGCCTCGGCGAGCTTCTTCTGCTGAGCCGCACGCAGCGTCTCCATCTCGTCGTAGACCTGCTTCATGGTCTTCGGCGGGCCGGACTGCGTGGTCTGCGCCGACTTCGAAGACTTCTTCTTCGACGTCGTGGCGGTGCTGTCAGCGCCGAAGCCGACCGTCGCGAGAACCGCGCCGGTGGCCAGGGCCGAGAGCATCGCGGCAACGAGTGCGCGCTTCATCGGATGGGGCCTCCTGTGAGGGAATGGGGGTTGATCACGGAGAGAGCATCGGGTGACTCTCTGAGAGGGGTCTGAGGAACGGGCAGGCCGGCGGGACGCGAGATTGATCGGGTCACCTTCGGCGACCCGTCCTGCCAGGGGGCCGTACCTTCGGCGACCCGTCCCGCCAGGGGGCCGTACCTGCTAGATCCGCACCACCAGCTTCCCCCGGTTCTTCCCGTCAAAGAGCATGTTCACGGCGTCCGGGAGGCCTTCGAACCCGTCGACGACCGTCTCCTGCGCCTTCAGGCGGCCCTCGGCCATCCAGCCGCCGAGGATCTGCGCGACCTCCTGGGCCTGGCCGAAGTGGTCCAGGACGATGAAGCCCTGGACGAGCACGCGGTTGGTGAGGACCCGGCCGAACGTCTTCGGCCCGCGCGGCTCGGACTCGTTGTAGCCGGAGATCAGGCCGCAGAGCGGCACGCGCGCCCGCAGGTTCAGCCGAGCGAAGACGGCGTCCATGATGTCGCCGCCGACGTTCTCGAAGTCCACGTCGATGCCGTCGGGGGTCGCGGCCTTCAGCTGGTCACGCCAGTCGGGCGCCTTGTAGTCGACGGCGGCGTCGAGCCCGAGGTCGTCCGTCAGCATCGCGCACTTCTCGGGCCCACCGGCGATGCCGACGACGCGAGCGCCCGCGATCTTCGCGATCTGCGACGCGATGGAGCCGACCGCGCCCGCCGCGGCGGACACCACGACGGTCTCCCCCTCCTGCGGGTTGCCGATGTCGTGCATGCCGACGTAGGCGGTCAGGCCCGTCATGCCGAGCACGCCGAGGAAGGAACTCACGGGCACGCCCGGGATCTCGGGCATGACGAACGCGCCTGCCGCGTCGGAGAGGACGGCGTAGTCCTGCCAGCCGAACAGGCCCTGGACGAGTGCGCCCTCCGGGTAGCCCTGGTGCCGGGAGGCGATGACCCGGCCGATCGCGCCGGCGCGCATCACCTCGCCGATGCCGACCGGCGGGAGGTAGGTCGGCACCTCGCCGATCCACGTGCGGTTCGTCGGGTCGACGGAGATGTACTCCACGCGCACGAGGGCCTCGCCGTCGCCGATCTCGGGGACCGGCTGCGGGTCGAGCTGGAAGGTGGTGTCGTCGATGCGCCCCGTGGGACGTTCACGCAGGACGAGGCGGCGGTTGGTGTCGGACATGGGCAGACCCTACGGGTGGGGTAGCGTCGCCGTCGTGTCTCAGCGCAATCAGGCCGTCCGGCTCACCGGCGACGCCGCGATCACGATCACCCGCGACCCGTCCGGGATCCCGCAGATCAGCGCGGCGACCGAGCCGGACCTCTACCGCGGCCTCGGGTGGTGCCACGGGCACGATCGCGCGATCCAGCTCGTCCTCACGCGCCTGGCCGGCCGCGGCCGCATGGCCGAGCACCTGCGCGGCGGCGAGGAGCTCGTCGAGATCGACACGACGTTCCGGCGTCTGGGCTTCCACATCGACCTCGCCGAGGAGGTCGCGAAGATCGCCCCGGGCGACGCGGCGCTCGTCGAGGCCTACTGCGCCGGGGTCAGCGAGGCGCTCGCCGGCCGGCCTGCGTGGGAGCTGCGTCTCGCCGGCATCCGCGCCGTCGAGCCGTGGACGGCCGCGGACTGCGTGCTCGTCTCGCGGCTCGCCGGCTGGGTGGCGCTCGCGCAGAGCCAGGGCGAGATGGAGGATCTGCTCGTGGACCTCGTGCGCGCGGGCGTCGACCGCTCGCTGCTCGAGGAGCTCTTCCCCGACCGGCTCGACGGGCTCGACGAGGACCTCGTCCGCCGCCTGGAGCCCGGCGAGCGGCTCGTCCCCGACGGTGTGCGCTGGAGCACCGCACTGCCGCGCCCGGTCGCCTCGAACAACTGGGCGCTCGCCCCGTCGCGCACCCGCAGCGGGCGCGCGCTGCTGGCGAACGACCCGCACCTGGAGGTCGGCCGGCTGCCCGCCGTCTGGCAGGAGATCGGGGCGCGCGCCGGCGATCGCTGGTTCCTCGGCGCGACGATGCCGGGGCTCCCGGGCCTGCTGATCGGCCGCACGAACGACCTCGCGTGGGGTGCGACGTACTCGTTCATGGACGCGACCGACTCGTGGATCGAGGACTGCCGCGACGGGCGCTGCCTGCGGCATGTCGACGGCGAGGAGACATGGGTGCCGGTCACCGAGCGCACCGAGACGATCAACCGCCGCGGCGGCGACCCGCTGACGCTGCGCGTGTTCGAGACGGACCGCGGCGTCCTGGACGGCGATCCCCGGCAGCCGGGGCTGCGGCGCGCGACGCGCTGGTCGGCGGGACGCGGGGCCGGCGCGCGGTCGATCGCGGCGGCGATCGCGATGTTCCGCGCCGGCGACGTGCGCGAGGGGATGGCCGCGGCAGGCGGCATCGAGTCCGCGTTCAACTGGGTGATGGCCGACCGGCACGGGTCGATCGGCCTGCAGATGTCGGGGCTGCTGCCGATCCGGCCGTCCGGTGCGAGCGGCCTGGTGCCGCTGCCCGCGTGGGACCCGCAGACGGCGTGGGACGGCTGGGCGCCGCCGGAGGACCTGCCGCGGGTGCAGGATCCGCCCGAGGGCATCATCGTCACGGCCAACCACGACCTCGGGCACCTGGGCCGCGTGCGCCCGCAGAACCTGCCGATGGGCGACAGCCGCGCCCGTCGCATCGAGGAGCTCCTGCACGCCCGCGAGGACTGGGACGTCGCGGGCGTCGCCGGCGTCCAGCTCGACGAGCGCTCGCCGCAGGCCGAGCGGTACCTCGAGCACCTGCGCCCGCTGCTGCCCGCCGGGGAGAACGGCGATCTCCTGCGCGCCTGGGACGCGCGGTTCGGGCCGCAGTCCCGTGCCGCGACGCTGTTCGAGCGCTGGTACCGCGCGCTCATCGTCGAGGTGTTCGGCTCCGTGCTCGGGCGCGACGTCGCGCACCATCTCCTCGAGGAGACCGGCATCGTCGCGGACTTCTACGCGAACCTCGACGCGATCCTGCTGAGCGAGCGCTCGGCATGGTTCGGCGACCGAACCCGTGAGGAGATCTACGCGCAGGTCGCGCTCGCGGCCCTCGCCGCGCCGACGCGACCGTGGGGCGAGCACCAGCGCGTCACGATGCGGCACCTGCTGTTCGGCGGCCGGTTCCCGGCGGCGCTCGGCTTCGATCGCGGTCCGTATGCGCTTCCCGGATCCCGCGGCACGCCGCGCCAGGGCACCGTCTACCGCTCCGGCGGCCGCGAGACGAGCTTCGCCCCGTCGCTGCGGATCGTCACCGACTTCGCATCCGACACGCTGCACACGGCGCTCGCCGGCGGCCCGAGCGACCGGCGGTTCTCCCGCTGGTACGCGTCGAGCCTTCCCGCGTGGCTCGCGGGACGTCTCACCGAGCGCCGTCCGCCTGCGTGAGGCTCACGCGGAGGGCGCGCAGACCTTCGCCCGAGCAGCCTCGTCCGGACCGCTGGACGCGCGCTCGAAGCGCCGGAAGCTGATCTCGAGCCTGCTTGTCGCCGCCTCGAGCTGCGTCTGGGTCGCAGTCTCGTCGCGGAGCGTGCGCGCGACCTGTGACGCGGTGCGGGCGAACGAGCGGAACGTCGCGAGCTCGCGCGCGTCGAGCAGATAGTCGCGACACGCGCCGGATTCCATCGCGGCTGCCTGCACGACCTCCTTCGCGCCGGCGACCGCATCGCGCGCGTACGCGGACATCTGGTCGAGCGCGCCCGCGATGCAGCGACGGGCCTCGATCGCCTCGTTCGTCTCCTTGGCGCACGACTCGGTGTCCTTGGACGCCTGGCCGATGTCGGCGACCGTGAGGCAGAACTCGCGGATCGCATCCACCTGCGCCTCGTACCCGCCCGACGGGCCGATGCGCTCGCAGCGCCGCGCGAGCGTCGCCGGGCTCGCATCGCTCTCGGCGAGCCGATTGAAGTCGGTCAGTGCGCGGTACCCGGGGGCCGACAGCGTCGCCGGCGACGACGCGGCGGTCGTCGTCCCGCCGCCGTCGTCCTCGCCCCCACAGCCAGGCAGGACGAGCAGGCCGGCGACGAGCACCACGACGATCGGTCGAACGGTCATGAGACATGGTTCGCAGCTCCCCCGCGGCAGCGCCACGGGAGCGACCACGGTCCGGATGCGGGAAACCGCCTACGGCGAGAGGCGGTCGACCCGCCAGCCGCCGTCCGCCGCCGCGTCGCGCACGTAGACGAAGCGGTCGTGCAGGCGGAACTCGTGGGCCTGCCAGAACTCGATCGCCTCGGGCTCCAGCGCGTAGCCGCCCCAGTACGGGGGACGCGGGACGTCCTCGCCGGGGTGCGCGGCGTCGGCGTCGCGCACGCGTCCCAGCAGCTCGTCGCGGTCGGCGATGACCGTTCCCTGCCGCGACGCCCAGGCGCCGATGCGCGAATCGCGCGGGCGCCCGGCGTAGTAGGCGTCGGAGTCCTCGTCCGAGGTCTGGCGCACCGCGCCGTGGACGAGGATCTGGCGGCCGAGCTCACGCCAGTAGAAGAGGAGCTGCGCACGCGGGTTCTCGGCGAGCTGCCGGCCCTTGAGGCTCTCGCGGTTGGTGTACCAGCGCAGGCCTTCGGCGTCGACGCCGCGCAGGAGGACGGTGCGGGCGCTCGGGCGGCCGTCGGCGCCGGCGGTCGCGAGCGTCATCGCGTTCGCGTCCGTCATCCCGGTCGCGGTCGCCTCCTCCAGCCACTGCCGCATGAGCGGCAGCGGGTCGGACGGCAGCGCGGTCGGGTCCAGCGGCAGCGGCTCGGGCACGGCGCCGATGCTACGCGGCGACGCGGGCGACGCGGCCTGCCACGGGGGTGGGAGCGAACCGCTTGCGGGCGAGCGCGCGGAAGTCCGGCGCCGCGGCGCGACGGGCGGACGGGCGGCGCACGAGCGCCGGGGCGCCCGCGGGCAGCACGCCGGCGAGCCGCTCGCCGATGCCCGACTCGCGCAGGTGCTCGGTCACGCTCTCGGCGCCGCGCTCGATCACGTCGTGGCGGCGGGCGGAGCTCATGAGGTTCGTGCCCATGATGTCGAGGTCGTGGACGGTCGGCTGGAGGATCACGACGTCGGCGCCGCTGGAGCGCAGACGGCGCGACTCGACGCCGAGCTGCTTGCCGGCCGTGCCGCGCATGCCGAACGCCAGCCGCTCGCCGAGCGTCTTCGGGGAGGCCGCGTGCAGCGAGGACATCGGGTTCAGGCAGATCACGATGTCGAGGTCGTCGCCGATCACGAGGTCGAGATTCGAGGTGGAGCGCATGCCGCCGTCCACGTAGCGCTTCCCGTCGATCTCGACCGGGTGGTAGAAGCCGGGGATCGCGCAGGACGCGGCGACCGCGTCGGCCATGTGCGCCTCGGGAGCGCCGGGTGCACCGAACGCGACGGGCTTCAGCGTGTCGTAGTCGCAGGCGACCGCGCGGAAGCCCGGATGCGGCGCCCAGGTCTCGCCGTCGCCGAGGGCGCGGCGGACGGTGTCCTTCAGCGGCTCGGTCGAGATGAAGCCCCGCGGCAGCCAGGCGGAGACGAACGAGACGGGCGAGTGGCGGTAGGGCCGCGCGATCGAGCCGAGCGCGAGCTTCCACGAGCCCGGGCCGAGCGATGGGGCCGCGCCGATGCGGAAGACCCCGCCCGCCGAGCGGTCGGAGGCCGTCGGCTCGGCCCCGTCGGCATCCATCAGGCCCTCGAGGTCGTCGCCGGCCGAGTGCGCGACCATGAACCACGGCGGCACGCCGGAGGCGAGGAGCGCTCCGATCATCGATCCCGCGGAGGTCCCGACGATGCGGTCGGCGCTGCCCGGGTCCCAGCCCGTCTCGCGGGCGATCGCGTCGAGTGCGCCGACGAGCCAGGCGCCGCCGAGGATCCCGCCCGCCCCGAGGACCAGTCCGACGCGAGGGGCTTCCGTCACGACGTCCGTCATCGTCCAATCGTCGGCGCCGGGCGGCTGACCTGCCAGCGGAGGCGCCACGGTGCTCACGGGGAGAACTACGGAGTCAGGCGGCCGTCTTGTGCAGCTTGGCCTGCGGATCGATCGCCCAGCGGTCGGCGATCGCCTCGAGGTCCGGGTCGAGCGGCCAGCTGTCGGGCCGCTCGTCGCCCTCGTGGTCGGGCGTGCCGCCCTTGAGCAGCATGGACCCGGTGTTGTCCCCGATGCGCCGGACCTCGGCGAGGTCCTCCGCGGTCAGCACGATCTCGGCCGGCGTGGCCGCCAGCTCGGCGCGCTTCTCCTCGATCGGCCGCGCGTCGTCGCCGATCTCCTGGATCAGCGTGGGCGCCGCGCACACGACGGCCGGCTGGGCGAGCACCCACTGGCAGGCGAACTGGATCATCGTGAGGTCGTGGCGCTCGGCGATCGGCCGGATCTGCTCGAGCTTCGCCGCGCCCTGCTCGACCCAGCCCTGCGGGCGGAAGCTGCGGTGGTCGTAGTCCGCGAAGGTGTGACCGGGCTTGACGTCGTCGTGGAAGATGCCGCCGTAGTCGGCGACGCGCGTGATCAGCTGCACACCGCTGCGCTCGGCCGCCGGCAGCACCATCTCCACCGGCCAGGGCTCGAAGGCGTTGAGGATGACCATTCCCCAGTCGATGACGTCCGAGAAGCGCTCCATGCAGCCGATGACGTCCAGGACGTAGCCGTTCGCCGGGCCCGGCGCGACGCCGACGGCGCCGGTGAGCCCCTCGTCGCGCACGGCGGCCATGCCCGCCCAGACGGCCTCGCTCGTGAAGCCGATGCGGTCGGGGTTGTGGAGCAGCAGCACGTCGAAGTGGTCCACGCCGCAGCGCTCGAGGCTGCGCTCGGTGGCCATGCGGATGTAGTCCCCGTATGCCTCGGGCCCGCGCAGGGACGGGTCGGTCAGGCGCGGAAAGCCCTTCGCTCCCTGCCGCTCGCCCTCGTAGAAGTCGTGACCGATCGCGCCGACGAGGCAGTAGTCCTCGCGCGGGACGCCGGCGAGCGCCCGGCCGACGGCGACGTCCGCCGCACCCTTGCCGTACACGTCCGCCGTGATGACCGTGCCGACCCCGTCACCGGGCCGCAGCAGGGCCGTGAGCCGGTCGTCGTCGAGGGGCTCGCCGAAGTGCATGAACCGCCCGCCGGACCACGATCCGAGGGCGACGTGGGTGGGCTGCGGCATGTCCGGAGGGTACCTTTCGCACATGGTCCGACGCCTGCTGCCGTTCGTCGCGCTGCTGCTCCTCTGCGCCGCTCCCGCGGCCCATGCCGAGACGGACGTCGACGTCAACGTGGATATCGGCAAGGAGGGCGACCTCTTCGTCGTCAAGGGCCCGGTGACGCTCGAGGCCGGTGACACCGCGCGCACCGTCGTGGTCGTCGACGGCCCGGTGACGGTCGCCCGCGGCGCGACGGTGACCAAGGACCTCGTGACCGTCGACGGCCGCGTCCTGATCGCCGGCACGGTCCGTGGCCGCGTCGTCACGTTCGGCGACCCCGCGACCGTCACGGCGACCGGCGTCGTGGGTGACGGGATCCGCTGGGCATCGGAGAAGCCGCGGGTGGCCCCGGGCGCGAAGGTCGACGGCGGCGTCAGCCAGATGGACTTCGACATCGGCGACGGCGCGCCGTTCGTCTCGGCGATCGCGTGGTGGATCGCGGTGAGCATCTCGACGCTCGTCCTGGGCCTGCTGCTGCTCTGGCTCGCGCCGCGCGCCGCCGAGGCGACGTTCGACCGCATGCGCGAGGGCGGCTGGGGGCCGTCGATCGGCATCGGCTTCGTCGTCGTGATCGGCCTGCCGATCCTCGCCTTCATCGCGCTCGTGACGCTCGTCGGCATCCCCTTCGGGCTCGGGCTGCTCCTCGCCCTGCTGCCGCTCGGCGCGCTCGGCTACGTGACCGGCGCGTGGGTCCTGGGGCGCTCGCTCGTCGGCCCGCCGGGACGCCCGGCCGTGGCGTTCCTGGCCGGCTGGGCGATCCTGCGCGTCGTCGGCCTGGTGCCGTTCCTCGGCGCCCTCGTGTTCGCGGTCACCGCGATGTTCGGGCTCGGCGCGCTCGCCTGGACGATGTGGCGCGCGCGCAAGGCCGGCCCACCCCCGGGGACCGGGCCCGAGTCGCCGCTCGCCCGGGATCTAGGTACGGCCCCCTGGCAGGACGGGTCGGCGAAGCCGACCCGATCAATCTCCCATCCGCCGGCTACGCCGCGGAGTTCGTCTCCATCACCCCAAAGACCGCGCCGCCCGGATCGCTCAGCACCGCGAAGCGCCCGATCTCGATCTCCTTGACCGGCACCGGGACCGCGCCGCCGAGCTCGGTGGCCCGGGCACAGACCGCGTCGGCGTCCGCGACGGCGAGATAGACGAGCCAGTGCGGCGGGACCTCCGCCGGCCAGTTCTCGTCCATGCGGATCATCCCGGCGACGGGGGCGCCGTCGAGCGTCCAGGTCGTGTACTCGACGCCGCCGAACGGAGCCGTCTCGTGACCCCATCCGAACACGGCCTCGTAGAAGGAGATCTCGGCGCCGGTCTCGCGCACCGCGAGCTCGTTCCAGATCAGTGACCCGGGCTCGTTCACCGTCCGCGCCCCCGGATGCGCCCTGGGCTCCCACAGGCAGAAGACGGCGCCCTGCGGATCGGCGATGACGGCCATGCGGCCGACGTCGAGCACGTCGAACGGCGGCATGAAGACGGTGCCGCCGTTGGCGGTCGCCGTCGCGGCGGTCGCATCGGCGTCGGTGACGGTGACGTACGTCGTCCACATCGGCGGCGGGCCGCCGTCCTGCAGCGGGCCGAGCCCGGCGACCTCCCGGCCGCCCAGCGTGAACATGCGGTACCCGCCGCTCTCCTCGGGACGGCTGGTCTCCTGTGCCTCCCAGCCGAACAGCCCGCCGTAGAACGCGGCGGCGGCGTCGAGGTCCGGTGCGGTCACGTCGATCCACGACGGCGTTCCCGGGGCGTACTGGTCGACATCGGGCATGGCTGCTCCTCTCGGCGGGGTCCTGATTGACACCTTCCCACAGGCCGCCGCGACGGTGGTGGGTTTTCTGCGCCGCTCAAGCGCATGCGCCCGCCGTCCGATGCGCGCGCCATGAGCCTTCCGGCACGTGCCACGCCGCATGCACCCCCCGCCCCGGGCCGGGCGCGCGGCCTCGCGGGCGGCGCCCGCCGCTGGCGGACGCGGCCGAGCTCGCGTGCGCAGCTCGCCGAGCGCGTCTGCGAGCTGGCGCTCGACGCCGGTCTCGTCGCGCTCGAGAACCGGCTGATGCCCCAGGGCCGCGGGCGGATCGACGCGCTGCTCGTGGGACCCGCCGGCATCACCGTCGTCGACGCACTGCTCCTGGACCATTCGCCGCGCATCGCGCGCATGGCGGGCGGGTTCGCCGAGCCCGCCGGCGACCGGCTCATCGCCGGAGGCCGCGACCACACCGGCGCCGTCCGGGCGGTCGAGCGCCAGGTGCTCGCGGTCAGCCGCGTCCTGTCGCTGCACGGCCGCGCGCACGAGCTCCCCGCGGTCCGCGGAGCGCTCTGCGTTCCCGAGGGACTCGCGCTGATCTCGTTCACGGAGCTGCGCCTGCACGACGTCCTGATCGACGGCCCGCAGACGGTCGCCTTCGTCGCCGCGCGGCCCGGAGCGCTGGGGCCCGAGCAGGTGCGGCGCCTGGCCGCCCGGCTCGAGCGGGCGTTCCCCTCGGCCTGACCGCCCTATCTTCTGGCGGGTGCCCGGTGTCGGCGACACGCTCGGTGGCTGCCGTCTGGAGCGGCTCGCCGCGCATGGCGGGATGGGTGTCGTCTACGAGGCGACGCAGCTCGCGCTCGGGCGCCGCGTCGCCGTCAAGGTGATCTCGCCGCAGCTCGCGCACGACCCCGAGTTCCGTGAGCGCTTCATCCGCGAGGCGCGCGTCGCCGCCTCGGTGCATCACCCGAACATCGTCGACGTCTACGACACGGGCGAGCAGGACGAGGTCCTCTACCTCGTCATGCGGTACGTCGACGGGACGGACCTGCGCACCATCCTGCGCGGCGGTGTCGCCCTCGAGCCGGCGCGTGCCGTCGCGATCACCGAGCAGGTCGGCGCCGCGCTCGACGCCGCCCACACCGCGGGGCTCATCCACCGCGACGTGACCCCGTCGAACATCCTGGTCAGCGGCGACGGGGCGGGCGAGCAGGCGGCGCTCACGGACTTCGGGCTCGTCAAGCACCTCGACACGGCGGGCGAGACGCGCAGCGGCGCCTGGCTCGGCACGCTGGCGTTCGTCGCGCCGGAGGCGTTGCGCGACGACGCGGTCGACGGGCGCGCCGACGTGTACGCGCTGGGGTGCGTGCTGCACCGGATGCTGACCGGGCGGGTCCCGTTCGACCGCGAGAGCGACGCCGCCACGATCACCGCGCACCTGCACGACGCGCCGCCCGCGCCGTCCGCGACCGATGGCGTCGCGCCCGGCTTCGACGCGGTGGTGGCCCGCGCGCTGGCGAAGAATCCCGCGGACCGCTACCCGACCGCCGGCGCGCTCGCGGCCGACGCGCGTGCCGCGCTCACCGGCGCGCCCGTCGCGGCGCCCGCCCCGCCCGCGCCGCCGCGCGCCTCGGACGCGCTGTGGAGTGTCGGGACGTCGCGCTCGGACACCGCGGCGACGGCCATCGCCGCCGATCGCACGCGCGTGATGCCCGAGCGCCCGGCCGCCAGGCCCGAGCCGACGCCCGCCGCACCCGCGCCGCGCGCCCGGCCGCGGCGCTCGCGGACGGCGCTGCTCGCCGCGCTCGCGCTCGTCGCCGGCGCCGCGATCGGCGTCGCGGCGGACCGCGCGCTGGACCCCGAGCCCTCGACGTCGTCCGGCAGCCGTCCGGCGATCCCCCGCGCGCCCGCCCCCGTCGCGCTCGAGCCGTACTCCACGCGTGCCTACGAGGCGCAGGTGCCGACGGGCTGGACGCGCCTCATCAGCGACGCCGACCGCGGCGACTTCTTCGAGAGCCGCTGGCGCGCCCCGGCCCCCGACCGCGCGCTGCTGGTCATCACCTATCGCCCCGACTCCGGCGCGTCGCCGGAGGCGATCGCGGAGGCCGCGCGCGCGAGCCTCGCGACGGACCGCACCTACAGCGAGGTGGCGTTCGGCGCGATCGATCTCAACGGCGACGACGCCTGGCGCTGGGTGTACGGCGTCGACGGCCAGGCCCGCGCGACGTGGTACCTGAACCCGTGCGGCACGAGCATCGCCGTCTACGCGGCGACGAAGCCGAGCGAGCTGCTGCGCTGGTCGCCGACCTTCCGCGCCGTCACCGCGTCGGTGCGCCCCGTCTGCTCCTGACACCGGCGGCCCGATAGCGTGCGGCGCACGATGCGCGTGCACCCGCTGCTCGCCGGGGAGATCCGGCTCTCGTCCTCCTTCCCCGCGTGCCCGCCCGGCCGTCTGGGCCCGCTGCGGGGCATGATCGACCAGCTGCGCGGTCACGACCTGCACACGGCGCCCGTGCCGGTGTTCCTGCTGGAACACCCAAAGCATGGGCCGATCCTCGTCGACACCGGGTACGCGGCTGACGCACAGGCGCGTCCGGCGCGCACGCTCGGCCCGGGCACCGCGCGCCTCTTCCCCCACACGGTCTACGACCTCGACGTCCTGCTCGAGCGCGCCGGCGTGCGCGCCGCCGACATCGGGCTCGTGGTGATGACCCACCTGCACTCCGACCACGCCAGCGGCGCGGAGCGCTTCTCGGGCCACGCCACGTTCGTCGCCGACCGCCGCGAGTGGGACATCGGGGACCGCGGCGGGCTGGGGATCCGCAAGGGCGGGTACATCCCGGGCGTCGTGCGCACGATCCGCCGCCGCGAGGTCCTCGACTTCGACGGGCCGCGCGCCCGGCCGCTGGGCCCGTTCAACCGGACCATCGACCTGTTCGACGACGGCAGCGTGATCCTCTGCTCCACGCCCGGCCACGCGCCCGGCCACCAGTCGGTCCTCGTGCGCCTGGGCAGCGGCGGCGAGGTGCTGCTCACGGGTGACGCGGCGGACCTGCGCAGCATGGTCGAGCACCCGGTGCCCACGTCGGTGATGTGGGACCGCAGCGACTTCATCGCCTCGCTCGACGCGATCCGCCGCTACTCCGAGCTGCACCCGGAGACGGTGATCATCCCCGGGCATGACGGGGATGTGTGGCCGACGCTTGAGGCCGTCTACAGCTAGGGCTCGGAGATCGAACTGACCGTCCGCTTTGCGGCCGGTCAGGCCCTGCCAGGGGGCCGTACCTAGTTCAGACTCGGATCCGCAGGCATCGTCGCAATCAGCGCGTACGTGCCGCCCTTGCGCCGCAGGATCGACGCCCACAGGGCGTCGGGGTCCTCGCGTGAAGAGGTCCTCGCGGTCGAGCTCCTCGACGATCCAGGACTCCTCCTCCATCTCCGCCTCGAGCTGGCCGGCGCCCCAGCCCGCGTGCCCCGCGAACACGCGTGAGCGGACGACGGCGTCCGACAGGTCCTCGCCGTCGGCGGCCTCGGCGGGGACGAAGCCGACGTCCTCGTCGATCAGCAGCGCGGCGCGGCCCGGGTCGGCGAACTGCGCGAGCACGGTGACGGCGTTCGCCGAGACCGGGCCGCCGACGTGGACGACCGCGTCGTCCCCGCCGGCCAGGTAGGCGAGTCCGGGAACCGCCTCGCCGACGGTCACGTCGGCCTCCCGGTTGAGGACCACGCCCATCGCGCCGTCCTCGGTGTGCTCGGCGAGCAGCACGACGGTCTGGCGGAAGTGCGGGTCCACGATGGCCGGCGAGGCGATGAGGAGCTTGCCCCTGAGGGAGTCCATGCCCGAATGGTGGCGCATCGCGTGCGCACCCTCGTCATCTCCGATCTGCACCTCGGCTCGGTCGTCCAGCGCGACGTGCTGCGGCGGCCGGTCGCGCTCGACGCGCTGACGGCCGCGGCCGCGAACGCCGACCGGCTCGTCCTGCTCGGCGACACCCTCGAGCTGCTCGAGGGCCGGCCGCACGAGGCGGCGCAGATCGCCGAGCCGATCCTGCGCGAGCTGGGGGCGGCGCTGCCCGCGGGCGCCGAGGTCGTGGTCGTCCCCGGCAACCACGACCACACGCTCATCCGCGCGTGGCTCGCACGGCGGATCGCCGCGGGCCGTCCGCTGCGCCCCGCGACCCAGGTGCCCAAGGGGGCCAGTGACCTGCTCGGCGAGCTGTGCTCGTGGCTGCGCCCGGCGCGCGTGGAGGTCCGCTACCCGGGCGTCTGGCTGGCCGACGACGTCTACGCGACGCACGGCCACTACCTCGACCGGCTGCTGCCCGCAGCGCTGCGCGGGCGCCTGCGCGCACTGGAGGGCGCGCCCCGCTCCGCCGTCGACGACTTCGAGCGCGCGCCGGGCTCCGACGCCGGCGCGGTGTCCGACGCGCTCGCCGCGATCCTGCCCGACGGCATGGGCGAGACCGTCGAGGCGGCGGTCGGCCAGGCGCGGCGCACGCTGCTCGCCGGGCTGCCCGCGCTCGCGACGATCCCCGGGATGCGGGAGGCGGCGTCGCTCGCGGCCCTCGCGATGGAACAGGGGATCCACCGCCGCGCGGCGATCCCGGCGATGGACGAGGTCGCGCACCGGCTGCGGCTGCGCGCTCGCTGGGTGGTGTTCGGCCACATCCACCGCCGCGGGCCGCTGCCCGCCGATCCCGCCGGCCTCGTGGCGCCCGCGCGGCGCGGAGGGCCCGCACCTCGTCAACAGCGGGAGCTGGGTGTTCGACAGCGCGCTCGCCGGCGCGGCGGCCCGGCCCGCGGTCGAGCGGCCCTACCGCCCGGGCGGCGCGGTGCTGCTCGAGGCCGGACGCAACCCGCGGGTCGTCGACCTGCTCGGCGACGTGCCCGATCGGGTGCTGCGCGGGCGGGCCTGAGCCCGCCCGCGCTCGTCCACCCCCCCGGGTACGCCGTCTGTTCAACGACGGGGATCCACGATCGGATCACGGAGGCATCCGATCGGCGGTCTCCGACGTTGAGGAGGTGCAGGCCACACTCCCGAGGAGGTACGAACCGCACCGGATGCCCGACCGCAGCGACAGACTCGCCCGGCTCGCCGACGAGGACCTGATGGCCCTCGTCGCCGACACGGACGCCGACGCCTTCGAGGTCGTCTACGACCGGCACGCCGACGCGGCGTTCGCGCTCGCCCACCGGATCCTCGGGACGCCCGCAGCCGCGGACGACGCGTGCCAGGACGCCTGGATCGGCCGCCTGGCGCTCCGGCGCCTCGCGCTACGACGCGCGGGTCGGCAGCGTGCGGTCGTGGCTGCTCACGATCGTCCACCATCGCGCGATCGACCACGTTCGCCGGCGGACGAGGCTGCGTGACCGCACGGTCGCTGACGACGCCGCGGCGGAGCGCGTGCCCGGCGCCGACGACACGAGGCGCTCGCGCTCGCGCGCGGCGAGCGCGACCAGGCCGCCGCGGTCCTGCGCGAGCTGAGCAAGGATCAGCGCGACGTCGTCGACGCTGGCGTTCTACTCCGGCTACTCGCACAGCGAGATCGCCGAGATCCTCGAGGTCCCGCTCGGCACCGTGAAGGGACGCATGCGAGCAGGGCTGGAGAAGCTGCGCCACCATCTGGAGGGATCCGGGCGATGACCGACTGCACCGACCCACGCTGGAACGAGCTGCTGGGCGCCTACGCGCTCGGCTCGTGCACGCCCCAGGAGCAGGAGGGGCTTCGCGGGCATCTGACGTCCTGCCCGGTCTGCACCGCCGAGCTCCTGGAGCTCGGCGCGGCCCGCGAGGCGCTGCTCACGGCCGTGCCCGCCGCGAGCGCCCCGCCCGAGCTGCGCTCGCGCGTGATGACGCAGGTGCGCGCCGACGCGCAGCTGTTCGCGGCGGCGCGTGACGCGCGCGCCGAGCGCGCGCCGAGCGCGAGCAGCGCGCATGCGCCGGCTGCGCCGCCGGGTCGGCGGCGCGCGAGCGCGAGCAGGCCGGCGCCGCCCGGCCGCCGCGAGCGCCGGCGCGGCGCCCGGCTGGCTGCGCCGTCCCGTCCCGCTCGCCGCCGCGGCGGCCTGCGCAGCGGTCATCGCCCTCGGCGCGGGCATCCTCGGCGCAGCGCTCGTCGGCGACGACGGCCCGGGCGCGGCGCGGACCGTCGCCGCCCAGGTCGACCCGGCGCTGGCACCGGGCGCGCAGGCGCGGCTCGTCGTCGACGAGTCCGGCGATGCGCGGCTCGTCGTCGCCGGCCTGCCGTCCCCCGGGCGCGGGCGCGTGTGGCAGGTGCTGGCTGCGCAGCGGCGAGGACGCCCCGCAGCCCGCCGGCGCGCTCTTCGGCGTCGACCGCCGGGGCGACGGCGAGGCCGCCGTCCCCGGATCGCTCGACGGCGTCGACGAGGTGCTCGTCAGCTCGGAGCCCGCCGGCGGGTCCGCGCAGCCCACGCGCAACCCGATCCTCGCCGCGCCGGTCTGATCAGGGCGCGCTCAGCTGCGCACGCGAACGAGCGCGCGGGACGCCGATGGCACTTGTGCCGTCCCAGCGCGCACAACCGCGCACGGCGAGGTTGCGCGGGACGCGGGTGCCTTGTGCGGCCTGCCGCCCGCTCAGCCCGCGCCGGCGGGCGCGACGCCCACCCGCAACAGCTGCAGGCCGATCGGGCGCGGGTCGGCGAGCTCGCCCGCGCGCTCGGGCGAGATGCGCCCGTCGAGGACGAGGCGCAGGCGGATGTCGCGGCGCGGCCCGTCGAGCACCAGCGTGCGCGCGTGCTCGTGCAGGGTCGTGCCGGTGAACTCCCAGTGCGGCCCGCGCCGGCCGTCCACCACGACGTCCACGGTCAGCCGCGGACGCGCCGCGCTCAGGAACGGGACGAGCTGCAGGTCGAGCCGCAGCGGCCCGTCCACCGGGAACGCGAGCCCGATGAGGAGCTGCGCCTCGCGGCCGCGTGACCAGACGCCGTGCGCGTCGGGCGACCACCACCCCGGGCCGAGCATCCCGGTGCCGGCCTCCCCGGTGGCGAAGCCCGCCTCGCCGGGCACCCAGATCGGCTCGGCGCCGTCCGGGACCGGCGCGCACCGCGGAGTCAGGCGCGGACGCCGGCCGCTCGCCACCCACGCCGCGTGCCGCGGGATCTCCCGGGCGCTCTCCAGCGCCCACAGCTCCTTGAGATACGTGAGCGCGTGGCCGGGGCGCGGGCGCTCGCCCGGCGCGACGGCCCGCCGCACGAACTCCTCCACCTCGGCTCCGGCGGCCCCGGCGCGCGCGGGCAGCACGGACCGGCGCGCCGCGCGGCGCAGCCCGGGCGGCAGGTCGGACGGGAGGACGTCGGGCGCGACGTCGCGCAGCTCGCGCAGCGCAGCGCTGACGGGCCCCGCGAGGCGATGGCGCCGCGCGGCGTGCGCGAGACGGTCCCAGTCGAACGCCGGCGCGCCGCGGAGCAGGAGGACGGCGTCGGCCGCCCAGCGCAGCGGGTGCTGGACGTTGAGCTCCATGCCGTGCGCGACGACCTGGAGCAGCGTGTCCTCGCGTGAGAGCACCTGCACGGGCAGGTCGCGCAGCAGCGCGGGCTCGGCGCGCTCCCAGAACTCCGCGTCGGCGCCGTGATGGAGCGAGCCGTGCAGCACGTGCCAGTGGACGTCGACGATCGCGCCGGCCGGGTCGTCGAAGCCCAGGCCGTGCAGCTCGTCGTAGATCGCGGTCGCCGTGGGGTCGGCCGGGAGCGAGGGCTGGGTGAGCCCGGCGGCGCGCAGCAGGCCCGCGGCCTCCGCCGCGCGCCCGCGCGGGACGACGACGTCGAGGTCGTCCATCGGCCGCAGCTGGATCGGCCAGCCCGTGTGCGCGAGGACGGCCGCACCCTTGGCGAGCATCACCGGGACGCCCGCGTCGGTGAGCGACCGCAGCGCCGCCGCGCTGCGCGTCACGAGCAGCTGGGTGCGCAGCCAGGTGAAGCGCACGACCTTGTGGACCTGGGCGGCGAGCGGATCGTCGGCGCCCGCGGGCAGCCGCGCCGCGATCAGCGGGAGGACGCGGTACTCCGCCGGGCCGAGATCCTGGATCGAGCACTGCGCGAGCCAGTCGGCCGCCGCCCGGTCGGCGTCCCGGCCGACCCCGACGGCGCCGCGCAGCAGCAGCTCCTGCTCCGCGGTCCAGGCGAGCGCGGTCACGACGCCGCCCCGCGGCGTGCGACCGCCGCGCGCGCCGCGGCGAGGTACCCGGCGTGCAGCTGCTCGCGGCGCAGCGACAGGTTGTCCCCGTGGATCCGGCGCCGCAGGACGACGTCGTCGTGCTCGTGGAACCGCAGGCCGTCGGCGCGGCAGCGGCGGACCCAGTCGACGACCTCGCCCCCGCTGAGGCTCGTGTCCAGGCCTCCGGTGGCCAGGAACGCCGCGCGCCGGATCAGCAGCGTCCCGGGCGTGTACGACCGCAGCGCCTCGGGCGGGCAGGCGTACCGGCCACGGAGCTCGTCCTCCCGCTCCGGCGTGAGGAACGTGTGCATGAGCCCGGAGACCCCGAGCAGCTCCGGGTCGGCGGCGAGCAGCGCGCCCTGGATCGCGAGCCGCGACGGCTCGGCGAGGTCGTCGGCGTCGAGGAACGCGATGGCCTCGCCGCGCGCGAGCTCCACGCCCGCGTTCCGCGCCGCGGCCGGGCCCTCGGCGGGCCGCCGCACGACCTGCACGCCCGGGATCGCCGCGGCGACATCGGCGCTGTCGTCCTCCGAGCCGTCGTCGACGACGAGGATCTCCAGCGGCGGTGCGCTCTGCGCCCGCAGGCTCTCCAGCGCCTGCGCCAGATACGCGCGCCCGTCGCGCACCGGGACGACGGCCGAGACGTTCACGCCGCCGACGCCCGCTTGCGCGCGATCGACTCGCGCATCGCGCTGAGCAGCCCGGCGTGCGTGCCGGCGTCGGTGTGGGCGGTCGAGGCACCGTGCACGCGCTTGCGCAGGATGACCTCGGGCACGACGGCGACGCGCACGCCCAGGTCCTGCGCGCGGGCGAACCAGTCGGTGTCGTCGGCGGGCGAGACCTCCGGGCGGAACGGCCCGACGCGCTCGAACACCGCGCGCGGCGCGAGCAGCGTCTCCATGATCCGCGCCGGCCGCGGGCCGTCGAGCAGCTCGGCGCGAAACCCGGGCGGCGGCTCGTCGCCCGGCTCGAGCACGAACTGCGCGTGGCCGACGGCGGCGTCCGCGGGCGGCGGCGCGCCCAGCCGCGCGAGCTGCAGCTCGAGCTTGCGCGGCAGCCAGAGGTCGTCATGGGCGAGGAACGCGACGTGCGTGCCCGCCGCCTCACGGATCCCGGTGTTGTAGGCGCTCGCGATCGCCGGGCCGTCCTGGTCGACGAGGCGCACGTCCGCCGCGCCCGCGGCGATCTCCCGCGTCCCGTCGACCGAGCCGCCGTCCACGAGGATGATCTCGTCCACCGGGACGGTCTGCTCGCGGATGCTCGCGAGCGCCTGCGGCAGCCGGTCGGCGCCGTTGAGGACCGCCATGACGACGCTGACGCGGGGCCCGCTCACGCGTCCGCCTCCGCGCGCCGGCGGATCGACCGGTGCAGGCCGCTCAGGAGCCCGCGATCAGGATCGGCCGCGAGCGAGCCCTCGCGGCGCACGTAGCGCACGACCGCGTCCGGGACGTGACGAAGGTCGACACCCGCCTCGCGTGCGCGCAGGAACCAGTCGAGGTCCTCGTCCCCGCCGAGCAGCGTCTCGTCGATCGGCCCCACGCGCGTGAACGTCTCCGGGCGCATCAGCGCGGCGCCGAACACCCACAGCGGGCCGGTCTGCTCGTGCTCGCCGCGCTGCACGCACACGCCCCCGAACGCGATCGCGCCCGGCTCGGCGGCGAGCAGCGCCCGGCGCGGATCGGGGGCTCCGGCGAGCCACTCGTCGTCGGCGTCGAGGAAGCCGAGCAGGCTCCCGCGCGCCGCGGCGACCCCGGCGTTGCGCGCCGCCCCGGCGCCGCGCCCCTCCTGGCGCAGCACCCGCACCGGCCCGCCGATCGCCTCGGCGAGCGCGCCGCTCCCATCGCGCGAGCCGTCGTCGACGACGACGATCTCGGCCAGGCCCTCGGCACGGCCGACGATGCTGCGCAGGGCGGCCTCGAGCGTCGCGGCGCCGTCACGGACGGGGACGACGACGCTGAGGTCCGCGCTCACCCGGCGACCTCGCCGAGGATCTCCTGCAGCGCCGCGACGACCGTCTCGGGGCCCGGGCCGACCGCCAGCCGGCGGGCCGGCAGCGTCGCCGCGAGCCGCGCCATCGCGGCGCCGTCGGCGGCGCGGCTGCCGGGGAGCTGCACGAGCGTCGTCGGCGCGAGCGCCGCGAGCGCCTCGCCCGGCGTCACGGGGACGGGCCGCCCGGTCGCCGCCGCGACGTGCGGCAGCACGATCGCGCGCAGCGCAAGCTGCTGCGCCAGCGCGCCCGACCGCGAGAGGTCGAGCAGGCGCTTGCCCTCGTAGGTCAGCGGCAGGTCGCCCGCGAGCGGCTCGAGCCCGGGCAGCAGCGCCATCGTCGCCGCGTCGGCCTTCCCGATCGCGTAGAGGCCGTGGGCGACGAGCGGATCGCCGAGCGCGACGGCGCAGTGGTCGTCGCCGACGTACCGCATGCCCGCCAGCGCCGCCGTCAGCGCGGTCGTCGACTTGCCCGAGCCGCCGGCGCCGACGAGCAGCAGCCCGCCGCGCTCGTCGCCGACGACGGCGCCGTGCACGACGGCGAGCCCGCGCCCGCGCAGGCCCCAGCGCAGGATGGTCCGCAGCGGCGCCGCGACGTCCCACGCCGGCTGGCTCGCGGCGTCGTGCGTCCACAGCAGGCCGCGCCCGCGGTCCTCGTCCCACAGGTGCAGCGTCCCCGGGTGCAGGGAGTAGGCGACCTCCAGGTCGCTCGGAGCCGAACCCCGCGATCTCGTCGCGCGGGCGGTAGGCGTCGCGCGGCCACGGCGGAGGCGGGGGCGCGGCGCCGCTCGCCGTCGTGTCGAGCGCGAGCAGGTCGATCTGCGGTTCGCCGGGGTCGGCGACCGCGAACGGCAGCAGCGAGGGCGTCAGCTTGCGCGCGAGCTCGGCCCCGGCGACCCGGACGCGCGTCCGCACGCCGCCGGGCGCGAGGTGCGAGCGTGGCCGCCGGCTGAGCACTGCACGCGTCGGCGGCCGCGAAGGCGCGCGCGGCGAAGGCCGCGAGCGCGCCGCCGGCGTCGCTCAGGGGACGATCGGCGCGGGCGCTCGTGGCCATCCGGTCCCGTCGACGTCGATGTCGTGGATGGGATCCAGGAGGAGCAGATCCTCCATGTCGCTGAACGCCTGCAGCTGCGGGGCGAACGGGACGTCGGCGACCGGCGGCCCTCCGGCGGACGCCGCGCCCTCGAGCGTGACGAGCGCGTGGCCGGCGAGGTCGGTGAGGAACGCGTCGAGGACGGCCTGCACGGCGGCCGGGTCCGCGCCGGTCTCGGCGGCGACCTCCTGCGCGACAGGGCCGCAGGGCGCACCGGCGGCGACGGCGCGCCAGACGCGCGTGGCGTCCGCGTTCAGGGCGAAGTAGACGCCCGTGGCGAGGTTGACGACGACGGCCTCCCCCTCGAAGACCTCGTCGATGACATCCGGGCGGCGGATCGTGGCGAAGAGCGGCGCCCCCTGCACTCCATCGTTCACGCGGCGGATCGTACAAGCCGGAAGGCCACCGGGGACGCGCCGATCCGCCCGGTTTCCGGCCCCCTTTGCAGCGCAATAGAAGATCTCAGCGGACCGGACTGAGATCTGTGCTACCGTTGCGCAAGCAACTTCCACGTCGCCCCGGAGAGCCCCGTGCCCGACACCTTGAACCTCCTGCTGATCCCGCTCGACGACACCGTCGTCTTCCCGACGATGGACGTGACCCTGCCGATCGAGGTCGGCGACGAGGAGCAGGTCCTCCTCGTCCCCCGCCACGAGGGCGAGTACGCCGCCGTCGGCACCATCGCCCGCGTCGCCGAGCGCGTGCGCCTCCCCGGCGGCGCGCACGGCGCGACGCTCGAGGGCGTCAGCCGCGGCATCGCCGGCGCCGCCCACACCGACCCGATGGGTCGCCTGCGCGTCGAGGTCACCGAGTCGGAGGACGGCTCGCCCGTCGACGGCCGCACCCGCGACCTCGTCCGCGACTACCGCGCGACCGTCGAGGAGATCCTCGAGCTGCGCGGCGACGACGGCCGCGTCGCCGCCTGGGTGCGCGCGATCGTCGAGCCCGGCCCGCTGGCCGACACCTCCGGCTACGCGCCCGACCTCACGTTCCGCGCAGAAGGTCGAGATCCTCGAGGCGACCGACGTCACCGAGCGCCTGGAGCTCGCCCTCGGCATGCAGCGCGAGCGGCTCGCCGAGCTGCAGGTGCGGCGCAAGATCCGCGACGACGTCGAGGAGGGCACCGCCAAGCAGCAGCGCGAGTACGTCCTGCGCAAGCAGATGGAGTCGATCCGCCGCGAGCTCGGCGAGGACGACGGCGACCGTCGCCGACGAGTACCGCACGAAGATCGACGAGGCGGGCATGCCGGAGCACGTCCGCGAGCAGGCCGACAAGGAGCTCGCGCGCCTGGAGCGCATGGGCGAGGGCGGCTCGGGCGAGGGCCAGATGATCCGCAACTACCTCGACTGGCTGATCGCCGTGCCGTGGGGCGAGCGCTCCGAGGAGAAGCTCGATCCCGTCCACACGCGCGAGATCCTCGACGAGGACCACGCGGGCCTGGAGGACGTCAAGGACCGCATCGTCGAGTACGTGGCCGTCAAGAAGCTGCGCACGGAGCGCCACATGGGCGAGGCCTCCGGCGACGAGACGCGCGCTCGCGACGCCGCACGGGCCGGAGCGATCCTGACGCTGATCGGCCCTCCCGGCACCGGCAAGACCTCGATCGGCGAGTCGATCGCCCGCGCGATGGGCCGCGAGTTCGTGCGCATGTCGCTCGGCGGCGTGCGCGACGAGGCCGAGATCCGCGGTCACCGCCGCACGTACATCGGCGCGCTTCCGGGCCGGCTGGTCCGCGCGCTGCGCGACGCGGGGACGATGAACCCGGTGATCCTGCTCGACGAGGTCGACAAGGTCGGCGCCGACTGGCGCGGCGATCCCTCGAGCGCCCTGCTCGAGGTGCTCGACCCGGCGCAGAACTCGACGCTTCCGCGACCACTACCTCGACCTGGAGATCGACCTCAGCGAGGTCGTGTTCATCGCGACCGCCAACCAGGCGGAGACGATCCCCGGCCCGCTGCTCGACCGCATGGAGGTCATCCGCTTCGACGGCTACACCGTCGAGGAGAAGATCGCCATCGGCCGCGACTACCTGTGGAAGCGCCAGCTCGAGCGCAACGGCCTGCGCCCCGACGAGGTGACGGTCAGCGACGACATGCTGCGCACGATCGTCAGCGAGTACACCCGCGAGGCGGGCGTGCGCAACCTCGAGCGCGAGCTCGGGACGCTGCTGCGCAAGTCGGCGACGCGCGTCGCGAGCGGCACGGTCGAGCCGCCGATCGCGGTCGACCTCGACCTCGATCCGCGACGCCCTGGGCCGCCAGAAGGTCTTCCAGGAGTCGGCGGCCCGCACCGCCGTCCCCGGCGTGGCGACCGGCCTGGCCGTCACGGGCGCGGGCGGCGACGTCCTCTTCGTCGAGGCGAACGCGATGCCCGGCAAGGGCTCCGGCGGGCTCACGCTCACCGGCCAGCTCGGCGACGTCATGAAGGAGTCGGCGCGAGATCGCGCTGACGTACGTGCGCGCGCACCACGACGACCTGGACATCCCGGCCTCGGCGTTCGAGGACCGCGAGTTCCACGTGCACGTTCCCGCGGGCGCGATCCCGAAGGACGGGCCGAGCGCCGGCATCACGATGACCACGGCGCTCGCGTCGCTCCTCTCGGGCCGCGCGGTGAAGCACACCGTCGGCATGACCGGCGAGGTGACGCTCCAGGGTCGCGTGCTGCCGATCGGCGGGCTCAAGCAGAAGGTGCTGGCCGCGCACGCGGCGGGCCTCACCGACGTGATCCTGCCCGAGCGCAACCGCGGCGACCTGGACGACGTGCCGGACGAGGTCCGCGAGGCGATGGCCTTCCACCCCGTGATGACGGTGGCGGAGGTCCTGGACCTCGCGCTGGAGCCGGCCCCGTCGCCGACTACGTCAGACGCTCGAGCACGGTGATCGCGAAGGCGCACGCCGAGGCACCGACGGCGAGCATCGCCAGGCGCGGGCCGAGCAGCGTCCCGCGGCGCCGTGCGCGGCGCCAGCGGGCCTGCCGCCGGGTGACGCTGCTGGCATAGATGATCGGACGATCCATCCGTTCCTCTCCCTGATCGAACAGCGGCGGGCCGGGGCACGCAACGCTGCATCGCGAACCTTCCCGGTGTTTGCGGACGGAATCGCGCGCGCGGGCGCTCAGGAGCCGGCGAGTGAGGCCCGGAAGCTCCCGGGGCCGACCGCGAAGGGATCACCGAAGCGGTCGGCGGCCGCGCCGAGGAGCCGGTGGGCCTCACGGGCCTCGGGCGGGATCGGCGTGCCGTCGGCCCAGCGGTCGAACGCCCACGGCCGGCCCTGCACCTCCGCCTCCCCGGCCTCCAGCAGTTCGCGCCGGTAGCGCTCCAGCAGCCCCGCCACCGCGCCCTCCGCGGGGAGCTCGGGCGCGTACGCGCTGAGACGCGCGGGGTGCCGCACGTCGTAGCCGCTCGCGTGGAGCAGGCGGCACGGATGCCCGCCGGCGGTGATGCGGTCGCCCTCGACCCGCAGCGGGCGCTCGGCGAGGTTCCAGTAGGCGACGTTCACCCCCGGGTCGCGGAGGATGTGCACACCGTCGAACATGCCGGGCGCGAGGTCGACCCAGCGCTGGTCCAGGTGCAGGCCGTTGTCGAGGTCCGCGACGGAGTGCGTCAGCGTCCGCTCCATCCACCACTCGAGGAAGGCCTCGCCCGCCGCATCCGCGCGGACGCCCAGGACGCCGGTGTTCAGCACCCCCGCACGGACGAGCATGAGCTCACGGGCGCGCGCGTCCGGCCCGCTCGCCGGCGTGAGCAGATGCGGCGTGAGGACGATCGACGCCTCGTCCAGCGCGTCCAGCAGCGGGCCCAGGTCGCCGGTGACGATGGTGTCGGCGTCGAGGTGGAAGACGCGCCGGTGTCCGCGCTCGAGCAGGTGACGCATCGCGTACGGCTTGCTTGCGGCGGCAGCGACGCGTCCCTCGTAGCGGAAGACGATGTCCCGGATCTGCGTGCCGGGGATGTCACCGGGCAGCAGCACCTCGAACGGGTCGGCGCGCGCGTCCGGCTCGTCGAGCAGCAGCACGACGAACGGGACCTCGGGGTGCAGGCGGCGCAGCGACGCCGCGAGGACCCGTGCCCGCGGGAGATGCGCCGCGTTCACCGTCGTCGTGACGACGGCTCCCTCAGAAGTCACCGGGCACCCCGTACTCGGCCATGCCGGACGTCCGCGGCCACGCCGAGAACGCCTTGCGGTCGTCGCCGAGGTGGTCCGGCATCGCGGCCTGCAGGTCGGTGCGCCGGTGCCAGACGGCGTCCCACAGCCGCGTCACCGGCGGGCCCTCGCCGAGCGGCTCGCGCAGCCACTCGCGGAACGTCCCGGGGCCGACCGCGAACGGATCGCCGAACCGCTGCGCCTCGTCGCCGAGCTCGCGGTGCAGCTCCCGGGCGATGCGGGGAACCGTCACGCCGTCGGCGAAGTGGTCGTACTCGTAGGGCGCGCTCCTCGCGGCGGCGTGACCGGCGGCGAGCAGCGCCTCACGGTAGGTGTCGAGGACCGCCGCCGCGCCGCCGATCTCCTCGCGGGTCGGGTGCTCCGCGTAGCGGGTGACGCGCTCCGGATGCTCGGGCTCGTAGCCGCTGAAGCGCACGACCCGGCCGGGCAGGCCGTCGACGAGGACGGCGTCACCGTCGACCGTGACGGCGTGCTCGCGCATGCTCCAGTGGCCGACGTTCGCCGCCGGGTCACGCAGGATGCGCACCCCGTCGAACAGGGTCGGCGCGAGGTCCAGCCAGCGCTGCTCGTAGTGCAGGCCCGCCGGGATGTCGTACACGCACTCGTCGCCGATGCGCTCGGCCCACCAGTCCAGGAACGCCGGCCCCGGGTCGCGGCGGGCGACGCCCAGCACGCCGCCGTTGAACACGCCCGAGCAGGAGACGAGGCGCTCGCGCTCGACGCCGTCGGCCCCGTGCAGCGGGCCGAGCAGGTGCGGCGTCAGCACGACGCCCCCGTCCACCAGCGGCGCGAGCACCGGCCCCAGGTCGCCGACGACCAGCGACTCCTGCTTGAGGAAGAGCACCGCGTCGAGGTCGCCGCGCCCGAGCAGGTGCCGCAGGAGGTGCGGGGTCAGCGCGTAGCTGAGCTCCTCGCGCTCGCAGCGGAAGGCCATCTGCGCGAACCCCGGGATCCCCAGCTCGGCGGCGACGAGCAGCTCGTAGGCGTCCTCACGCGGCTCGTCCCCGGGAACGTCCGCGAGCAGCACCAGGCACGGGACGTCCGGGTTGTGGCGCCGCAGCGACGAAGCGATGACGCGCGCCATCGGCAGCCGCGAGCGGTCGCAGATGGTGGCGACGCCCCAGCGGGGCATCACGCGGCGGAGGCGGCCCCGCCCTGCGCGGGTGCGACTGCCGGGGACTCCTCGCGGACGGGCGTCCCGGCGACGCTCCAGGCCCACAGGAGCGCCACCCACGTGATGGTCGCCAGGCAGACGTGGACCCACACGAGCTCGGCGGGCAGCTTCGACTGGTACTGGATGGCGCCGATCAGGCCCTGCACGCCGAGCAGGACGACGATCGTCGTCAGCGCCCGGACGAGCTTCGGCGAGGCCTGGCGGTACCAGGCGACCCCGAGCGCGGCGACCGCCGCGATGCCGAAGACGATGCCGATCGTCGTGTGCTTGCCGACGGCCCAGCTCAGCGTGTCGCTGCCCTTCACGTAGAGCCGCTCGACGAGGTCGCCCGTGCCCGAGCCGCCCGCGTGCGGGCCCGCGGCCGTGGCCGCTGTGCCGGCGACGACCATCAGCGCGCCGAGCGGGACCAGCAGGCGCGTGACCCACATCGTGAGGCGGTCCGGGGCGCCGGGCTCGATGAGCCCCTGCTCATACTCGGGCTTCGAGCGCCAGTAGAGCGCCCACGCGGCGATCAGCAGGACGAGGGACAGCGCGTAGTGGCCCATCACGAACCCGGGCTTGAGGTCGTACACGACGCTCAGCCCGCCGAGGACGGCCTGGGCGACGACCCCGAGCGGCAGCAGCAGGCCGAGGATCTTCAGGTCGCGCCGCGGCGGGACGCGGAAGAACGCGAGCAGGCCGGCGGCGATCGTCCCGATCGCGACGATGCCCGAGAAGACGCGGTTGGTGAACTCGATGATCGCGTGGGTCTGCAGCGGGGCGACGAGCTTGCCCTCCTCGCAGGCCGGCCAGCCCTCGCAGCCCAGGCCGGAGCCCGTGAGCCGTACGGCCGATCCGCTGAAGACGATGAGCGTCAGGAGGACGAGCGCGGCGGTGGCGACGTGGTGGTAGCGGCGCGGCGTGGTCGTGAGCAGCTTGCGCATCAGCGTGAAGGATGGCGGATCGCGCGCCTGCAGGGCGTGAAGCTGGCATGCTCAGCGCCGATGCCGGCGACGCTCTCAGTGGTCTGCATGACGCACGAGCACGGTCCGCGGCTTGCGGCCATCCTCGCGCTGCTGCGCCCGGTCGCCGACGAGATCATCGTGGCCGCGGACTCGCGGATGGACGTCGCGGACCTGGGCGAGGTCGCCGCGGTCGCCGATCGGGTCGTGCGCTTCGAGTTCGTCTTCCCGGCCCACGCCAACGCCTGGCTCCACGGGCTCGCGACCTGCGAGTGGATCCTGCTGATGGACTACGACGAGGTGCCGAGCGCCGCGCTGCTCGACGCCCTCCCGGGGCTGCTCGAGGCCGGCGACGTCGAGCAGTACTGGATCCCGCGGCGCTGGTCGTTCCCCGATCCCCACCACTGGCTCGACGAGCGCCCGTGGGCACCGGACTTCCAGAACCGCCTGGTGCGCAACGACGCCACGCTCGCCTTCTCCGGTCGGCTGCACACCTACAGCGAGCCCGTGCTGCCCGCCCGCTATCTCGAGGCGCCGCTCTACCACCTGGACTGCGCGGTCACGACACGGGAGTCGCGCGAGCGCAAGATCGACGAGTACGAGGCCTCGCGCCCCGGACTGACGGCGCCCGGCGGCGGGCCGCTGAACGAGCGCTACTACCTCCCGGAGCGGTTCGCGAGCAGCCCCGCGGTGCCCGTTCCGCCGGAGGACCGCGAGCTCATCGACCGCGTCGTCGGCGCCCGGCCGGCCGGCGCCCCGCCCGCCGACCTCCCGGTGGTCCCGCGCGCCGAGGTGGAGGCCGGCTGGGCGAGCCGCGACTTCGGCCCGGACGGCTACCGCGCCGCGCTCACGGTGCTCGAGCGCGACCCGTGGTTTCGCCCCGGTGAGACCCGGCCGCTCGCGGTGCGCGTGGAGAACCTCGGCGACGAGCGCTGGTCGCGCGTGGAGGACGCCGAGCATCCGATCCGCACCGCGTACCGGATCCGGCGCCCGGACGGCACGACCGCCGTCGAGGACGGCGTGCGCACGCCGCTGCCCGCCGACATCGCGCCCGGCACGTCGACCGTGGTGCCGATCCGGGTGATCGCACCGCAGGCGCCGGGCTGGTACCTCGTCGAGTTCGACCTGGTCCGCGACGGCGTGCGCTGGTTCGGCGCAGCCGTGCAGACGCCGATCGTCGTCGCGCACTCGCGGCCGGACGCCGCCGAGGACGCGGAGCAGCTCAGCGCCGTTCGCGCAGCTCGCTGAGGACCTGGTCGAGCCGGCCCGCGGCCGTCTCGGCGCGCTCGGCCGCCTCCTCGAGCCGGCGGCGCTGGCGGCGCAGCTCGGCGAGCGTCGCCGCCTCGACCTCGGCCATCTGGAGCACGTGCTCGTCGAGCCGCCGCTGCAGCTCGCGCTCGGACTCCTCGCGCGCCTCGGTCTGCGCGAGGTTCACCGTGTGCTGGTAGGCGGTGTACGGGCGCATCGCGCGCAGGACGACGCGGCGGACGAATCCGCGCGCACCGCCGGCGTCGGCCCGCGGCGGCCGGCGCACGAGCTCCGTGGAGTACGTGCGCGAGTTCAGCGCGCCGGGCGACTCGCCGCGGCTCGCGGGAGTCGGCGGACGCGACGCGGGCGCGGATGCGGTCCAGGCGGGTCTTGACCACCTGGCCGGCGGCGAGCGGCGAGTAGTCGGCGCGCATCGTCTCGGCGGCCAGCGCGCCGCGGCGCGCCGCCTCGTCGCGGTCCTCGAAGACGTGCCGCATGAGCTCCGCGGCGTGCTCGATGTCGGGCTCGGCCCACGTCGCCGTCGCGGGATAGGGGTCCGCCCCGCCGCCGACCGGCGCGAGCTCGTAGCGCACCGGGTAGCCGGTGTGCTCGTCGAGGAAGTCGGCGTTGCCCGAGTAGCCGGTCGCGATCACCGGCTTGCCGAGGTACATCGCCTCGGCGATCGTCAGGCCGAAGCCCTCCGAGCGGTGCAGCGAGACGTAGCAGTCGCAGGAGGCGGTGATCCGGTGCCGGTCGCGGGCGGAGACGTACTCGTCGATGACGAGGATGTCCGGGCGCGTCGAGACGAGCGCGAGCAGCCGGTCGCGGTTCTGCGGGTCGCGGTCCCCGTTGATCGACTTCAGCACGAGCCGCGCGCCGTCGCCCGGCTCGAAGGCGCGCATGTACGCCTCGACGGCGCCGACCGGGTTCTTGCGCCGGAAGACGCTGTTGTAGTCGAACGAGTAGAGGAAGGTGAAGCCGTCCTGCGGCCATCCGAGCTCACCCGCGGCGAGCGGCGGCGGCGCCGGGAAGTCGACCGGGACGCGGATCGGCACGACCGGCACGGTCGTGCGCGGCGCGAGCGCCTCGGCGACGAACCGCGAGCCGACCCACAGCTCGTCCACGTGGTCGAAGGCGTCGTCGAAGCGCTCGGGAAAGTCCCCCAGCTCCCACCACCAGACGCCGATCGTGTACCGGTCCTCGAAGAACTCGTCGCCGACGAGGTCGACGAAGGCGGGCAGGCCGTCCGCGTTGACGCAGACGAGGTTGACCGGGAACGGATTCTGGTCGTGCCCGGAGCCGGCGAAGTCGTGTCCCTGGCGGCTGTTCGGGGCGAGCGCGGTGACGGGAATCGCCGGCACGCCGACGGCGTCCATCGCGGTGAGCATCTGCCGCGCCACCTCGCCGACGCCGAGCTCGGCGCGCATGTAGCCGGCGACGTTGACGCCGAACGGCCTGGGCGCCCGCTCGACGGCGGGGCGGATCGGCGCGCCGTCCTCACCGGCCGCCGCGGGGATGAGGTCGGGCGAGAGGCCGTTCTCGACCGTGCCGTAGACGTGGCACCAGCCCAGGAACCCGTCGCGGTCGGCGCCGGCCGGATCCGGGTAGGCGGCCTGCACGTCCTCGCGGACGAGCCACGCCTCGGCGAGGTAGCGGCTGAGGCCCGGGACCTCCTCGGAGTCCTCGCTGAGCCACGCGCGGAAGTCGGTCTCGCCGGACGGCGTCCAGATCGAGTCCGGGAGCTCGCCGTTCTCGACCCCCTCGCGGTACATGCCGCGCAGGATCGGCGTGAGCTTGATGCCCGACGGCAGCACGTCGTTGGCGTACGGGATCGTCCGCTGCCGGTCGATCCCCGCCTCGCGCAGCGCCTCGCCGTAGGCGTCGCAGATCTCCGCGACGACGGGGAGCGCCGGGAGGCTCACGCGGTTCTGATGCTTGCTGAGCGTCTCGGGCTTGCGCGGGTCGTAGCCGCTGAAATGGAAGAAGCGCAGCGGCTCGCCGTTGACCGTGAGCTCACCGCCGGCGCCGCGCGCGACGGCGCGCGTCGGCAGGTTCCAGTACGCGACGTTGTACCCCGGGTGGCGCAGGATGTGGAAGTCGGCGACGAGCCCGGGCACGAAGTCCACCCAGCGCTGGTCGACGAACAGGCCCCGGTGCGGTGCGACGCGGCAGTCCTTCAGCAGGCGCTCGGACCACCAGTCGAGCAGCTCGCGCGCCTCCTCGGAGTCGCGCAGGCCGATGAACCCGAGGTTGAAGACGCCGGCGACGAGGATGTCCGTCTCGCTCGGCTTGAGGCCGTCGCGCGGCATCGCCTCGGTCAGGTGCGGCGTGAGCACCAGGTGGTGCTCGGCGAGCGCGGCCTCCAGCTCGGTCATCCGCGAGATGACGCGGATGTCGGGATCGAAGTAGGCGATGCCGTCGCCCTCGTCGTGGTCGCGCAGCATGTGACGCAGCAGCCAGGGCTTGACGGCGGTGGAGAACTCCAGCACGTCGTAGGCGGCCCGCATCTCGTCCCATTCGGGCAGCTCGAGCGCCGCGATCGGCACGATGTCGAACGGCTCGTCCTCGGCACGGACGGTGCCCTCGTGGTCGTCGATCACGAGGACGTGGCAGCGGCCGCCCGGCTGGTGCTCCTGGAAGGAGCGGGCGAGGACGCGAGCGTGCGCAAGGTAGTTGCGCGCGACGATGGTGCAGATGTGCAGTGCCATTGGAGCGCCGCCCGGCGTCTCCGGGGGCCGCGCCATCGTAGAGTGCTACAGCGCGATGGACGCTGTGACCTCAACGCCCGCCGTCCACGTGGACGGCGTCTCCAAGGCGTTCCGCATTCCCAAGGAGCAGGTGCACACGCTCAAGGAGCGGGCGCTGCACCCCCTCCGCCGTGGCGGCTTCAACGAGTTTCAGGCACTCCGGGACGTCTCGTTCAGCGTTCCGCGTGGTGAGTTCTTCGGCATCGTCGGGCGCAACGGGTCCGGGAAGTCCACGCTGCTGAAGTGCCTGGCGGGCATCTACACGGTGGGCGCCGGCGACATTTTCGTGAACGGCCGCACGTCGACGTTCATCGAGCTCGGGGTCGGCTTCAACCCGGACCTCGCGGCCCGCGACAACGTCGACATCAACGCCGCGATGCTCGGCCTGAGCCGCCGCGAGGCGCGCCGGCGCTTCGACACGATCATCGACTTCGCCGAGCTGCGCGAGTTCACCGACCTGAAGCTCAAGAACTACTCGTCGGGCATGCTCGTGCGCCTCGCGTTCGCGGTGATGATCCAGGTGGACGCGGAGATCATGCTGATCGACGAGGTCCTCGCCGTCGGCGACGCCGCCTTCCAGCAGAAGTGCTTCGACGAGTTCGAGACGATCCGCGAGAGCGGCAAGACCGTCCTGCTCGTCACGCACGACATGTCGGCCGTCCAGCGGTTCTGCGACCGGGCGATGCTGCTCGAGCACGGCCGGCTGATCTCGATCGGCGATCCGGAGACGGTCGGCAACCGCTACCTGGAGATGAACTTCTCCCCGTCCGCGCGCGCCTCGGTCGCCGGCGCGGCCGGTGACGCGCCCTCCCCCATCGAGCACGACGCCGGCGAGGAGGACGTCCTCTTCGGCGACGGCGACGCGGTCATCGAGGACGCGTGGTTCGAGACGCCGACCGAGGACCGCACGGAGATGCTGCGCAACGGGGAGCGCGCGACGCTCTGCGTGCGCGTGCGCTTCAACGAGTCGGTGACCGACCCGGTGCTGAACGCCGTGCTGCAGAGCAGCTCGCGGGTGCCGCTGTTCACCGCGTCCTCGGCCTGGCAGGAGGAGCATCTGGGCTCGTTCGCGGCCGGCGAGACGATCGTCTGGCGCGTCACCTTCGACGTGTCGCTCGGCCCGGACCGCTACTACGCCTCGATCTCCGTGATGCTCGGCGGCGGCGCGATGCTGGCGCTGCGCGAGCGCATGCTCGGCATCGTCGTCACCCGGACCGCGACCTACGGCGGCCTCGTCGACATCCCGTTCACGCAGACGCTCGAGCGCCTGTCCGGCGGCTCGCGCAGCGAGGTCGCGCGATGACCACCGAGAGCGTCGACCTGGGGCGCCAGATCAAGGGCCCGACCGCGTTCGGCGACGACCGCCGGCGCATGTGGCGGCTCGCGTGGACGCTCGCGATCACCGACTTCAAGCTGAAGTTCTTCGGCTCGGTCCTGGGCTACCTCTGGCAGTTCATGCGGCCGCTGATGCTCTTCGGCGTCATCTACATCGTCTTCGCCGAGGTGCTGAAGGTCGGCGGCGACCAGCCGTACTTCGGCGCCGCGCTGCTGCTCGGCATCGTCCTCTTCCAGTTCTTCACCGACTCGACCGCTGCCGCCGTGCGCTCGCTGATCGTCCGCGAGAACCTCGTGCGCAAGATCGAGTTCCCGCGCATCGCGGTGCCGCTGGCGTGCGTGCTGCAGGCGACGCTGAACCTGGGGCTCAACCTCATCCCGGTCGCGATCTTCCTGTTCGCCTCCGGCGGGTCGGTGAGCGTGCGCTGGCTCGAGCTGCCGCTGATCCTGCTGCTGCTCGATCGTCTTCACGACCGGGTCCTCGCTGCTGCTGTCGGCGCTGTTCGTGCGCTACCGCGACATCGAGCCGATCTGGGACGTCGTGCTGCAGGCGCTGTTCTACGCGACGCCGATCCTCTACTCGCTGACGATCGTGATCGACAAGGCGGGCATCGAGGTCGCCCGGCTGATGCTCGTCAACCCGATCGCCACGACGATCCAGCAGGCCCGCCACGCGCTGGTCGACCCGTCCTACGAGAGCGCGGGGCAGATCTTCGCCACGACCGCGGGCAACCTCATCCCGATCAGCGTCGCGGTCGCGACGTTCGTGATCGGGACGATCGTGTTCGTGCGCGCCGCGCCGAACGTCGCCGAGGACCTCTAGCGGTCCGTGCGCGGGCGCGGCGGGACGGTCCTGCGCTGGACGGCGATCGCAGTCGCGCTCGTCGCGTTCTCGGCCTACGCGACGTGGCCGCTCATCGACCACATGGGCGAGGCGGTCTACGAGGACGACCCGTTCACCTACACGTGGGACCTGTGGTGGGTCGCGCGCAGCCTCGTGCACCTCGACAACCCCTGGTGGTCCTCGTGGGTGCTGGCGCCCTACGGGTCCTACCTCGGGTTTCACACGCTCTCGCCGCTGCTGGGCCTGATCGCCGCCCCGCTGACCCTGATCGCCGGGCCGCTCGCGTCGTTCAACGTCCTCAAGCTCCTGCTCGGCCCCGCGGCGGCGCTCGCCGCGTACGTCATGGGCCGCTCGCTCGGGCTGCCGAAGCCGGCCGCCTGGGTCACCGGCGGCATCTGGGGGTTCTCGACGATCGCGATCTGGCGCACCGGGTTCCACATGAACCTCGGCGGCGGGTTCCCGCTGCTGCCGCTGGTCATCGCGGGCGCCGCGCGCTACGAGCAGTCCGGCCGCCGGCGCGACGCCGTGCTGACCGGCGCGGCGCTCGGGGCCGTCGCCCTCGTGGACGCGACGATGGCGATCTTCGCGGGAATGGCGCTCGCCGTCTGGCTGCTCGTCACGATCTGGGACGCGGAGCGCCGGCGCCTGTGGCTGCGCGGCATCGGCTGGCTGGCCGGAGCGGCGCTGCTCGTCGCCGCGCCCCAGCTCGCGATGATGTGGCGCACCGCCGACCGCGGCGGCTACAAGCCGAACCTCGAGGTCCAGGCCGCCACCTGGGTGGCCGGCGCGTCGAGCCCGCGGGTGATGCTGAGCCCGGCGGACGTGGCTCCCTGGTTCCCGGGTGACCTCGAGTCCTGGGCCTACCGTCACCCGCGCGGCGAGGCGACGCCCACCTACGGCTGGGGAGCGCTGGCGCTCGGCCTCGCGGCGATCCTCCTGCTCGTCGTCCTGCGGCGGCGCGGGCCGCCCGACCCGCTCGCCCGCCGCGCGATCGTCTGGGGGGCACTGCTGCTGATCGGCGGGAGCATCCTCGCGCTCGGGCCGGTCCTCACGCTCTCCGACACGCCCCATCGCCCGCTGGAGATCAGCCAGCACGGCCAGCAGCTCTCGGCGCTGATGCCGTACACGTGGATGGTCCAGCTGCCGCTCCTGCAGGACATCCGCGTGCCGGCGCGCTTCGTCTTCCTCGGCATGCTCGGACTGTCGGTCCTGGCGGGCTTCGGGTTCGCGGCACTCTGGGCGCGCGGGATCGCCGGGCGCGTGATCGCGCTCGTGGCGATCGCGTTCGCCGTGGTCGAGGCCGGCTACCCGGACGCCGGCCTCGGAGGGCAGCGGGTACCCGGGTCGCGCGACGCGCTCTACGCGCCCGTGAAGGCCGACAAGAGCGACAGCGTCGTCGTCGACGTCCCGCTCGGCTTCCTGGGTTCGACGTACGGGATCGGGCGCTCGCCGGGGAAGGTCGAGCCGATGCTGCGTGCCGCACAGCACGGGCACCCGATCGCGTTCGGGTTCCTCTCGCGCCTGGCGCAGGCGCAGGTCGATCAGCTGGCCGCGCGGCCGTTCTACGCCGCGCTGCTCGCCCAGCAGGGCACCGGCCCGCAGGACACTGCGCCGCTGCCGCCGGGGGACCTGAGCGTGCTGCGCACCGACATGGAGGCCCTGCGCGTCGGCTGGGTCGTCCAGTGGCCGACGTCCTCGCCCCGTGTCGGCCCGTTCCTGCGCTCGCTGGGGTTCACGCCCGTTCGCCGGCAGGACGGGCTCGTGCTGTGGCGCGCGCCTACGGCCCGCTGACGCGCCGCACCCGGAAGGTGAGCCGCAGGTCGCCGCCGTGCTGGTCGGTTCCCGGCATCCCGAGCCAGAACGCGAGCGTGCGCGCCTGCGGCGTGCGGCGGAACGGGCCCGGCGGGTCCAGCCCCACGGGCGCCCGCAGCAGCAGCCCGTCGGTGGCGGTGTCCGGCATCACCCGCTGCAGCTGCCGGCCCATCGACACCCAGCGCTCACGCGGGCGGAAGAGGAGCGCCCGGATGCGCTCGAGCCCGCGGACCTTGAGGCCCTCCACCTCCACGACGAGGAGCTCGTCGCGGGCGACCCGCGGGACGGCGACGGTCTGCCCCCAGCGCGCCTCGACGGTCGCGATCGTGCGCGGCGGCCCGCACCGCTGGGGCCCGCGCCAGAGGACCCGGTACAGCGACTGCCGGGCGACCGGCCGGTAGCGGCAGAGGATCTCGACGGACTGCCGCGGCGGGTCCCAGGCCGCCAGGCGCCCGTCGATCGTCGTGGCCCGCGCCTGCAGGATCCGGTCCGGAGCGCGCACCGAGTCGAGGTCGTCGGTGTTGCGGTCGTCGAGCCAGCTGGTGTAGGCCGTGTAGTCCTGGAAGACGGTCAGCGGCCGCCACGGCAGGCCGAAGGCCCAGATCGCGCCCACCTCCCACGGCACCGCGTGCACGCCGCCGCCCTGGAGCGCCTCGAACACCGGGCGCCGGATGGCGTACTCGTCGTACATCTCCTGGCGGCTCTCGGCGATCAGCCGCGAGCGCTCGCTCGCGTCGTACGTCAGGCGGACCGACTGCGCGAAGTCCTCGGTGCTCGTCCACGGGTTGACGACGGCCGCGGGGTCCTTGCCGTTGGACCCGAAGAGGACGGCCAGCGCCAGCGCCATGGTCAGCGCGGCCCGCGTGCGCAGAGCCGGCCCCCAGGGGAGCATCGAGACGAGCGCGAGGGCGAAGCCGAAGAAGATCGTCACGTGCCCGGGGTCCATGCGCACGAACCCCTGCTTGAACATGAGGAACAGGGCGAAGGCGCTCGCCAGCGCGAGCGGGGCGATCCCCGCGCGCGCGGTCTCCCGGCCGATCGCGCGCAGGCCCAGCGCGCCGGCCACGATCACGACCGCCGCGCCCCAGTACGCCCTGCGCAGCGTCGGGTCCTCGACGCCCATGGCACCGCTGTACCCGGCGAGCAGCTGGACGCTCCCCCAGAGGAACGGCGGCAGTCCGTCGAGCGTCTGCCCCGACGCGAGCCAGCCGCCGAGGAACCCCAGGACGACCCCGGCGGCGAAGAGCGCGATGCGCCGTCCACGCGGGCCGGGCTCGGGGGCGAAGGCCAGCGCGATCAGCAGCACGCCGCCCACCAGCACGCCCGTCCCCTGCTTGCCCAGCAACTCGAAGCCGGCCCAGAGGCCGAGCAGCGGGACCCACCACAGGCGCGGTCGCATCCGGTCGTCGCACAGCAGCAGCACCGCGAACCCGATGGCGATGACCGACCGGGCCTCGAGCGTCGCCGTGACGGCGAGCACGAGCCACGCGACGAGGAACCCCCAGCCGCGGCCCCACGTCACGGAGACGGCGCGCCAGACGATGAACGCCTCGATCGTCCTGATCGGCACCTGGTAGAGCACGGCGAGCCGGTAGGCGCTCGTGTCGTAGAGCGCCGGGTGGTCGAGGAAGCCCAGCGGCCCATACGTGAACAGGATCTGGCTGCCGTAGTCCAGGTGGTCGCGCCAGGCCATGCTGAGGCCGGCGACCCACGAGGGATCGAGCCCGACCTTCGGCAGCTCCACCGAGGGCGGCCAGGTGAGGACGACGAGCGCCGCGGTTCCGGCGATCCACAGCAGCCATGACGGGACGCGCGCCGGGGCGCGCGCCGCAACCGCGACGGTGCTCACGCCCGCCCGACCACCAGGAACTGCTTGCCCAGCAGGCGCCAGGCGGCGGGGGTGCGCAGGTAGCGGCGGGTCCCGGCCGGCGACGGCGGCAGCTTGCTGCGGAACGAGTACGGCAGGAAGCGGGGCTCGATGCGCTCGGGCTCGAACCCGGCTGCGTAGAGGTGCTCGGCGATCGCGCCGTGGGTGAAGATCAGCGTGTGGTCCGCGCAGTCGAAGTAGTCCTTTGCGCAGTACCTGAAGTTCGGGCCCATGATGGCGATCCGCCCGCCCGGCTTCAGGATGCTGTGCATCTTCTCCAGGAACCGCGCGCAGTCCTCCTGGCTGAGCAGGTGCTCGAGGAAGTTGGAGACCCAGACACCGTCGAAGTACTGCTCCGGGAGGTCCGCGTCGAAGATGTCGGAGACGACGACCTTCGTCCCGGGCGCGTGGGTGCCCTCGGGGTAGTCGACCATGTCGACCGCCCAGCGCTCCTCCGCGGGGACGGCGTTGATGAACTCGCCGCGGCCGGCCGCGGGGTCGAGCACGATCCGGGGGCGCCCGAGCACCTCGTGGATGAACGGCGCGATCTCGCCCCAGACGGCCGTGCGGGCGTCCTGGTCGATGTCGCGGAAGCGATACTCGTAGAGGCGTTCGTAGTTCATGGCTTTCCCTGCTCGCGTGGGCTGGTGATGACGTCGGGGCCCGAGAGGCGGCGCGTCCAGCGGTGGCGTCGCGCGGGCAGGTCGTGACGGCGGTAGTCGCCGCGGCTCAGGCGGTGCTCGAGGAGCACCATGAGCACGATGTACAGGTAGCGGCTGCCCATCTCCTGCAGGCGCAGCTTGCTCTCGCCGCTCGTGCGGTTGGTCCACGAGATCGGGATGATCGCGTAGGAATGGCCGCGGATGACGGCCTTGAGCGGCAGCTCGACCGTCAGGTTGAAGTGGTTGGACACGAGCGGCTGGACGGTCTCGATCACCTCGCGGCGATAGGCCTTGAACGCGTTCGTCGTGTCGTTGTAGCCGTGCCCGAAGAGGATGCGGATGAAGGCGTTCACGGCGCGGTTCATGACGAGCTTCGCGCGCGGGTAGTCGTGGACCTCGCCGCCGCGGATGAACCGCGATCCGAACGCGCAGTCGTAGCCGTCCTCCAGCAGCCGGTGGTAGGCGACGATGTCCTGCGGCGAGTCGGACAGGTCAGCCATGACGATCACCACCGCATCGCCCGTGAACACCTCGAGCCCGCGCCGCACCGCGAGGCCGAACCCGTTGGGCGGCTCGTTGCGCACACAGCGGATCCCGGGGTCGGTGGCGGCCAGGCGCGCGACGATCTCGGCCGTCCGGTCGCGCGAGCCGTCGTCCACGACGACGATCTCGTAGGCGATGCTCTCGGCCGTCAGGCGTTCGGCGACGGCCGTGACCGTCGCCTCGATCGACCCCTCCTCGTTGTGGGCGGGGATGACGACCGACAGCCGCAGCGACGTGCCGCCGGTCAGCGACTCGTCGCCAGCCACTGCTCGACGTTGTGATCGTGAATCTCGCGCAGGACGTCCTCGATCCCGAAGGTGATGTCCCACCCCGGATGGTCGCGCTTGAAGTCCGTCAGGTCGCTGATCCACCAGCGATGGTCGCCGATCCGGGCCTGATCGGAGAGCGTGTAGTCGAGCTCGCGCCCGGCGATCTCCTGGCACAGGGCGATCGCCTCGAGCATCGAGACGTTGCTCTGCCGCCCGCCGCCGAGGTTGTAGACCGCCGCCGGCCGCGGGTTGGCGTGGAAGGCGCCGAACGCCCGCGTCACGTCGACCGCGTGGATGTTGTCGCGGACCTGCTTGCCGTCGTAGCCGAAGATCGTGTACGCGTCGCCGGTGACCGTGCAGCGCATCAGGTAGGCGAGGAAGCCGTGCAGCTGCGCGCCCGCGTGCTGGGGGCCCGTCAGGCAACCGCCGCGGAAGCAGACCGTCGGCATGTCGAAATAGCGCCCGTACTCCTGCACGAGCAGGTCGGCCGCGGCCTTGGACACGCCGAACAGGCTGTGCGTGCAGAGGTCGATCGGCATCTCCAGGTCGATGCCGCCGTACCAGCGGTGGTCCTCCGGCAGCTCGAGGCGCGTCTCGAGCTCGACGAGCGGCAGGACGTTCGGCCGGTCGCCGTACACCTTGTTCGTCGAGGTGAAGATGAACGTCGCGTCCGGCGTGTGCTCGCGCGCCGCCTGGAGCAGGTTGAGCGTGCCGTTCGCGTTGACGGTGAAGTCGGTGTGCGGGTCGGACGCCGCCCAGTCGTGCGAGGGCTGCGCCGCGGTGTGGACGATCAGCTCGATGTCCTTGGCGTGCTCGGCGAACACCCGCTCCACGCCCTCGCGATCGCGGATGTCCAGATCCAGCGGGCGGAACGTGTCGAACTCGCCCGTGAGCTTCTCGCTCATGTGCCGCGTCGAGGCGTCCGGTCCGAAGAAGCTCGCACGCATGTCGTTGTCGAACCCGATGACGTCCAGTCCCTCGGTGCTGAAGTGCCGGACGGTCTCGGAGCCGATGAGGCCCCCGGAGCCGGTGACGATGGCGATGCCCATGAACGCTCAGCCTAGTTGGCCCGCGGCGTCTGCAGCTGGTAGCGGCCGGTCTGAAACCGCGTCTCCCACCCGCTCGAGAGGTACCGCAGGAGCGGTCCGTCGGGAATCGGCCTGCGGGTGATGCTTTCGAGAAGCTCGTCGTTGCGCACGAGACACGGCCGGTCGGAGGCGGTCAGCGCCCTGACGACGCGACGCTGCTGGGCGTCGTCGAGCAGGTATGGCCAGAACGTCGCGTTGAGGCCCGTCGGCGGATCCACGAAGCTCCAGAGGTTCAGCGAGGCCATGCCGGGAAGTGTCTGCAGCGTGTCGCAGTTGGTGCGGATCGCGACCACCAGCGCGTCGTACTGTTCCGCCACGTCCTCCGGGACGCGCACGTGGTTCGCCCCCGAGAAGGGGAGCGGCCGGAGCCCGGCGCGGGCCTCGAAGTCGATCTGCGTCTGGTGGCCGACCTGCTCGAGCGCGATCTTCGCGCCGAGCGCGATCACCAGCCCGGACGCGGCGACCGCGGCGAACCGCGCGGCCCTGCTGCCGGCGTTCGCCACCGCGCGCCGGTCGAGGAGGTCGATCCCGTCGCCGAGGCACAGGCCGCCGACCACCAGCAGCAGCAGCGACCCGAACCGCAGCTGCGATCCCGCCACCGGATAGGCGTGCAGCGGCTGCAGGACGGCGACGGCGACGAGTCCCGCGCGCGACGGCCGCCTGCGCCGGGCCGACGCCGGGGCGCGGGAGCGCGGCGACCCAGGCGAGCGGCGTCGCCAGGCCGAAGACCGCCACCGCCGTGCCGAAGTGCAGTGGCGAGCCGCCCACGACCGAGAGGACGATCGCCAGCCCGGCCAGGAGCCGGGCCAGGGCGTGCGCGGGATGGTCGCTGACGGCCAGGCGCTCGAGCATCCCGCTGCGGCGCAGCGCGAACGCGGCGACGACGGCGATCAGCCCGAGGTCGAGCAGCTCGACCGGCAGGACGATGAGGTTGGAGAGGGTGTCGCGCTGGTCGCTCGCATCGATGACGACCGCTCTGAACACCGCTGCGGGATCGGCGCCGAAGGCGACCCACGCGACCAGCGCGCTGGCCGAGACCGCACACAGCGATCCGATCAGGAGCGGACGGACCGTCTGGGAAACGGTGACCTCGCGCGCCGCGCCGCGGCGCGGGAGCACGACGAGCACGACCGCCAGCGCCGACAGCGCGACCAGGGCCGCGTAGGTCTGAATCCCGCTCTGGTCGAGGTCCGGCGCCGTGAGCAGGAACGGGACGGCCACCATCAGCCCGCCGGCCGCCACCTGCAGCGCTCGTGTCCGGCCGGTCGACGAGCACGCGCAGGCGGCCGCGAACAGGAGGCCGATCGCCGCCAGGCCTCCCATGTTGATCTTGACCATGATCAGCAGGCCCGCCAGCGCGCCCGCCCACCCCCACATCGACGACGGCCGCAGGCGCGAGGACAACGTGAGCGCGATCACCGCGAGGAGCAGCTCGATGAGCGAGCCGGGATGCGTCGGCTCGGCCGCGAGGCCGTAGTTCAGGATCGCGACCGCGAGGAGCACGGTCGCGGCGACGGCCAGTCGATTGGTGAATCGCAGCGCCGCGGCGCCGCAGACGAAGGCGATCAGCAGCCACAGGCCGACCACGATCCCGCGCGCGATGTTGGTGGAGACGTCGAGCGCGCCGAAACCGAACGCCGTACTCCAGAACTCGAAGTAGAACGGTCCGTGCTGGGCCAGGACATCCTGGTACAGGCGCCCGCCGGCAAGCACGTTTTTGATCGCGAGGGTGAAGTACCCCTCGTCGTCGTACGCCGAGAACCCACCGAATGTGTGAGCGGCCGCGAGCGGTGCACACAACAGGGTCAGCAGCGCCAGCCACATGTAACGGAAATCGAACGACCGGCGGGGCGCCATACCGGTGACAGCATGACCGCGCAGGCGGACCCTGCGCTCTGCCACGCCTCCTAGACTCTCTGCGGAGTGGCCCTGTCAGCACGCCAGCGACGGCACGCCGAGCGTGCGCTCGGCATCGTCATCTCCCTCGTCGCCCTCGCCGGCGTCGTCTGGTGGGCCCTCAAGCAGGAGGCGCCGACATTCCCCGGGGACACCGGCGGATGGGCGCTGATCCTCGCCGCGGTCGTCGTGTATGCGCTCGAGACGCTCGCTCGCGGCTGGCGCTGGCACGTGATCCTGCGGCACGCCGCGATCGAGCACCAGACCGCCGACGCCATGGGCGTCACGGTCGTGGGATACATGGGCAACACGGTCCTTCCGGCGCGCGGCGGGGAGGTGCTGCGCATTCTCGTGATGGGCGACCGGACCGGGGCGCGGCGGCGCGAGATCCTCGGGACGATCGTGCCCGAGCGCGTGCTCGATGTCGCCGCGCTCGCGTTGCTGTTCGCCGTCATCACGCTTCTCGGAGCGCAGAAGACCTCGATCGGCCCGTCCGTCGCGGTCGCGGCCGCAGCCGCGACGATCGTCGGTGCAGCGGCGCTCTACGTGTACCACCGGCTGCGCATGGCCGGCCGGTTCGAGGCGTTCGCGGCGCGCATCCGGCCCGTGGCTCGCGGCTCGCGGCTGCTGGTGACTCCGTGGGGCGTGGGCCTGCTGCTGCTGACGTGCCTGGTGTGGATCGGGGAGGGCGTGACGCTGGCGCTGATCGCCGACGCGCTCGACATCTCGCTGAGCTGGGCGGAGGCGTTCGCGACCGTCGTGCTGGCGAGCTTCTTCGCCCTGATTCCCGCAGCGCCCGGGTTCGTCGGCACGTTCGACGCCGCGGTGGTGTTCGGGCTCAAGGCGGCGAACGTCACGGGCTCGGCGGCGGTGAGCGTCCTGCTCATGTACCGCTTCGTCGTCTTCGTCCCGATCACGATCCTCGGGCTGATCCTGCTCCTGACCCGCTACGGCGGGATCGCGATGCTCCGCTCAGCCGAGCGCAGCGCGGACGAGGGGTTCGTTGGCGAGGATCCACCCGTGGATGTCGCCGAGGATGTCGCCCGCCCCGCGGCGGGGACGCCAGGCCGTGTGTGAGAACAGCGCGCTGCAGTCGCTGAGGTAGACGGGCACGTCGCCCTGGCGCGTCTGCGGCACGCTGCCGACCGCCATGTCCGAGCCCGTCAGCTCGCGGCAGATCGCGGTCGTCTCCAGCAGCGACAGGCTGACCTCGCGCCCGCCGCCGACGTTGAACGTGCGCCCGTCCCAGTGGCCGGGATCGGCGAGCTGCTCGTCGACGAGGTCGACGAGATCGGCGACGTGCAGCAGGTCGCGCACCTGCTTGCCGGTCCCGCCGTAGCCGATGTAGCTCAGCGGGCGGCCGAGGACGAAGCTCAGCATCCAGTGGGTGAAGACGCCCTGGTCGACCTTCCCCATCTGCCACGGGCCGGCGACGACGCCGCAGCGGTTGACCACGGCGCTGATGCCGCGCTCGGCCCGGTACTCCTCGATCAGCAGCTCGGCCGCGAGCTTCGTCGCGCCGTAGAGGGTGCGGGCGCCGGCGAGCGGGAAGTCCTCGGCGATGCCGGCGGCGGAGGCGCCGGGAAGCGGCTGGCTCGCGGCGAGCTCCAGGCGCGTCTCGCCCTCTCGGGTCGCCAGGGACTCCTGCGCGGCGACCGGGTAGACGCGGCTCGTCGAGAGGAAGACGACCTGGGCGCCGCGGCGCGCGGCCGCCTCCAGGCAGTTGTAGGCGCCGATCAGGTTGGCCTGCACGACGTAGTCGCCGCCGCCGTCCACCGACGCCATCACCGACGGCTCGGCCGAGCACTCGACCATCGCGTCGAACTCCCCGATCGCCTCGAGGTCCGCCAGATGGCGCACGTCGGCGTGGTGGAACGCGACGCCGGCCGCCTTCAGCCGCGGGAGGTTCAGCTCGGAGCCGCGGCGGTAGAGATTGTCGGCGGCGAGCACCTCCATGCCGGGGTGGCGCTCGGCGAGCGCCAGCGCGATCGAGGAGCCGATGAAGCCGGCGCCGCCGGTGACGAGGACGCGCATCGCTCAGGCCGCCTGGAAGACGAACGGCAGGTCGTCCGAGATCTCGGTCAGCAACGGCGCGGTCGTGTCGCGCTCGGAGACGACGATCTCCTCCGCCGGCAGCGGCCACTCCACGCCGACCTGCGGGTCGTTCCACGCGATGCCCCGCTCGACGGCGGGGTCGTAGTAGTGCGACTGCTTGTAGAGGACGTCCGCCACGTCGCTCAGCACGCAGAACCCGTGACCGAAGCCGGCCGGGACGTAGAGCACCTGCATCGAGTCGTCGGTGAGCTCGAAGCCCTCCCAGCGCCCGTAGGTCGGCGAGCCGGCGCGCAGGTCCACGACCGCGTCCCAGATCCGGCCGCGGCCGCAGCGCACGAGCTTCGAGGATCCCTCGCCGATCGCGAAGTGCAGGCCGCGCAGCACGCCGCGAGTGGACCGCGAGTGGTTGTCCTGGACGAACGCCTCGGTGATGCCGGCGGCGGCGAGGTCGTTCTCCCGGTAGGTCTCGCAGAAGAACCCGCGGTCGTCGGGGAAGACGCGCGGCTGCAGCAGCAGCACGCCGGGCAGGGTGGTGGCGGTGGCCTCGATCGGCATGCGGCGGGAGCCTACGCCGTGCGATGGTAGGGCGCCGCTGTGACCGCGCAACGCCCTGAGAGCCGGCCCGTCGTCGCGATCGGCGACATCGGCCACCGGACCGCCTTCCACGTCGGCGACGAGGCGATGTTCGACGCGCTCGTGCCGGGCGCCGGTGCGCCGCAGGACTGGATCGCGATGTCCGTCGACCCCGCGCACACGACGCAGCGCACGGGGATCCCGGCCGTCCCGCGGCTCGGCTTCTCGGGCGGCGACGACACCGCGGCGCGCGAGGCGCGTCTCGCCGAGGTGCTCGGGTTCTCCGACGTGGCGGCGGTCCCGGACGGCGACCCGGCGGGCGCCGTCCTGGCCGCGCTCGACCGCGCGGGCGGGCTGCTCGTCACCGGCGGCGGGAACCTCACGGCGACGTGGCCGGAGCACCTGTACGAGCGCGTGGCCTTGATCGAACTGGCCGCGCGCCGCGGGCTGCCGGTGGTCGTGAGCGGCCAGACGATCGGCCCTGTGCTCGCCGACCGCGAGCGCGAGCTGCTCGCCGGCGCGCTGGCGCACGCGGCGCTCGTCGGCGTCCGCGAGCCCGACTCCCTGGCGCTCGCCGCGGAGCTCGGCGTCCCGGCGGAGCGCCTGACGCTCCAGCTCGACGACGCGCTCCTGCTCGGCGATGGGGACCCGGCCGTGTCCGTGCCGGACGGCCCGTGGATCGCGGTGACGATCCCGCCGCTGGGCCGCCCGGCGGATGCCGGACCCCTCCTCGCAGCGCTGGCACGGCAGCTCGCCGAGCTCGCCGGCGCGGCGGGGGCGCAGATCGTCCTGATCCCGCACGAGGGCTCGCTCGACGGGGCGCTCGTCCGCGACCTGCGCGTCGGTGACGAGCTGCTGCGCGCACTCACCCGCCTCGGCGCGCCCGCCACGGCGCTGGGGCTCCTGCCGCCCGCGCAGACGGCCGCGCTGACGCGCCGCGCGGACCTCGTGATCTCCGCCCGCTACCACCCGCTCGTCTTCGGCCTCGGCGGCGGCGTCCCGTGCCTCGGGATCCACGTCGACGGCTACACGCGGGTGAAGACGCGCGGCGCGCTCGGCGCCGCCGGCCTCGACGCCTGGAGCCTGCCGCTGGACGCCGCGACAGAGCTGCTCGCCGACGCGGGAGCGGACCTCTGGGAGCAGCGGGCCGAGATCCGCGCGCACGTCGAAGGGCTGCTCCCCGGCTGGCGGGCGTCGCGGGCCGCGCACGTGGCGGCGGTCACGGCGAGCCTCGCGGGCGAGTCCCGCGGCCCTGACGAGCCCGCCGCAGCCCACGGCCGGCCCGCAGCCGCGCGGGCCGTGGGCGGCGGCCGCGCGGGTCGTCGACGACGTGGGGCTGCGCGCCGAGAACCGTTTCCTGGAGCTCCAGCGGCACGCCCGCGCGCTCGAGAACTCCTTCCGCGAGGCCGAGCGCTACGCGCTGTCGCTGCGCGCCGCGCTGGACGAGGCGCGGGACCCGCGCCCCCGCCGGCGGCGCCGCGAGCGCGCCGCGGCCACCGCGGGATCCCGCGTCGTCCGCTTCAGCGACCTGCGCCACGAGCAGGTCGGCGACGTCGCCGTGGCGTCGATGCTCGTCGAGGGCGGGACGGGGCCTTCGGGACGGATCCACCTGCGCCGCCACGGCGCGACGCTCGCCGACGTCGACCGCTCGGCCACGCCCTTCGCCCCGATCGCCGCGGCGCTCGCCGTCGGCCAGAGCCATGACGCCCACATCGACGGGCCGGTCGACGAGACCGCCCGCGCAGGCGCCGAGGCCGGGGGCGCGCAGCTCGCGCGCTGGTTCGGCTGGCGGGCCCCTGCGGTCGTGGCCGCGGAGACCGCGCCGCCCGTCTCCCCGGCACCCGGCGTCGGCCTGTTCCTCTCGCGCGGCCTGGACTCGATGGCCTCGTTCGTGCGGCAGCGCGAGCGCCTGGACGCGCTCATCGGCCTCTCCTGGGAGGACCCGCCCTACCGCGACGCCGGCACCGAGGCCGTCTGGCGCGGCACGGTCGCCGCCGCCGCGGACGCCGGCCTGCCGCTGCTCCAGGTGAGCACGGACGCACGCGCGCTCCTGGAACCCGTCATCGCCTGGGACTTCAGCCACGGCGCGGTCCTCGCCGGCGCCGGCCTGCTGCTCTCCCCGGTCATCGGCGAGGCGCTGATCGCCGCGGCCTACCCGACCGGCGACGCCGCCCCGGCCGGCACGCACCAGGACCTCGACCACCGCTGGTCCTCGTCCGCGCTGCGGTTCGTGTCCGAGGACGGCGGCGGCGGGCGCAACGAGAAGGCCGCGATCGTCGGCCCCGACCCGTTCGCGGTGCGGTGGCTCAGCGTCTGCTGGGAGGTCCCGGGCGAGCGGAACTGCGGACGCTGCTGCAAGTGCGTGCTGACGATGACGAACTTCAAGATCGCCGGGCACCTGGACGCCGTGAAGGACCGGTTCGACGGCGACCTGACGCCCGAGGCGGTCCTCGCCGTCGCCTACGAGGGCTCGCCGACGACGCCGATGAACGCCGAGCTCGTGATCGAGCGCCTCGACCCCGGCGACCCGCTGCGGGCCGCGTGGGAGCTCATGCGCGACGTGGCGATCGAGCGCGACGCCGCGACGCGGCGCAAGGCCGCCGCCACCGTCCCCGGCGCCTGACCGGCCGACTACCCTGTTCGGCGTGGACGTGGACCTCAACGCCACCGAGGCCCTCGCGGCGGAGAACGCGCAGCTGCGCGAGCGCGTCGCCCAGCTCGAGGGCGAGCTCGCCGACCAGGCCGCGCGCACGAACGCGCTCGTCGCCGCGTCGCAGGAGCGCACCTACTGGCTGGACCGCTGGGGGCTCGACCTGAACGCCCTGATGGAGCGCCCGGGCGCCGCGCAGTTCCGCGGCCTGCTGCGCGCGGTCCGCTGGCCGCTGCGCCAGGCCAAGCGGCTGAAGCGGCGCCTGCTCGGCTGATGGCGACCACCGCGGTCGTCATCCCCGTCAAGGACGGGGCGCGCTGGCTTGCCGAGGTGCTCGCGGCCGTCGCGCGGGAGCAGCCGGACGAGGTGCTCGTCATCGACTCGGGCTCGTCCGACGGGTCCGTCGGCATCGCCCGCAGCGCGGGCGTCACGGTGCTGGAGATCCCGCCGTCCGAGTTCGGCCACGGCCGCACGCGCAACCTCGCCGTCGAGCACACGAGCGGCGAGCTGATCGCCTTCCTCACGCAGGACGCGACCCCCGTCCCCGGCTGGCTGGCGGCCTACGCGGAGGCGCTCGCGCTCGACGAGCGGATCGCGGCCGCCTTCGGCCCGCACCTGCCGCGCCCGGACACGAGCCCGATGATCGCCCGCGAGCTGCACCGAGTTCTTCGCCGGGTTCAGCCCCGACGGCGGTCCCGCGATCCAGCACGGCCTCGATGACGGGTCCTGGCACCCCGGCTTCCTCTCCAACGCGAACGCCGCCTACCGCCGCGCCGCGCTCGAGGAGATCGGCTTCCGCGACGTGCCCTACGCCGAGGACCAGGCGTTCGCGCGTGACCTCTTCCAGGCCGGATGGCTGAAGGCCTACGCCCCGGATGCGGGCGTGCTGCACGCGCACGACTACCCCTGGAGCGGCTTCATGCGGCGCTACTTCGACGAGTACCGCGGCCTGCACGAGACGACCGGGCACGTCGAGCGGATCGGCGTGCGCTCGACCGCGCGCGAGGTGCGCGATCAGGTCGCCCGCGACCGCGCCTACCTCGGTGCGCAGGGCGCCGGCGGGACCGAGCGCGCGCTCTGGACGGCGCGCTCGGCCGCACATCACGGCGGGCGCCGCGTCTTCTCCGCGCTGGGCTCGCGCGCCGACCGCCTGCCGCCGACCGCGCGCCGCGCGCTGTCGCTGGAGGGCCGTGACGACGCCGCGGGCCCGACGACCGGTCCCGGGCCGCTGACGCACGTGCCGCCCCGCCGCCCGAAGGAGCTGTTCGCCGAGATCCTCGACCACGAGGTGCACGGCGCCGCGCCGCTGCTGCCGCCCGTTCCGGGCGTCGCCGAGCACACGCCGCTGCACGTCGCGATCGTCATCCCGCCGTTCCGCAAGGGCAGCGGCGGGCACGACACGATCTTCCGGATCTTCAGCGAGATCGAGCGCCTGGGCCACACGTGCTCGGTCTGGATCGACGACCCGCGCGGCGAGATGCACGAGGCGCCCGCGGTCATCCGCGAGCGCATCCGCACGGAGTTCGCCGCGCTCGACGCGCCCGTCTTCGTCGGCTTCGACGACTGGTACGGCGCCGACGTGGCGCTCGCCACCGGCTGGCAGACCGTCTTCCCCGTCCTGCAGCTCGGCGCGACGCGTGCGCGGGCCTACTTCGTGCAGGACCACGAGCCCGAGTTCTACGCGACGGCCGCCGAGCAGCGCTGGGCCGCCGAGACCTACACGAAGGGCCTGCACGCGATCTGCGCGAGCCCCTGGCTCGCGGACATCGTGCGCGAGCGCTACGGCGGGACGGCGTCCGTCTTCCAGCTCGGCCAGGACCCGACCGTCTACCACCCGCGCGACATCGCCCGCCGCCGCGACATGGTCGTCTTCTACGGGCGCTCGGTCACCGCGCGCCGCGCCGTCCCGCTCGGGCTGCTCGCCCTCGCCGAGCTGTACCGCCGCCGCCCGGACACGCGGATCGTCATCTACGGCGACCCGAAGCCGAACGACACCTCGTTCCCCTACGAGCATGCGGGCGTCGCCGCGCAGGAGCAGCTCGCGTGGCTCTACTCGGAGGCGACCGCCGGCCTGTGCCTCTCGATGACGAACTACTCGCGCGTGCCGCAGGAGATGATGGCCTGCGGCCTGCCGTGCGTGGACCTCGCGGGCTACTCGTCGGAGAGCGTCTTCGGCGCCGACGGCCCGGCCGAGCTCAGCGGGTTCTCCATCGTCGAGCTGGCCGACCACCTCGAGCGGCTGATGGACGACGAGACGCTGTGGCAGCGCCGCTCGGACGCCGGGCGCGCGTTCGTCGCGGCCCACACGTGGGAGGCCGCGGCGCGCGAGGTCGAGGCCGGGCTGCGCGACGCGCTGCGGCTGCGCGACTCAGTCGCCTGAGTCGCCGGCGCCGGAGCGCAGCGCTCCGCGCAGCGCGAACGCCAGCAGGGCGGGAATGCCGAGCGCGATCACGGCGGCCATGAGCCAGTACGTCCACGCCCCGACCCAGCCCGGGCGGAACAGCGCCGCGCGGTCGGCGACCTCCCCGAAGCGGCTGAGCATCGACTGCGCGGGCTGCTGGAAGCGGATCGTGATGTCGGTCCCGGCGGGCTCGCCGTCGACCGTGTAGGTCGAGAGCCCGTTGGCGACGTCGCCGTTGCCGAACGGGGCGACCTTCGTGCTCCCCGCGTTGCGCAGGCAGACGGCGATCCGGCTGCCGGCGGGAACCTCGCGGTCCAGCGCGATGCGCTGCAGGCCGTCGGCGACGTCCGGGTAGCCGCCGGCGAGCCGCCCGCTCGCGAGGACCGCCCCGCCCGGCTGCTCGCGGATCGTCGCGGCCAGCGCCGGCCCGGGACGCCCGAACGTCCCGAGCGCGACCTCGACCGCGTCGAACGCGCCGCCCTCCGGCACGTCGATCGTCCCCTGGCAGCCCGTCTGCCCCGGCTCGATCGCGCGCTGCGGGCCCGCGGGCGTCACGCCGATCGTGAACGCGAGCTGCGTCTCGCGCGCGCCTGCGAGGACGACCAGGGCGAGCACCGCGGCAAGGCAGAGCCCGAGCAGGACGAGGACGGGCCTACGCATAGAACCGGTCCAGGGTGAGCGCGAGCGAGAACACCGTCAGCGTGAAGAGCCCGGACAGCACGACGGCGGCGCCGATCGCGCGTCGTCGCTCCGGGAGGCCGCGCAGGGCGAGCGCGACGAGCAGGCCGGCGAGCCCGGCGAGCGGGAGCACGTAGCGACCCTGGACGAACGCGACCGCCCCGCCCTCGAGCTGGCGGTAGTCGGTCCAGTGGATGCCGGCGAGCACGGTGAGCGCGGCGAGCGCGAAGAACGCCAGCAGCCACACGTCCACCCGGGCGCGCAGCCGCACGAGCGCCGTGACCGCGAGCAGCGCGACGAGCACCATGACCGCCGCGAGCACGAAGTAGACGGTGTTGGAGAAGTGGACCTCGAGCCAGCCGAAGTTCGCCCACGTGCCCTTCACCCAGTACTCGAAGACCGGGATGTCGTCGTGCTGGCGACGGTAGGTCTGCATGAAGGGCAGCTTCGGGAGGTAGAACTGCCAGAGGTAGCTGAGCATCTCGCGCGGATTCAGCGCGGTCGCCGCGGTGCCGGCCACCTGCCCGGAGGCGGCGCGCCCCGTCACCCGGGCGGCGATGACCCAGACGCCGAGCGTCGCGACGATGCCCGCCCCCCACGCGGCGATCGGGACGAGCGCGGCGCGCAGCGAGCCGGCGCGGGTGCGCGTGCGCAGCCCGCCGACGGCGAGCGCGAGCAGCGCGGGCGGCAGCAGCACGAGGCTCGCCGACTTCGTTGCCGCGGCGACGCCGATGACGAGGCCGAGCGCGAGCGCGTCGCGCGTGCTCACGCCGCGACGGACGATCCGCGCCCCGAGCCACAGGGCGATCGTCGACAGCCCGATCACGAGCGAGTCCGGCATCACCGCGCCCGCGAGGAAGCCGAGCATCGGCGCCAGCGCGACGCACCCGGCCGCCGTCGTCTGCAGCAGCCGATTGCGGGCGAAGACCTCGCCGCAGAGCAGCCACGTCCCCAGCACCGTGAGCAGGAACGCGAGGACGGAGGTCATGCGCATCGCCCACAGCCGCGTGAAGAAGCTCCCGCCGACGAGCTTGTAGGCGGCCGCGTCGGCGACGTAGCTGACCGGAGGGTTCGTCGACGCCGGGTTGGGGCCGCCGCCGTTCGAGCGCGCCGACGCCGGGAGCCCCGACAGCGTCGCGTCCCAGCGTGCGGCGACCGCCTGCGACCACTCGGGCTTCGTGGCCAGAACGGACGCGACCTGATCGGCGTTGACCGCGCCCATCGCGGTGCTGTGCTCGAGCGAGAACCCTGGACGGCCCGCGTCGCCGGGCAGTTCGTGGCGCTCGGCGAGCGACTGCGCGTATGCGACGTGCGCCCCCTCGTCGGGCGTCTGGAACGGCGGGCTGACGAGCGACCAGGCAGTCCCGACGAGGAGCGCGACGGCCAGGAGCGCCAGCAGCGGCGCCGGGATCCTGCTCATGCGCCGCCGCTGCCCGGTACGTGCGCCAGGACGTGCCACTGCAGTGCGATGAACTCCCGCGTACGGCCGAGGGTCAGGCGGTCGACCGTCCGGTCGTGCCCGCCGAACGTGTTCGGGGCGAACGCGTCGACGGTCCAGCCGGCCTCCTGCACCGCGGCGATGATGTCGCGGCGCGTGAACCAGCGCAGGTGGGTGGAGTCGCGGTGGCCCCAGTCGGTGTAGGCGAAGCTGCCCTTGAAGACGAGGTCGCGCACGAGGCTGAAGTGCCGCGCGTTCGGCACGGACACGTGCAGGCGGCCGCCGGGGGCGGCGAGCCCGCGCAGCTGGTTCAGGACGGCGGCGGGATCGACGAGATGCTCGAGCACGTCGTAACAGACGATGGTGTCGAAGGGCCCGGTCAGCTCGCCGGAGGCCAGCCCGTCCTCGACGGTCCCGACGACGACCGTGTCGAACACCTCGCGGGCGAGGTCGGCGGACGGCTCGTGGACCTCGACGCCGGTCAGGTGGTCCGCGCCCGCGGCGCGCAGGCTGCGGCCCACGCCGCCGGCCCCGCAGCCGACGTCGAGCACGCGGCCCAGCGGGCGCGGCAGCTCGGCGACGACGTCGGCGCGCTCGTTGGCGTAATAGCCGGCGTCTTTGCCGTCGGTCATCGGCCGCGAGTCTAGGTGTTGGCGCGCTGGCGCAGCGCGTCGAAGAGCTCGGGCGGGACGGCGCGCAGCGCGAGCACGACGCCGAGGTAGACGCCGCCGCTGAGGAACGCCAGGACGACCGCCGGCGCGGGCACGACGATCGCGACGCCGATGGCGAGCCCGGCGGCCAGGCAGACCTTCGGGATGATCCGCAGGTCGGGCGACAGCGCGCGGCTGTGCCGTCCGAGCGCGATCGCCGCCGCGACGCACAGCGCCGCCTCCGCGACGACCGTCGCGACCGCGGCCCCGTTGGCCCCCCAGGGCCCGGCGAGCGCGAGTGTCGTCCCGATCGCGACCGCCGCGGCGATGCAGTTCACGACGAGGATCGCGCCGAAGCGCTTGAGCGACAGCAGGCCGTAGCTCCACGTCTGCGCGAGGAACGAGGTGACGAGCGCGAGCGAGAGGATCCGCAGCACGTCGACGGACTCCTCGAAGCCCGGTCCGGCGACGACCTCGATCGCGAACGGGGCCGCCACCGCCAGGCCGATGGCGAGCAGCCCGCCGATGATCAGCGAGACCTCGAAGACGCGCTGCAGCGCATAGGACAGGCGCTGCTCGTCGTCGCGCGCCGCCCGGGCGAGGATCGGGAAGACCGTCAGCACGAGCATCAGCGGGAGCGTCGCCACGACCTCGACGATGCGGAACGCCGCCGAGAAGATGCCCGTCTCCTCCGCCGAGGAGACGTACGACATCAGGACGACCGCGATGCGGAAGTAGATGAGGCCGACGGCCGCGGCGGCCGCGTACGGCAGCGTCTCCTTCAGCACGCGGCCCCAGTGGGTGACGTCGCGGCTGGGAATCAGCGGCGCGTGCCCGCGGACGAGCGCGAGGGTCACGACGAGCATCACGAGCCCCGCGATGACGCTCGCCCAGAAGAACGCGTTGAGCCCCGCCCCGACGAGGACCGCGATCAGGAAGCACGACGTGAGCGCCGTCTGCTTGAGGACGTCGAGGATCGTGACCCACCCGATCCGCAGCTCGGCGGTCAGCGGGATCGCGTAGGTCTGCTGGCTCAGCGCGACGAGCAGGCCGAGGCCCGCGATGAGTGTTCCGATGACGACCTCGCGCTCGGCGCCCGTCACCCAGGTGAGCGCGGAGGCGACGACGATGCCCACGGCGGTGAGCACGAGCCGCAGCCCGATGAGACTGCGCTGGAAGCGGTCGCGGTCGGCGCCCTCCAGCGTCGAGTACTCGCGCACGCCGAGCGCCGTGAGCCCCGCCTCGGTGAGCCCGCCGATGATGAAGACGATCGACGAGACGGTGACGTAGTAGCCGTAGTCGACCGCGCCGAGGTGGCGGATCATGAACGGGACCGCCGCGAGCGCGATCAGCAGGCTCGCGACGTAGCCCGCCACGCGGAAGCCTGCGCCACGGATCGCCCTGCCGCCGGCCTCGCCTGAGTCGAGGACGTCGGAGACGCGATCCGATTCGCCAGACACGGCCATAGCGCCCGGCGAGCGTAGCGGCCCGTCCCGGCGGCCCCGGGTCGCGGTGACTACGCTGCGGCACCGATGCCAGCGTCCCCCGGCCACCGCCCGCGCGTCGTCCTGCTCCGCGGTCACCACGCGAACGTGTGGGATCTGCGGCCCTGGGAGCTGCTGCTCGACGAGTTCGACGTCCGCGTCCTGGTGACGGGGTCCAACCTCCACCAGACCGAGGGCCTGGGCCTGCCGATCGAGCAGGTGCGCACGCCGCGCGACGTCCTCCCGGGCTCGGGCCGGATCACCGGCGGCGCGGCATACGCGCTCGGCGAGCGCTACCTGGGCCTCGACGAGCACCTGCGCGGCGCGGACATCGTGCACGCCGCCGAGCTCGCCACCTGGTACGCCGCGCAGGCGGCCGCGCTGCGCGACCGGGAGGGCTTTCGCCTGCTGCTGACCGTGTGGGAGACGATCGCGTTCCGCGAGGCCTACCGCTGGCGCCGCGAGCGGGCCTACCGGCGCGCCGTCCTCGCCGCCGGCGACCGCTACCTGGCGACGACGGGCCGCGCGCGTGCGGCGCTCCTGCTCGAGGGCGTCCCGCAGGAGCGGATCGGCGTGTGCCCGCCCGGCATCGACCTGGACCGGTTCGCCCGCGGCGCCGAGGCGGCGGGCGGCCCTGCGGCGGGCTCCGGCCACACGATCCTCTCCGCGGGCCGCCTGGTCTGGGAGAAGGGCCACCAGGACGTCCTGCGGGCGTTCGCGGCGCTGCGCCTGGGCATCGACGCGCCGCCGCGCGACGACGTGCGGCTGCTGATCGTCGGCGACGGCCCGGAGCGGGCCAAGCTCGAGCGCTACGCGGCCGAGCTCGGCGTCGCGGCGCACACCGAGTTCCGGCGGACGGTCCCCTACGACGAGATGCCGGCGCTCTACGCGGCCGCCTCGGCGCTCGTGCTCGCGAGCATCCCGACGCCCACGTGGGAGGAGCAGTTCGGAATGGTCCTCGTCGAGGCGATGGCATGCGGGACGCCCGTGATCGCCTGCGGGAGCGGCGCGATCCCGGAGGTCGTCGGGGACGCCGGGACGCTCGTGACGCCCGGGGACTGGCGCGGCCTGGCGGACGCGCTGCGCGCCGGGCCGCTGGCCGGCGCTCCGGGCGCGCGGTCGGGGGTCGGCACCGAGCGGCTCGAGCAGTACTCGGCGGCCGCGCTGGCGGACCGGCTGCGCGCGGCCTACCGCGCCGAGCTGGCGCGCGCCTGAGCGCTCAGGCCGCCGGCCGCTCGCCGAAGCGCCCGGCGCGCACGTCGCGGTAGCCGTCGCGGACGGCGCGGACGAACGGGCCGCGCCCCTCGGACAGCAGCAGCGCCTGCGCCATGAAGACCGCGAAGATCTCCCAGCGGCGCAGGGCGGCGAGCGGCCGGGCGAGCGGCAGCCGGCGCTCGCAGACGGCGATCGTGTTGCGCACGCCGTAGTAGAGGGCGTTCGTCGACCCGCGCTCGCCGCCGGTCGATGCCGAGACGCGGTGACGCGCGACGGCGCCGGGGACGAACAGGACGTCGAACCCCGCCTCGCGGATGCGCAGCGACCAGTCGACGTCCTCGACGTAGGCGAACAGCTCCTCGTCGAGCAGGCCCGCCTGCTCCAGCGCCGGGCGCGACACCGCCATGAACGCCCCGGCGACGCGGTCCACGGCCTCCAGCATCGAGTACTCCGGTCCGTCGGGCTTGCGGTAGCCGCGCGGGCGGCCCGAGTAGCCCAGGCGCGGGTCGAAGCGCTGGCCCGCGAACCACAGGAGGTCGGGCGGATCGCTGAAGAAGATCTTGCCGCCCAGGGCGCCCGCGCGCCGATGGGCGCCGGCGGCCGTTCGCAGCGCGTCGATCGCCCCCGGGTCGAGCGTCGCGTCGTTGTTCAGCAGCACGACCCACGCGGCGCCGCGCTCGAGCGCGTGGCGGATGCCGGCGTTGTTGCCACCGGAGAAGCCGAGGTTCGCCCCGTTCTCGACGATGTCGACGTCCGGGAACTCGGCGCGGATGGCGTCGACGGCGCCGTCGGTCGATCCGTTGTCGGCGACGACGACGCGCGGCGGCTCGCCCTCGAGCGTCGCGAGCGAGCGCAGGCAGGCGAGGGTGTCCTCGCGCCCGTTCCAGTTCAGCACGACGATCCACCACGGGTCGGCCACGGCGTGGACGCTAGCCTGAGCCGCCGCATGGCAGCGCTCACCCGCATGCGCCGGATCGTGGATGACCACGTCCTGTGCGCCCCGGACACCGTCGAGCGGCATCTCATCGTCGCGGACCTCCTGGGCGCGCCGGAGCGGGTGCTCGACGTCGGCGGCCTCCCGGGTCAGCTGCGCGGCTACCTGCCCCACAGCGAGGTCCTGGCGGCGAACATCGCCGAGCCCGCCGACGTCATCGTCCCCGAGGACCACCTGCCGTTCCCGGACGGGGCGTTCACCGCGACGACGAGCCTCGACGCGCTCGAGCACGTGCCGCCCGCCGCGCGCGAGGGCTTCGTCGCCGAGATGCTGCGCGTGACCGAGCGCCGCTCGGTGCTGTGCTGCCCGCTCGGGTCACCGGAGCACGACGAGCTCGAGACCGAGATCGACGCCTGGTACCGCGAGCTCACCGGCGACGGGCATCCGTGGCTGCGCGAGCACCTCGAGTACGGCCTGCCGACGCTGGAGAGCATCCGGGCGCTCTACGACGCAGCCGGCGCGAACGTGCGGTTCCTCTTCCACGGCGACGCGCGCGTGACCGGCGAGCAGTTCAAGACGCTCGTGCTCGCGCGCGAGCGTCACCGCCCCGGCGACCTGGCGCGCTTCGCCGCCTTCCGGCTGCCCCACCGCCCGAGCGTCGCGGTGTCGGACACGCCGACGCCGTGGACCAATCGCGTCTTCGCGATCGCCGACCGCGGCTGACTCAGCGCGACGCCAGCGCCCGCTCGTAGGACGCGAGCGTCCCGCGCGCCGCGGCGTCCCAGGTGAACGCGGCCGCGCGTGCGCGGCCGGCCGCCGAGAGCCGCGCGCGTTCGTCGTCGTCCGCGAGCAACTCAGTCGAGGATCGAGGCAGCCTGAGGTCGCTCAGCGGGCTCGAAGTGCACGCGATGCGTCGCCGGCGACCTCGCGGAGCACCGGCAGGTCGGGGCAGAGCACCGGCACGCCGCGGGCCATCGCCTCGAGCACCGGCAGGCCGAAGCCCTCGAAGCGCGTGGGCGTCGCGAGCAGGGTGGCCGCGGCGTACAGGTCCTCGAGATCGGCCTGGCCGACGGCGCCGAGCGTGCGCAGGTCGCCGGCGGCGCCGAGCGTTCGCCGCGAGCGCGTCGAGCCGCCCGGCGTCCGTCCCGTGACCGGCGAGGACGAGCAGCGGGCGCTGCCCCGCCGGGACCGCCGCGACGATCTCCACGAGCGCACCGAGGTTCTTGTGCGGCACGTCGGTCGCCACGCAGAGGACGATCTGGCGCGACGCGTCGCGGCGGCGCCCGCGAGCGCCCGCCCGCGCGCCGCGTCCCCGGGGACGACCGGCGCGCCGAGCCCGTGCGGCACGACGTCGATCCGCGCCGGGTCGAGCCCCAGCTCGGCGACGAGATCGTTCTTCGCCGACTCCGCGCCCGTGATCACCCGGTCCGCGCGCCGCGCCCCGCGCGGGACCATCACGTCCGTCGCCGCCCGCATCGCCGCGGGCACCGCGTCCGGCACCCGGCGCCACATCACGTCGTGCAGCGTCAGCACGCGGGCGCAGCGCCCGTGCCAGGGCGCGAAGTTCGCCGGGCAGTGCAGCAGGTCGACGCCGGCGCGGTCGGCTGCGCGCGGCAGCATCGCGAGCTCGCCGAGCGCCCAGCGCCCGCGGGCCTCCGCGGACGCCCGCGGCAGGACGACCACGCGGTCGGCGACGTCGGCCCAGAAGCCGCCGCCCGCCGCCGCGGCCTCGCGGCCGACGAACGTCGTCAGCTCCAGCGACGGCTCGGCGACGCGCAGCGCCGGCAGCAGCTCCCGCACGTACGTCTCGCGCCCGCCGGACTGCCCGGGCACGAGGAAGAGGAGGTCCACCCCGAGATGCACGCCGTCAGCCTCCCAGGGCCAGCAGCGCGCGCACGGCCCGCCAGTACCCGCGCTGCAGCGCGGGCAGCAGCGGCAGGTCCGCGGCGCCCTCCAGGTACGGCGACTCGAGCGACGCGGACAGGCCCGAGGCGAACTGCGCGGCGCTGACCTGCCGCGTCGCCTGGACCTCCCGCCGCCGCGCGAGGATCTGCGGCAGCTCGCGCACGACCGCGACCTGCGAGCGCAGCTTCGCCCGCAGCCACCCGCCGCGCGCGGCGACGGCCAGCAGCGCGACCTCGAAGGCCAGGAGCGCCGGCAGCACGAGCGCCAGCAGCGGCCCCGGGTAGTCGCCCAGGACGGTCCACCAGCGGTTGCGCTCCAGGTGGAACCACTTGTAGTCGCCCTTGGTGAACGAGTAGTCGTGGGCGATCCGCGCGGCCGGCTCGATCCCGACCTCCCAGCCGGCGAGCCGCAGCCGCATCCCGAGGTCCTGGTCCTCGCCGTACATGAAGTACCGCGCGTCGAAGCCGCCGAGCGCCCGCCACGCGTCGGTGCGCACCATCAGCGCGGCGCCGGAGGGGTAGCCGACCACCGAGCGCGCCGGCGGGGCCGCACCGACCGGCTCGTCGCACAGTCCCGCCCAGCCGACGCCGAGCCAGTGCGCGATGTTGCCCGCCGTGTTCACGAGCGCCTCGTCCTCGAGCGTGACGAGCGCCTGCCAGGCGCCCCACGCCGGGCTCGGCGACCGGCGACGTCGCGCAGCGCGTCGACGAACCCCGGCGCGGGCACGGCGTCCGGGTTGACGAACAGCAGCAGCGGGGCGTGCGCGGCCGCCGCGCCCACGACGCAGCCACCGGCGAAGCCGAGGTTGCCGCCCGCCTCGATCACGCGCGCCGACGGCACCGCCTCGCGGACGACATCCGGCGTGCCGTCCGTCGACGCGTTGTCCACGACGACCAGCTCGTCACCGTCGCGCAGCTGCTCGGCGATCGCGCGCAGCGTCCGCGGAGCATCGGCCGCGCTGTCATGGCAGACCACGACGGCCGCGACGTGCGGGCCGCCGGACATCGGGCTCAGCGCAGGCCGGCGCCGGGCGCCGCGGGGGTCTCGACGACCTCGCCCGCCGGCTCGCCGATCGGCCCGGTCCCGGCGGCCTGCTCCAGGTCGTCCACGCGCTGCTGGAGCTGGCCGAGCTTCTGGGCGAGCACCTTGTTCTGGTCGGCCAGCCGCGAGATCACGAGGCTGAAGTGCAGGAGCAGCAGCAGGACGAAGCCGAAGGCGACCGCGAACAGGGCGGACGGGGCGTAGGCGACGCCGATGGCGTCCGAGGTCTTCTCGAGCAGGTTGCGCCAGATCGACAGGCCCAGCAGCCCGGCGACCGCGAACAGCCACAGCAGCGCGTAGCGCTCCTGCAGCCGGCGGCGGCGCACGAGCTCGAAGACGATCAGGAAGAGCGCCAGGAACCCGAGGACCGCGATGATCTGGATGCGGTTGTCCATCAGATCCCGTGCTCCGCGCTCACGGCGGCCGCGTCGCCGGCCTCGACGGTCGGGCGCGCGCGCAGCAGCCCGAGCAGGATCGCGAGCATGACCTTGATCATGTAGTAGGCCGAGCGACTGGAGTTGATCGAGGACTCGCCGGCCTGGCGCTCGCGCATCTGCACCGGCACCTCGGCCGCGACGAGCCGGTGGTGGTGCAGCATCAGGACCGCCTCGACCTCCGGGTAGTCGTGCGGGTAGTCGCGGGCGAAGAGCTCGATGCCGCGCCGGTCGGTCATCCGGAAGCCGGACGTCGGGTCGGTGACGGCGCGCCCGGTGATACGCGACAGCAGGCCCGAGAAGAGGCGGATGCCCAGGCGCCGCGTCGCGGAGGACTGGTAGCCCGCCTCGCCGTCGCCGATGAAGCGCGAGCCGCTGACCATGTTGAGGCGCGGGTCGGAGCGCAGAACCTGCAGCAGCTCGGGGATGTAGCGGGCGTCGTGCTGGCCGTCGCCGTCCACCTGCACGGCGACGTCGTACCCGTTGTCGAGCGCGTACTGGTAGCCGGACTGGACCGCCCCGCCGATGCCGATGTTGAACGGGTGGTGGATCACCGAGGCGCCGGCCCGCCGGGCGACCGTCCCGGTGTCGTCCGTGGAGCCGTCGTCGACCACGACGACGTCGAAACCGGGGGCGTTGTCCAGCACATCGGTCACGGTGCCCGCGATGGCGCCGCTCTCGTTGTATGCCGGAACGATGGCGAGAAGCTTGCTCATGTCGGTCACCCCGGAGAACGGCGCAGAAGGCCCGGGGTTGCGGTTCAAGGGTACCCGGCGGGGTGGGCGGCGCCGGTCAGCGCCTGTCAGCGCTCGCGGCGCAGGCCCAGGATGCTGAGCAGGAACGACGTGAAGACGACCTGCACGCCGACGACCATGAGCGTCGCGGCCAGCGACCGCGAGGCGCTCCTCGCCGAGTTCGCCGAAGCCGCGGTCGACCCACTGCCAGACGATGTACCCGGCCGCGACCAGGCCGCAGAACAGCAGCCCGAAGCCGAGCAGCAGCCCGCTCTCGAGCCGGAAGCGCTCGCGCATGCGCTCGAACCACGGGTCGCGCTCGCCCATGTAGTACATGCCGTAGGCGTGGCCGCAGAGCCCGAGGCCGACGACCTGCGTGCCGATGATGATCAGCAGCGAGCCGGCGATCTCGGCGTGGAAGTCCCAGGCGCGGCCGAAGATGTTGAGCTGCGAGACGACGACGAGCATCGCGATCGTCGCCGAGGACCGTCATCACGAGCCCGGGGATGATGAAGAGGTGCGTCGGGCTGTGGACGAGCAGGAACCGCAGGTGGCGCCAGCCGTCGCTCCAGGTGTTGAGCTTCGACTCGCCGCCGCGCGGGTGGTAGTCGATCGGGAACTGCTCGATGACGAGGCCGCGCCGCGCCGCGCGGATCACCATCTCGCTCGCGAACTCCATCCCCGGCGTGCGCAGGTCGAGCACCGGCAGCTTGTCGCGCCGGATCGCCCGCATCCCGCAGTGGGCGTCACGGACGCCCGTGCGGTAGAGGACGTTCAGGAAGCCGGAGAGGACGGGGTTGCCGACGTACTGGTGCAGCCACGGCATCGCGCCCGGCTGGATGTTGTCCATCCGGTTGCCCATGACGAGGTCGGCGCCGCCCTCGAGGTGCTCGACGAAGCGCGGGATCTCGCGGAAGTCGTACGTCAGGTCGGCGTCGCCCATGACGATGTACGTCCCGCGCGCCGCGGCGAACCCGGCGAGGTACGCGCTGCCGTATCCGCGGCGCTCCTCGCGCACGACCCGCGCGCCGGCGGCGGTCGCCAGCTCGGCGCTGCGGTCCTCGGAGGCGTTGTCGGCGACGACGACCTCGCCGTCGATTCCCGCGGCGGCCATCGCCTCGATGGCGGAGCGCACGCAGGCCTCGATGTTCTCCTCCTCGTTGAGGCACGGGATGACGACGCTGACGAGACACTCGTCAACGGGTGCGGCGATCACCGCGTCCTGCGTCGTCTGCTCGATGGTGCTCATCGGTCCTCTCGTCCCCCTACGTCAGGCAGGATACCGGTGAACGTGCCGTCCGGCGGCAGGTGATACTGGGCGCCCACATGCGCATCTGCATCGCCTACGACTGCCTGTTCCCGTGGACCGTCGGCGGGGCCGAGCGCTGGTACCGCAACCTCGCCGAGCGCCTGGCGGCCGACGGGCACGAGGTCACGTACCTGACGCGGCTGCAGTGGGGGATCGGCGACGAGCCGCAGATCCCGGGCCTCAAGGTCGTCGCCGTGTCCCGCGCCGACGACCTGTACGGGCCCGACGGCAACCGCCTGGTCGGGCCGCCGCTGCGGTTCGGGCGCGGCGTGCTGAAGCACCTGCGGCGGCATGGGAAGGAGTACGACGTGGTGCACATGGCGTCCTTCCCGTACTTCTCGGTGCTCGCCGCGGCACTCGCCCGGCGCCGCGGCGGCTACCGGCTCGTCATCGACTGGCACGAGGTGTGGAGCCGCGCGTACTGGCTCGAGTACCTGGGGCCCGTCGGCGGCCGCGTGGGGTACGCCGTGCAGCGCCGCTGCGTGCGCGTCAGGCACACCGCGTTCTGCTTCTCCCGCCTGTTCCAGGCGCGGCTGCGCGAGGAGGGCCTGCGCGAGGAGGCGACCGTGCTCGAGGGCGAGTACGCGGGATCGCTCGAGGCGCCCGAGCCGCGCGAGGCCGAGGCGCTCGTCGTGTTCGCGGGGCGCCACATCCCCGAGAAGCGCGTGCCGGCCGTGGTCGCGGGGATCGCCCGGGCGAGGGCCCGCGGCCTGGACGTCCGCGGCCTGATCTTCGGCGACGGGCCCGAGCGGCCGGCGGTGCTGGAGGCGATCGCCGCGCACCGGCTGCAGGACGTCGTCGACGCGCCGGGGTTCGTGGCGGGCGACGTCGTCGACGACGCGCTGCGGCGCGCGCTGTGTCTGCTGCACCCGTCCTCGCGCGAGGGGTACGGCCTGGTCGTCGTGGAGGCGTCGGCGCACGGGACGCCCGCGGTCGTCGTCAGCGCGTCCGGACAACGCGGCGGTCGAGTTGGTGGAGCCGGGCGTCAACGGGTTCGTGGCGCCGTCGGCCGAGCCCGATGACCTGGCGGACGCGCTGCTCGCGGTCAGCGAGGCGGGCTTCGCGCTGCGGGAGCGGACGTGCTCGTGGTTCGAGGAGAACGCGGAGCGGCTGTCGCTCGGGCGGTCGCTGGATCTGGTGGCGGCGAGCTACGTCGCGCGCTAGCGAGCGCGCGCGACGACGTCCACGTTCGTCGCCGCGAGGTTGACCAGCGGGATCTCGCCGAGGCCGCGGTTCAGCTGCCAGACGACGTCTGCCGGCCGTCCGCGTTGCTCCCCCAGACCGTCAGCGGCAGGAGGTTCGCCCGCCGTGCGTCGAGCACCTGGAAGCCGTGATCGGCGAACAGGCTGCCGAGCCGACTTGACCGTGTAGATCGTGTCGTGCGGGGAGCTTGCCGTGCCAGTACGATCGCCCGCTGGCACGCGCGACGCGCTCGAGGTACGACCACCGGTTCGGCAGCTTGAAGCAATAGAGCATGCCGCCCGGCTCGAGGATCCGATGCAGTTCGTCGAGGCTCGCCGCCGGGTCCTGGACGTGCTCGAGCACGCCGAAGGACAGCACCGCGTCGAACGCGTCGTCGTCGAACGGCAGGCGGACGGGCTCGGAGCTGACGAACGCCTCGACGCCCGGGCACGCCGCGCAGCGGCCGTCGCTCGACGCCCTCGACGTCCGGGGTCGCATTCGTACGCGGTCACGGGCAGCCCGCGGTCGCGGAGCAGCGCCGTGATCTGGCCCTGCCCGCAGCCCCAGTCGAGAACGCTGCGCGGGTGCTGGTCGGCGATCAGGTCCGCCACCTCCGCGTGCTCCCGCGTCAGCGGACCGGACAGCACCTGCGGGTCGATCGACTCGTCCATGCCTGCAACCTAGCGGCGAGCTACGCCGCAGACTGGGCCGGGTTGTCCAGGCGCGTCGTGTCGCACGACACGTGGCGGGTCCAGCCGGGAACGCGGACCTCGTCGGTCTCGTCCTCGCAGTAGATCCGCCCGATGCGGGCGAGGATGTCCGGGCGGATCGCGCGCACGGTCGCGGCCTCGCTGCCCTCGGTGTCGAGCTTCAGGACGTCGATCCGCTCGTGCTCGGCGAGGATGCGGCCGAGCGCGTCGTTCACGTGCTCGACGGTCACCTCGATGGTGTCCGCGGTGTCGCCCTCGCGGTCCAGGCCGCCGTACCGGCCGGTCGGCTCGGTCACGAACGGCAGCGTTCCCGCGCGGTCGGCGACCGCCGCCTCGTGCAGCTCCCAGCGCCCCTCGAACGCCGCCAGGTTCTCCCGCAGTCGCGCGACGTTCGCCGGCACCGGCTCGAACAGGATGCAGCGCGTCTCCGGCCCGCGCGTCAGGAAGTACAGCGCCGAGATCCCGATGTTCGATCCGACGTCGACGATGAGCCGGTCGGCCGGCTCGATCGCGTAGTCGAGCCGGCAGAAGACCTCGTTGATCGTGATGACGTCGTGGCTCGACCACGCGCGCGGGCGGACGATCCCCATCGGGGTGCGCACGCCGATCTGCGCGGGGTACTCGCCCGATCCGCGGAAGTAGCGCGGCAGCGCGTCGGCCGGGTGCTCGTACACGCGCAGCGCCCGCGCGAGCGAGCGGTAGTTGTCCGGGCGCAGCGCGTTGCGCAGGACGAACCCGAGCGGCCGGTCGGCGAGGAGGCCCACGCGGCGGAGCATAGGCACATATCCTCGGGCCGATGTCCTACCTGCAGCGGATGTTCCACGAGTCGGACGACGAGGACCGGCGCGTGATCCTGAAGACGATCAAGCCCGCGCCCGGCGGCTCGCTGCTCGACCTCGGGTGCGCCGACGGCGGCGTTCACCCAGCAGGTCGCGGCGCGCGCCGGCGTGTCCGAGGTCCACGGCGTCGAGTTCATCGAGTCGTGGGCCGAGCGTGCCCGCGCGAACGGCGTCGACTGCGTCGTCGCCGACCTCGGCGTCCGGTTCCCCTACGAGGACGCGAGCTTCGACATCGTCCACTCCAACCAGGTCATCGAGCACCTGCCGCGGACCGACGTGTTCCTGCGCGAGATCCGGCGGGTGCGTCAAGCCCACCGGGCACGTCGTCCTCTCGACGAACAACCTGTCGAGCTGGCACAACATCGTCTCGCTCGTGTTCGGCTGGCAGCCGCCGCCGTGCCACGTGAGCGACATGGTGATCGTCGGGAACCCGGGGAACACCTACGACGCGCACGAGGGCGACGTCGAGGGCCAGCAGCACCTGCGGATCTTCACCGGCCGGGCGCTCGCGGAGCTCGCCGAGTACCACGGCCTCAAGCTCGACAAGGACCTCACGAGCGGCTACTACCCGCTCCCGGTCCGCGCGGCGCGCGTGATGACGAAGATCGACCGCCGCCACGGCGCGTTCCTCGTGCAGCGCTTCGTCCCGGGCGAGGTCGTCGAGCGCACCGGGCCCAGCGTCACCGCGACGCGGGCGACCTGAGCGCGCGCTCGTACGACGCGACGGTGAGCTCCGCCGTCCGCGCCCACGAGAACGTCGCGGCCTGCGCACGGCCGGCAGCGGACAGCCGGGCCCGCAGCTCGTCGTCCTCGAGCACGCGGCGCACCGCCTCGGCGATCGCCGCGTCGTCGTCGGGGTCGACGAGCAGCGCCGCGTCGCCCGCGACCTCCGGCAGGGACGAGCGGTCGGACGTCACGACCGGCACGCCGCGCGCCATCGCCTCGAGCACGGGCAGCCCGAACCCCTCGTAGCGCGACGGGAGGACCATCGCGCTCGCCACGCCGTAGAGGCCTTCGAGGTCGGCGGCGTCGAGCCACTCGGGGAAGAGGAGGTCGCCGGCCAGGCCGAGCGCCGCAGCCTGGCGGCGCAGCTCGTCCTCGTAGGGCGTCGGATAGCCGGTGACGACGACGAGCGGGCGGGCCGGCGGCGCGATGCGCGCGACGGCGCGCAGCACGGCGCCCAGGTTCTTGTGCGGCCGCTTGGCGCCCGGGCTGAGGAGGACCGACCGGCCGCCGAGCCCCAGGCGCTCGCGCAGCACGGCCGGGTCCGTCGGCGTGACCGACGCCGCGAGGTCGGCGGCCAGCGGCACGACGTCGACCTTCCCGGGATCGACGTGCAGATGCCGCTGCAGGTCCTCGCGCGTCGAGGCGGCGTCGACGATCACGCGCCGCGACCGCCGCGCCGACGCGGGGATCAGGACGCGCATGCCGAGCGACCGCAGACCGAAGTGCGCCTCGGGGACGTGCAGGTAGTTCAGGTCGTGGATCGTCGTCACGCGCGGGACGCGCCCCCAGAGCGGCGCCGTGCTCGCGAGCGAGTGGACGAGGTCGGCGCCCATCCGCGCCGCCATGCGCGGGACGTGCTGCTGCTCGCCGCGCACCCATTCGACGCGGCTGCGCGCGTTGACGGGCACGACCTCCATCGGGCAGACCTCGCCCCACGGCCCGCCGCCGGCCGCCGCCGCCTCGCGGTTCACCAGGCACGTCACGCGCAGGTCGTCGCGCGCCGGCCAGCCGCGGGATCAGCTCGCGGGCGTAGGTCTCCATGCCGCCGGTCTCGCCGGGGACGAGGTAGACGAGGTTGAGGGCGACGTGCGGCGCGGCGCTCACGCGCTCCGCCCCGGCCGCCACGCGGCCACGCGCCCCTGGCGCAGTGATCGCGCCCAGGCACCCCACCGGCCGGGGTGCGCGAGCGCGTACGCCGCCATCCCGAGCGCGGCGCGGGCGAGCGCGGGAACGTCGCCCGACGCCGGGACGGTCGCCGGCCGCACGCCGGTCGGCCACGCGCTCGAGCGTCTCGACGGAACGCTGCAGGCGCAGGTTGCGCCGCGCAGTCCGCGCCTGACGTCTCGTCAGGCTGCCCGCGGTCGAGCGCGCGCCGGTACGTGGCCTGCGACGTGCGCGCCATCCCGACGCGGCTTGCCGACACGCTCCCCTCCGCCTCGCGATAGATCACGAGCGGCCGCGGATTCACCGCGACCTCGTAGCCGCGTTCCACGATCCGCAGCCACAGGTCGTGGTCCTCAGATCCCCAGGTCTCCGTCGAGAAGCCGCCGACCTCGGCGACCAGCGCCCGCGGCACGAGCGCGCTCACGAAGATCGGATTGCCCTCGAGCAGGCGGTCGAGCGTGATCGGCCCGTCCAGCATGCCGACGCGCGCCCCGTACGTCCCGTGACGCTCGCCGTCGGGGGTCTCGACGTACGCGTCGCACGCGACGATGCCGACGCGCCGCCGGCCCGCGATCGCAGCTGTCGTACAGCCCGACCTGTGACTCGAGGTAGTCGGGCAGCCAGCGGTCGTCGGCGTCGAGCAGCGCCAGCAGCTCACCCTCGGCCGCCTCGATCGCGAGGTTGCGACCCGCGGCGGGGCCGGCGTTCACGCGGCCGCTGACGACCTTCACGCGCGGATCGGCCGCTGCGGCGATGGCCGCCGTCTCGTCCGTCGACGCGTCGTCGCCGACGACGATCTCCCAGTCGGTGAACGTCTGCGCGCGCACGGACGCGATCGTGTCCGCGATCGTCGACGCGCTGTTGTAGGCGGGGATGACGACGCTGACGCGCGGCACGGGCTCACCGTAGTTCAAGCGCCAGCGGTGCCGGGCGCGCCCGGCGACGTCAGCAACTCGAAGACCACCGCGCTGTTGAGCACATGCAGGCGCCGGTCGAGGCGCACGACCGGTCGCGGAGCCGGGACCAGCCGCTCCAGCTCCATCCCGAACGCCGCGTGGCGCACGCGCCCGACGGAGAAGCCGGCGCTCTCGGCGAGCTTCCGCAGTCTCGCCGATCGACCGGCGGTACCCGTGCGCCTTGCGCTCGAGCATGCGCACCGCGTCGTCGCTGTGCCCACGCCAGGGCGGGCAGCCCGACGCGATCGATGGCCGTCGTCGCGAGGTTGTCGCGGTAGCGCAGGACGACGACGAAGCGTCCCCCCGGTATCAGCCTCCGCCGGACCGCGGCGAACAGGTCTGCTGCCTCGGCATCGTCGAAGTAGAAGTCGATGCCGCCGGCGAGCACGTCGTCGCACTCGACGACGTCGTCGCCGAACACGTCGAGCAGACGGGTCTCGAGCCCCGGGAATAACCGCGCGGCGTCGTCGAGCACGCCGGGGACCACGTCCGAGGCGATGACCCGGTACCCGGCCTCGTGCAGCAGGACCTCGTGCTCACCCTCGCCGGACCCGATGCCGAGGGTCAGCCGCTGCGGGTCGAGCAGCTCCTTCAGCACGTCGTGGAGCTCGTGGACCCAGCGCTGATCGTGCGCCCGGAGGAACTCCTGACGGTCCCGGAAGCGCCCGGGCTGGTACTCCATGGTCGCCGCGTAGTGCGTCGACGCCGGAGTCGACTTCGGCTGACGCGGTGCCCGCGAGCACGTACTTGTACCCGACCCGGCTCATCGCGCCACAAGCGTTACGCGGC
>CAWGLQ010000006.1:0-141500 GCA_963823375.1 uncultured Actinomycetes bacterium | reverse complement strand
TCATGAGACGTAGAGGGCCGCGGCGACGAAGGTCAGGCCGAACAGGAGGAAGCCGAGCGCCGTGATGACGAGCGCTCCGCGGATGTTCTTCCTGGCGAGATTGCGGTCCATGTGATCCGTGTGGGTCGGGGTCAGAAGAGGTGAACGTCGGCCACCATAGCGGCGAACAGCGCCGCGAGGTAGGCCAGGGAGTACAGGTACACGCGCAGCGCGGCCGGGCGGTCGGCCCGGCGCCGCAGCTGCACGCGACAGCGACGATGAACACCACGCCGAGGCCGAGCGACGCGACGAGGTAGAACGCGCTGAGCCCGCCCGCGCAGAACGGCAGCTGCGTCACGGCGTAGAGCAGCACCGTGTAGAGCAGGATCTGACGCCGCGTCTCGTCCTCGCCGCGGACGACCGGCAGCATCGGGACGCCGACCTTCGCGTACTCGTCCTTCATCAGCAGGCTGAGCGCCCAGAAGTGCGGCGGCGTCCAGAAGAAGACGATGAAGAAGAGGAAGACGGCCATGCCGGTCAGCTGTCCGTCGACGGCCGCCCAGCCGACGAGCGGCGGGACCGCGCCGGCGGCGCCGCCCCAGATGATGTTCTGCCACGTGTTGCGCTTGAGCAGCATCGTGTAGCCGACCGCGTAGCCGAGGAAGCCCAGGAACGAGAGGCCGGCGGCGAGCGGGTTCACGAGCACCGCGAGCCAGACGATCGAGACCGCGCCGAGCACGAGCCCGAAGGTCAGCGCCGCACGCGGGGAGACGCGGCCGCTGGCGACCGGGCGGTCGGCCGTGCGGCCCATCTGCACGTCGATGTCGCGGTCGTACCAGTGGTTGATCGCGCCGGAGCCGCCGGCGGACAGGTAGCCGCCGATGACGGTCGCCAGCACGAGCCAGGCGGACGGCGTGCCGGCGATGAACATCGCGCACACCGTCGTGAAGAGCAGCAGGCTCTGGACCTTCGGCTTCGTCAGCGCGACGTAGTCGCTCGCGATCTGGCGCGCGCCCGCGAGGGCTGCGTGCTCGAGTGCCGGTGCGCGGGTGGCGTCCATGGCGGAGGCCGCTGCTCCTCGGCTCAGACGCCGGCCGAGACGGGCTCGGGCTCGGGCTCGCGCGACTGGCGCTCGATCTGCCGGCGGATGTCCTTCATCGGCTCGACGGAGCGCACGCGCGGGACCGTGTCGAAGTTGTTCGCCGGCGGGGGCGAGGTCGTGAACCACTCGAGCGTGTTGGCCTTCCACGGGTCCGGGCCGGCGACGGCGCCCTTCTTCAGGCTGCGGACGACGTTGTAGCCCGTGAGCAGCACGCCGCTCGCGAGGATGAACGAGCCGATCGTCGAGATCAGGTTGTAGAGCTCGAGGTTGTTCACGTCGGCGTACTCGTACACGCGCCGCGGCATGCCCTCGAGGCCGGCGGAGTGCTGGATCAGGAACGTGACCCAGAAGCCGACGAGGATGAGCCAGAAGCTGGCCTTGCCCATGCGCTCGTTGAGCATGCGGCCGCTCATCTTCGGGAACCAGTAGTAGATGCCCGCGAAGAACGCGAGCACCGCGCCGCCGACGATCGTGTAGTGGAAGTGCGCGACGACGAAGTACGTGTCCTGCAGCTGCCAGTCCACCGGGAACGTCGCCAGGAAGATGCCGGTGACGCCGCCGAGCAGGAACGTCGCGAGGAAGCCCGCGGCGAAGTACATCGGCACCGTGAACTCGATCTGGCCGCGCCAGAGCGTGAAGATCCAGTTGAACATCTTGACGCCGGTCGGGATCGCGACGAGGTAGGTCGCGAGCGTGAAGAAGACGAGCACGAAGTACGGCAGCGGGATCGTGAACATGTGGTGCGCCCAGACGAGCGAGCCGATGAACGCGATGCCGAGCGTCGCCGCGGCGATCGCCTTGTAGCCGAAGATCGGCTTGCGGGCGAAGACCGGCAGGACCTCGGAGATGACGCCGAACCCGGGGAGGACGAGGATGTAGACCTCGGGGTGCCCGAAGAACCAGAACAGGTGCTGCCAGAGGATCGGCGAGCCGCCGTTCGTGGCGTCGTAGAAGTGGGTGCCGAAGTGGCGGTCGGTCAGCAGCAGCGTGACGGCGCCCGCGATGACCGGGAGGCTGATGATGAGCAGGATCGACTGCGTCAGCATCGCCCAGCAGAACAGCGGGAGCCGGCCCCAGCCCATGCCGGGGGCGCGCATGTTCGCGATCGTCACGAAGAAGTTGAGCGCGCCGACGAACGAGCCGACGCCGAGCAGGTGGACCATGAAGATCCACGCGTCGACGCCGCCGGTCGGTGAGTAGGCCTTCTCGGACAGCGGCGCGTAACAGGTCCAGCCGCACTCGGGCGGGCTCCAGAGGATCGACCCGCAGAAGACGACGCCGCCGGCGACGAACAGCCAGAACGACAGGGCGTTCAGCCGCGGGAAGGCCATGTCGCGCGCGCCGATCATGAGCGGCACGAGGTAGTTGCCGAAGCCGGCGATCATCGGCATCAGGAACAGGAAGACCATCGTCGTCCCGTGCAGCGTCACGAGCGCGTTGTACGTCTGCGGGGTGACGAGCGTGTTGTCGGCCTGCGCGAGCTGCAGGCGCATCATCAGCGCCTCGACGCCGCCGACCATGAAGAAGATCCACGAGCCGACCAGGTACATGATCCCGAGCCGCTTGTGGTCGGTGGTCGTCAGCCACGAGATCCAGCCCCGCTGCGGGCGCGGAACCTCGTGCGTGACGATCTGGGGGATCGGCGTCGCGGTCTCGGTGGGGGCGATCTGCGTGGTGGCCATACGGGTCCGGGGTCGCTCGGTGCGTGGACGGTTACGGGGTCGCGGACGCCTGCGCGCCGCTGAGAAGGGCCTTCTCCTGGCGCCGCCTGGCGCGTGCGCGCGGCGGCGGCGGCCTTGTCGGCGAAGGCGATGTTCAGCTTCTGGCGCGCGAACCAGGCCTGGTACGGCGGCCGGCGTCACGACCGTGACGCGCGCGGTCATGTTCGCGTGGTTGCGGCCGCAGAGCTCGGCGCACTGGCCCGTGTACGTGCCCGAGGCTGCGTGGCCTTGAACCAGGTGAAGTTCGTGTATCCGGGGACGGCGTCGAACTTGCCGCCGAGCGCCGGGATCCACCAGGAGTGCTGGACGTCCTGCGAGCGGATCCGCAGCGTGACGGTCGTGTTGACCGGGACGACCATCTCCTCGTAGGAGAAGACGTTGTTGAGGTTGTTCCCGTCGCCGTCCTCGTACGTGTAGCGCCAGAGGTACTGCTGGCCGTTGACGTCGATCGACAGCGACCTGCCGTTCGGCGGGACGCGCTGCTTGGCGCCGTTGCTCTCGTAGCGGATCGGTCGTCGGAGACCGGGGCGCCGTCCGGGCCCGAGTTCGGCGGATCGTCGATCTGGCCGAGCTTGGCGAACGTCACGACGGAGATGACGACGAGCAGCAGCGCCGCGCCGACGGTCCAGGAGACCTCCATGCGCGTGCTGCCGTGGATCTGCGCGGCCTCCTCGCCCTTCTTGGCGCGGAAGCGGATACAGCGTGTAGGCGAGCAGTCCGCCGACGCCGAAGAAGATCAGGGCGCCGAGGGCGAAGATGATCAGGTAGAGCTGCCTGATCCCCTCGGCGTTGGGCGACCCGCTGGCGTCGCTCGGCGCGATCGGCCCGGCGAACGCCGGGCGCGGCGCTCAGGGCGAGCACGGTCAGGGCCGACAGGCCCACGGTGGCGGCCAGACGACGGCGTCGCTGGGTGGGGAAGCGCAGGAGGACTCGCACGACGGCCGGGATCCTATCTGGGATGAAGGCGGGATGAAGCGCGGCTCAGCGCCCGGTGAACGCCGCGGGTCGCTTGGCGAGGAAGGCTCCGACACCCTCGGCGAAGTCGGCGGAGCCCGCCATCTCCTGCTGCACCGCCGCCTCGAGCTCGAGCTGCTCGTCGAGGCGCTCGTAGGCCCAGGCGTTGAGCTGGCGCTTGGATCCGGCGTACGAGCGGGTCGGCCCGCAGGCCAGCCGCTCGGTCAGCGCGTCGACCTCCGCGTCCCAGTCCGCGTCGGCGATCACGCGGTTGATGAGGCCCCACTCGAGCGCCTTCTCGGCGCCCACGCGCTCACCGAGCATCGCCATCTCGGCGGCCCGCGCGGCGCCGATCCGGGCCGGGACGAACGCGGACGACCCGCCGTCCGGGACGAGGCCGATGTTCACGAACGCGAGCAGGAAGTACGCCGACGGCCGCGCGACGACGAGATCGGCGGTCAGCGCGAGGCTCAGGCCGACGCCGACGGCCGGCCCGTTGACGGCCGACAGGACCGGCTTCTCCAGCCGCCGCAGCCCGGTGAGCACGGGGTGGTAGCGCTCGCGCAGGGAGCGCTCGAGGTCCGGGGTCCCGTCGTCCTTCAGCCAGGTGCGGTCGCCCATGCTCTTGAGGTCCGCGCCCGGAGCAGAACGCGCGGCCGGCGCCGGTCAGCACGACGGCGCGGACGTCGTCGTCGTCGCGGACCCGCTCGAACGCGGCCCACAGGTCGGCGCTGACCTGGCTGTTCCAGGAGTTGAGCGAGTCCGGGCGGTTCAGCTCGATCTTCGCGGCGCCGCCCGCGCGCCACAGGTTGACCGTCTCGAAGGCGGTCGCGATCTCGTAGATCCAGGGACATGCGCCGGATCCTAGGGCCGAGGCGCAGAGGTATGCTCGCCGCACCAATGCGGCCCGTCATCGGCATCTGCGGCGCGATCGAGTCCGCCCGCTGGGGCGTGTGGGACGCACCCGCCGTGCTCACGCCGCTCGACTACGTGCGCGCCGTGCAGGAGGCCGGGCGGCCTGGCGGTCATCGTGCCGCCGGATCCGGTGTTCGGCGACGGTGCCCGAGCAGCTCCTCGACGCAGCTCGACGGCCTGATCCTCGCCGGCGGCGCCGACGTCGACCCCTCGTTCTACGGCGCGGAGCCGCACCCCGCGACGACGGGGACCGCTCCGGCGCGCGACGCGGCCGAGATCGCGCTCGCGCGCGAGGCGATCGCGCGCGACATGCCGGTGCTCGGCATCTGCCGCGGGATGCAGCTGCTGAACGTCGCGCGCGGCGGCACGCTGATCCAGCACCTGCCCGAGAGCCACGGACACGACGGGCACCGCCCGAACCCCGGCTCGTTCGACGGCTCCGACCACGACGTGCGCCTCGCGGACGGCTCGCTCGCCGAGCGGGCGGCGGGGGAGACCGTCCACCTCACCAAGCAGCACCACCACCAGGGAGTCGACGCGGCTCGGGCGAAGGGCTGGTCGTCACCGGCTGGTCGGCGCTCGACGAGCTGCCCGAGGCCGTCGAGCTGCCGGGGCGGCGGTTCGTCCTCGGCGTCCAGTGGCACCCCGAGGTCGACCCGGACTCACGGGTGATCGCGGCGTTCGTGGCGGCGTGCCGCGAGGCGCGCGCGGCTCAGTAGAGCAGCTGCGTCGCGGTGCCGCCCTCGCGCAGCACGAGCGAGGTCAGCTGCGGGAACTGCGGCGGCGGGCCGCCCGCCGGAACCTCGAATCCCACGACGGTCGGTCCCGCCGGCTCGCGCAGGCGGATCGTCGTCATCCGCCCGGCCGGGAGGGGGTAGGTCCTGCCACCGGTCGACACGGAACTGGGTTCGGTCCCGCCGCGGAACGTGGCGACGAGCGTCGCGGGCGCGTCGAGCCAGAGGTTCGCGCCGAAGCTCTTCGCACACTTCAGGGGCCGCGCCGAGAGCAGCGGCGCCGTGCCGCGGTTGTCGATGATCGGCAGCGGCGTCCCGCAGGAGGGCTGGACGAACGCGAGCAGGCGCGGCTTGCGCTGCGGGATCGCGATGAGGCGCCCGACGTCGCGCTCGTCGGCGAGGACCCGCTGATCGTGGAAGGTGACCCGGGCGTCCTCGTCGTTGAGCAGCAGCCGCGTCGGGGGCGGGCCGCAGGCGGGCTGGAAGGTCACGCCCCCGTCCTTCGGGGCCAGGGACCAGGCGCAGACCTTGCCGAGGATGCCGCGTTCGCCCAGGGGGAACTGGTCGAACGCATACGTCCGGGTGATCGTGCGGTTGAAGAACTCGGTGATCGGATGCCGGAACGGGTCGTCGAAGACCACGAAGTGCGCCACGTCGCCGCCGGCCTTCGCATCGACCCACGAGAGGTCGGCCGGGAACCCGGCCCGCCAGAACTCCGTGGACGCATCGCGGTGGGCCCAGGTCGCCTGGCTCTGCACGAGCAGCACCGCACCGGTGAGCAGCGCGGCAAGGCCGACGGCGAAGCCCGGGCGGGTGGCGAAGCGCCAGACGACGAGCCCGACGAGGAGGCCGAGGACGATCACCACGATCGTGACCGACGTCGCGGTGGACGTCCCCAGCACCGCGTCCATCCGGCGGTTCAGCCCGAACAGCGCCGGCTCCTCGATGTACGAGCGCACTCCGGGGATCAACAGCGCGAGGACGACCGCACCGCCGGTCACGGCGGCGATGCGTCGCCAGTCGACGAGGCTTCGCGCGAGCAGCACCACGAACGCGACGAGCAGCAACGGCACGCAGTAGACGACGTAGCGCTCGATGCTCCACCCGGTGTCCCAGAAGGCGACGCCGAAGCCGCTCTGGGCGACGAGCACGACCGCCGCGCTCCAGGTCACCGCGAGCAGCGGCGCGACCGTGTCGTCACGCCAGACGTCCCCCCGCACCGAGCCGGCGAGGGTGACGAGCAGCGGGATCATGCCGGTGAGGACGAGCAGCGCGGCGAGCTCGTCGCGGCTCCCCGTGACGACGTCGCCGAGCGCGACGGATCCGTCCAGGAGGCCCGAGTACCGGCCGAGCACCGAATGCGACGCGGCGATGACGACGGCGCCGATCACGATCACCGCGAGCGCCACCCACAGGACGACGCGGTGCTCCCGCAGGCGCTCGCGCCAGTGCGACCCGTGACGGGCCACGTCGGCGAGCACCGCGACCAGGAGGATCGCCGGCAGGACGATCAGCTGCGGCCGCGCGAGGCTCGCGAGAGCGGCCAGCCCGAGCGCGCCGACGGCCCAGCGCGAGCCGGGACGTCCGACGGCCGGGACCATCGCCGCGAGACTCGCGACGCCGAGTGGATAGGCGAGGTTCTCGGTCAGGAGCAGGCCCGTCACGGTCATCCACGCGCCGGCGACCGAGAGCGCGGCCGGGATCAGCGCGAGGCGCGGTCCGACGAACCCGCGTGCGAGCAGCCACACGGGGAACACGACCGTGCTCGCGCAGATCGCTCCGAGCGCCTTCGACTGCTCGTACGCGCGGAAGAGGTCATCGGTGTTCCACAGCGGCGCGAGAATGTGCAGGTACGCCGAGCGGACGACGAAGTCGCCGCCGCCCCAGCTGAGCCCGTCGCCGTCGGCGAGCGACCGGGCCAGGTGTCCGTATGCGTACTCGTCCGGCGAGATGATCGGCACGGCGACGAGGCTTCCGAGCGCGACGTACGTCGCGGCCGCGACCAGGAAGAGCAGGACCACCGGCCACCAGGCGCTGAGGCCGGACGGGGCGTCGGGCGGGTCGATGGCGGTCTCCGGTGGCATGGTCGCGGCGCGTGAACGCGGCGATGAGACGGACCGCGGAACGTGGCGATGCTAACGGAGCAGCCCGGACGCCGTGAGCCACTCCTCGTGTCCGCCGGAGTCCCTCGTCGAGACCGACGCGCGGCTCCCAGCCCAGGAGATCGCGTGCGCGATCGTTCGGGTAGACCGCGCGACGCGTGATGTAGCGGATGGCCTCACGCGTCACGTCGGCCGGCGCGCCCGTCGCCCGTGCTCGCAGCTCCATCAGCCCGGCGGCCGCGCGCAGCAGCGGCTCGGGTGCACAGCGCACCCCGTCGCGGCCGAGCATCCGGGCGTAGCGGTCGAAGTACGCCTTCGCCGTCACGGGCACGCCGTCCCAGGCGGTCACGGCCTCGCCGCCGGCCCCGGGCGTGACGAGCGCCCGCACGACGCAGTCGACGAGGTCGTCGATGTAGACGAGCGTGAGCAGGCCCTCGCCGCGTCCCGGCAGCACGAACGTCCCGGCGCGGAGCGCCTCCACGGGCCGCACCGTCCACGGCACCGATCGCGGGCCGTAGACGTCGCCGGGGCGCACGACGGCCGCGCCGCGACTGAGCGCGAGCTCATGCGAGGCGGTCTTCGTGTCGACGTACGGCGCGCCGCAGACGCGTGGCGGGGAATCCTCGGTGGGGAGGTCGCGCGCGAAGTCGTATCCCCAGGTCGCGACCGAGGAGAGATGGACGACCCGCGCGACGCCGGCGGCCGCGGCGGCGTCGAGCACGTTGCGCGTGCCGATGACGTTCACGCGGATCTGCTCGTCCATGCCGCCGCGGTCGCCGAGAATCGCGGCGGTGTGGATGACGCCGGCGACGCCGTCCAGCCCGGCGGCGACGGCGCCCGCATCGGTCGTGTCGCAGAGCGCGAACCCGGCGCCGGTCCCCTCGACGGCGCTGCGCGCGCCGGGAGCGACGTCGAGCCCGGTGACGAGCGCCCCGTCGGCGACGAGTCGTTCGCACGTCGCCCGTCCGATGAACCCGCCCGCGCCGGTGACGGCGATGCGCGTTCCGTGCAGCTCCACTAGTACAGGAGCTCGGTCTGCGTGCCGTCCTGGGTCAGCTTCACCGACGTCAGCGCGGGGACGGCGGGCGGGGAGCCCTGCCAGCCGAAGTTGATCCGCCAGCTCTGCTCCCCGGCGGGGACGTCGAGCTTGACGTCGGTGACGTCGCGCGCCGGGATGTCGACGACCTCCGGCGCGTTCGGCTCCCAGCCCGTGTTGACCTGGACCTGCGCGTCCTGCTGGCCGCCGCGGAACCGCAGCACGACCGTCCCCGGGTCGTCGAGAAAGACGGTGCCGGCCGTGAGCGGCAGGCAGGAGAGCTGCGGCGGCGTGATCTCGCCGGTCTCCGGGATCTGCGTCTGGATCGGGGCCAGGCACGGCGGGTTGATGACCGCCTTCACGCGCACCTTCTCCGGCGGCTTCGTGCTGACCGTGACGACCCGTCCGATGTCCTTCTTCTGCGCGACGACCTGCTGGTCGTAGAACGTGATCTTCGCCTGGTCGTCGTTGAGGAAGAAGGCGGTGGGCGTCGGCCCGCACTTGGGGTCGGTCTCCACGACGCCGCCGGAGATGCTCCAGTTGCACTTGTAGCCGGTGACCTGCGCGCCCCCGGTCGGCTGCGCGGGGTTCACGTACGTGCGGTTGATCCGGCGATTGAAGAACTCCGTCTGCGGCGTGCGGAACGGGTTGTAGTAGGTGACGAGGCGCGCGAGATCACGGTCGGTGGCGTTGTCGATCCACGAGAGGTCCTCGGGGAAGCCGTTGCGCCAGACCTGCGACTGCCCGCGCTGCCAGTCCCAGCCGGCCTGGTTCTGCACGACGAAGACGAGCCCGGTGAGCACGAGGAACGTCGTGAGCACGGCGGTGCGCGTCGCGCGCCCGCGCATGAGCACGAGCAGCAGGATGCCGCCGACGACGAGCGCGACCAGGGCCATGGCGAGCCCTGGCGAGATGCCGAGGACCTGGTCGAGCCGGCGGACGAGGCCGAAGGTCCCGCGCTGCTCCTGGATGTTCTGGATGCGCGGCGTGAAGAGCAGCACCAGCGCGACGACCTGCCGTGACGAGCACGAGCGAGGCGAATCGCGATGAGTCGCATCCAGATGCCCGCGACGACGAGCACGTAGAGCAGCGGCAGGCTGTACTCGACGTAGCGCTGGATGCTCCAGTCCACGGTCTCGAACGCCGTCGTGAGGATGCCGGTGACGATCACCAGCGTGATGGTCGCCACCCAGAACACGAGGAGGAGCGGCCGCAGGCGGGCCTCGTCCCACGCGCGGCGGCGCAGGCTGATCGTCACGGCGAGGATGAACGGCAGCACCGCCGACATGGCGATGAACGCGAGCGACTGCCGGCCTACCAGCGGGAGCCCGCGGCCGAACTCCGTTCCTGACTTCAGGCCCGAGTAGGACCCCAGCACGGTCGGCTTGGCCAGGATCACGATCCCGCCGATGATGGTCACGGCCGCCGTGACGCCCAGGAGCCACTGGTTCGGCCGCAGCCGCTCACGCCATCCGGCGCGGCCCGCCAGGACGACGTCGACGATCAGGGCGAGCAGGATGATGGGGACGAGGACCGCGAGCTGGGCCCGAGACCACGCGGCGAGCAGTGCGAACAGGAAGGACACCCACAGCCAGCGGGAACCGGGACGCGCCAGCGCGGTGACCAGCGCCGCCAGCGAGGCCGTGGCCAGCGGCAGCGCGAGGTTCTCCATGATCAGCTGGCCGGAGCTCGTCATCCACGATCCGGCGACCATCACGGCCGCGGGGATCAGCGCGACGAGCGGCGGCATGTAGCGCCGCGCGAGCAGCCACGTCGGGAAGACGACCGTGCAGACCATGATCGCGCTCATCGCCTTGGCGATCGCGTAGGACTGCGTGAGCGAGTCGGTCACCATCCACGCGGGTGCGATCGCGTAGATGTAGAGCGCGGCGCGCAGGCCGCCCGGGAGAGGTCCGCCGTTGTACGTCAGGCCGTTCCCGTCGGCGACGGAGCGCGCGAGCGCCGTGTACTGGTACTCGTCGGGTGCGACCTGCGGCAGCGCCTGACCGCGGCCGATGAGGATGTAGATCAGGACGGCGAGCCCGTACAGGGCGAAGAGGAGGGCCAGGGGCAGCCAGGTCGGGCCGCGCGAGGCGCCCTCGCCGTCGACCTCCTCGTCGAGGCGTGCGTCCGCGTCCGGATCGTCCATGCCGCTCCAGCGCATGAACCGGCGCAACGGATTCTCCGTCGGCGCCGCCACGGCCGCGGCGCTCGGCGCCTGCTTCCCCTTCGCTCCCATCGCGGCGCGCACCGTACCGCGTCGCGCGGGCGTGTGCCTCAGTCGGTAGCGGTCCGGACCCGAACCTATACTCGCCGCACTGTGCGCCTGTCGAGAGCCCTGCGAGCCTCGGCGTGGGCGCTCGTCGCCGCCGGAGTCGCCGCCCCGGCCGTGCGCCGGCGGCTGCGCCTGCCGCGTCCCGCGGTGGCTGCGGCTGCCTGGACGGCGCCGGTCGCGTTGTGCGTCGCGATGCCGCGTTCGCGCGCGCGCGACGTCGGCACGTGCGTGCTGCAGATGTGGGCGTACGTCGCGATGTACGAGATGCCCAACGACGACCCGGAGCGGCTCGAGGCACGGGTGAAGGTCGACTACCCGGTCGCCGTCGACCGCGTCATCGGGCTCGGGCGAGCTGCCCGGCGTGCGCCTGCAGCGGCGCTTCGCGGACCCGCCGAACATTCGCTGGCCGGAGCGGATCCTGGTGTGGGCGCACTGGGTGTGGTTCACGGTGCCGCACGGGACGGCGCTCTACGTGCTCTTCCGCAACCGCGACCGCTTCCCGCGCTCGGCGGCGCTCATCTACGCGACGTTCGATCTCGGCGTCCTCTGCTACTGGCTGATCCCCACCGCGCCGCCGTGGTACGCCGCCGAGCACGGACGGCTCGGGGCCGCGGGCGACGAGGAGATCCCGCAGCTGCGGCGGCTCATGCTCGACTACGGCGAGGAGTTCTGGGGCGACCGCTGGTCCGGGCTTTACGATGGGCTAGCCGGGAATCCGCTCGCCGCCATGCCCTCCCTGCACTTCGCCACGTCGGTGATGGCCGCGCACGTCCTCGCGGACGTGGGCGTCGCCGAGGGCGCCGCCGGCTGGGCGTACGCGGGCACGCTGGGTTTCGCGCTCGTGTACCTGGGGGAGCACTACGTCGTGGACCTCCTCGCAGGGCTCGCGCTGGCCGAGGGCGTACGCGCGGCAGAGCCGCTCGCCGCGCCGCTGTTCCGCAGGTTCTCCAGCGCCGTGCAGGCGCTCGAACGACGGGCGCGCCCGACATGAGCGGCGCCCCCATCGACGTCGACAACCTCACCGAGGAGGACGCCGACGAGGGGGAGATGCCGCGCGCGCTGATCGGGCGGCGGCAGGCGGTGCTGTTCGGCGTCTTCACCGTCGTCGTCGTCGCCTTCCTGTACTTCGGGCTTCCGCGCCTGGCGGGTCTCGACGACACGCTCGAGCGGATCCGCGAGGGCGATCCGCTCTGGCTGTTCGTCTGCGTGCTGTTCGAGGTCGCGTCGTTCGGCGGCTACATCTGGCTCTTCCGCGCGGTCTTCGTCCACGGCAGCACGCGGATCGACTGGCGCGCGAGCTACGAGATCACGATGGCCGGGCTCGCGGCGACGCGCCTGTTCGCGGCGGCCGGCGCCGGCGGCGCGGCGCTCACCGCCTGGGCCCTGCGCCGCTCCGGGATGCGCGCACGGACGATCGCCTCGCGCATGGTGGCCCAGTACGCGCTGCTCTACGGCGTGTACATGCTCGCGATGATCATCTGCGGGTTCGGGATGTACCTCGGCGTGTTCGCCGGCAGCGACGACTTCGCGCTCACGATCGTGCCGGCGATGTTCGGCATCCTGGTGCTGACCGTCGCCCTCGGGTTCACGCTGATCCCAGGGCAGATCGACCGCCGGCTCGCACGCTGGGCGCAGGGCTCGGGGCGGATCGCGAAGGCGATCGCCGAGACCTCCAAGGCGCCCGCGGCCGTCGGCGACGGCGTGCGCGAGGCGCTGCGGCTCATTCGCGCGAAGGAGTGGGGCATCCTCGGCGCCCCGCTCTGGTGGCTGTTCGACATCCTCACGCTCTGGGCGTCGTTCCACGCGTTCGGCGAGCCGCCGCCGTTCGCCGCGCTCGTCATGGCCTACTACGTCGGGATGCTCGCGAACCTGCTGCCGCTGCCCGGCGGCATCGGCGGGGTCGACGGCGGCATGATCGGCGCGCTGATCGCGTTCGGCGTGCCCAGCAGCCTGGCGATCGTCTCGGTTCTCACGTACCGTGCGTTCGCGTTCTGGCTTCCCGACGATCCCGGGCGCCATCGCCTACCTGCAGTTGCGCAAGACCGTTCAGGTCTGGGCGGACGAGCGGCGGGCGGACGCGGTGCTCGAGGCGGCGCCGCAGCCGGCGCGTAACGCTGACGCCGAACGAGGTACTATACAAAGTGAAGTGACCCTTCCCACGCAGAGGACTCCATGACCGAGATCGAGAACGTCGTCATCGTCGGCAGCGGCCCGGCCGGCTACACGGCAGCGCTGTACACGTCGCGCGCCAACCTGAAGCCGGTGGTCGTCGAGGGCTACCTCTGGGGCGGGCTGCTGCAGCAGACGACCGACGTGGAGAACTACCCCGGCTTCCCGCAGGGGGTCATGGGGCCGGAGCTGATGCAGCAGATGCGCGACCAGGCCGAGCGGTTCGGCACGCGCTTCATCACCGACCTGGCGACCGGCGTCGACCTCGCGGACGAGCCGGGCGGCGTGCACCGCGTGCAGGTCGGCGGCGAGGAGATCCTCACGCGCTCCGTCGTGCTGGCCATGGGCGCCGAGCACAAGAAGATCGGCGCCCCGGGCGAGGAGCTGCTGAGCGGTCGCGGGGTCTCCTACTGCGCGACCTGCGACGCCGCGTTCTTCGCCGGCAAGGACACGCCTGATCGTCGGCGGCGGCGACTCCGCGATGGAGGAGGCGATCTTCCTGGCGAAGTTCGCCTCGAAGGTCACGATCGTCAATCGCCGCGACGAGTTCCGCGCCTCGAAGATCATGCAGGACCGCGCGCGCGAGATCGCCAACATCGAGTGGCTCACCCCGTACGTCGTCGAGGAGTTCGCGGCGGGCGAGAACGGCGCGCTCGAGCAGGCCGTGCTGCGCAACACGCAGACGGGGGAGACCCGCGACCTGCCCGTGGCGGGCGCGTTCGTCGCCATCGGCCACGTCCCGCAGTCGGAGCTCGTGGCGGGGCAGGGCGTGCAGCTCGACGCCGAGGGCTACGTCGTCGTCGAGGGTCGTTCCACGCGCACCGGCCTGCCCGGCGTCTTCGCCGCGGGCGACCTCGTGGACCACACGTACCGGCAGGCGATCACGGCTGCCGGCTCCGGCTGCCAGGCCGCGCTGGACGCCGAGTGGTACCTGCGCGACACGCCGCAGGTGCCGACGCCCGCGGGCATGCCCGAGGGCGATCTCGCCGAGGCGCAGTACGCGGCGCCGAAGGACTGAGCGGTGCCGCAAGCTGTTGCAGATGATGCAAGCGGCCGAGCCGTGAGGTAGGCTCGCAGCGAAGGTCCGGCGCAGGGAGGCGCGAGATTTCATGACCACCGTTCCCGGAGCACCAGCACAGCAGGCCACCGAGGCGGATCTGGCAGCACGTCTGCGGCAGGTGCAGCAGATGGTGCTGCGGCTCCCGGAGGTCGGCGGCCTGGCCGACATCGTCGCCAACGCGCCGCGGCTCGCGTGCGATGCGTGCGACCTCGACCGGGCGATGGTGAGCCACGTGCGCGACGGTCACATCGCCGTCGCCACCAGCCTGAACCGGCGCGATCCCGGCCGCACCGAGCAGTTCCGGCGGCTGGCGCGCACCGTGCGCGCGGAACTCGTCGACGCGCCGCCGGAGCTCGAGGCCGTGACGACGCAGCTCCCGGTGCTCGTCCGCGAGCTTCCGCGGCACGAGTCACCGGTGATGCAGACGGTGCTCGAGACGCTCGAGGCGCGCGAGTACATCGTCGCGCCGATCGTGCACGCCGGCCGCGTCGTCGGCCTCATCCACGCCGACCGTGACCCGTCCGGCACGCCGCTCACCGAGCTCGACGCCGAGCTGCTCTGGCTGTTCGCGACCGGTCTCGGATGGGCGCTGCGCGATGCCGCGGTGGCGCACTACTACGACACGCCCGTCCGGCATCGCCGGCACGCCGAGTGACGTGGTCGAGTCGCGCCTGGCGAGTCTCGTCCACGATCTGGCGACCGGCCCGGGCGGCTGGGCGGAAGGCGAGCTTCCGCCGGTGCTCGACGACCGGCTGACGCGCGCTGACCCCGCGCGAACGTGAGGTGCTGGTGCTGCTCGCGAGCGGCGCGAGCAACAACGCCATCGCCGCGACGCTCGTCGTCAGCGAGGCGACGGTGAAGACCCACGTGCGGGGCGTCCTGCGCAAGCTCGACGTGGCGAACCGCACCGAAGCGGTCGCCTGCTACCACGCGCTGTCCAAGTAGGCGGCGCGGCGCGCAGCCGAGCTACTTCTTCTTCGTCTTCTTCTTGGCCTTCTTGGTGGCCTTGCGCTGCAGCTTGAGCGTGTACGTCGTCTGCGGGTCGACCTTGTTGCGGGATGTCAGGTCGTCCTTGGGGTCCGGCAGGTCCGGCGCCTCGATGCTGACGTAGTACGTGCCGGTCTTCGTGACCTTGAGGCTCGAACGCGGCGAGGTCGAGAGACCGTCGCTGGCATCGGCGAGGAACGTCGTGCGGCCCTGGCCGATGTCGAACGAACCGGTCGTCGGGCGCCAGATGCCGGAGATGACCTCGCCGTTCTTCGACTCGCCGGTGACCGTCAGCGTCTGGCCGCGCTTGACGTAGACCGGGAAGATGTCCTGCGGGTCCTTGCCGACGGACACGGCGCTCTTGATCGTCGCCTTCGTGGCCTTCTTCAGGTAGGCCGGATGCTTCTTCGGATCGGCCTTGAGCCAGAAGACGTCGTCGTCGACCTCGGTCGTCTGCTTGACCGGCGCCGGGGCGCTGAGGCCCGTGGCGACGTCGAGCATGCCGAAGCCCGAGTCGTCGTCGCGGCCGCCCTGGTAGAGGTCCTTGACCGCGCCGGTGCGCATCACGTCGTACAGCTGCTGAGCATTGAGACCGGGGCGCGCGGCCCAGATGAGCGCTGCGGCGCCGGCGACGCCGGGCGCCGAGAACGAGGTTCCCTGCGCGACGCCGTAGCCGCTCGTGCAGACGTCGAGCGGGGACGGGCAGGATGAGGTTGCCGCCCGGGCTCACGAGGTCCACCCAGGGACCGAAGTTCGAGAAGGCGTCGCGCGTGCCCGTCGGCGGTCGCGGAGCCGACCGTGAGGACGCGGGTCAGGTTGCCCGGCACGGCCGGATCGCCCTTGCCCTCGTTGCCGGCGGAGACGACCGTGATCGTGCCCTTGGCGAACGCCGCGGTGATCGCCTGCTCCAGGACGGCGGCGTCCTTCGGGTCGACGTCGGCGGCCGGGTTGCTGCTCGAGAGGTTGATGACGCCGGCGCCGCGGGCGACGGCCTCCTCGATGCCGCGGACGACCCAGGCGACGGTCGTCTCGGACGAGCGGTTGTAGATCTCGATCGGCAGGATCGGCGAGGTCGGCGACACGCCCTGGAAGCGACCCGCGCGGGCGGCCGCGACCGCGGCGACCTGCGTGCCGTGCGCGTCGATGTCCGACGTGTCGGTGGATCCGGTGGCGGCGTTGAAGCCGGGGAGGACGCGGCCGCGCAGCTCGCTCGCGTTGGCGTCGACGCCGGTGTCGAGGATCGCGACCGGCTTCGTCGTCGTCGGGGCGACGACGGCGGCCGCGGCGACGGCGGTCGCCAGGCGCTGCGACTGGTTGGCGTCCGGGACGTCGGCGCAGGCCTGGGCGAGGCCCGTGGCCTTCATCCGGCGGTCGACCTGCGTCGCGAAGACGCCCGGTCGCGCCGCCCGAGGCGGTCCGCGTAGGCGTCGGCGGTCGTGCCGGCCGGCGTCTCGAGCGCGTAGACGCGCAGCCCGGGGGAGAGCTCGGAGATGAACTTGGGCTCGCCCGGGAGCGCGGCGGCGCTTGCGGCCGTCGCGAGCACCCGCGGCGACTGCGCGGATGCGCTCAGCGGGAGCCGACGAGCGCGACGCTCGCCGTGAGCGCCGAGATGACGAGGCGTGCGCGCATCAGCCCTTGCCGGAGAGATCCACGTTCACCGTCGTCTTGACGCTGATGAGGATCGGGATCGGAACCTGGAAGCCGTTGCACGGCTGGGTCGGGATGCCCGGTGCGAGGCACGCGACGACGCTGCACGATGTCCGGCGGGGAGGTGACCTGCAGCGCGAGCAGGCCCTTCGGACCGACCTTGCCGCGGAAGAAGAAGGTCTGGGTGAACTCGCCGTAGCCGGTGGTGACGTACGGGTCGTTGCAGCCCGTGTCCTCGTTGCGCAGGTCGAGCGGTACCTGGACGCGGGTGTTGACGATCGCGGTGGCGATGCCGCTGGCGAACAGCGTCGTCGTGCTCGTCTTGGCGGTGTCGAGCAGCACCCGGGTCGGGTTGCCCGTGCGGATCGCGGCGGAGACCTGGCCGTTGCACGCGTCGTCGATGAAGACGTTCGTCGTGCCGATGCCGATGCTCGCCTTGGTCAGCGTGACCTGGACGTCCGTGTTCGGCTTGAAGCGGCCGGGGATGAACCCGCGCAGCATGCCGTTGATCGGCGCCTGGCGCGTGAAGGAGCCGAAGTCCAGGAGCGCGTAGCTGCCGGCCAGGATGCTGACCTTGACGGGGACGCCCAGCTCCTCGGCGCTCGGCAGGTTCTTGCAGCTGCCGAACTTGTAGACCTTGCGGCGCGCCTTCGCGGTCACGATCCGGCCGCGCTTCTTGACCTTCACCTTGACGCGCTTGATCGAGTAGATCGAGACGTACTTCTTCTTGACCTTCTTGACCTGGACGCACTGCTTGGAGCAGGCGATCTTCTTGGCGACCTTGACCTTGACGATCTTGCGCTTGAACTTGCCGCCCTTGACGCGGACGAAGCGGTACTTGTAGGTCGACTCCTTCAGCGTGACGAGCTTGCCCTCGCGGCTGAGGATGAGCGCCTCGCAGTTGCCCTCGGTCGCGGCGATGCCGGCGATGGCATCCGCGTCGCGCGGATCCTGCTTGGGCGCGCCGGCGGCGCTGCCGAACAGCGTCTTTGCGTCGGAGGCCACGCGCTGCTTGGCCGAGAGGCCCAGCGGCGACGTCGCGCCGGCGGTCGAGACCATCGCGGTGGCGAACGACAGGACGGCGATGAGAGCGGCGGCGACGGATCGCGCGCTGAGGATCGAGATAGCGCATCACTGGAGTAGACAACCTCGGACGACGGAAGTTTCGGTCTCGTTGAACACGACTTGCGGATCGGATGATGCCGTATCCGGGGACCGTCGTGTGGCAGTCCCCATTCAGGAGCCTTGTCGCCGGGCGGCGTCGCCTGTACGGTAGGCGGCGAGGAGAGGAACGGATTCATGAATCCTGATAGCAGGGACGCTCGACGCAGGCCGGATCGCCTGAGGTCGTTCGTCGCCGTCGTGGTCGTGCTGGTCGCATCGCTCGTGCTCGTTCCGTCCGCGCTCGCGGGCGGAAAGCTGCTCGTGTACGACCCCGACCCGGGCGAGGACACGGTCGCGGTCAACGAGGGCTACACACAGTTCGCCGCGGCCGCGGGCCGTACCGTGACGACGTCCACGACGCTCCCGGCGCCGGCGGACACACCGGTGAACAACGCCGCCTGGGACGAATACGCCTGCCTCGTCCTCCCGGTCGTGCGCGCCGTGAACCCGCCTCCGGGGAACCCCGCGGTCGGCGTGGTCGACGGCACGGGCTTCACCACGGCCTACAGGACGGCGATCATGAACTACGCGCTCCGCGGTGGGACCGTCGTCGCGATCGCCGAGCACCTGAACGCCGACCCCAACCAGCAGGTCGGGCCGGCGACCGTCACGACGATGAACAACCTCGCCTCGGGGACGGGGATCCAGGCGCTGAACACCACGCGCAACCAGGGCCCGACGGTCACGACCAACCCGCTGCTCGCCGATCTGCCCGTGGGCGGAGTAGCGGCGAAGTACCGCAAGGACGTCACGGATGTGGGCTTTGCGGCCGCCACGACGCTCACCGTCACCGCACCCGCCGTCGTCTCTCGTGAGCACGGTCAAGACGGAGATCACGGACCCGGATCCCGCACCGTTCCTCGCGATCCGCGAATGGGGCACGAACGGTGGCAAGTTCGTGTACTCCGGAGACTCCAACGTGTTCTCCAACGGCGGCGGCGGCTACTACGCCGGCCACGACAATGACAAGCTCGCGCGGAACATCTGCGGCGACATCAACCCGCCGACGATCACGATCACGACGCCGCAGGACGGCGCCCGGTACCCGAAGGGCGCGAACCTGCCCGCAGCCTGGACCTGCACCGATCCGGACAGCGACATCAACGATGCGCTGACCACCGCGACGACGCCGGTGGGCCAGCCGATCGACACGAACGTCCCGGACGGGAACACGGCGTCCAAGTCGTTCACCGTCAGCTGCACCGACACCGTCGGGAACACGGCGACGAAGACGGTCAACTACATCGTCGACGGCAGTCCACCGGACGTCCATCATCGACACGCCGATCGACGGCGGGACGTACAACCGCAGCTCGAACGTGCCCGCGTCGTGGAGCTGCGCAGGACGCGGACGGGCCGACCGACATCGACACCGCGCCCGACAAGACCTTCGGCACCGTCGCACCCGGCGTACCGATCGACACGCTCATGCCGCTCGGCGGGCCGCCGCTGATCAAGACGTTCAGCGCGACATGCACGGACAAGGCGGGCAACACCGCGACGAAGACCGTCACGTACACGGTCGAGGACCAGAACCCGCCGGTCGTGTCGATCACGTCCCCGCTCGACGGCGCGCGCTTCACCATCGACAAGGCGGTGAATGCCGACTTGGAGTTGCTCGGACCCGGACGGTCCGCAGGACATCGACATCAAGGTGTATGAGAACGGTGTTCTGGCCGGCACTGAGAGCGGCCAGCCGATCGACACGACGGGCGTCGTCGGGCAGACGATCGCGAAGACGTTCAAGGTCACCTGCACGGACATGGCGGGCAACCCGACGTCGCTGACCGCACACGTACTACATCGACGGCAACCCGCCGATCGTCACGATCAGCGTCCCGGCCGATGGCGGGACCTACCCGCGCGGTTCCAACCAGCCTGCCAACTGGGGATGCACCGATCCCGACGGGGATTCGGACATCAAGACGAAGGTCGCGACGCTGCCGGTCGGGATCCCGATCAACACCGGAACGCTGGGTCCCAAGACGTTCTCCGTCACGTGCACCGACCAGGCCGGGAACTCATCGACGAAGGTCGTCACCTACACCGTGATCGGCGGGCCGCCGGACATCACGATCGTGATCCCCGCGGACAACGCGTCCTTTACGCAGGGCCAGGTCGTGTCGGCGAGCTATTCCTGCGCCGACAAGGACGGCGACCTGAAGTCGTGCGTCCGCGAGGGCGGGGCGACGGGTCCGCTCGACACGTCCAAGCCGGGGACGTTCAAGTTCACCGTCAATGCCGCGGACGCCGCCGGCAACACCGCCACGAAGACCGTCACGTTCACGGTGAAGGCAAAGGCCGGCGCCACTGCCGGCGACGTCACCGTCCACCACGAAGAGCACGACAAAGAAGGTCTGCACCAGCCGTCGCCAATTCCGGATCCGGGTCAAGAAGCTGAAGGGCGGCGTGACCGCGAGATCCGCGACGGTCTTCGTCAACGGCAAGAAGACGGTGACGCGCAAGGGCAAGCGGATCACCGCGATCGTCACCCTGAAGGGCCTCAAGAAGGGCACCTACCGGGTCAAGATCGCCGTCAAGTACTCGAACGGCCGGACCCTGACGTACAACCGCAAGTTCCGGACCTGCGTGCCGAAGGGCAAGTAGCGCCCGGCGCTCCCGCCGTGTGCGGGAGCGCCGCTCGAGGACGGTGGTGCCTGCCGCCACGCGGTGGGCGGCAGCCGGGGCCTACTCGCCGCGAGCCTCGCCAGTCGGGCTGCGACCGGGCAGCGCTGACGATCAGCTCTGCCGCAGCCACGGGGTCGAGGTGGCCGGTGTCGATCACGATGTCGTAGTGCGTCGGCAGCTCGGAATCGATGCCGTAGAAGCGCTTCAGGTAGTCGGCGCGGCCGGCATCGCGCGTCTCAGGCGACGCGCTGATCAGCACGCGCAGGACGTCGGAGCGGCTGGCCAGGGCATATGAGGCCGCATGGGTCACGATGACCGAGTCCCCGCGCTCGCCGGCTTCCCAGATGACCGTTCGGATGAAGTCGCGAAGGGCGTCGCGATCGGGTCCAGCGTCTTCGACCGCGGCCGCATGGCCAGTGAACCCGGCGGCCCCGGACGGTCCCGCGTCGGTCAGTCGCCCGATCAGCCGGGCGGCCAGCGACTGGCGCCCCTCCGCGTCCACGACGGCCGCCGGGTCGACCCCCGCCTCCTCCGCCGCGCGCGTGACGATCTGCGCGTTGAGGAGGTGGAAGCCGAGCGCTTCGGCGACCATCGGCCCGACGAACTCACCGCCCGAGCCGTCGGTGGGTGAGATGCAAACGGAGCGGTAGGCCACGACGTGAACCTACCGCCTGCCTGGGCGCGAAGCGCTTTCGCTGAGCGACCGGCCTCGACGGAGGCGGGCATCGCCGGGCGCGGCCGGCGACGCTACTTGAGGCGGATGCCGAGGCGCGGGTGCGGGTTCGTCGTGAATCCGTCGGTGCCCTCGACGGCCACGTCGATGACGAGACGCCGGGCGATGCCGCCCGCGTACAGCGTCTTGCGGCCCTTGCGGCCCATGCGCAGCCGGACGGTCTTCGTCGACTTCGAGGTGACCGTGGAGGTCGCCGCCACCGTCTTCTTGCCCTTGAGCAGCTTCACCTTGAGGCGATCGCCCTTGCTCAGGCCGGTGATCTTGACGCTGAGGCCCTTCTTGCGAAGGAGGCTCAGGCGAATGCTCTTGGACGCCTTGAGCTTGACGTTCGCCTTCGAGAACTTCACGCCCGTCGGGTTCAGCGTGTCCTTGCCCGAGTCGGCGATCGGGTTGGGCTCGGGGTTCCCCGGGCGCACGTACGGGATCTCGAGGAAGAGGGTGTACTCGCCGTAGCGGGCGGGCACGTGATCGTCCTTGACGCGGATCCGGATCTGCTGTGGGCCGGGTGCGTAGGTGTACGTGCCGAACGGCTCAGGGCTCGTCTGGTCGAACGTCCCGTCGTCCTGGAAGTCGAAGGAGTACTCGACGATGTTGTACGGATCGTGGTCCGTCACGAAGGACGCGGAGGCGTCGAAGCCGTACGTGATCGCCGAGCCGGAGTTGTCCGGTGAGACGAGCTTCGGCGTGATCATCGCGCGCGGGCCGATGACGTACATCGTGCCGTTGAGCTTGTCGCGCTCGACGCCGGAGCAGACCAGGCACTCCCAGGCGTACTTGCCGGCGAGCGGGAACTGGTAGCCGATGCTCGGCACGGCGGGCGGGAAGCCGCTGCCGACGTCGTACCAGATCAGCGGGCGGCCGATCTCGGTGCGCTGCTCGCCGAGCCACGTGGCGTAGTGGCCGGGCTCGGTGAAGACGAAGGACTTGCGGTTGCCCCAGACGTTGGTCGACTGGTCGGGCCAGTCGACGATGGCGCCGTTGTTCGGCAGCTGGCAGGTTCTCCAGCTGTCCTGCGGGACCGGATCACCGCACGGGGCGCTCGTCGCGTTCGCCGCGCCGTACGCGTCGATGGTCGGGACGATCACCGGCGCACCGGCGCTCGCGGCGGCGGGCGCGAAGCCCGCGACCGTCGCGCAGAGGGCCAGGCCCAGGAACGTCCGTGCTCGACGGGACACAGCTGAAGGATACCGGTGGCGCATCACTAGGGGAGACAGTTGGGGAGGCCGGAAGTTTCGGTTTCCGGTGCAGGTCCCTACAACGGCGGCGGGCCCCGGCTGGACTGTGTCCTGCCGGGGCCCGCTTGGCCGTGTGCTGATCCCCGAGGGGGTCAGCTATGAGTCACTGACTCAGGTGCCCGTCGGCTGGTCGCCGAGCAGGACGTCAACGTCAAGCGGGTTGACGGTGATGTCACCTGCGACAGATGCCTGCGACCCGTTGTACGTGACGCCGGCGTAGGCCGGGTCCGTCGGGGTCGGCAGGCCGCTGACCGTACCGGTCATGCCCGACTTGCGGATCAGATCCGCGAGCTCAGGCGTCGTGTCGGCGTTACACGGAACCGTGCTCGGGGCGTTGCCCTCTGCGAGGTTCGGGTAACGACGGATGTCGTCGACCGGGAGCTGGGTGTTGCCTGCCAGAGCAAGCACACCGGTCGGGACCGACCGGGAAGACCGCGCCGCCAGCCAGAACCTGGCTGATCGTCGGAATCTTCGCGGCGGACGTGTCGTCAGACGTACCCGCGTACGCGTTGTACGGCTTCGCCGGGAACAGGCAGGCGGAGAGCGCAACGCGGTCGGGGTTGTTGACGTCGGACTGCACCGTGGCCTTCGCGATGCGGACCTTGCCGTCCTTGGTGATCGCCGGAGCGATACGCAGGGAGCCCGTCAGACGGACGCCGGGGATGTAGTTCTGCACTGCGCCCGTAACGATCTGCGCGCAGTTGAAGATCCCGGCCGGGTAATCCTCGCCCTCGATGAGCGACGGGGACTTGAACACGTCCTGGTCCATGATGCGGACGATCGAGTTGATCTTCGTCTGCAGGTTGACCGTGACGTCAATGCCGACGGACTTGCCCGGGATGTTCCCGAACAGGTTCGCCTGGCCACCGGAGTAGCCGAGCGTGACGTCCTGCGAGCCCTGAGCGGTCGTGAGACCACCAGCGGTCGTCGGAGTACCCGTGCTCATGTTGACCGACACGCCGCCCGGGGCGATGCCCAGGGACAGAGCGTTGGTGCGCAGCACCGTGTCAGCCGCGTTGTACGGACCGTTGCCGTTGGGCAGCGGAGCGGAACCAGTCGGGAACGGCGCCGGGTTGGTACCGATCCAGTCGTTGTTGCCCGTCACGCCACCAGCCTGGATGTTGTCCGGGTTGTTGGAGCTCGGAGCGTTGCCGCCCTTGATCGGCAGGAACACGCCGTTCGGCGAGCCACCCGCGGTGTACACGGTGTAACCGGGGACGCCGGCACCAGTGCCGAAGCCCATGTTGGCCGGGTAGCCGTAGAACAGCGAGTTGTAACCGACCGGCACGATGCCGCCCGAGTTACCGTCACCCGTCGACCAGTCGTTGCAGCCCTGCGTCTGCGCATCGGCAAACGGCTGCAGCGGAGCGAGCGGGCCGGAGCCCGGACGCATGACCGACTTGGCGAAGTTCGTATCCGAACGTGTGCCTGCACCGGTGATGTCCTGGTTCCAGAGCAGCGGCACCGACGAGGTCGTCAGCGTCTTGTTGCCCGGGAGGATCTTCAGGTTGACGTTGCCCAGTGCGCCACCGTCGTAGGTGTCCTGGAACTCGACAACAGCGGCCAGCGCGCCGGCGATCGCGACATCACGCGAGCCGAGCGACGGACCGAGGTTGACCTTCGCCGTCGGGATCGAGCGCTGATTCAGGCGCCGTGCCCTGGGTGTGGCAACCCTGGGACAGAACGAGCGGCGACGGGTTCGGCGCCGGGTTCTGACCGTTCTCCGTCGTGCACGTGGTGCGCAGACGAATGGTGACCGGAAGCTTGAAGTTGACAAGCGCTGCGCGACGGAGGAAGGACTTCCTCTTGACCGCACCCGGGTTCTTCTTGACCTGCTTCCGGAGCTCTGCCCGGACCTTGGCCTTCTGCCCCTTGGTCATCTTCTTGGCGCTTGCGGAACCCGCAAATGCACCAAAGACCAGGGCAACGGCCGTGACAAGCGCCACGACCTGAAGGACGTGCCTTCTCAGGGACACGCTACTCCTCCTTGATGGATGGACCTTTCCCCCCTGCCGTCGCACAGAGTACATGGTTCTCAGCGCCATGCGTCTCATCCTTTCGGATGATCTTGCGTACGGCCGGGCGGGAACGCACCGATCCCAGAGATTTGGGACACGCGGCGCAACTCTCGCGGTGGGCGGTGGTTTGGGGTACCGTGGGCCCAAGGACACAGCTCCTGGTTCGGGGACCTCGGCGTCGCAAGAGGTCGGGGACAACAGAGTCGGGGCGCATGGAGGCGACTCGGTGAGGGAACAGCAGTCATACGCCGGCGGAAGCAGGGTGACCCAGGTCACCCGTCGCGGCGTGGTCGCGCTCGTCCTCGTGGCGCTCGCACTGCCGCTCTCGAACGCCCGCGCCGCCACCTCGTCTGCCGGAGTGCGCGACGTCTCGAAGGCCGCGACCAGCGCCGACAGCCGCACGAGCGCCGCCGCGCGCCGCAAGGCTCAGCGTCGCGCCCGTGAGCGCCGCGCGCTCGCCCGCGCGTTGAAGCGCAATCCCCGCAAGGCCCTGCGCACGCGCAGCTTCCTGCGCCGCGCGGCGATCGCCGGCCTGAAGATGCCGGTCACCGTGCGCCTGCGCGAGGGCACGACGCTCGGCGTCACCTGGGCGCCGACGCGTTTTCCGCTGGACGGTGCGCTGTTCCCGCCTCCCGCCGGTGAGCAGACGCTCGACCTGGCCGGCAGCTTCCCGATGATCATCGACTTCCAGGCCGGCCCCGGCTACGGCGGGCCCGGCAATCTCCAGGCTCGCAGCGGCCCAGGCGGCGCGATCACGGCCGCAGGCCCGCTCGTCGTCGCCGAACAGGCCGGCTGCGGCAGCCCCGCGCCCGCCTTCGTCGAGGCCGCGACGTCCACGAGCGGGGGCGCGCCGATCACCGCGAGCGCCGCGACCCAGACCTGGGTCGATCTCAACCCGTTCAGCGGCAAGGCGGACGGATATCTCGACCTCAAGATGAGCGTTAGGTCAAGGGTTCTCGGGTCCGCTCCGTGCGATCCCGGGCCCGGCGGCCGACTACGACGTGCCGGTCACCACGAGCGACGCCGACCCGTGGAACGCGCCGGTGCGCATCCGCTGGGACGGCTCGTTCCGCATCGCGCCGGCGATCACGGCCGACGGCGCCATCCGCTTCGGCAAGATGACGGTCGACGGCGCCGTGCAGCCGCAGGGCGCCACGACCGGCAACCTCTGGGGCTGTGCCGCCGAGGCGACGATCACCGGCTCCGGCCTGCCGCTCGCCACCCCGTGCACCGCAGTCGGCACGCCGCTCGGTGAGACGGTCGGCCCGGCGCCCTTCCCGGCCGCGCTGATCGTCAAGAACCTCTCCGCCGACATCCTGCTCGGCGAGCGGCCCTAGCGGCCGGCGTTCCGGCTCACCGCCGCCGGCAGCGCACTGCGAGGTGGTAAGGCGGGGGCGCGCCGGACGACGCGCCCCCTGAGGCTCACTGCGCCTTGGGCAGATCCCAGGTCGCCTGCTCCGTCCCGTCCTTGGACGTAAGCACGATGGTGATCGACTTCGGCGTCGCGTTCTTGGGGATCTCGAAGCCGATGCAGCCGGTGACCGCCTTCTCGGTCGCCAGCAGCAGCTCGTTGGCGGAGAAGCCGCCGCCGCAGTCGCCGTCGGCGATGATGCGAATGCCGGAGACCTTGCCGTCGGTCGTCTCGAGGCTCGTGAGGCTGCTGGTCTTCGTCGGCTCGACGGCGCCGTCGGTCTTGCCCTCGACGAACACGCCGACGAGCTTCTTGCCGGGCTGCGCGCGGTCGACGGACGCCTCGACGGGGTCCACGACCTTCAGGACCTTGACGTTCAGGCCGATGTCGCCGGACTTCAGGGTCTCCTGCTTGCCCGGGACGACGGCCTCGCGCTGCTGCGAGGTCGTGGTCGTGCCCGGCGTGGTCCCGTTCCCCGTGGTCGCCGTCGCGGTGGCCGTCGCGGTGGCCGTCGCCTGGGTCGGGGATGCGGTCGCGCCCGTCGTGGACTTGTCGTCGTCGCCGCCGCAGCCGGCGAGACCGCCGACGGCGAGCGCCGCGACGGCGAGGCCCGTGCGCGCGATGGAATGGTTCACCGGATGTCCTCCGTGGTCGGTGCTGAAGAGATGCGTCCCGCCCCGGCCTCCCACCCGGTGCGCAACGGCCGCGGATTGAAGCACAACGCCATGCCCCCGGCGCTGCTTCACGCGCGCGAGACCTGGCACGCCGGCCTTCTCGCGCGATGGACGGATGTGCGATGATCGCCCGCGTCCGGAGGGGAGAGCGGCGCAGCTTGCGCCGCGTCAAGGAGGAGAGTCCAGACGTGTCCGCATCAATGCGCCCGTGGCGCCGTGTCCTGGTTGGTGCCGTGATCGCGTCGTTCGCGATCGCCCCGGCGTCGTCCTCCGCCGCGACGACGCAGAAGCTGAGTCCGAAGGCCAAGAAGGCCATCCGTGCGCAGCTGAAGAAGTCGGTCAAGAAGAATCCGGGCGTCGTGCGGCGCAAGTCGTTCCTGCGCAAGGCCGTGCTCGTGAACTTCAAGCTCCCCGTGACGATCCGCCTGCGTAACCCGTGCACGACGGAGAACGGGCAGAACCCGGCGCCGAACCTGTCCCCGTACGTCCTCTCCCAGGGCTGTCACACGCAGGGCACCGCGCTGAACGAGCGCTCGATCCCCTCGGCGACCGTCAACCTCGGTCCCTCGCTCGGCACGCGTCAGATCGCGGTCGGCGGGTCGCTCGCAGCGGTCGTCGAGTTCCAGGACAGCTATGACGGCGGCGCGCTGGGCAACGTGAACATCAAGCTCCTGAGCTCGACGAAGAAGTTCCTCTCCACGTCGTCGGTCCCGCTCCTCTGGAACGACGACATCGCCGATCCGGCCAAGCGCAACGACGCGAACTTCCTCAAGGCCACGTCCTTCGAGACGGGTCTCTCCGAGGCGGGCATCGAGCAGGGCTGCTCGCGACTTCGCCAGCAGCTCGACGACGATCACCGGCGGGATCGTTCCCGCCGGCTACAACTCGCTGTTCCACGGCCTCACGCCGACGTTCACTCCCTCGTGGGGCACGGGCGCCGGCATCCCCGGCTACCCGTACTACGACCAGGCGGGTCCCGGCGGGACCACGACCCCGGCCGGCTACGTGCCGGTCTTCCCCGGCGTGGATGCGCTCGATCGCATCCAGACCGGCGGCGTCATCGGTGACAACGACTGGATCGGCCTGAACCCGGCTCCGTTCCCGATCGGCTCCGCGCCGACGAACTCCGGGAACCCGTCGGCGCCGCTGCCGTTCAACTACAACGCGGCCAACACGGTGCTGCGCACGAACGCGCTGCACCTCGCGATCGCTCCCGGCGGCGTCTCGGTGAACATGAGCACGGGCACGCCGGTGACCACCGGCGCACTTCCGACGGCGCAGGCGTCGCAGGACGTCACGCTCGGCTACTCGGGCGGCCAGGCGAACCTGTTCGGCAACATCCCGGGCAAGAACGTCGGGATCGACGTGACCGTCAACCTCGCGACCGAGATCGCGGGCATCGCCCGGATCATCGATCAGGACATCTTCAACGTCCCGCTCATCTCCGGCAACGCCGTGGCCGGCGGGCGTGTTCAACTGCCACCAGGTCTGGACGGGCTCGGTGCAGAACTACATCCCGGGCGTCCGCCTGACCGGGTCGCTGCGCATCGCCCCGGCGATCACGAAGGACGGCAAGGTCCGCATCGCGAAGGCGACGGTGCAGTCCGACGTGAACAACCCCGACCGCGTCGCGCTGACCGCGTGCCTCTCCGCCCGGTCGGCGTACCTGAAGTACAACAACGACATCCCGGCCAACCCCGGGTTCGCGAACGCGAGCGTCGTCTCGAAGATCCCGACGTACGCGGACAACACGTACGCCGGCCTGCCGGTGCCGTTCCCGTCCGGCCTGCTCCCGGCACGCAGCCCGCTGCTGCCGATCTTCTACGACGAGGCGTTCTACGACCCGGCGACGACCCCGGGCTACTACACGACGTTCAACGCGAACCACCCGTCGCCCGGGTTCCCGGCGCCGTACGGCTCGCGTGCCGTGTGCGGCACCGACCCGTACCCGCTCGTGCGTGACGCCGGCTTCACCGGCACCGTCGGCGGGCTGCCGCAGCCGACCGACCCGGCCTACGCCGGTGTCGCCTACAAGGGCGACCAGGCGAGCGTCGCCGGTGACATCACCGTCAACCCGCTCGTCGGTGGACGTCCTGCTCGGCGACCAGCCGTAGCCCCGGCCGCAGCGAACGACTGTCCCTCGGGCGGCCCACGGGCCGCCCGAGCTCGTTCCGGGCCGGCGCGCCCTACAGCTGGACGAACACCGAGGTGTTCTCGAGGTACGCCGAGAGCCCCTCGCGGCCGTGCTCGCGGCCGATGCCGCTCGACTTGAAGCCGCCGAACGGCGCGCTCGGGTCGCCGACGCTCCAGCAGTTCACGTAGACGCTGCCGGCGCGCAGCAGCGAGGCGAGGCGGTGGGCGCTGGAGACGTCGCGCGTCCAGACGCCGGCGGCGAGGCCGTACTCGCCGGCGTTCGCGCGGTCGGCGACCTCCTCGAGGCTGTCGTAGGGCTGCGCGACGAGCACCGGCCCGAAGATCTCCTCGCGCACGATGCGCGCGTCGTCGTCGGTCGTCGTGAAGAGCGTCGGCTCGACGAAGTACCCGCCCTCGTGGCCCTCGAGCGACGGTGGCGCCGCCGGCGACGAGCTCGGCCTCGCCGCGGCCGCTCTCGATGTAGCCGCTGACGCGCTCGTGCTGCTCGGCGCTGACGAGCGGGCCGATGAACGTGTCGGGCGCGAGCCCCGGGCCCGTGACCGTCGCCTCGGCCGCGGTCGGCGAGCGCGCTCGACGACCTCGTCGAACATGGGCGCCGGCACCATCAGCCGCGAGGCCGCGTTGCACGCCTGGCCGCTGTTGAAGTAGAGGCCCGCGAACGAGCCCTTGACGGCGGCGTCGACGTCGGCGTCCGGGAGGACGATGTTCGGCGACTTGCCGCCGAGCTCGAGCGTCACGCGCTTGAGGCCGCGGCCGGCGACCGCGGCGATCTCGCGGCCGACCGCGGTCGAGCCGGTGAAGGCGATCTTGTCGACGTCCGGGTGCTCGACGAGCGCGGCGCCCGTGCGGCCGTCGCCGGTGAGGACGTTCAGCACGCCCGGCGGGATCCCGGCCTCCAGCGCGAGCTCGCCGAGGCGCAGCGCGGTCAGCGGCGTCTGCTCGGCGGGCTTGAGGACGATCGTGCAGCCGGCCGCCAGCGCCGGGGCGATCTTCCACGCGGCCATCAGCAGCGGGAAGTTCCACGGGATGATCTGGCCGCAGACGCCGACCGGCACCTGGCGCGTGTACGCGTGGACGTTCGGGCGCGCTGATCGGCAGGGTCGAGCCCTCGATCTTCGTCGGCCAGCCCGGCGAAGTAGCGCAGGTGCGCGACGCTGCTCGCGACGTCGACGTGGCGCGCGAACTTCACCGGCTTGCCGTTGTCGAGCGACTCGAGCTGTGCGAGCTCGTCGGCGTGCTGCTCGAGCAGGTCGGCGAGCTTCCAGATCGCGGAGCTGCGGCCCGCGGCGGGCATCGTGCGCCACGGCGCGCTGGGCGCGAACGCCGCGCGCGCCGCGGCGACCGCGGCGTCGACGTCGGCGGCGCCCGCCTGGGCGATCGTGGCGATCGCGTTGCCGGTCGCGGGGTCGAGCGTCTCGAACGTCGCGCCGTCGGCGGACGGCACGGACTCGCCGGCGATCAGCAGGCCGTGATCGCGCTCGCAGAACGCGCGTGCCTCGGCGGAGAGGGCGTCGGGAAGGGTGGGGGTGGTGGCCATACCGGGAGTCTTTCACGGCTGGTGGGGCGAGTCGCGCGCAGCCCCGGTACCGTCTCTCGCCCCGTGCGCTGCCTGCTCACCATGCCCCTGCTCGTGGCGGCGCTCCTGCTGGCGCCCGCGCTCGAGGCGCGTGCCGCCGAGAAGGCGACTCCTGAGCAGCTGACGGTCGCCGACCGCGCGATGCGCCTGGCCATCACCGCCGGCACGGACCGCTACCCCAAGGGGCTGCGCCGGACCTGCGTCGCGGATTCGAGCATCGTCGTGCGCTGCCGGGCGTCGTGGCGCGACGCGCGCTACGCGTACGCCGGGCGCTTCTACGTCATCGACGACACGGAAGCGGTCAGCGCCGTCTTCGCCGGACTGCGGACCGATCGGCGCTGCGCGGCGCGGCGCAAGGGCGCGGCGCAGAAGACCTGCCGCGACGCCGTCTCGTTCTGAGCGCTACGGGACGAGGACGATCTTGAGCGCCTCGCGCGCCGCGTAGCGGCGGTAGGCCTCGGGCGCCTGGGCCAGCGGCATGTGCGCGGTGACGAGCGGGGACGGATCGAGTCGCCCGGTCTGCAGCAGTTCGAGCACGGGATCCAGATGCCGGATGACGTTCGCGTGGCCCGTGCGGATCGTCAGCGCCTTGATCCACGCGAGGCCCATGTGGACCTCGGCCCGCTCGGCGTAGACGCCGACGCACTGCACCGTGCCGCACGTGCGCGCGAGGCGGATCGCGAGCTCCAGGGCCCGCGGGTCGCCGACGCAGTCGATCGCGACGTCGACGCCGCGTCCGGCGGTCGCCGCCTTCGCGGCGGCGCGCGGGTCCTCCTCGGTCAGGTGGACCGGCTGCGCGCCGAACGACGCGGCCATCGCGAGGCGGTCCTCCACGGTGTCGATCGCGATCACGCGCGCGGCGCCCGCGAGCACCGCGCACTGCACGGCGCACAGGCCGACCGGCCCGAGCCCGAGCACCGCGACGACGTCGCCGGGCGTGACACCGCTGTCGACGACCGCGTGGTACCCGGTGCCCATCACGTCGCCGGCGAACAGCGCGACGTCGTCGGTGAGCCCTTCGGGGACGCGTCGCAGCGCGAGGTTGGCGTAGGGGACGAGCGCGAGCTCGGCCTGCGTTCCCTGGAGGTCGCCCAGACCGCTCCCGTGGCCGAACGTGCGCGAGTGCTCGCACTTGTGGAAGAGCGAGCGCCGGCAGAACCAGCACGTGCCGCACGCGACCTGGAAGCAGCCGAGGACGCGATCGCCGACCGCGACGCTCGTGACGGCGTCACCCGCGGCGACGACCTCGCCGACGAACTCGTGGCCGATCGTGAAGCCCTCCTCGATCCGCACGCGCCCGTGGTAGATGTGCAGGTCCGATCCGCACACCCCGCTCGCGAGGACGCGGACGATCGCGTCGTCCGGTGCGATCAGCTCCGGATCCGGCTTCTCGACCAGCTCGATGTGCTCTGGACCCTGGAAGGCGACGGCCTGCATGCCGCCGGACGCTACCGGCCCTTCTTCGCCAGTGCCTGCTTCTTCGGCACGCGCCGGCTGGTGCGCCCGTGGCGCGCGCGGCGCTCGGCGAGCTTCAGGTACTCGGCGAGCGAGCTCGTGAAGCCCTCGGCGAGGACGTCGATGTCCTCGAGCGCGTCGTAGTCGCCGATCAGCCCGAAGCCGACGCGCCCGTTGTAGGACATCGCGGCGACGGCGACCGCGCGGTCGCCGGCGAGGAACGCCAGCGGATAGATCTCCTGGATCTCGCGGCCCATGAGATAGAGCGGCATCTGCGGGCCGGGGATGTTCGTGACGAGGACGTTGTACGCCCGCGTCGAGAAGTTCAGGCGCGTGGTCTGGGCGAGGATCGTCGGCGGGGCGAAGTCCTGGGCGCCCGCGATCAGCTCCGCCCCGAGCGCCTGGCGGCTCTCCTTCAGCCCGGTCATCGCGTCCTGCACGATGCGCAGTCGCGCGACCGGGTCGGCGATGTCGACGGGCAGCGGGGCGATGAGCTGCGTGAGCTGGTTGCCCAGCGCGCCCTCGGCGTCGCCGCCGCGCGTGGACACGGGGACGGCGGCGCGCATCTCGGTGCCCTCCGTCTTCAGCCCGCGCGCGTGCATCCAGTGACGGATCGCGCCCGCCGTGACCGCGAGCACGGCGTCGTTGACGGTTCCGCCGAAGACGTCCTTGACCTGCTTGAACGACTCGAGGTCGCTGCGGACGAACGCGACGCGCCGGTGCGGGCCGATGCTGCACGTTGAGCGGTGAGGCGGGGGCGGGGCGCAGCACGGTCATCGCCGCCTCGTTCACGCCCTGCGCCGCGCGGCGCAGGCGCAGCCGGTCGCTGAGGGTGCCGAACGCGCGCAGCGGCAGCTCGCTCACGTCGCGCAGCGTGCCGTTGACCGACATCGCGGCGAGCTCGGCGGCGCTGGGCTCGGGACGCGCGACCCACGTCCGGGACCCGGGGTCGGGCTCAGGGGTGTGCTCGGTGATGTCGAACAGGGCGGCGGTGATGTCGACGCCGCCGATGCCGTCGACGACGCTGTGGTGGGTCTTGGTCAGCAGCGCGAAGCGATCGTCCTCGAGGCCCTCGATGAGGAGCAGCTCCCACAGCGGCTTGGCGCGGTCCAGTCGCTGGGAGTAGATGCGCGCGATGAGACGCCGCAGCGCGGTCTCGTCGCCGGGGCTCGGGAGCGCCTTGTGCAGGACGTGGTACTCGAGGTTGAAGCTCGGATCGTCGATCCAGCGCGGCCGGCCGAGCCCGAACGGCGGCTCGGCGAGCTTCTGGCGGTAGCGGGGCACGCGGTCGAGGCGGGTGCGCACGTGTTCCAGGAAGTCGTCCCAGTCCGGCGGCGGGCCCTCGAAGATCGCGACGCCCCCGATGTGCATGTGGGCGTTCGGGCGCTCCTGGAAGAGGAACGCGGCGTCGAGCGCGCTCAGCGGGTCGAGGTGATCCTGTTTCTGGGCCATCTGCAGCGACGAGGCTACTACGGGGCCGCCGCGGCTCAGCGAGCCGGGCGCATGCCCGCCACGAGCGTGCGGACGATCTGCGCCAGCCGCCGGCGGAACGCGCGCGGGGCGACCGCCGGGCCGGTCTTCGCCGCCTCGGCGCAGTCGAGCAGGACGGCGGCCGCCGTCGCCTCGGACAGGCCGACGACCGACGGGTCGAGCTCGCCGGACGCGACGCCCTCGCGGACGAGCCGGCGCACGATCCGCAGGGACGCGTCGCTCGACGCCGCGGCGATGTCGCCGCAGACGCGGCTGTGCTCGTCGAGCAGTTCGTCGCCGTGAGGGGAGCTGTGCGTGATCTCCACGAAGCTCACGAGCCGCGCCTCGAGCGCTCCGCGGATGCGGTCCTCCAGCGGCGCGTCGGCCTCGGCCGCGGCCTGCATCGCCTCGAGGTTCTGATCGTGCAGGCGCTCGGCGAGCGCCCGGAACACCTGGTCCTTGGACCCGAAGTGGAAGTAGATCGAGGCGCGCGAGACGCGCGCCTCGCGGGCGATGTCCTCCATCGACGTGCGGCGCAGGCCGTACCCGGCGAAGCGCACGAACGCCGCGTCGAGGATGGCCTCACGCGCCGCGTCGCCGCGGGCGGTGGTGGTGCGCGCGCTGGTCGTGGCCACGCCCGAAGCCTATCGCGCCGATCGGACGACTTGACAAATGGCGTCCAACTTGTTCAAGTGCACTCCCATGTCGCCAGATCCCTCCGCCAGTCCGTCCAAGGCCGTCCTCGTCACCGGGTGCTCCTCCGGCATCGGCCACGCCACCGCGAAGCGGCTCGCCGAGCGGGGGTGGACCGTCTACGCGACCGCCCGGCGCCCCGAGACGATCGCCGACCTGGAGTCCGCCGGCTGCCGCACGCTCGCGCTCGACGTGACCGACGAGGAGTCGATGAAGGCGGCCGTCGCGGCCGTCGAGGCCGAGCACGGCGCGGTCGGCGTCCTCATCAACAACGCGGGCTACTCGCAGTCGGGGGCGATCGAGTCGGTGGGCATCGACGACGTGCGCCGGCAGTTCGAGACGAACGTCTTCGGCCTCGTGCGGCTCACGCAGCTCGTGCTGCCCGCGATGCGCGCGCAGCGGCTTCGGGAAGGTCGTCAACGTCAGCTCGATGGGCGCGAACTTCACCTTCCCGGGCGGCGGCTTCTACCACGCCACGAAGTACGCCCTCGAGGCGATCAGCGACGCGCTGCGCTTCGAGGTGAAGGCCTTCGGCATCGACGTCGTCGTGATCCAGCCGGGGATCATCAAGACCGGGCTTCGGCGACGCGGCGGTGGCGTCCATCGACGAGGGCGCCGCGGACGACGGGCCGTACGACGCGTTCAACGCCGAGGTCGCCAAGGCGACGCACGACGTCTACGAGAAGGGCCCGATGGCCAAGCTCGGCGGCGGGCCCGAGGACGTCGCCAAGACGATCGAGCGCGCGATCGCCAGCCGCCGTCCGAAGATCCGCTACCGCGTCACGCCGAGCGCGCACATGCTCGTCACCCAGCGCGCGCTGATGACCGACGGCATGTGGGACGCGTTCCTGCGCACGCAGTTCGACCAGCCCGGCAAGGACTAGGCGGCGCGGCAGGCGCGCGCGAGCCGGTCGTAGACCGCGTCGCCGCACGTCCGTCGCAGTTCGGGCTCCATCGTCTGCCACACGGGCCGCTCGGCGGTCTGGGCGATCGCTGCGGACGTGCACCACCAGTCGATCGCGCCGGGCGAGCCCCAGTCGCTGCGGCGCACGGCGCGGACGGTCCAGCGACCGGCGTCCTCGTCGTGCTCGACGTGCAGCGGCACCGTCCAGCACGCGCGCGGCTTCCAGTCGCGCGGATCCTCACCGCGCCGCATGCGCCGCCTGGTGCAGCGCGCAGCCCGGGCCCGCGTGGTGGTCGTCGCGGTTGAAGAAGATGCACGCGCCGCGATGCACGCGCGTGTGGATGCTGCCCTGCTCGCGCTCGCGCTGCCAGCCGCCGAGGTGATCGGCGACGCGAGGTTCTGCCACTCGTCGGGGGTCAGCATCGCCGCGCGGGCATCCACCTCGGCGCCCTCGCCGCGGTCCTCGTCGCTCCAGTCCGCGCCCTCGACGTAGACGCCGTGGCTGCAGCAGCCCTGCGAGGACCCGTCACCGCGGACCGACCGGCAGCCCTGACCCCAGATGCAGTGGTAGTGGGACAGCAGGAACCGCAGGTCGAACCGCCAGACCGTGCCCGGGTCGTCGGGGTCGTCGATCTCGACGGTGCGCTCGCGGGGCGTCGTTGCCATCGGCGGCAGCCTAGAGCGTGCCGCCGCGCTCGATCCCGAGCAGCAGCTCCTTGCGCGCCACGCCGCCCGTGTAGCCGCCCGAGCGCGCCGCCGCTGCGCACGACCCGGTGGCACGGGATGACGATCGGGACGGGGTTCGAGCCGAGCGCGTTGCCGGCGGCGCGTGAGCCGCCGGGGCTGCCGGCGTCCGCGGCGACCTCGCCGTACGTGGCGACCGCGCCGTAGGGGATCCGCGCGGTGGCGCCCAGGACGCGGCGGCGCGAACGGCGTGACGAGCGCCCAGTCGATCGGCAGGTCGAACGCCGTCCGGCGCCCCGCGAAGTACTCGTCCAGCTCGCGGGCGACGAGGTCCAGCGCGGCGGGCTGCTCGAGGATCCGGGGCGAGAGGCGCTCGGCGAGTCCCTCGACGACCGTGTCGACGCCGCCGCCGAGGTCCTCGTAGGCGAGCCGGACGAGGCCGCGCGCGGTCATGGCGCCGACGATGCGCCCCGCGGGGGTGTCGAGGACCGCGTAGCGCACGTCGGGCGCTGCGGTCGCCGCGAAGCGCGCGGCTGCGGCTGCGGCGTCGCGCGGGTCGGTCGCCGGGGCGGGGATCGGTGCGTGGGTCATCGGTCGTCCTCCATCGTTCGGCGCAGGGCCTTCAGGCCGTCGCGCTGCGCCTGGCGCGAGGCCTCCTCCGAGCAGCCCAGCGCCGCGGCGACCTGGGCGTGGGTGAGGTCGCCGGCGAAGCGCAGGGTGAGGACCGCGCGCTGGCGCGGCGGGAGCGCGCGCACCGCGGACCAGGTCCGGTCGGCGTCCAGCGCGGCCGCCGGGTCGGCGGCGTCGGCGGCGCGCTCGGGCACCTCGGCGACCGGCACCGCCCGGCGCGACCGCGCCCGGTGATGGTCGAGCGCCTTGCGGTGGGCGATCGTGAGCGCCCACCCGCGCAGGTTCTCGGCGCTGCGCAGCCGCGGATACGCGCGCATCGCCGCCAGGAACGTCTCCTGGAAGCAGTCGTCCGCGTGCTCGCGTCCGACCGACGCGACGAGGAAGCGCCAGACCGGCTCGCGCTGCTCGTCGAGGAAGCGCTGGAAGGGGGGCGGGCTCACCGGACGTACAACGGGCACGGAGCCTCGGACGTGAGGTGCCCGTCTACCCGTCGGGGTGCTCGTGGAAGCCGTGCCCCGTCTGCACGCCGAGGCGCCCGGTCAGCACGAGCTCGCGCAGCAGCGGCGCGGCGCGGTAGGCGGGGTCGCCGCGCTCGGCGCGCAGCGCGTCGAGGACGCAGAGCACGTGGTCGAGGCCGATCGCGTCGCCCCACGCCAGCGGGCCGCGCGGATGGTTGAGCCCGAGGACCATGCCGGCGTCGATGTCGTCCGCCGAGCCGACGCCCTCGCCGAGCGCGAACGCCGCCTCGTTGACGAGCTGGCAGACGATCCGCCCGAGCACCAGGCCGGGCGCGTCGCCGACGTGCGCGGTGTGCAGGCCGAGCGTCGTGAAGAAGCGCTCCGCGCGCTCGCTGCTGTGGTCGCTCGTGCCGGCCGTGCGCGTGAGCTCGACGAGCCCGCCCGCGGCGAGCGGCGGCAGGGCGTGGAACCCCGCTGCGGCGCCGCCGCCGTCGAGCGCGGCGAGCGAGCCCTCGGCGCAGAGCACCGCGACCGGCCCGCCCTGCAGCGGATCGTCGCCGGGGGCTCCGCCGCAGTCCACGATCAGGTCGGGGACCTCGCCCGCGGCGTCGCCGGGGTCGCGCACGTCCCAGCCGGCGTCGATCGCCAGCGCGCGCAGCTCGTCGGCGACCTGGAGGTCGCCGGCGATGACGACCATGCCGCCGTCCGGCACGCCTGCGCCGGGCGACGGCGCGGGGCCGTCCGGCTCGCGAGCGATCGCGCCCGGCGTCGTCGTAGGCGTACCAGCCGCGCCCCGTCTTGCGGCCGTGACGCCCGCTCGCGACCATCCGCGCGCTGAGCGGTGACGGGCGCCAGCGCGGCTCGCCGAAGCTCAGCTCGTAGAAGCTGCGGGAGACGGCGAACCCGGTGTCGATGCCGACGAGGTCCTGCAGCTCGAACGGGCCCATGCGAAAGCCGCCGCCCAGCCGCGCGATGCGGTCGACCGCGTGCGGCTCGGCGAGCCCCTCGGTCACGCAGCGCAGCGCCTCGAGGCCGAACGGCCGCCCGCAGCGATTGACGAGGAACCCGGGCCCGTCGGCGGCGTCGATGACGCGGCGGCCCATCGCGGCGCCCGTCGCGCGCGCGATCGCGAGCGTGCGCTCGTCCGTGTCGACGCCGGCGATGACCTCGACGAGCTTCATCACCGGCGCGGGGTTGAAGAAGTGCATGCCGACGACGCGCTCGGGGCAGGCGACCGGCGCGGCGATCGCGGTGATCGGGATCGACGAGGTGTTCGAGGCGAGCACGCACGTCTCGGCGACGACGCCGGCGAGCTCCGCGAACAGCGCGTGCTTGAGCTCGGGCTCCTCGGGCGCGGCCTCGATGACGAGCTCGCACGGCGCCAGCTCGGTGATGTCGTCCACCGCCTCGACCCGCTCCCACGCGGCGCGGACCTCGTCGGCGCTGAGCTTCCCGCGTGCCTTCGCGCCCTCGAGCCCTTCGAGCACGCGCGACGGCGCCGCGCTCCGCCGCACCCGGGATCGGGTCGTAGAGCAGCGTCCGCGCGCCCGTCGTCGCGGCGAGCTGCGCGATGCCGGAGCCCATCGTCCCGGCGCCGGCGATGCCGATGACGGCGGGCAGCCCGCCCGCCCCGTTCACGCGGACACGGGCTCCGCGTCGCGCTCGACCACCATCGGCTTGAGCGCGTCGATGCCGGTCGCGTCGCGGCCGATGATGAGCTGCTGGATCTGGCTCGTGCCCTCGTAGATCGTGGTCACGCGGGCGTCGCGGTAGAAGCGCTCGACCGGGTGGTCGTCGACGTAGCCCGCGCCGCCGTGGATCTGGATCGCCGCGTCCGAGCACCACTTCGCGGCCTCGGTCGCGTAGTACTTGCAGATCGACGTCTCGACGGTGCTCTTGCGGCCGGCGTCCTTCACCGCGCCGGCCTGGAAGACGAGCAGCCGCGCGGCGTGCGTGCGCACGACCATGTCGGCGATCATCGCCTGCACGAGCTGGAAGCCGGCGATCGGCCGGTCGAACTGCGTGCGCTCCTGGGCGTAGCGGACCGACTCGTCGAGCGAGGCCTGGCAGATGCCCACGCAGCCGGCGGCGACGCTGTAGCGGCCGGAGTCCAGCGCGCTCATCGCGACCTTGAAGCCCTCGCCGACGCCGCCGAGCATCGCGTCCGGGCCCGGCGTGCACGTCGTCGAGCGCGATGACCGCGGTGTCCGACGCCCAGAGGCCCATCTTGCCCTTGATCGGCTCGGGCTGGAAGCCGGGCTGGTCGGTCTCGACGAGGAAGCAGGCAAGGCCCTTGTGCCCGAGCGACGGATCGGTCTGGGCGAAGATCAGCGCGAGCTTCGCGTGGTTGCCGAGCGAGATCCACATCTTCGCGCCGTTGATCGTCCAGCCGTCGTCGGTCTTCACGGCGCGCGTCTTCTGGTTGCCGGCGCCGGAGCCCGTGTCCGGCTCGGTCAGGCCGAAGCAGCCGAGCCACTCGCCGCTGCACAGGAGCGGCAGGTAGCGCTGCTTCTGCTCCTCGGTGCCCCACTTGAGGATCGTCGAGCAGACGAGCGAGGTCTGGACGGAGATGACGGTGCGCATCGCCGAGCAGCCGCGGCCGATCTCCTCGCAGATGAGCGCGTAGGTGATGTAGTCCAGGCCGGCGCCGCCGTACTGCTGCGGGACGATCGCGCCGAGGTAGCCCTGCGCGGCGATCTTCGCGACGAGGTCCGTGTCGAAGCGGTGCTCGCGGCTGTTGCGCCCGGCGACCGGCGTCACCTCGTTGTCGGTGAATTCGGCGGCCGTCTGCTTGATCAGCCGCTGCTCGTCGGTCAGCTCGAAGTCCATGGCGACAGCCTACGCTTTCGCGCGATCGCCGCGACGAGCAGCGCCTGGCCGATCGTCAGCAGCGCCAGCGCGGTGCCGGCGATGCCCCAGAACGCGTACGGGTAGAGCAGCCGCAGCGTGTCGGTGCTCGGGAAGCGCCACGAGTCGCCCTCGAAGAAGATGCCGTGGAAGGCCGTGAAGAACGCGTCGAAGTCGACGAGCATGAACAGGGCCGACAGGCCGAGCAGGCCGATCGCGGCGAACGCGCCCCACCACAGCCCGCGGTGCAGCGCCGCGCGCGCCTCGGCGCGACCGCGGGTCGCCATCCATGCCACCGCGAGCAGGACGACGGCGACGACCCAGGCGATCAGCAGGCCCGTCATGACGCTGCGCACGTCGTGCATGTGGGAGATCTCGCGGGCGTTGAACGCGGCGCCGCCGTCGGGCAGCTGCGCCGCGCGCAGGCTCGTCCATGCCGCTCGCGTCCCACGGCTGGATCGAGTCGACGCCGGTCGTCGCGAGCGACAGGCGCTCGTCGCCCGTGAACCCCGAGTCGTCCGGGAATCCCGGCAGCGCGTAGATCGCGCGCGGGAGCCAGCCCCACGCGAGCACGAGCAGCGCGTTGCCCGCCAGGACGACCGGGACGGCGCAGGCGACCGCGCCGGACAGCAGGGCGCGCGCGCTCACGCCGTGGCGGCCGTGCCGAGCACGAGCGTCGCCTGGCTCGAGAGCACGCCGCCGTTGCCGTGTGCGACCGCGACCTCGCAGCCGGGCACCTGGCGCTCGCCGCCCTCGCCGCGCAGCTGGCGGACCGCCTCGACGATCGCGTGCAGCCCGTACATCCCCGGATGGGTGTAGGAGAGCCCGCCGCCGTTGGTGTTCATCGGGAGCGCCCCGCCCGGGCCGATCGCGCCGCTCGCCGCGAACGGGCCCGCCGTCGCCCTTGGCGCAGAAGCCGAGGTCCTCGAGGAAGAGGATCGGCGTGATCGTGAACGCGTCGTAGAGCTGGGCGACGTCGACGTCGGCGGGGGAGAGCCCGGCCTCCGCGAACGCCGTCCGGCGCCGGAGCGGCGCGGCGGCCGTGCGTCGTCAGCGAGGGCATGCCCGTCATGTGACGGTGGCTGTGCGCCTCGCCGGCCCCGAGCACGAGGACGGGATCGCGGCGCAGCGCCCGCGGCGCGCTCGGCGGACGTGACGACGACCGCGGCGCCGCCGTCGGTGACCAGGCAGCAGTCGCGCACCGTCAGCGGGTCGGCGACCATCCGCGCGGCGAGCACGTCGTCGATCGTCAGCGGATCGCGCGACCAGGCGCCGGGGTTCATGCGCGGCCCAGGCGCGCGCGGCGACCGCGACGCTCGCGAGCTGCTCGCGGGTCGTGCCGTACTCGTGCATGTGCCGGGCGGCGGCGAGCGCGTAGGCGGTGACCGGCATCGCCGGGCGGAACGGCGCCTCCCACGGGTCGAGCTCCTGCACGCTCGCGCTGGAGCGGCCGACGAGCCGCTGCGTGCTGCCGTAGGCGACGAGCGCGACGTCGCACAGGCCGGCGGCGATCGCCGAGCGGGCGTGCGCGACGTGGAACATGAACGACGAGCCGCCGACGTTCGTCGCGTCGGTGCAGCGCGCGTCGATGCCCAGCTCCAGCGCGAGGTTCAGCGGGGCCATCGGGAGCTGCGTCGTCGCGGCGAAGACGCCGTCGACGTCCGCGGGGGTCAGGCCCGGCGTCCTGCAGCGCGCGCAGCGACGCCTGCGCCATCAGGTCGACCGGGCGCGTGCCCTCGGGCGCGGCGCCGAGGTCGGACTCGGCGGCGCCGGCGATCGCGGCGCTCGCGCGCAGGGCGGACGTCACGCGGCGGTCTCCGGGACGAAGACCGGGAGCCGGTCGCCGGTCTCGGGGTCCGGGTCGGTGAACCGCACCCGCACGCGCAGGCCGATCGGCACCGCGTCGCCGGGGAGCCCCTCGACGCGGCTCATCATCCGGAAGCCCTCGTCCAGGTCGATCAGCGCGACGTTGCGCGGCGGCTGCGTCGCGGGCGTGCAGCGCGGTCGTCGCGTAGACGGTGCCGAGGCCGGCGCTGTCGCGCCAGGTCAGCGCGGCGCCCGTGCCCGGCGCGGCGATGCGCGGCGGCCAGACGCGGCTCGCCCGTCGGCGGTGCACGGGTAGCGCAGGCGGCCCTCGCGCCAGGCGGCCTGCACGATCGCGGCGGGGGAGACGGGGTCGCTCACGCGGCGCGACGCTATCGCAGCGGCTGCGCCGACCATCGGCGCCGCACGTAGGCTGGGCGGGTGGACCCGTTCGCCGTCGTCATGATCGTGCTCGTCGGAGGCCTCTTCGTCGGCGTGATCCTGCTCGGCGTCTTCTACCCGGGATCGGGCGCCGACCAGGTGGACTGGCGCCCGACGCGGTCGGCCGAGGTCGAGTACCAGAACGAGATCGACGACCTGGAGCAGATGACCGAGGCGGTGAACCGCCGCAGACGCGCCCGCGGCGACGCGGAGCTGACCGAGCACGGCCTGCGCGCCGAGGTGCAGGCGGACCTCGCGGCGACCGTCGCCCGCGGCGAGGACGAGCTGGCCGAGGAGGACATCGCGCAGATGCTCGACGTCAAGAACCGCCGCCGCGCGAAGAAGGGCCTGCCGCCGCTCACGCGCGAGGAGTTCGAGCGCGACCTGCTCGGCGGGGACGGGTCCGCATGAGGGCGCTGATCGTCGGCGGCGGCTGCCGCGGACTGGACCTCACGCGCGCGCTCGTCGCCGACGGGCATGCGGCGCGCGTCGTCACGCGCACCGAGGCCGGCCGCGCGGCGATCGAGGCCGCCGGCGGCGAGTGCTGGATCGGCGATCCCGACGTGATCGGCACGCTGCGCTACGCGCTGGAGAACGTGACGCTCGTGTTCTGGCTGCTCGGGACGGCGAGCGGCCCGGACGCCGAGCGGCTGGCCGCGCTGCACGGCTCGCGGCTGCGGATGATGCTCGAGAAGACGACCGACACGACCGTGCGCGGCGTCGTCTACGAGGCCGCGGGCACCGTCGGCGCCGGAGATGCTCGCGTCCGGGCGTCGCGCGAGATGGAGCACGCGCGCCGCACGAACGAGATCCCGTTCGCGCTCATCGACGCCGACCCGCGCGGCGACCGCGCGGCCTGGCTGGCGCAGGCGCAGCGACGAGGCGGCGCAGCTGCTCGCCGGTCCGCGCCGCGTGTCGGCCTGAGCGGCGCTCAGGCGGCGGCGCCGCAGACCGTCATGCCGTACTCGCGCATCAGCGCCTGGAGCTTGGGCGTGACCTGCTGCAGCGCCTGCGGTGGCGACGCCGAACTGCTGCGGGTCGTCGGCCTCGGCGGCGTCGAGGAGGAGCTGGTTGCCCGTCGCCTGGGCCTTGAGCGCGCGGCCGATCAGCGCGGCCTGCGCCTCCTGGCCGGCCGGCGGGTCGATCGCGTCGAAGCGGCTTGCTGGCGCGCTCGGCGGCCTTCGTGGCGCGCTTCAGCGCCGGCGCGAAGACGTCGACGTTGCCGGTCTTGCCGACGGACTGGAGCTCCTTCTGGACGTCCTGGACCTCCTCGTTGTAGTCCTCGCAGACCGGGTTGACCTTCTTGATGAACGCCTCGCGGTCGCGAGTCGCCGTCGACCTCTGCGGTGGTCGTCTTGGCCGGGGTCGTCGCGGCCGTCGTCGCCCCGGGGGTGACCGGCGCCGTTGCGGACGTCGTGGACGAGTCGTCGGATCCGCAGCCCGCGGCAGCGAGGAGCACGGCCGCGCTGAGGGCGGCGCAGAGGAAGAGGCGCATCAGCAGGAGTCTTCCAGAATCGGGGTCGCGGACGTGCCGGTCGCGGCGCGGGCTCAGGCGCAGCCCGGCGGCCTCGACGCGCTCCAGCAGGTCCGCGAGGATCCGCGCCGTGGCGCCCCAGACGAGGTGCTCGCCGACCACGTACGTGTCGGTGCGGAACGGGACGCCGCGGCGCAGCAGGCGGCGGCGTTCGTAGCCGGCGCGCAGGTCCGCGAGCGAGAACTCCAGGACGGTCTCGACCTCGAACGCGCTCGGCGCCCACTCGTGGCCGGCCTCGATCAGGCCGACGAACGGGTAGACCGCGTAGTTCGTGGCGATGGTCGGCGTCGGCTGGAGCGCGCCGATCAGGTCGACCGCCTCGCCGGGGAGGCCGATCTCCTCACGCGCCTCCCGCAGGGCGGTCACGCGCAGGTCGTCCTCGTCCATGTCCTGCCGCCCGCCGGGGAACGAGATCTCGCCGGCGTGGCGGCGCAGGTCCTCGCGCCGCTTGGTGAGGACGACGCCCAGACCGCCGTCCGACCAGAAGAGCGGGACGAGCACGGCGGCGTCGATCCGGCCGTGGACGTCGAGCGCCGCCGCCTCCTCGGGATCGAGGAGGACGGGAGCGCAGGGTCTGCGCGAGCTCAGCTCGCGAGCGTGACGCGCTCGACACGCTCGTCGAACATGACCTCGCCCTCGAGCGTGCGGTGCACCGGGCACTTGGCCGCGATCACGCGCAGGCGCTCGACCTGCTCGTCGGAGAGGTGGTCGGGGAGGCGCAGCACGATGTCGAACTTCGTGGGCGAGCCGCGCTCGGCGGGCGTGAACGAGCAGTCGACCTCGAGCGTCCCGACGTCCCAGCCCTTGCGGGTCGCGTACATCTCGATCGTGATCGCGACGCAGCTCGCGAGGCTCGCGGCGAGCAGCTCCTGCGGGCTGGGGCCCTCGTCGGTGCCGCCCTTCTCCTGCGGTTCGTCCACGGTCGTCTCGTGCTGGCGCATCGTGACGGTGTGGCGGTAACCGGATCGGCGGGTTGCGGTTGCCTGCTTCATCGTCCTTCGATTATGACAACGGGTTGAAGAGGAGCCCCGTGGGGACCTTCGGGACGAAGAACGTGGACTTCGGCGGCATGTTCACGCCGGCGGCGGCGATCTCGCCGATCTGCTCGACGCTGGCGCCCGGCAGGAAGAAGGCCGCGTCGAAGGCGCCGGACAGGACCTGCTCGACCGCCTCGGCGTCGCTGCGCGAGTAGCCCAGCCCGTTGAAGTGCGAGATGTCGTCCTCGGTGAGGCCGAGCGGGCCGGTGAGGATCAGGCCCTCGACGATCGCGGTGTCGAGGTGCCGGTAGGGCTCCGGGAAGTCGGCGAGGGCGCGGTCGGCGATCGCCTGGTCCTTGAGCGTCAGGCGGTAGCGGCTTGCGTGAAGTGGGCGTCGAGGTAGCCGAGCTGCAGCGGCGCGCGCGGGTCGGCCGCCGGCCCGGGCGGCAGGTCGTCGGTGCTCGGCAGCTCGGTGATGTCGAAGCACTCGCGCAGGGTCGCGGCGAGCGCCTCCTGGCGGGCCTGGTCGCCCTGCAGCCGGTTGATCAGGCGATGCGTGGGGAAGACCATGAGGCCCGGGTCCTCGAGCGCGACGAGGTGCATGAGGACGTACGAGTGCTCGCCCTCGCCGCCGATCTCCTCGGCGTAGACGCGCGCCGTCTCGTAGCGGTGATGGCCGTCGGCGATGAGCAGCTCCGCGGGGTCGAGCGCCGCGTGGACGGCCGCGATCGCCTGCGGGTCGGCGATGCGCCACAGGCGGTTGAGCGTGCCCTCGGGGTCGGTCTGCTCGCCGAACGGCTCCTCGCCGGCGACGTGGGGGGCGAGCGCCGCCCACGCGGCGCCGGACGGGTCGCCGTAGAGCGAGAAGATCGGCGAGAGATTCGCCTGCGTCGCGCGCGTCAGCCGCAGGCGGTCCTCCTTGGGGCCGGGGTGCGTGCGCTCGTGCGGGCGGATCCGGCCGGGGCCGTAGTCCTCGACGCGGACGCGCGCGAGGAAGCCGTTGCGGGTGCGGGTCGCGCCGTCCGGGCCGGTGTACGTCTGGGTGAGCGCCCAGATCGCCGGCTCGTCGTCGCGGACGACCGCGCCGGCCTCGCGCCAGCTGTGCGAGCTGCTGCGCGGCGTTGTCGTACGGGTCGCCGCCGGGCTCGGCCGGCTCCGGCAGGTCGATGCGCACGACGTTGTACGGCGAGCGCGACGCCAGCTCGGCGCGCTGCTCGGGGTCGATCACGTCGTACGGGGGCGAGCACACCGCGTCGAGCGATCCGACGGCGGCGAGGTCGTAGTGGAGTGCGCGCAGGGGCTGGACGTCGGCCATGACCCGCACGCTAGAGCAGCGCCGGGCCGTCCGCGCTGCGGGCGCTCAGCGCTTGATGTACGAGCGGGTGCGCAGCGTCGCGGACACGTCGCCGAACTGCGGGCCGAGCGTCTGGCGGTAGGTGCCCGAGTGGCACTCGTCGCCGGCGCGGGAGAGCCCGGTGAGCCACACCTCGAGCCAGAGGGACTGCCCCGGCGGGATCGTCAGACCGGACGTCGCGGCAGTGGAGAACGAGCGCACGGATCGCACATACTTGCGGCCGGTCCGCTCGGGCCGGGTGACACGCCACGCCGCGGTGTTGCGCGTGCCGTTCTCGAGGACGCGGGCGCCGGTCTGCGGGAGGTCGGCGGCGACGCGCGCGGCGGCGCTCGAGGAGGGGGCGATGGTCAGCGTCGCCTTCGTCGTGACGCGGTAGACGCACGAGCCGTGCCCGGTCAGCCAGACGGGCGTGCCCTTGGACTTCTGGCGCTTCCAGCTGTTCGGGACGAGCAGGGTGGTGGAGATGACGCCCTTCGCGCCGGAGCGCTCCGCTGACCGTGACGGTCGACGTGTACGGGACGCGAACGGACCCGGTGTTCGTCGCGGCCGGCGCGGCGGCGGTGGTCGTGAGGAGGGCCGTCGCGGCGAGTGCGGCGATGGTGAGCGGGAGCGCGGTGGTGGCGTGGCATCACACTCTGGAACGCGCTGTGGCGTCAGGGGTTGCGCGGATGGATTGTCAGGGACGGGGCGGCGAGCCCTACCATCCGGTCGATCGGGGCGTGGCGCAGCCTGGTAGCGCACCTCGTTTGGGACGAGGGGGTCGCCGGTTCGAATCCGGCCGCCCCGATTGGGACCGTACGTCGCGGGCCGGTTCAAGAGGTGCGAAGCCGTGCGAACTGGTGCGCAACGGTGCGAAGCGGCGCGAACGCGCATACCGGGGCACACTGCTCCTGCTTGGCATGGGGGGCGGGATTCCGCGACGTTGGCCCTCAGCGGATGTCGATGGCGCGCGGGAGGGTGAATGTGCGCTGGGTCGGGCTTCCTCCGACGCGTGTGGCGACCTTGGTCTGTGCGCGGTACATGAGGGCGTGGGCGGAGGCGTCGGGCACGGGGAACCGGACGGTGAAGTGGCCGCTGGCCGTGGGGCGCACCGTCTTGACGGCGATGCTGGTCTTGCTTTGGCACGAGCTGTAGCGCTGGACGCCGATCGTCGCTGGGCGGCGGGCCAAGGGCTTGCTGACCTGGCCGGTGAGCGTGAAGGTGTTTCCGTTGCGGGTCAGTCGTGCGGCGACCATTCGCCGGTCGAGCTTGAGGTTCTGGGAGAGCACGGCTCCGGCTCGCGCCTGGTAGCGGGCTCTCGCGCGCCGGGCTCGGGAGGGTGCGCGGACCGTCGCTTGGAAGGCTCCGGTGGGTCCGACGACGGCTGTTCCGACGCGTTTGCCGTCGAGCAGGATGTCAACGGCTCGGCCCTTGAGCCGCAGGTCCGCTGCTCCGGAGACCCACACGGTGCCCCGCGCTGCGGGGAGGACGTCGACGAGGAGGATGTCGAGCTTCGTGCACGCGAGGTAGAGGTCGTTCGCGGTGCCCTGTGTGAAGGCCTGGATTCCGCGGACGGTCACGGCCGGCTGGGTCGGCGTGGACGGCGAGGGGGTCGGGGTGGGTGCCGGCGCTGGGTTGGACGTGAGCGTGAACGAGCGCACTTGTCCCTCGACCCAACCGTCGGTGTCACCGAAGCTGCTGATGCGGTGCGGTTGCCAGTAGTAGGTGCCGGCTGTGTTCATCCAGAACGACGTGAAGGTGTAGTAGTCCGGTGTCACCGCCCACACGGTCGGATCCGTGGTCTGTTTGAGCTCCGCAAGGGTCACGTCGTCGCCGATCAGGCCTCCGAGGCCCGTCAGCTGTGGGGACCTGGAGACGTAGACCCACAGGTACTGGTCGACCGGCATCGCCGAGACGCGGAACGTGACCGGCCCCGCGTGCATCGTCGCCCCGTCGGCGGGCTCCAGCGGCTGGGGGCCGATCTCGATCGGTCGCACCCCAGTGACGACCAGGGTCTGCACCGGCGCCTCGATGCACCCGTCGGGGTAGTGGATGCGGTAGGCCTGCCAGTAGTAGGTCCCGGCGCGGTTGAGCCAGAAGGTGAAGCTGGGGCTGACGTCGGCGGTCCCTTCCGATTCGGCGGAGTCAGGCGCGGTCGGGTCCAGTCCGACGAGGTCGACGTCGTTGTCGATCGTCCCGCACGAGTCGACCGGGGTCGGCGACGTCGACACGTGAACCCAGAGGTAGTCATCGCCCACGTCGGTGCGCACCCGGAACGTGACGGCGGACCCTGCCTGCACCGTCGCGCCGTCCGCCGGCGCGAGCACCTCGGGAGGGACCGTCGGGTCCAGCGCCGGCGCGGGCGTGGGAGCCACAGCCCCGGCTGCAAGCGCCGCGACGACGATCGCTGTGATCGTTCGTCCGCTGCGCATCACGTCCTCCGAGGCGTCGCTGTACCGGGCCATCTCCACCGTAGGACGAACCGGCCGCGGTCACATCCGAACAAGCCACGGGGTCGCCGCCCGTAGATGGCCGCCCGCCGCCGGCCCGGACCTCGGACGCCGTGCGCAACGGTGCGCAGTGGTGCGAACGCGCATACCGGTCGCATACCGCTGGCGCTCTGTGTGGGGAGCGGGCTCGGCGATCAGGTGGTTGCCGCGTAGATGGCCCAGGGGTCGGGGATGCCTTTGAGTCGGTGTTCGCCGCGGTCGGTGAAGGTGAGTTCGCTGCCGATGACGAGGTCGCGGACCGTGCGGGAGACGAGGATCTCACCGGGGCCGGCGAGGGCCATGATTCGAGCGGCGAGGTGGACGGCGACGCCGGCGACGTCGTCGCCGGCGCGCTCGACTTCGCCGGTGTGCAGGCCGGTGCGCAGTTCCAATCCGAGGTCGCGTGCTTCGGTGATGAGCCTCTCGGCGCAGCGAACCCCCTGGGCGGGACCGGCGAACGACGCAAGCACGCCGTCACCGGTCGTCTTGATGGTCCGCCCGCCGTGCGCCGTGACGATCGCGCGGGTGGCGGCGAAGTGGCGCTCAAGCATGTCTGCCCAGGCGCGGTCGCCGGTCTGCGAGGCACGCTCGGTCGAGCCGACGAGGTCGGTGAACAGCACGGTGGCGAGAACGCGGTTTGAGGGCGGCGCGGGAGCCGTGCCGGTGACGAACTCCTCGATGAGGTCGGCGAGCAACTCAACGTCCAGTGCGTACGGCAGCACAGCGTCACCGGGAACCTCGCGGAAGGTCGCGCCAGGAATCAGATGTGCGAACTCGCGGACCGGCTCCGGCCCGTAGACGCAGTCCCGCGGGTGAAGCACGAGCGTCGGCGCCTGCACGAGTGGTAGGACGGCGGAGATGTCGCTCGTGAGCGACATCCGCCGAAAGCGCTCAGCCTGTCGCGGCGTGAGCGCGTTCTGCGTGTACCGCACCAGGCGCTCGTTCCGCGCGGGGTCAGCTGCCCATTGCGGCGACCACAGCGCCACCGCCGCGCCCGGGTAGTCGAGGTCCGTCAGGTGCTGTTCGACCTCCGCGTCGATGTCCGGCGACATGGCGAAGGCGCCTCGAGCGGACGAGCTGATGGCGATCACGCTGGCGACCCGCTCAGGGCGTGTGGCCGCCAGGGCGGCCAGCGCGCGGCCCGCCTCCGAAGCGCCGATCAGCACCGGGCGCTCGGCGCCGACCGCGTCCATCACGGAGAGCGCGTCGGCGACATGCGCCTCGATTGTCAGGTCGTCCCTGATCGGGTCCGAGAGACCCGAGTCGCGCCGGTCAAAGCGGATCACCCGCGCGAATCGGCCAAGTCGCTCGAACAGGCGCAGAGCTTCAGGAAACCGCCAAACCGCATCGAGGTGCCCGAAACTCACGCTGAACAGCAGATCGTGCTCGCCGGAGCCGTGGACCTGGTAGGCAATCGCCAGTTCGCCACTCCGCGCGTACCGGGTCTGCGGGATCTCCACGCGGCGACACTATCCCGCGGCGGGCGCGGGATGTCCCGCAGATCGCTGCGTCCGAGCCGCGTGGGCTAATGCTGGTCGGGACGGGGTCGCTTGCGTTGATCGTGGGGCTCCGCCGGCTGGCGCCGGGCGTTCCCGGATCGCTGGCGGCGGTCGCGGTCGGCATCACCGCGGTCAAGGCGTTTGGTCTCGATGTCCCGACCGTCGGGGAGATCGGCAGCGGACTTCCCTCGTTCGGGCTGCCGGACATCGGTCTCGGTGACGCGGGCGGCCTGGCCGCCGGGGGCGTCGGCGTGATGCTGATCGCGTTCGCCGAGGGACTCGGCGCGGCGAAGGCCTTCTCCGCCGCCGACGATGAGCAGATCGACGCCGACCGCGAGCGGATCGCGAACGTCGTGGACCCGCTGGCGCCTGTAGTTCCCGGACTGCAGGCGACGTTCAGCCGCGAGGCGTCAGCCACGGGGCGCGCCACACCGCCGCCCACCAAACAGCGCCCGGCGAGCGGTCGTTCCTTACTCGAGCGCGACCATCGCCGGGCGTGCGGTCGGCTGTGGAATGGCGGCCGGCACGGCCCTCCGTGGGGCACCGGCCGCCGAGCACCATGCGTCAGGCAGCGACGGCTCCGAGTGCCTCTTGGTAGAGCTCCATGCCGTGCGCGAGGCTGTCGCCGATGAGTGCGTTGATCACGCCGACCTCGCGGACAACCAGCTCCGCTTTGAGCGTCAGCCGCTCGAACTCGTCCGACGTGCGAATCTGATCGAGGCGATCACGCTCACCGCGCAGCAGGATGAACCCGCCGACCCCTCCGCCATGGGGCGCCAGCAGGACCGGCTCGAAGCTCTCGATCCGGCCCTCCTCCTGCAGGCTCGCGTAGTACGCCAAGGTCTCCGAGAACACCTGGAGACCTCTCTCCTCCCGTCCCTGGATTGACTCTCCCCATCCGATGAACAGCGCAGCGTCTGCCATGCAAATCCCTCCTTCGGGATCGGGGTATGGGACCGAGCCGAACCTACTCCCGTCCCACCGGCAGCGCAATCGACCTCACGATGCCAAGACCGCATCGTACCGAGCCGCAGGCTCGCTGTCGCTGGAAGCGAGGCAGGAGCCGTCCTGCGTCTCGGAAATCGGTATGCGGGCCGGTATGCGCCCACGCCCGCGCCCGATGATCACTAGCCGTGCGAACTGGTGCGCAACGGTGCGAGCGCGCATACCGGTCGCATACCGCTGTCGCTTTGCATGGGAGCAGGATCCGCTTGAAGGATCCGAAGCATCCGGGCCTAGTGGTCGTGGTTGTCCTCGAGCTCGCGCAGCTTGCGGTACTCCGCGACGGTCAGGGCGCGGCCACGGACGGTTGACATGGCGGGGTCGGCGTCGAGGTAGGCGGTCTCGTTGCGCCGCCAGACCTGCACGTACTTGTGGAACGGGACCACAGGGTGCAGGTGATGGACCAGGTGGTAGTTCTGGTAGAGAAGCACTGGGCTGAGGAGCAGCTCGTAGCCGACGCGGATCCGCGTGGTCTTGAACTTGTCTTCGGTGGGCTTGTGGTGCAGCCCGGCGTGGGGCAGGTAGTCGAAGGCCCAGGCCAGATAGGTGATGGCGAGGCGTCCGGGGATCAGGACGATCACCGCGAGCGCCCAGAAGCCCGGGCCGATGAGCAGGACGGCGAACACCGCGACCATGAGGGCAACGCCGATGAGCTCCTCGCGGTGCTCCTTGGCGGGCCGTGAGCCCCAGTGGCGCAGGTAGAAGACCAGGTAGTAGAGGTCGATGCTCGCCCAGCGTGGCAGGCGTTGCCAGCTCGGGCCTTCCTGTGTGTAGTGGTCGGGGTCCTTGCTCGCGTCGTGGTTGGTGAAGCGGTGGTGCTGCATGTGGATGAAGCGCCAGACGGGGTAGGCGGCGTGCGGGGCGAAGAACGGGGTGGCGATCCGTCCCATCCACGTGTTCAGTCTCTGGTTGGAGGACCCGGAGGCGTGTGCGGTGTCGTGCGCGACGGTGAACAGCAGGTAGCCCGCGACCGCGTTGGTCAGGACGGTCGCCCACCACGGCCACGCATCTGCCAGGTAGAGCGCGCTCGAGCCGAGGTAGAGACCCAGGCCTGCGATGAGCAGGCCGACGATGGGCCAGGAGACCGCGGGAACGGGCTCCTGCGGATCCGGGATGCGGTGGATGCGATCGGCGACGGTGGAGGACATGCACGGACCCTGCCGGGCCCGGGGCGGATAGGACAGGGGCCACCTGCATCGCCCGGTGTGCAGACTGCACACCGTCGGATAGTGTCTCGTCGTGGCCGTCTCCGAGGAGAACCGCGTCTTAGCCGGCCTGTGGGCGCAGGAGGTCCACGTGATCGCGCAGGCGATGTTCGACGAGCTCTCGGCTCGCATCGAGGTCGTGATGTCCGACGGCGATCTCGCCGCCCTGACGCTCGCGTCGTGCTCCTCCAACGTCGAGACGATCCTGTCGATGCTGACCACTGGGATCCCCGCCTCGGCCGCACAAGCACCCGTGACAGCCCTCGAGCACGCGCGGGCGATGGCCGCCCGCGGCGCGGAGGTCAACGACACGCTGCGCTTCTACCGACTCGGGCAAGGCCACTTCCTCGACCGCTGGGCCGAGGCGCTCGAGGCCGCCGTCGGCGACCCGGTCCGCGTCCTGGCCGCCTTGCGGGAGGCCACGGACTTCGCGGTGGAGTACGTCGACCTCGTCTCCGCCAGCGTCAGCGCCGAGCACTTGGCCGAGCGCGAGCGCCGCCAACGCCGAAGCGCGCTGCTCCGCGCAGACCTCGTCCGCGCGTTGCTGGCCGGCGAGCCGCACGACCCCCACGCGGCCGAGCGCACGCTCGGCCACCGCCTCGACGGACCGCAACTCTGCGCGGTCTGCTTCAGCCCGCGGCCGACAGATCGCCTCGAGTCGGCTGCCCAAGCGGTCGCCGAGGCGTGCGGCGCGTCCCGACCACTCGTCCTCCCCGACGGGGCAAGCGCACTCACGGTCTGGATGTCACCGCGCGACCCGTCCGGAGAACACGCTGACCTTGTCCGTCGGGCGCTGGAGACCAGGCCTTACCCGGTCTCCGTCGGGCTGGGAACCGTAGGCCGCGGACTCGACGGCTTCCGCAAGAGCCACGACGAGGCCGTCCGAGCCCGGCGGGTCGCCGAGCTCACCCGCGTCCCGACCGGTCTGACGGCCTTCGACGACGTCACCCTGCTCGACCTGCTCCTGCGGGACGTCGAGAGCGCCGGCCGCTTCACGCGCCGCGAGCTCGGGCCCCTGGCCGACCCCGAGCTCGCGCACCGGCCGCTGCGCGACACGCTGCGGGCTGTGCTCGAACCACGCGGCGGGATCTCCCACGCCGCCCGTGCTCTGGGCGTCCACCGCAACACCGTGCTCCAACGCGTCCGCAAGGCCGAGGAGCTCCTCGGCCACCCGTCAGACCAGCGCGCCACCGAGGTGCACGCTGCCCTGCTGCTCGCAGATCTGCTCCCGGACCTCGAAGCCGGCCCGTCCGAGCAGCGCTGGGCATGAGCACTTCTTGCGCGAACGCCAGACCGCGTGGCCAACACGTACCACGGCACGTTCCACGTCCTTGGAACCGGAACGCCCGACGGCATCGCTCTCCCAGTGACACGAAGCTGTCGCTCCGCAGCAGGGTTCCGCTCGAACCTACGCCAGGGCCGGTTCAAGAGGTGCGCAGCGGCGCGAACGCGCACACCGGTCGCCTGCCGCTTGTCGCTTCTCATGGATGGTCGGCACGGCGCAGCGCCACGTGGGGCGGGTGCCTGGCATCGCGGCGCCCCTGCCCGGCCACGGTGGCCGGAGGGCAGGGGCGGCTGGATGAGTGCCTACTCGGCGGTGAAGGCCGAGTACTGCTTGTTGGCGTAGTGGCCCTCAAGGTTGCAGAGCAGGATGTAGTCGCCGGCCTTGAGGTCGACGGTCAGTTCTGCTCCCCAGCCTTCGCTGCGGATTCGGTGGTCGGCGTCGCCGGGCTTCTTGTCGGCGGGGACGATCGGGGGCGTCGCGTACGGTGCTTCGCCGACGATGTTGTCTTCGACGAGTTCGGCCTTGTTCTCCTTGACGGGAATGGCCCCGGGGTCGATGTCGTCGAGGTTGGAGTAGACGATCATCTCGTGGTAGAGCTTGCCGTTGTTGGTGACGGCGAACGTGACCTTCCCGGCGTCGACGGTGTCAGTCTCGGGCTTGACGAAGTACGTGGACCCGGACTCGCCGAGCTCGACGTTGACGATCTTGCCCTTGTCCGCGTCGCTGGTCGCGGCGCCGTCTGCCGCCGGTGCGGTCACCGTGACCGTCTCCGTGGCACCTTCATCGTCGCCGCACGCAGCCACCCCGAGCGGCAACACCACCGCGCACGACAGGAGCACAAGCATCCTCACTGGTTTCACGACAGCCTCCTCCAAGTCTGATCGCAACCGTTGCAGACTCCGGAACGACCAGGCTGGATGACCGTCCCAGACCGACTGACCGCAGGAATCCCTAGGGGGGGAGTCTTCCCGTTCGGTCCGCACCGCGAATCAGTAGAACGCCGCCGAGCGCCGCGCGGAGAACCACTGCACGGCGTCGCTGGAAGCGAAGCAGGAGCCCGTCCTACGTCTCGGATTTCGGAATGCGCCCGCGCGGGCGCACGATGATCCGGTTCTCAGGCGGGCGTGAGGGGGAGGAGGCCGGGTCCGTCGACGATCTCGATGTCCTCTGGCCCGGCGATCTCGTGGCCGCCTGCGCATCGGAGCGTCAGGCGCAGTTGCTCTCCGCATCCGGCGTGGCGCGCGATGACGGGCGGGCCGGCGGGGTCGGCCTTGTGCCGATCGCCCCACTCCCCGAGGGCGAACAGGATCGGAACCAGTTCGCGGCCCTTGTCGGTCATGCGGTACTCGCGGCGGGTTCGGCTGCCGGGCTCGCGGTACTCCGAGCGCTCGAGGATGCCTTCGTCAACGAGCTTGCTCAGCCGCTCCGAGAGCAGGTTGCGCGGGCACTGCAGCACCTGATGGAACTGCTCGAAGCGCGTGGCGCCGTAGAAGCTCTCCCGAAGGATCAGCAGCGTCCATTTCTCGCCTACGACCTCCAAGGTGCGAGCGATCGAGCAGTTGCTGGCCTGGTAGTTCGTGCGCTCCATCGGTGGGGAGGGAAGCAGCGGCGGGCGCGGTCGCCGTCAGCGCTCCTAGCCCACGCGCTTGCGCTAACACGCGCGCTGTCGGTTGCCGGATCCACGAGCGAGGTTGCTCGGCTATCGCATTGCATTGGGAGCGAGAGCGCGCGGGGCTGAGGTGGGATAGCGTTGCCGCGATGTCGGGCATGGCCCCCACGGTGCAGGACGCGCTCGCCGCGGCGGACTATGCCTACGGGACGCATCAAGGTCACCGGGCGCTCCACGCGAAGGGCACCGTGCTGACGGGCACGTTCACACCGACCCGCGAGGCGGCAGCGCTGTCACGGGCGGTGCACCTGCAGGAGGGCACGTATCCCGTCACCGTGCGCGTCTCCAACGGCTCCGGCAACCCCGCCGATCCCGACTGGAGCCCGGGAGTCCGCGGGCTCGCGGTCAAGTTCCATCTGCCGGACGGGTCGGCGACCGACATCCTCGCGCAGACCATCGAACGCATCCCGGCGCCCAATCCGGAGCAGTTCCTTCAGCTCATTCTCACGGAGCGACGCCGCGCGACCGCCTGGAGGATGCCGCTGTTCGTCGCCCAGCATCCGAGTGCCGCAGGGGCGATGCCGAAGGTGCTGTACGGACTGGTTCCGCCGCTGAGCTACGCCACCTGCAAGTACTTCGCGATTCACGCTTTTCGCTTCATCGACGCTGATGGCGACTCGCGGTATGTCCGCTACACGTTCGTGCCACAGGCAGGCGTGCGGCACCTCCGGCCTTGGGAGCTGGCACGCCGGAGTCCCGACTACCTGCAGCAGGACATCCGCGCGCGGCTGGAGGGCGGGCCGGTCCGCTTCAGGCTCGAGCTTCAGGTGGCGGCCGATGGAGATCCCGTCGATGACCTCGCCGTCGCATGGCCGAAGGATCGCCGTCGCGTGACGGCGGGAACGCTCGAGCTCACGGGAATCGATGCGGAGCGCGATCGGGGCCCTGATGTGCTGACGTTCGATCCAACTCGCCTGACCGACGGGATCGAGGTGTCCGGCGACTCGGTGCTCCGATTCAGGCCGTCCGTCTACGCCGCGTCGGGCGCTCGCCGGACGCTCTGACGCCAGGCCGCGGTTTCGCCCGGATCCTTCCGCTCCGGACGAGCAGCAGGCGCCGGCCTGGGCCTCGGATCTCGGTATGCGGATCGGTATGTGCCCGCGCTGGCACCCGATGATCACTGGGCGTTTCGCACCGGTTGAACCGGCCGCCCCGATTGGGACCGTACGCCGGGGCCGGTTCAAGAGGTGCGCAGCGGTGCGAACCGGGCGGCCTGGTTGTCGGGGTCGGCGAAGATCACGAGCACGGCGTCAGCGCCGCCCATGAACGCGACGTAGCGTTCGGCCGCCGCTTGCGGCGGGTGCGTGTGCAGGGTGGCGGGATTCCCGTCAAACCAGCCCAGGCAGTGGTAGTAGGTGCCCTTGATGTTGTGGCCAGGAGTCGCGCGTACGATTCCCTGCATGAACCTCAAGAAGCTCACCGATCAGGCCAAGAAGCACGCCGACAAGCTGATCGAGCAGCGCGGCGGGCAGGACGCGCTCAAGCGCGACGCCCAGCAGGTCAGCGAGGCGTTCAAGGGCAAGGGCAAGCTGACGGACAAGGCCAAGCAGGCCGCCGACGCTGTCAAGAAGCCGGGCTGAGCCCGTCAGGGCGCCGGCCATCGCGAGCGCCCGCGAAACGGTGTGTCCTCGTCAGGCCGCCGGCCCGGCGGGCCGGCGGCCTGGGGAGGGTCTAGCCGCGCGGGCCGCGGCCCTCGCGGCGGTCGTCCCGCCGGTCGTCGCGGCGGTCGTCGCGCCGGCGGTGGCCGTGCACGGCGACGGCGGCGCCGCCGACGACGGCGGCGTTGCGCACGACCTTGTGGTCGATCACGCCGCGGTCATTGCGTCGTTCGCGTCCCAGGGGCATGTCAGGCACCTTCCTCGGTCTCGGCAGCCGCCAGCAGCGCCTGCGTGTTGATGCGGCCGTTGGCGACCAGCTGGCCGCCCGCGCGCCGGACGGCGGCCCCGAACGGTCCCGCCCAGCTGTTCTCCCACACGAGCACCGCGGCGACGGTGCCCGGTTCGATCGCCTCGCCGATCGCCTCGAGGTCCTGGGTCGCCAGCAGCAGCGCCAGGTCGCCCTCGAGCTCGAGCAGCGCGCCCGCCAGGCTCTCGTCCACCTCGGCCAGCTCGAGGGCCTCGACGGACCCGTCCTCGTCCTTGCGCAGGATCACGAGATCCAGCACGCGGACCGTGCCGCGCTCGATCAGGGAGCTCAGCTCCTCGGCGATCTCGCCGGTGAAGTTCGCCTTGTCGGCCGGGAACTCGACGACGAGGTAGTCGACCGGGCCCAGCACGTCCAACTCGTTCGCGCTCATACACGCCCTTTCGTTCGTGGGGACGTCCAGAATCACAGACGCGACCCCGAGCTGCCTCACCCGGTGAGGATGAGGCTGTGTCAGGCTGCGATGCCATGACCGCGACCACCTGCCACATGTCCATCTCGCTCGACGGCTTCGCCGCCGGGCCCAGCCAGAGCCGGGAGAACCCGCTCGGCATCGGCGGCATGCAGGTGCACGCCTGGCATCTCGGCGACGTGACCGACGAGGCGGACCTCACCGCCCAGAGCTGGTTGATGCGCCCTCGCGGCGCCTACGTCATGGGCCGCAACATGTACGGCCCGATCCGCGGCCCCTGGGACGAGGACTGGCGCGGCTGGTGGGGCGACGAGCCGCCGTATCACGCCCCCGTCTTCGTCCTCACGCACCACGCTCACGACCCGATCGAGATGCAGGGCGGCACGACGTTCCACTTCGTCACCGGCGGCTTCGAGGCGGCGTTCGAGCAGGCCACGGCGGCAGCCGGTGATCGCGGCGTCGACATCGCGGGCGGCGCCTCGACGGTGCGCCAGGCGCTCGCGGCCGGGGTCGTCGACGAACTGACGCTCGACATCGCCCCGGTGCTCCTCCGTGACGGCGAGCGGCTGTTCGACGGGGTCGCCGAGCTCCGGCTGACGCCGGTGGAGACCCTGCACTCACCGCGAGCGACGCACGTGCGCTATCGCGTGGAGCGCTGAGCCGCCGGAGCTACTCGCTCACCGGCTCGGCGTACAGGTCGGTGCCCGCGGTCGCCGCGCGCACCGCTGCGCGCGCCAGTTTCAGCGCATCCTGCTCGAGGTCGGCGGTCACGGTCAGCCGCATCGTCCACCGGTCGAAGCTCACCCCGTCTCCCCACAGCCGATCCTCCAGACGCGCCGCCAACGCGTCACGACGCTCTTCGTCGGGAACGTCGAGGCGGAAGTGGAACTCACGCACCCACCAAGCATGACGACGCCGGCGCCCGGACTCAACGAGAAGCGAGCGCGTGCCGGCCGGCGCCCGGATCGCCCGGTAGTGTGCCGCGCCTCGGGTCATTCGAGCATTGGGTGGGGGGAGCATGGGACGCAGGATCGGGCTGGTGGCGGCCGTCGCGCTGGTGTCGTCGTTCGCGCTGCCGGCGGTGGCCGGCGCGAAGCTGCCGACGTTCGCGTCGAAGCGGATCGTTCTCGGGAAGTCGATCGGCGGCGTGAAGCCGGGGATGACCCTCGCCGCCGCGCAGAAGGCGTGGGGGCCGGGCGGGATCAGCGAAGCCGGCGATGCGTGTCAGGAGTCCGGGCGCACGAGCTGCATCTGGGCCGGGGGGTCGGTCCGCGAGCGGGCGATCCTCGCCCTCGCCGGGGACGGCACGGTGGAGTCGGTCCGCATCCTCGGCGGCCCGCGCTCACCGCTGGCGAAGCTGAAGACCAGCAAGGGCCTGGGGCTGGGGACGAAGAACTCGGTGTTCGTCAAGACCTACCAGCAGTTCGGCTTCCCCGTCGGGCTCGGAGCACCGCAGGGCAGCGGCGTCGCGTACGTCCTGAGCAGGACGACCTTCTACGGCAGCGCCACGAGCAGGCGCGTGATCGGGGTGCAGATCTAGGCGGCGTTCGGCGCGGGGCGTCGTGCCCCGTCGCGCTCGCACGCCGCAGCGTCGAGCACGGTCGCAAGCTCGCGCGTCGCTGCGCGCCACGTGTAGCGGTCGAGCACGTCGCGGCGGGCGAGTGCGCCTCGTCGCCGCCGCTCCGCACCGTCGGTCGCGGCCTCGAGGATCGCCCGCTCGAGCGCCTCGACGTCGTCGGGGGCGACGAGCCAGCCGGTCTCCCCGGCGTCGATGATCTCGGCCGGTCCGCCGCGGTCGACCGCGATCGCCGGCAGCTCGCAGGCCATGCCCTCGACGAGCACCTGGCCGAAGCTCTCGTTCACGGACGGCAGGACGACGACGTCGCTCGCACGCAGGAGGTTCGGCAGCTCGGCCTGCTCGTGCCAGCCGGCGAGCAGGACGCCCTCGGCGCCGAGCCGGTCGATCGCGTCGGCGGGATGCTCGCCCTCCCATTCGCCGGGATGGCCGCCGACGATGACCAGGGAGATCCCGCCCCGCAGCCGAGCGCGTGCGCGGGCGAAGGCCTCGATCAGGAGCGGCACGCGCTTGACCTCGGTGAACCGGCCGACGTACAGGAAGGTCACGTCGCTCGCGAGCGCGTCCACGGCGGCCGCGCCGGCGCGCCAGCTGCCAGGCGCCCCGCCCGGCCGCCATCCCAGCGGGCGGTCCGTGAGCACGCGGCGCCACAGGGCGGGGCGGTCCACGACCGCCGGCGAGAAGCGCGTCGCGTCCACGCCGTTCGGGACGACCTCGAGGCGGTCCGGGTCCACCCCGAGCACGTCCTGGGCCCGGCCGCGGCCGCCCGGCGTGGCGACGACCAGCCGCGAGGAGCGCGCCGCCCATCCCCGCAGGCGCTCCGCCCAGGCGTCGGCGTGCGGCCAGCGCGCGCCGAGCCCGGCGTCGATCGCCTCGAGCATCAGCAGTTCGGTGCCGTGAAGGTGGGTGACGACGGGAACGGCGGGGGCGACGTTCGCGGCGGCGGCGTCGATCGGCGTGAGGTGGTGGAGGTGCAGGACGTCGGCGGTGGCGGCGTCGACCCGGCGCATCGCCGCGCTCCATGCATCGACCTGACGCTCGAACGCCGCGTCGTCGAGCGACGCGAAGACGCGGTCGGGCGCGCCTGCGCGGTCCTCGAACGAGGGGTGCATCGGCGGCACGCCCGGCGGGGGGGACATCGGGTCGTCCGCGGCGAGTGCGGCCGTGAAGTCCACGACGGTCAGGTCGTCCAGCTCGCCGTAGAAGGCGCGGGCGTCCTGAACCGGGCCGGCGTCGCGGCGTGACCCGCTGACGAGCGACGCGTCCCAGCCCTCATCGGGAAGGCGGGTGGTCAGAGCGCGTGCTGCATGTGCAGAGCCGCCGCGCGGCGAGAAGAGGATGCCGCTGACGACCCGTCGTCGGTCAGTCATGGATTCCTCTCCTTGTGCGCGCCCGAGCGGGACGCGAAACGCGGCGGTTCAGTCTGCGTCGAACGCGATCAGGGTGGTGACCGCCCGTCCCCCGGCAAGTTCGACGCCGTGGCTCTCGCGGGGACGGTTGCGCAGCCGGCCGTCACAGACGAGGCTAGCGGAGCCTCCGCCGTCCAGGTTCATCGCAGCGAGCGCGCCGAGGTCCGCCATTGCGGACGCGAGCTCCTCGAGCGTGAGGCCGGCGTCGTCGTCCGAGCGGCCGTCGGCGACGAGGACGAGCACCTCGCCGCCGGTGAGTCCGATCGCTGCGCGTGGGTGACGCCCCTCGGTGATGTCCGAGTCGAACTGACCGTTCGCAGCGGAGAATCCCTCGCTGTCCACGCCGTCGCGGTAGACGAGCTCGCCGCCGCGAACCAGCAGGGGTCCGGCCTGCAGCAGATCGCCGGCATCGGCAGGGAGTTCCTCGAGGTGATCGATCCGCACGGCCGCGCCGTCCACGTGCAGGCTCGCCCGCAGCGTGTGCCAGGGGGCGGTGAACGCCACGTGCGGGAGGGCCTCCCCGCCGAGCCGCAGCTCCCCGAGGGGCGATCCCTCCGGCCGCGTGTAGAAGCCCCCGACGACGGCGTCCCCGCAGCCGGTCGCCGCGCACCAGTCGACCACGCGCTGCTGCGTCGCCAGTCGTGTGACGCGCACGCGCGTGCGCGTGAGGTCCCATCGCGCGACATGCGCGGTGGTCGCCCGGCCGTCCGCGAGCTGCAGGCGCAGCAGCGAATCGGCACGCGCAGGCGCCGGTGCAGAGGAGCTGGAGACACGCCAAGCCATGGTCCGCTGCACCGGGCAGCACGTCACACATACTCCATCGGCGCCCGGCTGTCACGCGGTGTCACAGGCCGTTCACGCGTCGTGGGGCGAGAAGGACTCGATTCCGGGCGATCGGAATGGTACGGTCACGCGTGACCCTCCGGGGTCGTTCCATGCGCGACGTCTGCTGAGCATCCGCCTCGAATCACCGCCGGTCGTCTTCCGACTGGCGGCGCGGTGTGCACGCAAACGTCCTCGGCGTCCTGAAGGCGCCCGGCTTCGTGGAAGGAGTGCCTCATGTCATCGATGCTGCTCGACGCGCGACGGATCACCGTGTGCCGCGGGGCACGGACGGTCCTCGACGAGGTCGATCTCGCCGTGCGCGGCGACAGCCGGATCGGGCTGATCGGGGCGAACGGCTCCGGCAAGTCCACGCTGCTGCGCGTCCTGGCGGGCGATCACGCGCCGGACGGCGGCGCGGTGCGGCGCACCGGCACGGTCGCCCTGCTCCCGCAGGTCTCCTCGCAGGCCGGCTCCGGCATGACCGTGCGCGACATGATCCTGGACCGGATCGGCCTCGCCGCGGCGACGGCCGAACTGGACCGATGGACCACCAGGCTCTCGGATGGCGAGCTGGCGGCGCTCGAACCCCACGCCCAGGCCCTCGAGCGGTGGCTCGCAGCGGGCGGGGCCGACATCGGGCCGCGCCTGGAGTCGGCGCTGACGAACGTCGGACTCGATCCAGCGTTCCTCGACCGGCAGCTCACCGGGCTGTCGGGCGGCCAAGCCGCACGTGCCGGTCTCGCGGCACTGGAGGTCGTGCGCGCCGACGTCCTGCTCCTGGACGAACCGACGAACCACCTCGACGCCGACGGTCTGCGGCGGCTCGCCGCGTTGCTCGAAGCACGCGCGGGCGCAGTCGTGCTCGTGACGCACGACCGGGAGGTCCTCGACCGAACGGTGGGGGAGATCCTGGAGCTCGACCGCCGTACCGGCCGGGCCACGCACCACCGCGGCGGCTGGGAGGACTTTGCGCGGGCGCGGCGCGTCGCGCGCGAACGTGCGAGCGAGGCGCACGCCAACGCCGTGGCGCGCCGTGAGCGCCTGATCGCCGCCGAGCGCGAGACACGCCGGCGCGCGGCGGCGAGCGTCGGACGGGCACGCGCCGGGGCGTACGACAACGACAAGCATGCGCGCGCCTGGGTGACGATGCGAGCGGAGGGCATGGCCGGCCGCGCGCGCAGGATGGGCACGCGGGCGGCGCGCATCGAAATCCCGGAGGCTCCATGGGAGGACGGCGAGATGCGTCTGCCGCTCGGCGGCGGCGAGCGGCGCGCCGGCTGGGTGGTGGCGCTGGACCGCGCTGTCATGTGCCGCGGCGAGTGGTCCCTGGGTCCGCTGGACGTGGTGGTCGCCTCCGGCGAGCGGATCCTGCTCAGCGGGGCCAACGGCACCGGGAAGTCGACGCTGCTCGGGGCGCTTGCCGGACGGCTCCCACTCGCGAGCGGGGGACGGACCACGGCAGCCGGAGCGGTGGTGGCCGAACTCGGGCAGGCGCGCGATGCGCTCGCGGGCAGCGGGGCGCTCGTCGCCGGCGTTCGTGAGCTCACGGGTCTGGACGAGGCGCCGGCACGCGCCGCGCTGGCCGCCTTCGGACTGCCGGCGGAGGTCGCCGACCGCGCTCCGCAGACGCTGTCGCCCGGGGAGCTCACGCGCGCAGAGCTGGCGGTGCTCGCTCATCGCCGCGCCTCGTGTCTGCTGCTCGACGAGCCGACGAATCACCTCGACATCGAGTCGCTGGACGTCCTGGAGACCGCCCTCGCGCACTGGACCGGTGCACTCGTGGTGGCCACCCACGACCGGCGCGTGACCACCAACCTGCGGCTGAGCCGGGAGATCACGCTGGACCACGCAGGTCGGGCGGCGGTCGCTTGAGTCTGCTTCGGGTCAGCTCGCGGTCACGGCGTGGCGAGCGCCCCGTACGTCCCGGCGCCTCCTGACCGTCAGCCATCACCCGCCTCCCATCCCGATCTCCCGAGCTCTGGCGGACCTTTCACACGGGGAGGGGTGCCAGGGCGTTCATGCCGGTTTCGTGACACGCCGTGGCGAGCGCCTCGCGCAGCTCGGGCAGCGCGGCGCGTGCGGCGGCGGTGCGTCCGCGGCCGCTGCCCTTGTCGACGAGCGTCAGCGCTTCGTCGGGGTCGGCCTGCGAGGTCGTACAGCTCGTACTCGGGCGCGTGTCGCCCGGTCGGATCGACGTAGGCGGCGTACTTCCAGCGCTCGCTGCGGATCGCGCGAATCCGGTTGGGCTGCGGGGATGGTGTCCTGCTGGGCGGTCCCCGCCTGGTGGTCGTCGAACGTGAAGAGCGAGTGGTCGCGCACGCCGTCGGTCGGCGCGGCGTCGAGCACCCCGCCGAAGTCGGCCCCGCTCGCACGCACCGCCTCGGGCTCGGGCGCCGCGTGCCGGGCGAGCACGCCGCCGAGGCTCGCGCCGTCGAGGGTCCCGTCGAGCGGCGCGCCCGCCAGGGACAGCAGCGTGGGGACGACGTCGACGAGCGAGGCGGCGGTCGTCGACTCCGCGCCCTGCGGGAACAGCAGCGGGTTGGAGATGACGAGCGGGACGCGGATCGTCTCCTCGTAGGCGTTGAACATCTTCTGCCGCAGCCCGCCGTGCGAGAGCCCCATCTCCCCGTGGTCGGAGAAGCGCGTGATCACGGTTCGCGCGCGCAGCGAGCCCGGATCGGCGGGGTCGCCGAGCGCCGCCAGCAGTCGGCCGATCTTCGCGTCGACGAGCGAGTGCAGGTAGCGCGTAGAAGCGCACGTAGTCGAGCTGCTCCTCGCGAGTGCGCAGCGGCCCGAGGTACGACGTCTGCCCGAGCTTCAGCATCGCGTGCGCGGTCGGCTTGTCGCGCAGGTCCTCGTCGACGGTCACCGGCAGGTCGATCGGCAGGTCCGCGAACTGCTCGCGCGCGTAGCCGCCGGTCGCATAGGACGACGGGTAGCCGAGCACGTCGTGCGGGTTGACGAGCGAGACGATGAGACAGAACGGCTCGGGCAGGTCGGCGCCGGCGAGGAAGCGCTCGGCCTGGCGGACGTAGTCCTCGTCGAAGCCCTCCTGCGAGGCGCCTGCACTGCCGCCGCCGAAGCCCTCCGGATCGGTGTTCTCGCCCGCGTCGGGCGGCTCCCAGCCGGGGAAGCCGAAGTCGCGTTCCAGGCGCGCGGCGTCCGCCGGACCCCAGTCGCCGTGTCCGGCGAGGGGCATCGTCAGGTGCCACTTGCCCTTGTAGGCGACGTGTGTATCCGGCCTCGCGCAGGCGCGATCCGAGCGTCGGGATGTCCGCCGGCAACTCGGGCTCGCCGCCGCCCTTGGGCCCGAGCCGCAGCGCGCCGCGGGCGAACGACCGGGCGAGCGTCCCGCGCGGCGCCTCGCCGCTCACGGCGAGGGCCGCGCCCTCGCGGAGCGTCGCCTTGAGGTTCGCCGGGTCGGGGTACAGGTCGCCCTCGGTCAGGGTGAGCGTGACGCCGTGCCGCGACGGGTAGGTGCCCGTGAGGAAGCTCGCACGGCTCGGGGAGCACATCGCGGTCGCCGTGCACGCGCTGGTGAACGACACCCCCGTGCGCCGCAGCTCCGCGTCGGCGGGCGTGAGCGTCGTCGAGCCACCCCGGCTCGTCCGGCCAGTGCATCGGTGCGCGTTGCTGGTCGGTGACGATGAGGAGCAGGTTGGGGCGTGCCATGGTCGGCGCGCAACCCTAGATCATGGATCGTCGCTCCCCGGCGTCTTGGCGCGGAACCACACGCGTCCGGACGGGCGCTCAGCGCGGGTGATTGCGGTAGTAGTCCTTGACCGCCTTGCTGATGGTCTTCGCCCGGCCGACCTCAGCGGCGCGCAGGCGTGCGTCCGTGCGGGCGGCGGCGACCTCGGCCTCGCGCTTGAGCTTCAGGTACCCGGCCAGCCGCGCGGCCGGGAGCGTTCCGGCGTCGACGGCCGCCTGGACCGCGCAACCGGGTTCGTCCTGATGCGCGCAGTCGCGGAAGCGGCACGCGCCCGCAAGCTCTTCGATCTCCGCGAACGTCGCGGCGATGCCCTCCTCCGAGCCGGTGAGGCCGAGCGCGCGAAGCCCGGGGGTGTCGATGAGCACGCCGCCGCCGGGCAGCGCGACCAGCTCACGCGCGACCGTCGTGTGTCGCCCGCGCTGGTCGCCGGCCCGGACTGCGCCGGTCTCCTGGTGGTGCGAGCCCAGCAGGGCGTTCACGATCGTGGACTTCCCCGCTCCGGACGGGCCGAGCACCACGGCCGTCCGGTGCCCCGACATGTAGCTCAGCAGCGGCGCGACGCTCTCGCTCGCGAGGGCATTCATCGCCAGGACGTCGACGCCGAGCGCGATCGACTCGACGGTCGCGCAGGCGGCGTCCGGGTCCGGGGACAGGTCGGCCTTGGTCAGGACGACGACCGGCACGGCCCCCGAGTCCCACGCCAGGGCCAGCTCACGCTCGATGCGCCGCTCGTTGGGCGGGTCGGCGATCGGGTGGACGACGAACACCGTGTCGACGTTCGCGGCGAGCACCTGCACGTCGGACCCCTCGCCGGGATCCCCGCGGGTGATGGCGCTGGTGCGCGGCAGCACGGCCTCGATCAGCGGGACGTCGATCGCCTCCGCGTCCATCACCGCGACCCAGTCGCCGACGACGGGCAGGTCCGCGGCGCCGCCGGCGGCCTTCAGGAGACGGGCCGACGGGTGCGGCGCGCGTGAGGGCCGTCGGCGTCGCGACCAGGGCGCTCCCACGGTCGTTGCGGATCACGCGCGCCGGGGTCAGCTCGGCGGGGACATACGGCGCGAACAGCGCCTGCCACCGCTCGCCCCAGCCCAGGTCCGTCAATCCGGACGTCATGCCCGCGGACACTACGCGCGCCGCGCCACCGGCGTCCGGGTCGCGCAGCTCAGGCGGCGTGCCGCCCTTCGGCAGGCGCCTTCGCGACCGGTCCGTCGCCTCGCAGCCGGCGCCAGGGAGCTCCGATCGAGCAGGCTTCGACGAGCCGGCGCTCGGTCTTCAGGTCGGGCCGGTCGAGCGTGGCGCCGACGAGCCAGCCGTCGGGGAGCTCGTGGCAGCGGGCGACGGTGAGGGTGAGCGCGATGCGGTCGGTCCTGTCTGCGTCGCGGAGGTCGACCGTCAACGCGGCCCGCGTTCCCCGAGCCATGAACTGCTCGGTGTGCAGCCCGACCCCGGTCGGGCTCAGGTCGATCACGCGCGCGGTCGTGCTGAGGCCCGGTGATCCCGCGCCGTCCATCACGCTGAGCCGCGCCAGGCTCTGCACGGGTGTCCGGTAGGCGATGCGCAGCTGCTCACGGCCGGCGACGACGTGGAGGGTTCGTGCGACACGGGCCAGCTCGATGATGCCGAGCAACGGGACGATCCAGCGAGCCAGGCCGGGAAGCGACGGCGACCACGTGAGGACCCCGGCCTCGGTCAGGAGCCGGACCGCGATCCCGGTGCTCAGCAGGACGGCGACCAGGAGCAGAAGCTTGAGCTGTCGCAGGGCCGTCCATCCTCCGAGATCGATGCCCTCCTTGGGCGTCACCTTGAAGTCGGCGCGGCCCGGCCGGACCGCGCAGCGCAGCGCCCGCGCGTGGATGCCGGCCGTGAGGAGCTCGAAGTGCGTGGTGTCGGCGATCGTCTGCAGGCCGCGTCCGAGTCCTGCGCCCGCCGCCAGGCCGAGGGCGGTGGCGGGAAGCCACAACAGCGTGATGGTCAGGAGGGTCGCGTGCAGCGGGAGCTGACCGGTCCAGAGGACCGCGGCGAGCACGAGCAGGATCAGCACGCGGGCGGGCCCGGCGAGGTAGGCGGTCAGGCTGGCGAAGTAGCTGAGGTGCTGCGCGGGCGTCAGGCCGTTGCGCCGCAGCGGGCTCTCGGGCGTCGCGAACACGGCGAGGTTGCCGCGGGCCCAGCGATCGCGCTGCAGCAGGTAGGACGCCAGGTCGTGCGGTGCCAGGCCCTGGACGAGGACCTCGTCGTGGTAGCGGCTGACCCACCCGCGGGCGTGCAGCCGGATCGTCGTGTGGAAGTCCTCGGCGATCGTCTCGGTCGCGACGCCGCCGATGGAGAGCAGCGACGAGCGCCGGATCATGCCCGCCGACCCGCACCAGAACGCCGCGCCGTGGCGGTCCTTCCCGGGCTGGACGACGCCGTAGAAGACCGACTGCTCGTGGCGGCCGACCTCGTAGTGCTGGATCGAGTCGTGGTTGGAGAAGTCGTGCGGGGTCTGCACGAGCGCGACGCGCGGATCATCGAAGTAGCCGACGATCGCGTCGAGCGCGTCGGGCAGCGGGACGTGGTCGGCGTCGAGCACGAACACGAGCTCACCGTCGGTCCGGGGGAGCGCTGCGTTGATGTTGCCGGCCTTGGCGTGCGCGTTGTCCGCGCGCGTCAGGTATCGCGCGCCGAGCTCCCGTGCGAGTGCCCGGATCTCCGGCCGGCGCCCGTCGTCGAGCACCCAGGTGGTGTGCGGGTGGTGCAGTGCCGCGCAGCCCGTCAGCGTCGCCCGCAGGATCGCCTCGCGCTCGTCGAACGTGCAGACGTAGACGTCGACCGAATGGCCCGGTGTCGCGGGTGGACGCGCCGGCGTCCGCGCTGCGCCAGCCGAACCACGTGAGCACGAGCAGGCTCCAGAAGCCGAAGACCTCCGCGAGCAGCAGGGCGCCCCACAGCCACGGGTTCGCGTCCTGAAGGCTCCAGCCCGACCCGCCACACGAGATACACCGCGATCCACAGCAGCGACACGACGGCGAGCGCTCGGAGGGCTCGTGGATGACCCGCCCAGAATCCGCCCCACGGCGCTCTGGGAGGAGCGGGCGATGCGTGATCGGCGTCGTGTGCCACGTCACGTGCATCGGCGCGGCCCGCATGAGCGGGAGCGGGGTTTCCCGCACGGCCCTGACATTCAGGCGGTCCGGAACGAGAAGAGGCGCCCTCGGTCCGGACCGGAAAGCGCCTCATCCCTGTCTGGTTCCTGACGTCGTGGAACCAGCGTGCTCCAGTACTCGGCGGCGCGCGGCCGCCGCTTGAGCAGTGCAACGGAATCCGGCACGTTCGGGCGCGTTGGCGCAAGCGGTTCGTTCACATCGCCGCTGCAGCGGCCTCCTCGAGGCGGTCATCACCCCAGAAGAGCGTGCCGTCGACCACCGTCGTCGGCACGCCGACGGCGCCCAGATCGAGCGCGGCCCGGGTCGCGTCCGCCAGCGCCTCCTTGATCGACGGGTCCGCCACGCCGGCCCGGATCGCGGCGCCGTCGAGACCCGCGGCGGCGGCGATGACATCGAGGTCCTCCGGGCCGGTCAGCGGCAGGCCGTCCGCGAAATGCCGGGCGTAGGCCGCCTGCGAGAACGCGCGCAGCGCACCGAGCTCGCGTGCGACGAGGGCCGCTCGCAGCGGCGCAAGCGCGTAGCTGCCCACGGGCCAGCCGGGCGGCCAGCACAGCGGTGGCAGGCCGTAGCGAGCGGCGCGCTCCTCGCACTCGCGCATCCCCGACTCGCGCGTCGCCTCGTCGGTCAGCGACCACGGGGTGCGGTCGTGCGCCCGCAGCATGAACGCGAACGCCACGGGCTGCAGCTCGACGTCCGGGCCGAGCACGGCCTCGGCGCGGGCGAACGCGAGGTACGCGTACGGGGAGTTGAAGTCGTAGAGGAGGCGTGGCGCGGGCACGGCGATGCGGGCGAAAGCCTATGGGCCGCGTCCCGAAACGGGGACTCGGTAGTTCACGCGTGGTTCTGCGTGGGGCTCTACGGACGATTCGACGGGCGCCGAACGCGAGGATTCATCGCTGATCTCCCCGCATTAGGTATCCCTCATTAGGGTTCCCTAACACCAACCGCGACGATCGGGTATCGTCCTCGCGCATGAAACCCGCCATGCGCTACGTGCGCCATCACCACCTGGGCCTCCTGGCCCTCTTCATCGCCCTCGGGGGCACGTCCTACGCCGCCGTCAGCCTTCCGCGTGACAGCGTCGGCGCAACGCAGATCCGCGCAGGGGCGGTGTCGTCCTCCGAGGTGAAGGACGGATCGCTCAGGGCCCGGGACTTCAAGGCCTCCGAGCTTCCGCGCGGCGCTGCCGGGGCTGCCGGACCGCAGGGCGTGGCCGGCCCGCAGGGCCCGGCGGGGGCGAAGGGCGACACGGGCGAGCGAGGCCCGGCGGGCGCCGACGGCGTCGCCGAGTCGCTCGCGGTGCGCCTGCGCCAGACCAGCGACTCCCAGACCGTCGCCGGCACGCCGACCGGCTCGGCGATGACGCCGGTCGCGTTCCCCGATCCTGCGTCCGAGCAGTACGACCTGGGCGGGTTCTTCGATCCGGCGCTGGTGACCGTGCCTCCGACCCCCGCCGGGAATTCGATCATCACGATCCCCAAGACCGGCACGTACGTCCTCACCGCCGGCGTGCGCTGGGCGGCCAACGCCGACGGCGTGCGGAGCCTCGCGATCAACGGCCCGCAGCCCGGAGGCGTGCGCGTGCAGAGCACCGTCCCCGCCAATCCGGCCGCCGGTGCCGCCACTGCGCAGAACGTCGCGACGACCGAGCGCTTCCAGGCCGGCGACATCGTGTTCGCCAGCGTCGGGCAGAGCTCCGGCGGCGACCTGCTGCTCGACGCCAGCCAGAACCAGATTCACCTTTCGGCGACGTACGCCGGGCCCTGACATGAGCAACGATGTCGCGACGTTCCCGACCGATCACATCGCGCCGGCGGAGGCACTGCAGACGCCGCCGCCGCTCGTCGACGTTCCGTCGGCGCGGACGCGCACACCTGCCGAGGAGGCCCGCGCGCTCGTGGCCGGGAGCACCACGGGCACGCTCGCCACGCTCTCGCAGGGGGGAGAGCCGTGGGCGTCGCTCGTCGCGTATGCCTCGCTCGCGGACGGGACGCCGGTGATCCGCGTCTCGACGCTCGCCGAGCACGGGCGCAACCTGCACCGCGACCCGCGCGCGAGTCTCGTGGTCGCGTCCACGGCGTCCGGTGACGATCCGCTGGATGCGGGTCGTGTCACGCTCGCCGGGTCGTGCATCCGTCCCGACGGGGACCTGCGCGATGAGGCCGACGCGGCATTCGTCGCCGCCGTCCCGATGGCCAGGCACTACAGCGGCTTCGGCGACTTCGACACGTATGTCCTCGACATCCAGCGCGTGCGCTGGGTCGGCGGGTACGGGCGCATGGACTCCGCCGACGCGGACTCCTACCACGCCGCCGAGCCGGACCCGACCGTCGGCGCGGCGGACCGCGCCGTGCGGCACCTCAACGAGGATCACGCCGACGCGCTGCTCCTCATGGCCCAGCACCTCGGGCGGCTTCACCGACGCGACCGCCGCCTCGTGCCGGCGGTGCGACCGCTACGGCCTGGACCTCTGGGCGCAGACGCCGCGCGGAGGCGCTCCGTGCCGCGTCGGCTTCACCGAGCCGGTCGACTGCGCCCGACGGCCTGCGCGCCGCGGCCGTCGAGGTCACGCGCCGCGCCAGGGCGGCCGCGGGCATCGACGCGGGCGAGGGGTCGCACTCGTGACGGCGTCGCCGCGCCTGCGTCGGATGATCGTCCTCGCCGCGGCGCTCGGCGTCGTCGCCGTGGGCGCGTCTCCCGCGGCGGCCGCGCCGCGCGTCGCCGCGCTGACCCCGTTCTCCGCGAACACGCTCGCCAACCTCGGCGTCCGGCCGGTGGCGCTCGGGCAGACCGTCGGGCAGGCTCCGTACTCGGCGCGGCTGAAGGGCGTGCCGACGCTCGCGCTCTCGCACCCCAACGGCCCGAACCTCGAGCAGCTCGCGCAGCGCAACCCGCGGCTCGTGCTCTCGGCGCCGGCCTGGCGCCGCGGCACGGCGGGGATGCGGCGCCTGGGGATCCGGGTGGCGGAGTTCGAGCCGCGCAGCGTGGCCGGGGCCGTCGCGGACACGCGGCGCATCGGGGCGCTCGTCGGACGCCGGACAGGCGGCCGGCAGCTCGCGCGGAACCTGCAGTCGCAGATCTCCGCCGCGACGCGCGGCATCCGGCGCCGGCCGACCGTCCTGCTGATCCTCGGCGTCGGGCGCACGCCGTACGCGTACCTGGAGAACAGCTGGGGCGGGGACGTCGTCCGGCGCGCGGGCGGCCGCCTGCTCACCGGCAGGCTGCGGGCCAGCGGCGGCTACGCTCGGATCTCCAACGAGACCGTCGTGCAGCGCAACCCCGACTACATCATCGCCGTGCCGCACACGCGGCCCAAGGACGTCCCGCGACTCGCCGCCTATCTGCAGCGCAACCCGGCGTGGCGCACGACGAAGGCCGCGCGGCGGGGTCACATCTACGTCTCGACCGCAGCCGGTCTGCTCCAGCCGACCACGCTGGTCGCCGGGACGATCGTCGGCGTTCGGCGGATCCTCGGAACCTGAGGCATGGCGATCGCCCGTCAGACCTCCGTCCTGGCGCTCGCGCTCTGCGCGCTGATCGCTGCGACGTGCGCGTCGCTGGCGTTCGGGGCCGTGTCGATCCCGCTCAGCGACGTGATCCGAGCGCGCTCTCCGGGCAGGCGGCCGCGGGTCCGCTGAACGAGATCGTCGTGCAGCTGCGGCTGCCGCGGACGGTCGACGCGCTCGTCGTCGGCGCGGCGCTCGGCGTCGCCGGCGCGCTGCTGCAGGGCGCGCTGGGCAACCCGCTCGCCTCGCCCGACGTCATCGGCGTCAGCGGCGGGGCGAGCTTCGGCGCGATGCTCGCGCTGCTCGCCTTCCCGGGCGCGATCGCGCTGCTGCCGGTCGGGGCGCTCGTCTTCGGCGTCCTGGCGGCGGCGATCGTGTTCACGGTCGCGTGGTCGGGCTCCAGCACCGGCGTCGCGCGGCTGATCCTCGCCGGCATCGCGATCAGCGCGCTGTTCGGCGCCGGCACGACCGCGCTGATGGTCGCGTTCAGCGACCGCGTGCAGTCCGCCGATCTTCTGGCTCGCCGGCGGGCTCCCGTCGGACGGCTGGGAGAGCATGTCCGTGGCCTGGCCGTACTTCCTCGTCGGCTTCATCATCGCGGCGCTGCTGCCGCGCGCGCTCGACCGGCTCGCCCTCGGCGACGACGTCGCCGAGTCGCTCGGTGTCCGTCCCAAGCGCGTCCGGCTGGCCGCCGGCGCCTCCGCGGCGCTCCTCGCGGCGGCAGCCGCGGCGCGTCGCCGGCCTGCTCGTGTTCATCGGCCTGCTCGTCCCGCACCTCGCCCGCATGGCCGGCGGGACGTCGAGCCATCGCTACGTGATGACCGCGTCCGCGCTGATCGGCGCGGCGCTGCTCACCGCCGGCGACACGCTTGCGCGGGTCGTCGCCGCGCCGCTCGAGCTGCCCGTCGGCCCGCTCATGGTCCTGCTCGGCGTGCCCGTGTTCCTCTGGCTGCTGCGCAAGGAGGTCTGATGACCGCGCCGCTGCTCGAGGTCCGCGATGCGCCACGTCACGCTCGGCGGCAGCGACGATCCTCGACGGCGTCAGCCTCACGGCGAGCCCGGGGGAGCTCGTGGCGGTCGTCGGGCCCGAACGGCGCCGGCAAGTCGACGCTCGCGCGCGTCGCGAGCGGGCTCCAGCGACCCTCGCAGGGCGTCGTGCGCTGGGACGGCACGGACATCGGCGACATCGGCGGGCGCCGGCTCGCGCGGCTGCGCGCCTTCGTGCCGCAGCGCGCGCGCGTGCCCGACGGCGTCCTCGTGCGCCAGGCCGTCGAGATCGGCCGCGCGCCGCACATGAGCCCGCTGCGCGGGACGCGGCGCCACGATCTCGACGCGATCGACTCCGCGATGCGCCGCGCCGGCGTCGATCACCTCGCCGACCGGCGGCTCACCACGCTGTCCGGCGGCGAGCTGCAGCGGACGCAGGTCGCGGTCGGGCCTGGCGCAGGAGGCCCCGGCGATGATCGCCGACGAGCCGACCTCGTCCCTCGACCTGGGTGCCGCGGCGACGATGGCGCGGCTGCTGCGGAGCCTGGCCGACGACGGGCTGGCCGTCGTCCTCGTCGTCCACGACCTGGGGCTCGCCGCGGCCGTCGCCGACAGGGTGGTCGTGCTCGACCGCGGGCGCACGGCCGCGAGCGGCACGCCCGCGGAGGCGCTCACACCCGAGCGTCTTGCAGACATCTGGAACGTCGACGCGACGCTCGACGTCGCACCGAGCGGCCACACCGGGCTGCGCGTCGCCTGGCTGGAGACGCAGGTCCGATGACCCGCCGGCCCGCCGCGCTCGCGGTCGTCCTCCTGCTCGTGGTCCCGTCGCTCGCGCACGCGTCGACCGCGACGACGGTGACGCTCGACGGCCCGGCCGCCGCGACGCTGCGCGCCCAGGGCGTGCGCTTCGTGGCGATCCCGCCGGCGACGCTGAAGGGCAAGGACCTGCAGCTCCCGACGCGGTCCTTCGCGGGCTCGACGATGACGCACTCCGGCGGACTGCAGCTCCGCGGGCGCCCCGGCCGGACGCTCGCGCTCACCAGCGTGCGCCGGACCGCCGGTCGCCGCCCGCTGCTGACGGTGATGCTCGCCGGTCGCAGGGCGTCGCTTGCGCGGCTCTCGAGCGCCACCGCCCCCACCATGACGGTGAACGCGGTCACCGCCGAGGTCATCCGCCGGCGTCTGGGACTGTCGCGCGCGCCGCGGGGCAGGCTCGGGTCGCTGCGCACCGTCGCCGGAGCGCTGTCCGGCCCGTCGACCCCCACGACGACGACGCCGTCGCCGGGAAGCACGGCGACACCCACGTCGCCCACGACTCCCGAGCCCGGGAAGAAGACGGTGTGCGCGGCAGCGGCGCCCGGCTCCGCACCCGGCCCGGCGCGCCCCACACGGCCGGCGACGGCGCGTGACGTGGTCACAGGCTCGCTGACGTGGCACGTGCGCGACTCGTTCACCGACTACATCGCGTCCGGCGAAGGGACGAGCGCCGTGGACGGCGCTGTCGCCGCCGCGCCGAGCGGCAGTCCGCCGCTCGCCCGCGAGTTCTCGTTCCCGTTCCGCGACGGCTGGGTGGACCCGGTCAGCGGTGCGGCCGCGGTGCGGTTCACGGGCTGCGTGCGCTTCACCTACGCGGCCCATGGCATCGCCATCGAGGCGCAGGAGCCGGAGATCGAACTCGCGCCCGGGGCGGCCCGGGCCGTGTACCGCTTCAGCGGCGCGTCGGCGAAGGCCGGCCGATCGGTGCTCGGGGACCTGACCTGGGCGGCCCCGGCCACCAGCGGCGAGACGCGGACGTGGAACCAGATCCCCGCGAAGATCCCCGTCGGCGCCGCCGACTCCGTCTTCGCCGGCTTCTACTTCCCGGGCGACCCGTTCGGGTGGTTCACGCTGACGGCCACCGCGTCCTAGGGCGACGGACCCGGCGCCGCAGCCGGAGCCGCAGCCAGAGGCCGCCGGAACGCGCTGACGGGCCCGCCTCGCGCGCTCGGTAGGCTCGCCGGAGCCTTCCATTTCGCGATCACGAGGAGCCTGCAGTGACCCCACAGAACGGTGACATCCTCTCCGAGGCGCAGAAGGACACGCGCGAGGCGATCGTCGAGCTGCTGACGCAGGCGTACTGGATGGAGCTCGAGACGGTGATGAGCTACATCGCCAACTCGACGAACCCGGACGGCGTGCGAGCGCAGGAGATCGTGCAGTCGCTCGCGGGCGACGTGCTCGAGGAGCTCGGACACGCCCAGCTGTTCGCGAAGCGCATCAAGGAGCTCTACGGCACCGTCCCGGGGTCCAAGGACTTCCGTGCCGGCCAGGACGCGCTGCAGCCGCCGGACGACTCGCTTGATCTCGTGCACGTGATCCGCGGCGTGATCGACGCCGAGCGCGGCGCGATCACCCACTACAACACGATCATCCAGGCGACCGACGGCGTCGATCCGGTGACGCAGGACATGCTCACGACGATCCTCGCCGACGAGCAGAACCACCTGCGGACGTTCGAGGGCTTCCTGCGCGAGTTCGAGCGCGACGCCTGACGGCTCGGACTGCGCTCAGGCCCAGGGTGTCGTCGCCTGGAGCACGGCGGCTTCGAGCCCCGCCGTCGCGCAGCTCGGTGATCGCCTGGTAGTCCGGGTTCATGACCATCTCCAGGAACGCCGAGCGGCTCGGGTAGCGCACGACGAGCATCGCGTCCCAGCGGTGCTCGTCGGGCGCGACGAGCGCCGTCGAGCAGACGCCCGCGTAGACGCACCGTCGCCGCCGACGCCGTCGAGGAAGGGCTGCACCTTCGAGGCGTACTCGCCGTACGACGCACGGCCCGCGTCACCCGCGAAGCGCAGCAGGTTGAGCATCACGACGGGACCGCCGTCGTCCTCGTCGCGGAATCGGCGGATGTCGTCGCCGGTCGGATCGACCTTCATGGGTTCGCTGCCTCTCGGTGGTCGTGGGGTGGAGCGCTCAGAACGCGGCCGTCTCGGCGAGCGCCGCCGTGACGTCCGCGTACATCCGCTGCTTGATGGTCTCGACGGTGGCGCGCGTCTGGCCGGCCAGCGCCTGCGCTCGCTCGACGGCCGCGGGCAGGACCTGGTCCTCCGCGACGGCGGCGTCGACGACGCCGGCGTCCAGCGCCTCCTCGGCGGTGAACCGGCGGCCCGTCAGCATCGCCGCGTACGCCGTTGCCGGGGTGAGCTTGGACTGCACGAGCTTGGACATCCCGTTGGTGAACGGGATGTTGATGTCGACCTCGGGCAGGCAGAAGAAGCCGCGCCCGGTGCGCATGACCCGCTGGTCGCAGGCGAGCGCGAGCATCCCGCCGCCGGCGAACGCGTGGCCGTTGATCGCGGCGACCGTGGCCATGGGGAAGGTGACGAGCCGCAGGTAGAGCGCCTGGAGGCCGTTGGCCACCAGCGCCGGCCCGCCCTGCTCGGCGTTGGCCATCATCCAGTCGAGGTCGAGGCCGTTCGAGAAGAACTTGCCCTCCCCGGTGAGCACGACGGCGGCCGGGCCCTCACTCGCCTCGACCTCGGTCAGGGCGGCGTCGAACGCGTCGAGCATCGTCGGGTTGAAGCGGTTCTCTTCGGCGACCATGCGCAGGACGAACACGTCCTGGTCGCGACTCACGTCGATCATCGGGCGTCCAGTGTCGGGGCGAGGGCGCGCCCAGACTAGGCGATGCGGTCGCGATCTGGCCGTGTGGCCGGCTCAAGCGGGGCTGCGATCCGCGGCGTGATCCAGCGCCCACGAGAGCGCGTGGTCGGCGACCTCCTCCCAGCCCGGGGCGGCCGGGAGGAGGTGCGGCCCGGGGAACTCGGTGACCTCGGTGATCGTGTCCGACTTGTAGTGCTTGGCGTTGGAGCGCTGAACCGACGGCGGCATGAGGTGATCCTCGGTGCCGGAGATGAACAGCAGCGGTGCGCGATCGTCGTTCTTGTAGTTGACCCAGTTGTCGTCGTGGCCGGGATGGATGTTCGCGAGGGCGCTGCCCCAGAACACGTGACCCGACGCGGGCACGTGGTAGCGCTCGTACAGCGCCCGGGACGCCTCCTCGTCGAGCGTGTTCGTGAACGCGTAGTGCCACTGGTCCTCCGTGAGGCCGACCGCGCGGTGGCGATTCGCGGGGTTGCGCAGGACGGGGAACGCCGCCTTGACCTGGGAGAGCGGCACGACCGGCACGCCTTCGGTCGGCGCGGAGTTGATGGCCACCCCGGCCGCGCCGAATCCGTGGTCGAGCAGGATCTGTACGAACACGCCGCCGGCCGAGTGACCGATCAGGATCGGCGGCGTCTCGAGCTCGCCGACGACGCCTTCCAGCCGCTCGATGATCTCGGGCACCTTGAGCGCCTCGATCGGGGAGGGATCGGCGTTCAGGGCCTCGACCTCCACGTCGAAGCCTGGATAGGCGGGAGCGATGACCCGGTAGCCGCGGGCCTCGTAGCGGCTGACCCAGTGCTCCCAGCTTCGCGGCGTGACCCAGAATCCGTGGACGAGGACGATCGTGTCCGGGGTTCGCGGCTCAGAACTCATCGCTGCTCCTTTGCATGACGATCGGCGGGTGTTCTGCCGCGTCACCGTATGTCCGCCGTCACGCCGCGTCTTGCGTCAGGTGACTGCATCCATGGCGGCGAGCGCCTCGGACGAGCTGGGCGCGCGAGGTGATGCCGAGCTTCGGAAACGCGCGGTAGAGATGCGAGCCGACCGTGCGGTGGGAGAGGTACAGGCGCTCACCGATGTCGCGGTTCGAGAGCCCCTCGGAAGCCAGCTGCGCGATCTGCAGCTCCTGCGTGGTGAGCTGATCACGTGTCTGCGCGGTGCGACGGCGGCCGACCTCGCCCGACGCGCGCAGCTCCCGCCGGGCCACGTCGGCGACGCCGTTCAGCCCGAGCGCGACCGCGCTCTCGCCCGCCGCGCGCAGAGGCGCCCGCGACTCCGCGACACGACGCCTGCGACGCAACCAGCGCCCATAGGCCAGCAGCATGCGCACGCGGTAGCAGGGCCACCGCTGCAGGCCGGCCTCGAGCGCCTCCTGGAACAGGGCTTCGGCGTCATCGTCCGCGGCGAGGAGCGGCCGGGCGTACGCGGCCTGGGCAAGGAGGATCGGGCCACCGGTCTCGCCGGCGAGACGCTCGAGCCGGTCGAGATACCGCCGGGCCTCGTCGCGGTCCACCGCGACCGCGGCCTCGATCAGGTCCGCCAGCGCCCACGACCCGACGAACGGGTGGAAGGCGACGTCGCTCGGGTCGAGCGTGCGGCGCAGGTGATCGAACCCTTCGCGCGTAGTGCTGGTGGGCGACCGCGGATCTTCCGCGTGCGAACTGCACGAGCGCGAGCATCGCCTGTGCTCCGACCGGGAGCAGCTCGGCCTCGGCCTCGTCAGCGAGCCGCTCGGCCGTCGCCGAGTCCCCGCGTTCGCCGGCGACGGTGGCCCGGACCACGTCGGCCGCCACCGCCCAGCGCGGCTGGCCGGTCTCGCGCGCGAGGCGTCCCGCCTCCTCGGCCGCGGCCTGCGCGAGCGACGTCTTGGCCAGGTGCAGCGCGGTCCAGGACTGCGAGACGAGCGTCTGAGCGAGCAGGCCGAGGCGCCCCTCCGCCCGCAGCCCGTCCGCGGCGGCCGCGAGGAACGGCGATGCCAGGTCAAAGCCCCAGACCGCGGTCGCGGCGGTGCCGAGCAGCGCCTGCGCGGCAGGGTCTCCGGCGGGATCCGGCGAGAGGCGCCTGATGCGGCCGAGGACATGTTCGGCCTGCGTGAACGGGTCGGCGCACGCCAGGACGGCAAGACGTGCCGGGTGGTCGGGCGCGACATCGACGGCCAGCGCCGTGGCGACGACGAGATCCCTGGTCTCCTGCGCCGGATTGCCCCACCAGCAGCTTCGTGCGACGACGAGCAGCGCCTTGAGGGTGCGGTCGGGCTCCTGCGAGTCCGCCAGCTCCGCGGCGATCCGGGCGACGGATCGCGACGCGCTCGGGCCCGGACCAGCTGTCCTCATCGGCGGCCTCCAGCAGCAGGGCGAGCTGCGCCGCCTCGCGCGGGCCGAGCGGCAGCGGCCTGGCCTGCTCGAGCAGTCTCAGCGCGAGGTCCGAGCGCCCGAGGTCGAACTCCAGGTCTGCGGCCTGGAGCAGGAGTCGAGCGCGGACGCGCGGGTCCGCGGTCAGCTCGGCCGCGCGCTCGAGACGAGCCGCCGCGACCGTCGGCGCTCCGCGGGCCATCGCGCTCGCCGCAGCGCCCTCGAGGTCCGCGGCCACATCGGCGTCGGGGCCCGCGCAGGCGGCGGCGCGATGCCACACGCTCCGCTCGGGGTCGTCGGCGTGAGCGTCGGCGAGCGCCGTATGTGCGGCTCGCCGCTCAGCATCGCCGGCGCCCTGCTCGATCGCCGCGCGGACGAGGGGGTGCCGGAACCGGACGGTCGTCCCGTCCGACGTGACGAGTCCCGCGCGCTGTGCCTCCTCCAGCGCGCCGGCGGCGAGCGGCCCGCCGTCGAGCGCGGACGCGGCGATCAGCGTCTGGGCCAGGGCGCCGCCCTCGTTGAGCGCCGCGACGAGCAGCAGGGTCCGCGTCGTCTGCGGAAGCGATCGACGCCCGCGCGGAGAACGTGCGCTCGAGCGTGTCGTTGAGCGGGACCGGGACAGGCTCTGATGAGCGTTGGAGGTCGTGCTCCGCCGCGGCCCGCGGAAGCTCGATGAGGGCCAGCGGATTCCCCGCGGCGGCGGAGAGCAGCCGGCGTCGCCGCTCCGGGCGGGAGCCCTGGAGCGTTCACGTCGAGCAGCTCGGCGGCGTCGTCGGCGTCCAGCGCCTCGACGCGGAGTTCGGGCAGGCGCGCATCGTCGAGCGGGGTGGGGTGCCCGCTGCGGACGGTCACCACCAGCACGATCGGCTCGAGCTCGACCCTCCGCGCCGCGAATGCGAGCACCTCGCAGGTGTCCGCGTCGAGCCAGTGGGCGTCCTCCGCGACGACGAGCACCGGCGCTTCGGCGGCCGCGTCGGCGAGCAGGTTCAGCGTGGCGAGCGCGATCAGGAAGAGGTCCGGCGTGCTTGCGCCCTGCAGTCCCACCGCCGCGGACAGCGCCTGCGCCTGCGGGTCCGGCAGGCACGCGATCCGCGGGAGCAGCGGGGCGAGCAGGTGCTGCAGGCCGGCGAACGCCAGCTGTGCCTCGGACGGCACGCCCGTCGTGGTGAGCACCGTCATCTCCGCAGCGGTGGCGGTGTCCAGTGCCCCGGAGACCAGCGCGGACTTCCCGACCCCGGCGTCGCCGCGGACGAGCAGCGCGGCGCCGCGATCCGGCAGGCCCTCGAGGAGGCCCGTGATCCGGCGCAGCTCGGCCTCGCGGCCGACGAGTGCTGTGGGAGTCCCGGGCATCCCGGCCCTTGTACCAGCGCACTGCCGTTGCGGGCAACAGCCGGCGCTCTGGCGCATGGGCGGTTGTTACTCTGTTCATGCGGAGTGTCGTTGAGCTCCGAGTACCGGCGGACCTGCGGTCGTCATGTCCCGCGCCCAGTCCTCCGCCACCCGCCGAACCCACCCAGGAAGGAACGCCATGCCCCGCCTCATCAGCGCGGTCGCGCGGCTGCTGCGCGAGCACGACGCCGAGCCCCGCCCGCATCTCCATCAGAGCGCCCACGGCACCGCCATGCCGGCCGTCTGCTACGACCGTGACTGCCGCTACCCGCGCCTCGACGGGTAGCGCCGGCCGCGTCATCGCGGCGGCGGCCATCCATTAGGCTCGCCGCATGCTCCGACTCGTCGTGCTGGTCGCCGTGCTGCTCGCCGTGCCCGCGACCGCTGCGGCCCAGACCGTGACGCGCGGATCGACCCTTGCGGCGACGCCGTTTCCGGCGGCACAGGGGAACGACTGCGCCGCCTACTTCGCGCTCGGCGGACCGGTGACCAACCCGTGGGGTGCGACGACGTGCACGTACACCCAGGGCTTCGTCTTCGGCAACGCCGACACCGATCCGCGCACCGGATTCGTGCCGCGCGATGGTGTCGTCAACACGGTGACGGTGAGGGTCGGCGCGAATCCGGCGCCGCTGCGGTTCGTCGTCCTGCGACAGCTCACGAACGCGCAGCTCGGCGCCGTCTCCGGCGAGCCGAAGTGCTGTTTCTTCGTCCGTGAGACCGACACCGTCCAGCCGGCCGCGAACACGACGACGACGTTCACGGTGAACCTCCCGGTCGAGAACAACCGGCAGACGAACGTCATCACCCAGGACGCCATCGGGTTCAGCGCGCCGGCGGGCGGCACGCTGCCGCTCGCGTTCGTCCCGGGCCAGTTCAATCCGGCGACGTTCACGCCCGGCGGCGTGACGTCGAGCTCGTTCCATCCGAAGCTCGGCCCCGAGCACGGCGCCAACAGCGGCGGCGCGTTCGCCAGCGGCCACCAGGGCGGGCTGGACGTGCTGCTGCAGTACACGTTCACGCCCGCCGCGGCCGTCGTCAGCCCGGCGGTCGGGACGCCCACGCTGCGGCCGACGGACATCACGACGATCGGCGGGTCGGTCCTGCGCCCGATCGGCGGTGGGCTCGACGTCGTGCTGAACTGCCTGCAGGCGACCTGTCGCGGCACGCTCAACGTGCTCTCGCGCGCACCCGTGGCGGCGGCGCCCGCCAAGCGGATCCGCTCGCTCGGCAAGGCGACGTTCGACGTGCGCCAGGGCAAGGCGCGCAAGGTGAAGGTGAAGCTCAACGCGCTCGGCCGCAGGCTGGCCAGGAAGTCGAGCACGAAGGTGAAGGTCGTCGTCGACTTCGGCGCGACCGGTACGACGACGAAGAACATGACGCTCAAGCGAGCGCGGAGGAGTCGCTGATGATCCGCTTGCTGCCCGACATGCCGGCCGGTGTCCTCGGGCTCGAGGCCGTCGACGACGTCGAGAAGGAGGACTACGAGAACGTGATCCTCCCGGCGGTGAACGCCGCGATCGCCGAGCACGGGAAGGTCCGCCTCGTCTACGTGCTCGGTCCCGAGTTCGACGACTACGAGGGCGACGCCGTGTGGGAGGACCTCAAGCTGGGCGTGCGGCATCCGGCGTCGTTCGAGCGCATGGCGATCGTGACCGACGCCCGGTGGGCCGGGCCGGCCATCAAGATCTTCAGCGTCATGTGGCCCGGGCAGGCGCGGGCGTTTGCGCTCGCCGACCTGGAGGCCGCGAAGACCTGGGCGGCTGGGAGCGACTGACCGGCGCGGTCAGTGCGCCAGGACGTACACGAGGTCGCCGTTCGCCAGATTGGCGGGGGCGCCTGATGTGTCGCGCACGCGGACGACGGCGTCCGTCCCCGCGACGCCGGTGCACGAGGTCCCCGGTCCGTCGGCGGCACCGACCATGCGAACGGTCGCCGTGTCGGTGGACACGAGGACGTGCACCACGGCGGCCGGCAGTCCGGTGAGGCAGTAGACGCCGGTCCCGGGCCGGGTGACGTCGCCGATCGCGCCGGCGTTCCAGCTCGCGGAGGTGACGAGTTCCGGATTGCCGCCGGTGATCGTGAAGGTCGCGTAGGCGTCGGCGACGCCGCTGGACGTCGGCCCCGTCGCTCCCGTCGTCCCCTGGGGACCGGTCGGGCCCTGCGCGCCTGGGACGCCCTGTGGTCCCTGCGGCCCCACGGCGCCCGGTGCGCCGCCCGCTCCAGGTGGGCCGGTCTCGCCCTGCGGTCCGGCGGGGCCCGTGTCGCCCTGCGGTCCGGTCACACCCGGCTCACCTATCGCGCCGACGGGGCCCTGCGGCCCGGCGGGTCCGCTCGCCCCCGGCGTCCCGTGAGCGCCCTGCAGGCCGACCGGCGCGCTCAGGGACAGGCGGTGCAGGCCCCTCGGGCAGCGGACCGCCCGCGCGTACACGCGGGCCGCGCCGCCGGGCCCGACGCAGAAGTAGACGGTCCTCGCGGCGGCACGTGGGCGGGCGCGCGCGCCGTCGGGATCCCCGGCGATCAGCGCAGCGGCACACGCTGCCGGGACGACGAGCATCGCGATGCGGGGGAGATCGAAGCCGGCCGGTCGGGGCATACCCCGAAGATCGACCGGGTCGCGCACGGCGGCGACCGTACCCGCCACGACGTCACGCGGGTGGTTCTCAGCACCGGCCGCTTCGGAGAGTCATCAAAGGCCCTGCACTAGGCGGGTTCCTGATCGTCGAGGTCGCCGCCCGGGATGCTGAAGCCCTGTGGCGCGGCGTCATCGTGCACCTGACGCTCGTAGACGTACTCCGGCATGCCCTCGCCGTCGGCGAAGCTCACCAGCCGCAGCTCGTGTCGCGTTCCGTCGACGTCGACCACGGGGCGCAGATCCACGCCCTCCGCGGAGGCGCCGACCTCGATCTCCCGCTCCCCGAGCGGGTTCTCGGGTCCGTGCAGCAGTCGTGCAGTGCGTGCCTCCATCGTTCCGCGCTCCTCGTCGGTCGTGTCGATTGACTGCGCCGAGTATCGACCCGGCCGGGGCCCGTGACATCCGCAGTCCGCCGAAGCCCGGAGTCGCTCGTGCCCGAGGGCAGAACATGAACATGGTGTACGTTCTGGAACATGACACCAGCTCGCACTGCCCTCGGCGTCACGCGCGCCCTGATCGGAATCGGCGCCTGGACGGCGCCGGACCTCACCGTCCGCCTGTTCGGCATGGACCCCGACCGCTCCGACCGTTTCGTCGGGCGCCTGTTCGGCTCGCGCGAGTTCGCGCTCGCGGCGACGCTGCTGGCCGCTCCCCCCGCGCTCGTGGCACCCGTGGCGCTCGTCGGGGCGGCGGTCGACACGGCCGACTCGATCGCCGGGTTCGACGAGTGGCGGCGCGGCAACCTCTCGACCCAGGCTGCGATCCTCGGGCCGATCGGGGCGCTCGGATTCATCGCGCTCGGCGTGCTCGTCGCGCGCCAGGCGTCGCCGGCCTGCGAGTGAGCGACACGGTCCCGTACGGCGAGATCCTCAAGCGCCTGCCGGCGCAGGCGCGCAGCGCCCAGCGGATCGAGCGCCTGCTCGACGCGGCCGCCGAGCTCCTGCGCGATCGGGAGCCCGAGGACATCACCGTGCGCGACCTCGCCGCTGCGGCGGGCGTGCCGACCGGCACGCTCTACCAGTTCTTCGACGACAAGAACGCGGTGCTCCAGGCGCTCGCGGTGCGGTTTCTCGCAGCCATGCCCGGCATCCTGGACGAGGCCGTGAGCGGGACCGACGCGGACTGGTCGGTGACGGTCGGCGGCGTGGTCGACGGCTACGCCGCCATGATCCGCGAGCATCCGGCGATCCGCCGCCTGTGGCTGTCGGGCACGCTCGACGCGGCGACCCGGCGCGTGGAGCGCGAGACCGACGCGGCGATCTCCACCCGCCTCGGAGCGCTCCTGCGCGAACAGGCGGGGACGCGGCGCGGGACGCCCGAGCAGTGGCGCACGCTCGTGGCGCTGATCGACGGGCTGCTGCGACATGCGTTCACCGATGACCCGGACGGGGATCCGGTCGCGCTGCGCGAGGCGCGGCGAGCGGCCCGTGCGTACGCGGGCTCGGTCCTCGGCGCCGGAGCGTCCTAGCCGGGCAGCCCGATCGCCCGGCGCATCGCCGCTCGCGTGCGATCGAGCGCGGTGGCGTCGGCGAGCAGTCGTCCGGCCACGCCGCCGCCGGACGCGAGGCTGTGCAGTTCGAAGGCGACGTCGGCCGGATCGCGCTCGGCCGGCAGGTCGCCGGCCTGCCGTGCCTGACGGGCCTCCGCCTCCAGGACGTCCAGCCACCGGCGCACGGCGGCCGCCACGTCGTCGTGCAGCGCGCCCGGCCGGGCGTCGTACTCCACCGACGCGGTCGTCACGAAGCAGCCTCCGGGAAAGACGCCGTCGCGCAGATGGGCGATCCACGCGTCGACGATCGCCTCGAGGCGCGGGAGGCCGGCAGGGGCCCGCGACGCCGGGCGCCAGACGGCGTCCGTGAACCGCTGCGATCGCGGCGGCGAGCACGGCCCGCTGGAGCGCCTCCTTGTCACCGAAGCGCCCGATCAGCCCGCTCTTGCTCATCGCGAGGTCGCCGGCGAGGCGCCCGATCGTGATGCCCTCCAGGCCTTCGACGCTGGCGAGGTCGATCGCGGCCTCCACGGCGGTCGCGCGGCTGTCGGCGACGTCGGCTGCTGAGCGGCGTGGCATGGTCACGATGATACCGGCCGAACGATCGTTCTGTATAACTCGAGTCGCACGCATCAACACGAGGAGGCGACGAATGCGACTGACATGGCTGGGCTGGGCGGGCGTGGAGCTCGAGGAGGACGGCGTCACGGTCGTCATCGATCCGCTGGACGACGCGGGCGCGGTCTTCGCTCCGCTCGGGGAGCAGTCGGCCGGCACGCCGGTCCCGGAGGTGGTGCCCGCGAGCGCGGGGAAGGCGGTCGCCGGGCTCGTGACCCACCTGCATCGCGACCACGCCGACGCGCGCGCCCTCACCGCCGCACTGGCGCCCGGCGCGCCCGTCCTGGAGCCGCCCGCCGGCGGGGGCGGGGCGCTCGAGGGGCTCGCGCTCGCCCAGGCCGAGCACGAGCTCGCCGCCGCGGGCCTGGAGCGCCGCGAGGTCGCGCCGTGGGAGTCGGTGACGGCCGGGCCGTTCACGCTGACCGCGCTGCCGGCGTCCGACGGCGTCGGCGACCCGCAGGTCGCGTGGCTCGTCGAGGCCGGCGGCGTGCGCGTCCTGCATCTCGGGGACACGATGTTCCACGGGTACTGGTGGCGGATGGCGCTGCGCCACGGGCCGTTCGACGTCGTCCTCGTCCCGGTGAACGGGGCGGTCGTGGGGTTCCCGCACCGCACGCCGGCGAGCCCGCTGCCGGTCGGCCCTCGATCCCGAGCAGGCCGCGGTCGCCGCCGAGATCCTCGGCGCGCGGCTCGCCATCCCGATCCACGCCGAGGGCTACGAGATCGACGGCGTGTACCGGCCGGTCCCGGACGCGGCGCAGCGATTCGCCGGCGCGGCGGCGGAGCGCGGCGTGCCGGTGCGGATCCTGGAGGCGGGGGAGACGATCGCGCTCAGCGCGGTCGCGGCGCCCGCGTGAGACACGCGCTGTGGTCCCGCGCGCCGCGGCGCCGTGGGACCACAGTCGCGGAGCTAACTGGGCAGCGGCTCGTGCTCACGCGGCGCGTTGGAGTACGCCTCGGCGGGCTCGAGGAACGCCCGGAGCTGCTCGCGCATCTCCGGTGTGTCCTCGTGCCCGTGCACCGATGCGGCGTGCTCGGCGGCGGCGCGGACGACCTCGTCCTCCTCACCGATGATGGTCAGTGAGCAGTTCGAATCGCTGGGCCAGCGGCGGCAGTCAGCCATCATTCGTGCCATTCACCCTCCCTTCGACGGGTTCAGTGTCCCGCCGCCCGGGCACTGCGTCAACCCGTGGAGTGAGGGGCGCCGCGGATGATGCGGACATCCTCGCCGGGGAAGACCATGGACTCGTGGGCCGCGTTCCAGCGCACCTGGAAATGCGTGTGCTCCGGGTGACCGAGGACCTCGACGACGACGCCGCGGCGCACCGACCCGTCGGGCCGGCGGACCTCGATGCGGTCGCCGGCGCGTACGGACTCTGGAGGGCGGGAGGCGACCACCCACGCAGTGAAGCGTGGGGGCCGCCGCCGCACATCCGGGGATTCCGCGGCCCTGGCGCGGCGAGCTACGCGCGTCGCTGCATCAGGCCCGCGGTCCCGCGATCTCCTACCGGGGCTCGATGCGATGGCTTGCGACGAACAGCTCCTGCGGATCCCAGACGGCGCGTGCGGCGCGCAGCCGCTCATAGGCCGCCGGCGGGAAGCACGGCTCCGCCGACCCGCCGCGCTCGGAGAAGTTCGAGTAGACCGTCCCCGTCGCCCACGGCTCCATGCGCGCCCGAGCACCTCCGCGAGGCGGCGCGTGGATCAGCTCGCCGTCCTGCGGCGCCATCGGCACCCCGACGCAGAACACCTGGAACGCGCCTTCGAGTGTCGAGCGGGCGCCGGCGCCCTCGGGCTCCCGGCTCAGCGCTCCCCCGAGCTGCCGCAGCTCGACCATGAGCAGCGGGCGCACCTCATCGGGGCGGCCGGCGGCGATCAGCGCGTCCAGCGCGGCGGCGTCGAGCTCCTCGAGCAGGATGCCGTCGCCGATGCCCGGAACGGGCTGCGGCGGGTCCATGTGGATCTGCACGAGCCCGGCGGGCGGCATCGGCGCCCACGTGTCCATCATCGGCGTGCCGACGCCGAGGACCGGGGCGAGCACGGCGCGCGCAGCGTCCGCGTCCCCGTCGAGCACGGCGCCGTCGACGACCACCAGCGGCGTGTCGCGCAGCGGCTCGGGGATCTCGGGCAGCGGCGGCAGGCGCAGGAACCGGAAGGCGGTGGTCACGCTCTCGGGCGCGGTCGCGCACCACGCCGTCCAGGCCTCGAGCACCGCGCGGGCGTCGCTCGCCGGCCAGATGGTCATCCCGGCGAACGACCTCGCCGATCTCGAACAGCGCGATCTCGATCGCGGTGACGACGCCGAAGTTCCCGGCGCCGCCGCGCAGCGCCCAGAACAGCTCCGGCTCGGTCTCGGCGTCGCAGCGCACGAGCCGGCCGTCGGCGGTGACGACCTCGATGGCGAGGACGTGGTTCGCGCCCAGGCCCTTGGCCCGGCCCAGCCAGGAGAGACCTCCGCCGAGCAGGTAGCCGACCACGCCCACGTCGTGCGTGGACCCGGACAGCGCCGCCAGTCCGTGCCCGTCGATGACGTCGATGACCTCCTGCCAGATCGCGCCCGCGCCGATGCGTGCGCGCCGGCCGGCGGGGTCGACCTCGACGCCGCCGATCATCGTGCGCACGAGCATCGTGCCGCTGAGGTCGGGCATCGCGCCCGCGAGATGGCCGGTCGTCTGCGCGGCGACGCGAAGGCCCTGCTCGGAGGCGAGGGCGACGGCGCCCAGGACGTCCTCGACGCTGCGCGCCAGGACGACGGCCGCGGGGCGCTGGTCGGCGGCGAGGTTCCAGGCGCTGCGCGCCTCGTCGTACTCCGGGTGGTCGGGAAGGATCACCTGCGGCTCGGCGGTGGTCGTCATGTGGGCTCCTTTCGCGTGGGGTGGTGAACGGCGGCGTGCCAGGTTCACGTGGGCGGCACGATTACCGATCCGGCGCCGTCGTGCCACCCGGCGGCGTCCGCGGGCGCTCGCCCTGGCGTTGCACGTTTCCCGTGCCCTGCTGCGTGATTCCCCCGCTGGGAGCGGGCTCGCGCGCGCGGGACCATGTGGTCATGCAGCAGCACACACACCACCACGGCAGCAGTGACCTGGACTTCTCGCTGGTGGCGATGGCGGTCGTGATGTCGATCGCGATCGTGTTCCTCGTCTCCCAGCTCACCTGAGTCCGCGGCGCCACCGGCGCATCGCAGGAGCGCGTCCTCCCGACCGCTCCGAATTCACGTTCGGCTGCGTTCCAGCAAGAGATGACGCCCCTCCGATCCACAGCCTCTCCAGCCGCCGCGCTCCTCGCGGTGCTCTTCGCGCTCCTCGCCGCCGGCCCCGCCCAGGGCGCGACCTGGTCCCCGGCTCAGAACATCTCCGCGAGCGCGAACGACCTGGCGTCCTCGGACGTCATGGTGGATCGCACCGGTCGCGCGTTCGCCGCGTGGCCCGCGTTCCGCTGGCAGAGCGGCACGCCCCACGGCCACTACGTGTCCGACGGGTGGCACAGCGCGACGCGCGCCCCCGGGGCGGCGGCGTTCGCCCTCCCGCGCAGCGCCCCGGCCTATGTCGCGGGCCCGGTGCTCTACGGCACCTCGCGGACCGTCGGCCTGGACCAGCGGTCGCTCGGCCGCCAGCGGTGCGGCGAGCGGACGACGCTGCGGGCGCGGTTCGGCAGCTCCTCCGGTGACGTGGGCGCGCCGATGGTCATCACGACCTCGACGGCGCCCGGCGGCGATCTCGGTCCTGCCGTCGCCGCGAACAATGCAGGACAGGTCGTCGCCGCGTGGTCGTCCGTCACGTCGTCCGACTGCCGGCGGTCGAGCGTGCAGGTCGCGCTGCGCCGCCCGGGCGGCAGCACCTTCGGGTCGCCGGTCACCGTGCGCGGGAGCGGCCTGCCGCAGTCACCGTCGATCGCCATCGGCGTGCGGGGCGACATCCTCGTCGTCTGGGCCCGCCGGCTCGGCGAGGGCCGGACCGCGATCGAGGCGCGCATGCGCCCGGCCGGTCAGGGCTGGGGTGCGCTGATGACCATCGGCAGAGGCACGGTCGCGGGAACGGTCACCACGGCCGTCGCCCAGAACGGCCGCGCCTACGTCGCCTGGGGGACGTCGTCGATCTCCGAGTCGACGGGGCTGACCGCGAGATTCCAGGTCGCCGTCCGCCCGGCAGGCGCCGCGTCGTTCCGCAGCGCGCAGACCCTCGAGCTCGTGCGCACCCCGGTCGCGTACCTGCCGCGCATGGGGCCGGTGCTCGCACTCGCGGGGACGAACGCGTTCGTCGCCTGGACGGGCCATGACAGCGCGTGGCGCGTGCGGGTGTCGGGAACGGACTCCAGCGGGCGCTTCGGCGCGGCGCAGAGCGTCTCGCCCGCGGGCGAGGGCGCCGTCCTCGGCGATCTCGCCGCACTGCCCGACGGCACCGCCGCCGTCGCATGGTCCGGCCTGGACAGCGAGAACCTCGTCAAGAACGTGGTCGCGGCGGTCCGGCCGCCGGGCGGCGCGTTCGGTCCGCCCGAGCAGGTCAGCGACGGAGCGCTGCGTCAGCCGGCGATCGCGCTCGACCCGACGACCCGGCGCCCGACGGTCACCTGGGCCCAGCGGCTGGGGACCGTGACGAGCGTCGCGACGATCACCGCGTACGTGCGCGCCTCGACGCGCGCGCAGGCGCCCTAGCCGGCGGCGAGCCGCTCGGCGCGGTCGCGGATGCCGAGCAGCATCCGCCGCTCCATGACCAGCGAGCCCGGCTCCATCGGCAGCATCGCGATGCGCGCCGCGAGCGTCGGCAGCCGGTAGCGGTTGCGGCTCAGCAGCCGTGTCCGCCCGTCCTGCTCGCGCAGGACGAAGGCCCACACCCAGTTGCCGTCGTCCGAGTGCCACGCGAGCACGTGCTCCGGCTCCAGTCGCGCGATCCGCATCGTGTTGGGGCCGAGGGCGATCGCGTCGCCGACGTGCGGGTGCTGGAACTGCGGCAGGACGACGTCGACGCTGTGGATGTCGAGCCCGAGCAGGTTCTCGATCCAGTCGTAGGTGTACACGCCGCCGCGCGGCGACGGGCCCATCTGCGCGAGCCACGGCCAGACGGCGGAGGCCGGCGCGTCGATCCAGATCGCACGGGTCGCACCGCCATCGGCCTGCGGGACGAGCTCGTCGCCCGGCAGCACGGACGCCGCCTCCGCGGGCGTCGCGCCCCACGCCAGCACGAGGGGCCGCAGCCGCAGGGCATAGAGCGCGCCGCCGGCCAGCGCGAACGCGCCCGCGGCGGCTGCGCGACGCCGGGTCAGCCCGACAACCCGCCCCAGCTGAGCTCGATCTCGAGCTCCGTCTCGTCCTCGCCGACCTCGAACTCGATCTCGAGCTCGACCTCGTCGGGGACCTTCGCGACGACCCGCATGCCGTCGCGCTCGAAGATGACGTCGTTCCCGGAGGAGAGCTCGTCGGCGATCGCGCGCAGCCGCGCCGCCGCCTCCTCGCGCGTGACGCGCTCCTTCTCCTTGATCTTCAGCAGGTCGTCGCTCATGCCGGACTTTGTACCACGGCCCTAGCGCTTGCGCGGGAAGATGGAGAAGCTGCCGATGGCGGTGAGCAGCAGACGCCCGTCGTCCGCGAGGACGGTCGCGCGGAGCGTCGCCGCCGTGCGGTTGCGCCGATCGACGTGGGCGTGACAGACGACGTCGCCCGCGGTCGCGGTCTGGAGGTAGTTGACGGAGATCGAGAGCGTCGCGATGCCCTCGCCCTCGTTGCGCTGCGCCCAGAGCGCGGAGCCCATCGCGTAGTCGACCATCGTGTAGCCCACGGCTCCGGACAGCAGGCCGGCGCGGTTGAGCAGCTCGGGCCGGACCGTGAGCCGCACGACGCCGGGCTCCTCGAAGCGCAGGCCGAGGAAGTCGACGACGCCGTCGACCATGCCTCCCGGCGCGTGGGAGGTGGGCGGCGGGCCGGCTTCGGGAGATGACATCGCGCCGACAGTTCATCACCCTGCGAGGCTCCGGCGCTATGTCGTCCATCACTCGTCCGCGTCCGACGAGCCCCGTGCACTGATGCGCGAGGCAGTGACACAGGTCATCCCGCTCGGCATCGCGGTCGCGTTCAGCCCGCTGCCCATCGTCGCCGTCGTGCTCATCCTCGCGACGCCGGCCGGTCGCCTGAAGGCGCTCGCGTTCGCGGCGGGCGGGCTCGCGGCGGTCGTCGTCATCACCGCGGCGGCCACGCTCGTCCTCGGCGCGGCCGGTGCCGACGACGGATCGGGGGAGGACCCGAGCACGTGGGTGAGCGTCGGGCGACTCGTGCTCGGCGCCCTCCTCCTGCGCTTCGCCGCGGGTCAGTGGCGCGCGCGACCGCGTGCAGGAGATCCCTCGCCCGACCTGCCGCGGTGGATGGAGACCGTCGACACGCTCACCCCGGGTCGCGCGGCGGGCATGGGCGTGCTGCTCTGCGGCGTCAACCCGAAGAACCTCATCCTCATCGTCGCGGCGGCGGGCGCGATCGCGGCGGCGGGCGGGAGCACCGCCGACCAGGCGGCGGCACTCGCGGTCTTCGTCGTGCTCGCGATGCTCGGCGTCGTGCTGCCGATCGCCGGCTCGCTGCTGCTCGGCGAGCGGGCCGACGGGGTCCTCGAGCGCCTGCGCGCGTGGATGGTGCGCGAGAGCACGACGATCGTCGCGGTGATCGCCGCGCTGATCGCCGTCAAGCTCATCGTCGACGGCGTGACGGGACTGACCGGCTGACCCATTGACATGTGACCAATAGGTCACGTATCGTCGTCCTCGTGGATGACGTGTTCAAGGCGCTGGCCGACCCGACGCGCCGCAGCCTGCTCGACGAGCTGTTCCGCGAGGACGGGCAGACGCCTGAGCGCCCTCGAGTCGCGCCTGCCGATGACGCGCTTCGGCGTCATGAAGCACCTGAAGGTGCTCGAGGACGCGGGGCTCGTCGTCACGCGCAGGCGCGGGCGGGAGAAGCTGCACTTCCTGAACGTCGTCCCGATCCGGCTCGTCCACGACCGGTGGGTGAGCAAGTACGCCGAGCCCTGGGCCGCGGGGCTCAGCGCGCTCAAGACCAGCATCGAGGAGAGCCTCATGGAGAAGGTGTTCGAGATCTACATCAAGACGACCCCGGAGCGGCTGTGGCAGGCCCTGACCGATCCGGAGCAGCGCGCGGTCTACAACTTCGGCGTCGGCATCACGTCCGACTGGTCGCCGGGCTCGTCCTACGAGGCGAGCAGCCCGCAGGCGCCGGGGCTGCTGTGGCAGGGCGAGAACCTCGAGGTCGACCCGCCGCGGCGGCTCGTGCAGAGCTTCACCGCGCTGTGGAGCGACGAGGTGCAGGCCGAGGGCCCGTCGCGCATCACCTACGAGATCGAGCCCGTCGGCGACTCGTGCCGGCTCACGGTCGTCCACGACGAGCTGCGCGAGGGCGCCCACGGCGAGCTCTACGGCGGCTGGCCGATGATCCTCTCCGGGCTGAAGACCTACCTGGAGACCGGCGAGCGGCTCGACGACCCCGGGCTCGCTGCGGTACGCCGAGTCGTAGGCTCGGCCGATGCGCGGGGCGATCGTCACGGGAGCGGGCAGCGGGATCGGGGCGGCATGTGCGCGCCGGCTCGCCGCCGACGGGTACGGCGTCGTGCTGTCCGGCCGGCGCTCCGGCCCGCTCGAGGCGCTGGCGGGCGACCTCCCGCACGCGGTGGTCGTCCCCGGCGACGTCGGCGATCCGGCGCACGCCGACGCGGTCGCCGAGGCCGCGCGCACGGCGTTCGGCGGCATCGACGCCGTCGTGCTCAACGCGGGCATCGGCGACTCGGCGGCCGCCGCCGACGACACGCCGGAGGGGTGGGACCGCACGATCCGCACGAACCTCACGGGCGCGTTCCTCGTCGCGCGCGCCGCGCTTCCGGCGCTGCGCGAGCGGCGCGGCGCGCTCGTCGGGGTGGCGTCGGTCAACGCGCACCGGGCCGGCCCGGGCTGGGCGTCCTACTGCGCGTCGAAGGCGGGGCTCGTGATGCTCTGCCGGACGATCGCGGCCGACGAGGGCCCGCGCGGCGTGCGAGCCAACGCCGTCTGTCCCGGGCTGGGTGCGCACCCCGATGGGCGACGCCGACATGGACGGCCTCGCCGCGGCGCGCGGAACGGACCGCGAGGGGGCGTATGCGCTCACGCACGAGCACGTGCCGCTGCGCCGGCCCGCCGAACCGGACGAGGTCGCGGCGGTCGTCGCGTTCCTGCTGTCGGACGCGGCCTCCTACGTCAGCGGCGCGGACGTCCCGGTGGACGGCGGCGCCCTCGTGGTGGACGTGACGAGCACGGCGTGGGCCGTGCCGTAGGCTCCGCGAGCCCGCCGCACGCCCCGAGTCAAAGGTTCAGCCATGGATGTCTTCCGCACCCCCGACGAGCGCTTCGCCGACCTGGCCGGGTACGACTTCGCGCCGCACTACACCGAGGTCGACGGGCTGCGCCTGCATCGCGTGGACGAGGGCGAGGGCAGCCCGGTCCTGTGCTTCCACGGCGAGCCGACGTGGGCGTACCTCTACCGCCACATGCTCGGGCCGCCTCGTCGGCGCCGGTCACCGCGTCGTCTGCCCGGACCTCGTCGGGTTCGGGCGCTCGGACAAGCCGACCGATCGCGGCTGGTACACGTACGAGCGGCACGTCGCGAGCGTCAGCGCCCATCTCGCGACGCTCGACCTGCAGGACGTCACCGTCGTCGTCCAGGACTGGGGCGGGCCCATCGGCCTGCGCTGGGCCGTCGAGAACGCCGACCGCGTCGGGCGCCTCGTCGTCCTGAACACGGGCCTCTTCACCGGCCGCGTGAGCAAGGGCTTCCAGGCCTGGCGCGACTTCGCCGAGCGCACGCCCGACCTGCCGATCGGCGTGATCGTCCAGAGCGCGACGACGACCGACCTCCCGCAGGAGATCGTCGCCGCGTACGAGGCGCCGTTCCCGACCGTCGAGAGCAAGGCGGGCGCCGCGATGTTCCCGCTGCTCGTCCCGATGAGCGCCGACGAGCCGGGCGCGACGCGAGATGGCCGCCGTCCAGGACGCGCTGCGCTCGTGGGACAAGCCCGCGCTCGTCGCGTTCTCCGACAGCGACCCGATCTTCCCTACCCGAAGGCGGGCGAGGTGTTCGTGGACCTGCTGCCGACGGTCGACGGAGCAGGTCTGCATCGAGGGCGCGGCGCACTTCCTGCAGGAGGACCGCGGCGTCCAGGTCGCCGACGCGATGATCGCCGCGTTCGGCTAGCGCGCCCGCGGGCGTCGCCGGCGCGCGGCGCTGGGACGGAACGGGCCGCGGCCGGGATCGCTCCCGGCCGCGGCCCTTCACTCCGAGGTGCAGGTCACGAGAGCTGCGTCGTGAACGCCCGGAGGTGGTTCTCCGAGCCGCGCTCGAGCCGCTCGAACACCCACCGCACATCGGCGTGGCGGGACTCAGCCTCGCGCGCCTGCAGGTCGGCGATGTCGAGCTGCTCGATGCTGCGCCCCACCTCGAGCGCGGCGGTCGGCGATGCCGACCCCTTCGCGACGAGCTCGTCGTACAGCCGCTGCAGGTCCGCGTTGCGGAACTCACCGGCCGCCATGCCCTTCGCCGGATCGGTGAGGCGATAGCGCTGGATGAGCCGCCCCATCGCGTCCATGTGGCGCTGCTCACTGGCGGCGATCCGCGTGAACGTCGTGTTGCCCGACGTCACCGCGAGCTTGCGGTAGACGTCGCGCGCGAGCTTCTCCTCCTCGCGCATGTAGGTCACGGCCGCCGCCTCGGCGGCGCTGAGCGGCGCCGTCGTGGTCCGGGCCGGCAGGGCTGCGCGCTGCTTGCGGGCGCGCTGCCGAGCGCGCTGGGAGCGCTGGCCGTTGCCGTTGCGCATGCCGGCGCCCGGGCCCGCGCCCTGGCCGGTGCCCTGTGCCGCGCGCGGGCCCGTCCCGGCGCCCGTGCCGTCGCAGGTCCGGTCGCCCTGTCCGGCGGCTGCCGCCGTCCCCGCGGTGGCGAGGATGCCGGCGGTGACGATGGTGGTGATGCGTGTCGGGGTCCTCATGATCGCTCCTTTTCGTGTCGCTGCAGACAGCATCGGGCAGCCGTCTTGGAGCGCCGTGGAGAGCGGATGGAGATCGTGTGGAGATTGCGGGCGGGACTCAGGCCGCCGGCAGCGTCACGGTGAACCGGCTGCCGTTCCCCGGCTCGCTGGACGACGACGACCGACCCGCGGTGCGCGCGGACGAGCTCGCTGACCACCGCCAGTCCGATGCCGCGGCCGCCGACGTCCGCGGCGCCGCGCCCGCGCCAGTGGCGCTCGAACACGTGCGCGACCTCGTCGGCCGGGATGCCGCGCCCGGTGTCGCTGCACCTCGATCACCGCGCCCCCGTCGACGGGGGCGACCCTGACCGAGACCGTCCCGCCGGACGGAGTGAACTTGAGCGCGTTGGACAGCAGGTTCTCGACGATCTGCGCGAGCCGGTCGCGGTCGGCCGGCACGACCACCGGCGCGAGGTCGCCCGCGAGCGTGATGCCCGCGCCGTCCGCCCGGCCCGCGAGCAGCGAGAGCGCGTCGCCGGCGACGACCGCCACGTCGACCGGAGCGCGGTCGAGCGCAGCGTCGCCGACTCCGAGGCGGAGAGCGTCTCGAGATCGGCGACCAGGCCCTCGAGTCGCAGCACCTCGTCGTGCAGCGACGCCAGCCGGTCTGCCGTGGGCTCCAGGACACCGTCGACGAGCGCCTCGCAGTTGCCGCGCAGGATCGTCAGCGGTGTGCGCAGCTCATGGGCGATCTCGGCCAGGAGCGCGGTTCGCGCCTGTTCCTGGTCGTCGAGCGTCTGCGCCATCCCGTCGAACGCCCGCGCCAGCTCGCCGATCTCGCCCGGCGCCGTGCCGGCCGACGCGCGTGCCTGCGATGTCGCCGTGCTCCAGGGCGCCGGCCGCGAGGGTCAGCCGGCGCAGCGGGGCGGTCAGCCTGCGCGCGACGGCGAACCCGGCGACGAGTGCGAGCAGGACGGCGACGAGCCCGCTGACGAGGGCGATCGTGACGAGCCGGTCGCGCAGGCGCCGTTCTGCTGCCGAGAGCCCCGACCCGGGGACGCGGAACACGACCGAGCCGACGGAGCGACCGTCCACTCACGATGCGCGCGGTCGACGTCTTCGCCGCTTGGCCCGCCCGGACCCCGACCCCGGCCCCTGACCGCCCCCGCGCCCAGCGCCACCGGACGTGACGACGGCTCCCTGGACGTCCAGGATCGTGAGGCCGCCGCCGGCCTCGCGGGCGATGCGCAGGGCGTCCGCCGTGTCCGCGCGCACCCAGCCGCCCGCGCGGTCGTAGGCCTGCCGCAGCCGCCGCGCCGCCGCATCGGCGGCGGCCTGGCGCTGGGACGCGGCCAGCGACGTGGTCTCCCGCGACGTGCTCACGATCGACCAGGACGACGACGAGCCCGACGGCGGCGAGCGCGACGCCGGCGAACGCCAGCGCGATGCGCGTCGCGAGCGACCGGCTCCGCGCCGCGGTGGGCGCGTTCTCAGTCACGGGTGATGCCGAGCCGGTAGCCGACGCCGACGACGGTCTCGACGAGTCGCGGATGTCCCGGATCCAGCTCGATCTTGCGGCGCAGGTTCTTCACGTGCGAGTCGATCGTGCGCTCGTACCCCTCGAACTCGTAGCCGCGGACCTGGTTGATCAGCTCGTAGCGCGAGTACACGCGGCCCGGGGTGCGCGCGAGCGCGTCGAGCAGTCGCCATTCGGTCGGCGTCAGCGCGACGGCGGTCCCGCGCACCCGCGCCTCATGGCGATCGGCGTCGAGGATCAGCTCGCCCTCGCCGTAGGACGGCGGGGCCGTCGGCAGCGTCGCCGCGCCCGCGTCGCAGCACCGCCTGGACGCGCAGGACCAGCTCGCGCGGGCTGAACGGCTTCGTGACGTAGTCGTCGGCGCCGAGCTCCAGGCCGCGGACGCGATCGGCCTCGGCTGGCGCGTGCCGTGAGCATGAGGATCGGCATGTCGCCCTCGCGCAGCAGCTCGCGAGCGACCTCGTCGCCCGGCACGTCGGGCAGCCCGAGATCGAGGACGACGAGGTCGGGCCGCGCGCGGGCGGCGAGCTCGAGCGCCTCCGCGCCGGAGCCCGTCGTCACGACGTCGATGCCGGCGCGCTCGAGGTACGAGCGGACCAGCTCGCGGATCTTGCGCTCGTCGTCGACGACGAGCACGAGCGAGCTCACAGCACCAGGCGCCCGCGCTTGCGGCTCTCGATGAAGATGCGCTCGAAGGCGAGCTTCGCCCAGTGTGCCTGCGGCCCGCTCATGACGTGCGCGTGCTGGGAGTCCCCGAGCACGTGGTCGGCCTTGAAGATGATGCCGTTGTTGCCGGCGTCGAGGATGCAGATCGCCTCCATGTCGGTCATCGGCATCGAGCGGCGCTCGCCGCCCTGGATGTCGGCGGTGATGTTCTGCGCGGCGACCTTCGCCATGACCTCGCTCATCTGCCCGGTCTTCGGGACGCCGGCCGGGACGAGCGTCTCCTGCGGGCGGGGCGATGGCGACGTCGACGCCGGCGGCGTACACGGTGTCGAGCTCGGTGTGACGGAACTCGTCGGTCACCGGGATGAAGCCCATCGGGTTGCCGAGGCCCTCGGTCTCGCGGATCACGTCGACGCCGGTGAACGGCGGGACGATCATCGAGAAGGCGAACGGGAGAACGCGGCCGCCCTCGAGCTCGATCTCGCCGTCGCGGACCTCGCGGATCACGTTGTTCGGGATGCCCTCGATCCCGAGCTTGTCGAAGAACTTCTCGACGCGCTGCTGGGAGTCGGAGACGCCGCCGAGCCCGAAGTGGCCGAGGAACGGCTCGGCCGTGATGAAGGTCAGCGGCGCGACGTCCTGGAGCCCGGCCTTCGCGATGCGGTGCCGGGTGTTCAGGAGGAACTCGTAGGACGCGCCGAAGCACGATCCGCCCTGGGCCGTGCCGACCACGACGGGACCCGGGTTCTCGAGGAACCGCTCCCACGCATCGCGCGTGATCAGCGCGTGGTCGAGGTTGCACACGGACTGGGTGTGGCCTCCGTCCGGGCCCAGGCCGGGAACCTTCTCGAACGCGAGCCGCGGGCCCGTGGCGAGCAGCAGACGGTCGTAGGAGAGCTCCTCGCCGGCGCCGGTCGTGACGACCCGGGCGTCGGGGTCGATGCGCGTCGCGGCCTCGTTGACGAAGCGGATGCCCTGCTTGGCGTACATCGGCGCGAGCGGGAAGGTCACGTCGTCCGGCTCGCGCAGGCCGAACGGCAGCCAGATCAGCGACGGGATGAACGTGAAGTCCGCGCGCGGATCCAGCACGACGACCTCGTGCCGGGCGTCGAGCCGCTTGCGCAGCTCGAGTGCCGCGGTCATGCCGGCGAAGCTGGACCCGACGACGACGACGCGCGATGAGGTTGGTGTGGCGGACACGGTGCGGCCTCCGGGATCTGACAGGGGGAGCCTCCGAGGATGGTGGGCGCGGGCCTCCGGGGCATCGGCGCTTTCCACGCCCTGCCATGCGTAGTTCACCCGTATATGCGTATACAACGGTGAAGTGGTACACTGCTTCGCATGGACGTCCCACACCCGCTGCCAGATGCCCTCACCGAGCTGATCGCCCAGCGCTTTCGCGTGCTGGGCGAGCCGATGCGCATCAAGCTGCTCGACGCGCTGCGCGACGGCGACATGACGGTCGGCGAGCTCACCGAGCGCCTCGGCGCCTCGCAGCAGAACGTCTCCAAGCACCTCGGCGTGCTGCACCAGGCGGGCCTCGTCAGCCGCTCCAAGCGCGGGACGTTCGCGTACTACGCGATCGCCGACGACGGCGTCTTCGCGCTCTGCGACCAGGTCTGCGGCGGGCTGCGCACGCAGATCAACGAACTCGACCAGATCCTCACGGGAGGCACCACCGCATGACCACCGCAACCACCACCGACCTGCGCGACGGAGTCGCGCGGCTGGCCGCTCGAGCGCGTCCTGTTCGCGATGGCGGGCACGATGACGCTGCTGAGCGCGCTGCTCGCGGCGACCGTCTCGCCGTGGTTCCTCCTGCTGACGGCGTTCGTCGGCGTCAACCAGTGGCTCTACGTGGCCTTCGGCGCCTGCGGCGCCTCGCTCGTCCTCAAGCGGGTCTTCGGCCTGCGGTCCGTCCTCTACCCCTCGGAGCAGACCCGATGACCAACTTCGGTCCGATCGGCCGCCTCGGCCACTACACCGCCACGCACTTCCGCACCGTCGCGATCGCCTGGGCGCTCGTCGCGGTCGTCCTGGGGTTCTTCGCCCCGAAGGTCGAGCACGCGCTGTCCGGCGCCGGCTGGGAGGCGACGGGCTCGGAGTCCGTCGAGCGCCCGCAAGGTCGATCGACGCGAACTTCGGCGGGCTCTCCTCGAGCGCGCTCATGGTCGTCGTGCACTCCGACACCAAGACGGTCGAGCGACCCCGCGTTCCAGCAGGCGGTCGCCGTCGGCGACCGCGACGCTCAAGGACGACGCGCGCGTGAAGTCCGTCGTCCCGCCGCAGCCGGGCGCGTCGATCTCGCGCGACGGGCACACCGTCGTCATCCAGGCCGGCGCCGCAGTCGGACTCCAACACGATGGTCCGCGCCGCCGACGACCTCAAGGAGGAGCTGCACCAGCTCCAGGGCGACGGCGTGCAGGTCTCACTCACCGGCGCCAGCGGCATGTGGTCGGACTTCAACACCGCCAACCGCGACGCGATGATGAAGAGCGAGCTCATCTCGTGGCCGGTGACGCTGATCATCCTCGTGCTCGCGTTCGGCTCGCTCGTCGCGGCCGGCCTGCCGCTGATGCTCACGATCCTCGGCCTGATGGCCTCCGCCGGGTCGCTGTACCTCGGCACGCAGGTCCTCGACATCTCGATCTGGGCCATGAACTTCGCGCTGATGTTCGCGCTCGCGCTCGGCATCGACTACGCGCTCTTCATCGTCTACCGCTTCCGCGGCGCGCTGTTCGGCTCGCACGAGCCGGTCGAGCACGCGGTCGCCGAGACGATGGACACGGCCGGCAAGGCCGTCCTCTTCAGCGGCATCACCGTGCTGATCTCGCTGACGGCCGTGATGCTCGTGCCCTCGCCGGCATTCCGCTCGATGGCGCTCGGGATCATGATCTCCGTCGTCTTCATCCTCGCCGCGTCGCTGACGCTGCTGCCCGCGGTGCTCGGCAAGCTCGGCCCGCAAGGTCGACAAGCTCGCGCTGCCGTGGGTCCACCAGGGCGAGCACCGCTCGCCGAAGTTCGCCGCCTGGGCCGAGCGCCTGTGGCGTCACCCGTACGCGTTCGGCGTCGCTGGCGCTGATCGTGCTCGTCGCGCTGATCGTCCCGGTGTTCGGCCTGAAGACCGGGCATGCCGTCGATCAAGGTCGTGCCCGAGCAGGACAGCTCGCGCGTCGGCTACAACCAGGTCCAGAAGGCCTTCGGCGACGGCGCCCCCGGCGCGCTGCAGGTCGTCAGCGCCCAGGGCGACGCCGCGCGCGTGACCGTCGTCGCGAAGGCCGACCCGGGCATCGCGCAGGTCATGCCCGCGATGCCGGGCGCGGGCGGCAAGGCGCTCGTGCAGGTCGTCCCCAAGCAGCGACCCGTCGAGTCCCGGCCACCGGCGCGACCATCGACCGGCTGCGCACCGCGCTGCCGGCGGGCGCGCTCGTCGGCGGCTCGGTCGCCGAGAACCACGACCTCGAGACGCTGCTGTCGGACAAGACCCCGCTCGTCATCGGCGTCGTCCTGATCCTCGGCTTCCTGCTGCTGCTGGTCGCGCTGCAGGCGCCGATCATCGCGGCGCTCGGCGTGCTCACGAGCCTGCTGGCGACCGGCGCGGCGTTCGGCGTCGCGCGGCTGATCTTCCAGGAGGGCCACGGGAGCGGCCTGCTCGGCTTCGAGCCGCAGGGCTTCCTCGACGCCTGGGGGCCCGTGTTCTTCTTCGCGATGATCTTCGCGATCTCGATGGACTACACGGTGTTCCTGCTGTCGTCGGCGAAGGAGCACTGGGACAAGACGCACGACGCCAAGGAGGCGATGGTCGGCGGCGTGGCCCACAGCGGCCGCGTGATCTTCGCCGCCGCCGGCGTGATGGTCGCCGTGTTCTTCACGTTCGCCCTGTCCGGCCCGCTGCCGCCCAAGGAGATGGGCGATCATCCTCGGCGTCGCCGTCCTGCTCGACGCGTTCCTCGTCCGGCTGCTGCTGATGCCGGTGATCCTGCGGATCCTCGGCCCGTGGGCGTGGTGGCTGCCGAAGCCGCTGGCCCGGATCCTGCCCGACGTGCGCTTCGGACACGCGTGATGTTCGGCCGGCGCTCCGTCGAGGAGATCAACGCGCGCGAGGCCTCCGACCGGTTCTTCGCCGGTGAGCTCCTGCTGATCGACGTCCGCACGCACCACGAGTTCGAGCAGGTGCGCGTGCCGGGGGCCGTGCACATCCCGCTCCACGAGATCGGCAGCCGCGTCGCCGAGCTGCGGACGGACCACGCGGTCGCGTTCGTGTGCCGCTCCGGCCATCGCAGCAAGGTGGCCGCGCGGCGCGCCGCGAAGGAGCGGCCGGACGTCCTCAACGTCACCGGCGGGATGAACGCCTGGCTGGCCGCCGGCCTGCCCAGCGCGGACTGCGCGGTATCCCGACGCGACGGACGCTCGCGATGAGCTGCGGCGGACCACACCCTCCCGAAGGAGTCCCTCATGCACAACGTCAACGTCGAAGCGGTCGAGCGGACCGCGGCGGCAGCCGCCGCCGATCCGACGGCGGTCGTGCAGCAGATCGCCTTCGAGGGCGAGTGGCAGGCGGAGCCGGGAGCGCCCCAGTTCCGCACGGCGATCCCGCTGCCCAACGGCGAGAGCGTCGTCTTCGAGGCGGACTTCCCGCCCGCCGATGGGCGGAACCGGGTCGGCACCCAACCCGCTCGCCTACTGCTTCTGGGGAGGCCTTGCCTGCTACGCGATGAGCTATGCGCAGGAGGCCGCTCGCGCGGGCGTCGAGCTGCGGTCGCTGCACGCCCGGGTCGAGACGCGGCTCGACATGAGCCGGGCACTCGGGGTGAGCGAGCGGCCGCCCGTCGAGCGCATCGACTGGCGACTGGAGGTCGACGCCGACGCGTCGCCGGAGCAGCTCGAAGCGATCAAGCAGCTCGCCGACGAGCACTGCCCCGGGGCGTACTGCATTCGCAACCCCATCGACCTGCACACCCACCTCGCCGTCCCCGCCGCGGCCTGACTCGCACGGAAGCCTTCGCAACGCCCAGGACCCCCGAACGGAGCAGACCATGAGTTTCACCGCAAGCGCCCGCAGCATCGGCGGCACGATGCGCCACGAGATCGACGTCAACGGCCGGCACACGATCGTCACCGACGAGCCCGAGAGCCTCGGCGGGACCGACTCTGGGACCCGCGCCGCACGAGCTGCTGCCGGCGACGCTGGCCTCCTGCATCTCGACCATGATCGTGCTCTACGCCCAGCGCAAGGGCTGGGATCTCGGTGACGACATGCGCGTCGACGTGGAGTACCACTACGAGTCCGAGCCGCGGCGCTTCGACGTGCAGGTGCACCTGCCCGACGGCCTGACGGACGAGCAGATCGTCCGGCTGCGCCGCGTGGCCGACACCTGCCCCGTGCGCCGCGCGCTCGAGGGATCGTTCGTCTTCGACGAGCAGCTCGTGACGGCGGCGGTGCCTACCGCCTGATCGTGAGCGGCACGCCGCCGCTGAGTCGCTTCGCGAGCCAGGTGATGGCCGACGGGCTCAGGCGCACGCACCCGAAGGACACGGCGCTGCCGGCCGCGCCGGAGAGCCCCCGCGTCCCGTGGATCGCGACCTGCCCGGGCCCGCCCTCGAACTCCTGGAGGACGGTCGACCGGGCGCTGAGGGCGAGCGCGAACGGCCCGCCCGGGTGACCGGCCCGGACGCGGACGACCTCCTCGACGAAGAACGAGCCCGTCGGCGTCGGGGTGGCCGGCTTGCCGACGACGGCGCGGAACCGGCGCACGGTGCGCCCCGCGTGGGACACGGTCACCCAGCGCGTGGAGCGCCGGAGCGCGAGGCGCCACGCGGTCGCCGCGGGCGCCGTGCGCGCGGCGGTGATCCAGCCGCTGTGGCCGTTGGGGCGGCCGGGGAGCCGGACGCGCAGCCAGTTCGTCGAACCCTTTGTGGCTCGATCGAGCACGGGCAGGGTGGTCCGCACGTGGGTGAGCGGCCGCCGGGACTGCACCGTCGCCACGCGACGGGCCTGGGCGCTCGGGGACGATCGCGCGACGTGGTCGCGCATCAGGACGACGAGCGGCTGGCTCGCGGGCACGGCCGCCGAGGCGGGCGTGGCTGCGAGGGCGACGCCCGGTCCCAGCACGAGGATCACGAGTCCGAGTGCCCGGCCCGAAGGAGGGGGCGGGCCGGGCGCGCGGAGACTTCGGGGGGAGAGGTGCATCAGCCGGTGAACGGCGACGGGCCGCGCCGTGGCGCGAGGGAGCCCGCTGCGCAAACGCGGTAGCGGAAGCTCACCGTCTTGGCCTTGGTGCGGTCGGTGAACGTCGTGGTGACGCTGAGGCGATGCCCGCCCGAGGTCGGGGCCACCACGTACACCTGGAACGGCCCGCTCGTCTGGCTGGCGATCCGCTTGCCGTCGAGCCGGAACGTGACGCGCGCGATGTTGCGGCCGCGAACCGTTGCCGTGAAGCCGTCGGTGCAGTCCTCGCGCGCACTGCGGCGCAGCGTGGAGGTGCCGTTGCGCGTCGAGCCGCGCGGCGGGGTCGCGCCGGGCGTCCCGGGAGTTCCGGAGCCGGGCGTGCCGGGGCTGCCGGGCGTGCCGGGTGTCCCGGGTGTCCCGGGCGTCCCGGGTGTCCCGGGAACGGGCGTGATCGTCGCGGCACCGCACACGTTGCCGTTGAGCACGTTGTTGATCAGCGTCACGGCGCCGTTGCGGGCGAGGACGCGTCCCTGCACGGTCGCGCCGTTGTTCAGCGAGATGCTCGAGAGCGCCAGGATGTTGCCCTGGAACGCCGTGGTGGTTCCGAGCGTGGCCGAGCTGCCGACCTGCCAGTAGACGTTGCACGGCGACGCGCCGTTCGTCATGACGACCGAGCTGCCCGATGCGGTGGTCAGCGTCGATGCGATCTCGAAGACGAACTGCGCGTCGGGGTCGCCCTGCGCGTTGAGCGTGAGCGCACCGGTCAGCTGCGCGGACGACGTGAACCGGTAGGCGCCGGCGAGGAGCGTCCGGTTGCCGAGATTCGTGCCGGACAGGTCGTTGGCGGGCGCGACCGGCTGGCCGGCCGCGACGTTGTAGGCCGTGGTGAGGTCGTCCTGCGCGATCTTCGCGACGGTGTCGTTCGCATGCGTGGCGCCGTTCACGACCGCAGGAGGCCCGAAGCCGACGAGCGCCGTGCCCGGCGCCACACCGAGCTGCCCGTTCAGGACGGATGGCCCGGTGTTCGTCGCGGTCGACCCGGCGAGCACCACGAACGGCTTCACCGTCCCGAGATCCACGGCGGAGCCGTGTGCCGTCGCGGGGATCGCGAGCGTGATCAGCCCGGCGACGGTGAGGAGGGCGCCGCGCAGCGTGCGCAGCCGAGGCGTGGGGCTGGACATGGATGTCCTCCCGCTGACGAGCAGCCTCCCCGGCGGACGTACCGCCGCGGACGATCCCTGCTCTGGGTGAACGGTCAGGCTGGCAGCCGCAATCCAATGGAGCATCGGTAGTTGCCCCGGAGATGGCACCGTGCCGCTCACCACCGACGCCGGCGGCCTCTCCGAGGCTAGGCTCCGCCGATGCCGCGCCCCGACCCCGTCACCGCAGGACTGCAGGCCGTCCTGGACGAGGTCGCCCCACGCGCGGACGGCGAGCTCGCGACCTACATCCCCGAGCTCGCGGACGCCGATCCGGGCCGCTTCGGCATCGCGCTCGTGAGCATGGAGGGTCATGTCTACCGCGCGGGCGACAGCGACGTGCCGTTCACGATCCAGTCGGTCTCCAAGCCGTTCGTGTACGCGCTCGCGCTGCATGACGTCGGAGCCGACGAGATCCTCGCGCGCGTGGGCGCGGAGCCCAGCGGCGAGGCGTTCAACGCGATCAGCCTCGAACCGGACTCCGGGCGGCCCGCCAATCCCCTGATCAACGCGGGCGCGCTGCTGACGACGTCGCTCGTGGAGGCCGCGGACGGGGCCGAGCGCTTCGAGCGGATCCTCGGCTGCCTGTCGGCGTTCGCAGGCCGCCCGCTCGGCGTCGACGAGGACGTTTTCGGCTCCGAGCTCGCGACCGCCAGCCGCAACCGCGCGCTCGCGTACCTCATGGCGAGCGCCGGATCGCTCACGGGTGACGTCGAGCAGACCGTCGAGACCTACTGCCGGCAGTGCGCGGTGGCGGTGACGGCGGCCGACCTGGCCGTGATGGCCGCGACGCTCGCGCGCGGCGGGGTCAACCCGCTGACCGGCGAGCGCGTCGTCGACGAGGACTGTGCCGTGCGCACGCTCAGCGTCATGGCGACATGCGGCATGTACGACTACTCCGGCGAGTGGCTCCTGCGCGTGGGGCTGCCGGCCAAGAGCGGCGTCGCCGGGGGCCTCATCGCCGCGAGCCCCGCCGAGTTCGGCATCGGTGTGTTCAGCCCGCGGCTCGACGAGCGCGGCAACACCGTGCGCGGCGTCCTCGTGGCCGAGGAGATGGCGCGGCGCTTCGACCTGCACCTCATGCACCACCCCGGCCCGACCGCGCCCGTCGTCTACGACACGATCGGGATCGAGGCGGGTGAGGGACGCCGGATCGCCGTCATCGCCGCGCAGGGCGACGTGGAGTTCGCGGCCGCCGAGCGCATCGTCGACGCGACGCTCGCCGAGGTCGCCGGGGGCGCGACGTCGGTGCTCCTGGACCTCCACCGGGTCACCCGGATCCAGCACATCGCCGACCGCATGCTCGACGTGCTGCTCGCCGGGCTGATCGAGGACGGCATCGCCGTGGCGCTCGTGCAGCAGGGCGACGTCGCGGCCGACGTCGCCGCCGGCGCGAAGCTCGGGACCCGCGAGGAGGCGCTCGCGTGGTGCCACACGCAGGGCGCATGAGCCGCGAGGGCTATCGTCCGACGTGTTCCCGACGCTGACGCCACACCCCTGAACCTCACCGTCGGCTGCACGTTCGGCGTCGAGACTCCGCAGCCGGTTTCCGCGGTGCTGCAGGTCGCGCCCTCCGGACCGGACCACACGCTGCTCGCCGAGCGCTGGGAGACGCAGGCCGCCCACCACGGCTACGTCGACGGATTCGGCAACCGCTGCGAGCGGTTCACGATCCCCGCAGGCGTGTCGCGCATCGCGTTCGACGCCGAGGTCCAGGTCGACGCGCCGCACGACCTGATCGTCCCGGGCACGCCCGAGACGCCGGTGATGAATCTGCCCGACCGCGACATCGCGTATGTCCTGCCGAGCCGCTTCTGCCTGCCGGACGAGCTCGGCCACGAGGCATGGCAGCGCTTCGGCGCGCTCGAGCCCGGCTGGGAGCGCGTGCAGGCGATCGTGGACTTCGTGCACGGGCACCTCGAGTGGATCCCCGGGACCTCGAACCCGTGGACGACGGCGGCCGACGCGTTCGTGGCGGGCCAGGGCGTCTGCCGCGACTTCGCCCACCTCGCGATCACGTTCTGCCGCGCGCTGAACATCCCCGCGCGCTACGTCGTCGGGTACATCCCCGCCATCGACGTGCCGCTGCCCGTGGAGCCGATGGACTTCGCGGCGTGGTTCGAGGTGCGGCTCGACGGGACCTGGCACACGTTCGACGCGCGCAACAACCGCCGGCGCGTGGGACGCGTCGTCGTCGGCCGCGGCCGTGACGCCGTCGACGTCGCGCTGATGACGAGCTTCGGTCCGCTGACGCTGAACGAGTTCGAGGTCCGCGCCGCGTAGCGGGCGTCAGTCGCGCGCGACGTGCGGCGGCGCCGCGGGCAGGTCCGCGATCGCCTCGAACAGGTGCCGTGTCCAGACGGCGTCGAGCTGGTCCAGGAACGGCGACTCCGCCTCGATGCGCACCTCGTTCAGCTCGAGCGAGCCGTTGCGGTAGACGGCGAGGTCGTACGGGGGACCGACGGACAGGTTGGCGCGGGCGGTCATGATCATCGAGGTCAGCGCGATCTTCGCGGCGGCCTCCAGCTCGACGTGCGCCTCGACGGCGAGCTCGAGCATGAACTTGCCGTACTTGCTCTCGCCGATCTGCAGGAAGGGCCGCTCGTCCGAGGCGCGGATGTAGTTGCCCTCCGGGTAGACCAGGAGCACGTCGGGACGCCCGCCGCTGATCTGCCCGCCGAGGATGAACGTCGCCGTCGCGTCCGCGCCCAGCGCCGCGGCGTGCTCGTTCCCGACCTCGCGCCCGAGCCGGCCGACGTACAGCGCGGCCTCGTAGAGGTGGCCGACCGTCGCGAGGCTCTCGCGGTCGTCGCCGGCCTGCAGGTCGGACTCGATCCGGTCGAGCACCTCGTGGGTCGTCGCAAGGCTCCCCGCGGACTGCAGGACGAACAGGCGGTCGGGCGCCGGCTGCAGCACGTGGAGCTTGCGGAAGGTGCTGATGTTGTCGACGCCCGCGTTGGTGCGGGTGTCGGCGAGAAAGATGAGCCCCTCGTTGAGGCGGAACGCCAGGCAGTAGGTCATGTGCGGCCCGAGGGTAGGGCGTGGGGCGCCGGGCTAGACGGCGAGCATGCGGCGCAGCGCCGCCGCCTGCGCGCGCGTGAGCCGCGCCGCCTCGCCGCGCAGCCGCGGCACGAGGTTGCGTGCCGGGTCCGCGCGGCGCTCGCGGCGCAGGTCCTCGATGCCGGCCGCGACCGCGCCCCGCACGGCGTCGCGCAGCGCCGAGGCGCCGCGCGCGTCCTCCCAGGAGGAGCCGAAGTCGCGGGCGTCGATCGCCGCGCCGATCCGGCCGTAGATGCGCTGCGGACGCGGGAGCGGGGTCGGGCCCCATCCCGCGGACGAGCGGGAACAGGAGGTCGGGGTCGATGTCCAGTCGCGCGGCGAGCGCGCGGGCCGGCGCGTAGATCCGGTCGTCGGCGTCCACGACGACGTCCCACATGTCGTCGACCCCGATCATCGAGAACGGCACGACCGGATAGCCGAACTCGAGCGCCAGGCGCGCGAAGCCGATGCGCTCGCGCCAGACCAGCGGGTAGTGATCGCCGCGACGGCGCGACACCTCGCGGCCGCCACCCGGGAAGACGAGGATCGGCTCGCCCGCGCCGCATCAGCCGGCGCGTGTCCGCGCGCGTCCCGCTGATCGTCCCGAAATGCCGCAGGACGTCCCGCCAGAGCGGGACGCGGAAGTGCTGGCGCTCGCCGAGCGCGCGCACCAGGACACCGGTCTCCTCGTGGATGTCGAGCACGAGGAACGGGACGTCGAACAGGCCGAGCGTCGTGTGGTTGCCGACGAGCAGGTAGCGCCCGTCGGCGGGCAGGTGGCCGAAGCCGTCGATCCGCGGGTCCGTCAGCGCGCGCCACGGAGCCAGCAGCGCCTTCGCTGCGGCGAACTCTGCGGCGCCGGGGGGCGTGAAGGCGGCGACATCGGTCACGTCCCGATGTAGGAAACCGGACCGACGCGCTCGATGTCGATCGCGAGGATGACCCGCCCGGCGTCGGCGAGTGCCGCGTCGGTCTGCGGGTCCGGCGGCTCGGCGAGGCCCATGACGTTCTGCGCGATCCGGGCGGTGGCCGGGCCGATGTCCTGCGCGATGACGCTCGCCGGTCCGGCCAGCGTCGCCGACGGGAAGGGCGCCTCGTCGCCGCGGATGCAGATCGAGGCCCAGCCCGTGCGCTCTGCGTCGCGGGCCTTCCAGCGTCCCGCCTCGGTGCTGACGAGGATCCGGTCGCCCTCGCGGACGAAGTAGACGACGGACTGGCGCGGGCGACCCTGCTCGCTCACGGTCGCCAGGACGCCGAGCCGCTGCAGCGTCGACGAACGCGGCGACGTCGGGGTCGAGCGTGCTCACGCCGCGCGGACCGGATTGCTCACGGCGCCCAGACCCTCGACCTCGACCGCGACGGTGTCGCCGTCGCGCAGGAACAGCCCCTTGAAGCCGCCGACGCCGGCGGGCGTGCCGGTGGCGATGATGTCGCCCGGGACGAGCGTCATCGTGCGCGACAGCCAGGCGATCGTCTCGGCGACGCCGAAGATCATGTCCTTCGTGCTGCCCTCCTGCACGACCTCGCCGTTGATGCGCGTGCGCAGCGTGAGGTCGCCCAGGTCGCCGGCCTCGTCGAGCGTCACGAGCGCGGGCCCGCACGGCGCGAACGTGTCGATCGCCTTGCCGCTCGTCCACAGCGGGTTCTGCAGCTGCAGGTCGCGTGCGCTGACGTCGTTGAGCGGCATCGCACCCGCGACGTGGGCGAGCGCGTCGGCCTCGGAGACGGCGTGCGCCGTGCGGCCGATGACGACCGCCAGCTCGGCCTCGTAGTCCACGAACTCCGCGTGCGCGGCCGGGAGGACGACGTCCGCCCCGTCGCCCACGAGCGAGTTGGCGAACTTCGCAAACCAGCGCGGGTGCTCGGGGATGTCCTGGTGGGCCTCCTGGCCGCGTGGTCGGTGTAGTTGAGGCCCATGCAGATGATCTTCTCGGGGTCGGGGACCGGCGGAAGGAGCCGGACGCCGGCCACCGGGATGCGCTCCGCCGCCGTGCCCGCGCGCTCGCCGAGGCCCTGCAGGCCGTCCGCATCGAGCGCCTCCAGCAGGCCGCGCACCGTGGCGGCGGGAGCGTCGAGCGCGGCGAGCGGCACGATCTCCTCGCCGGTCAGCACGCCGGCCTGGACGCCGCTCCCGTCGTCGAACGTCACGAGCCGCATCGTCAGCCCTCGGTGGGGATGTCGACGGGCGGCTGCGGGGGCGCGAACTCGCCGGCCATCGCCCGCGTGTGGATGTCGTCGAACGAGGCGCCCGCGGCCGCCGCGTCGGCGACCAGCGCCGGATCGACGAACACGCCGATCGGGTTGGCGTGGAACTCGGGGCTCGTGCGCATCCACTCGCTGGACTTCGCCCAGTCGCCGAAGTTGTCGACCTGCAGCTCGACGTGATTGCCGTCGGGGTCCTGGTAGTAGTAGGAGAACGTCATGCCGTGGTCGAGGCACAGCGCCGGCTCGATGCCCGCCTCGCGCAGCCGCAGGTAGCTGGCGTTCAGGTCCTCGAAGCTGTCGTACTCGAACGCGCTGTGGTGCAGCCCGGTGCGCGTCTCCTTCTCCGGGTCGTCGACGAAGCCGGGGAACGCCAGCAGGGCGATGCGGTGGTTGGCCGCGTCGTTGGAGAGCCAGGCGCCGACGTCGTCCTGGTGCAGGACCTCGGCGCCGACGAGCGTCGGAGTACCAGTCGATCATCTCCTGCAGGCGGGTCGTCTTGAGGTTGAAGTGATGGAACTTCGGGTGGATGACGGCGGTGTCGGCCATGGGACGGGTCTCTCCTTCGCGGGTCAGGATGCGGTCGGTGTCGGGACGGTCAGGCGCTCGCGCAGATCGCGGACGAGCGCCGGGAGGTCGGCGGGCGCCGGGGCGCTGCCGAAGACGTAGAAGTCGGGGCGGACGAGGACGGCGTGGACGCCGTGCTCGTCGAGCCAGGCCGGTGGTGCGCCCGTCGATGTCGCGCGCGCCGCCCGGCGCCGCCGGGTCGAGGCTCACGAGCGACGCGCCGAGGGCGTCGAGGACGGTCGCGGTCGGCGGGCTCGAGCGCGCGAGCGGGTCGCCGCTGCGCGTGATGAGCGTGAATCCGCCGCCCGTGAGGTCGTCGAGCAGGCCCTCGCGGCCGTCGCGCTCGATCCGGCCCTGCACGGCGAGCTGCCCGGCGAGCGGGTCGCCGTCGCGGTGCAGCGCGCCGCCGGTGCCGAGCGGCGGCGGGGGCGAGCACGGGGGGAGGGCCGGCGGCGCGCAGCGTCGCGTCGCGCTCGGCCGCCTTCTCGGGGTCGCGCTCGCACAGCACCTTCCCGAGCTCGACCGCGAACGCGATGAACCACTCGGTCTGCGGCTGGCGCTCGGGCGCGACGCGTGTCGAGCAGCGCGTCCGAGGCGACGCCGCGCAGGACGAGGTCGAGCTTCCAGGCGAGGTTCGCCGCGTCGCGCAGGCCCGCGCACAGGCCCTGGCCGAGGAACGGCGGAGTCAGGTGGGCGGCGTCGCCGATGATCAGCGCGCGGCCGTCGCGCAGGTCGTCGGCGAGCATCGAGCGGAACTCGTAGACCGCGTGCCGCGTGAGGCGGCCGTCGGCCGGGGTGAACCACGGGCGCGAGCAGCTCCCACGCGCGGGCCTCGTCGAAGTCCTCGTCGCGCTCGCCCGGCAGCAGCATGAACTCCCAGCGCCGGTGCCGCAGGCCGCTCTGCACGTGCGTCGTCGGCCGCCGCGGGTCGCACCACTGGCAGCCGGCCGGGAGGTCGAGCGCCGCCATGTCGTCCGGCTCGACGTCGACGACGAACCAGCGCTCGCGGAAGCCGAGGTCGCGCCGTGTGATCCCGAGCGTCTCGCGGACGAGCGAGTTCGCGCCGTCGGCGCCGACGACCCAGCCCGCGCGGACCGTGCGGGCCTCCGCGTCGCGGCGCACGCTGAGCGTCACGCCGCCGGAGTCCTGCTCGACGGCCTCCGCCACCCAGCCGCGCTCGACGGACACGCTCGGCGTGCCGCCGGGCGCAGGCGTCGAGCTCGCGCTCGAGCGCGGGCTGGAAGAACAGGTAGTCGGACTCCCATCCCGAGACCGCCGGGACCGGGGCGGTGAGCGTCATCAGCGGCTCGCCGTCGGCGCCGAGCCAGTGGTACTCGCTCGTGGCGAGCATGTCGCCGGCGACGGCGTCCGCGACGCCGAGGCGCTGCAGCAGCCGCATGATCTCGTGGTCCAGATGGACCGCGCGGGGGAGCCGGTAGATCTCGTCGTGCCGCTCGAACGCCGCGACGCGATGGCCCGCCGCGCCGAGCAGCGCCGCGAGCGCCTGGCCGACCGGGCCGTAGCCGACGATCGCGACGTCGACGTCGGTGTGCGGGTCCAGCGTCACGCGGGCACCGCGGCGGTGAGCGGGCGGGCGAGGATCAGCGACAGCGCCTCGGCGAGCGCGGCCGCCGGGTCGCTCGTCGCCGCCGAGGCTGCGCCAGGCGACGAAGCGGTCGGGCCGGACGAGGATCGCCCCGTCCGGAGCCGATCTCGCGATGCCGCAGCCACGTGCAGCGCGGGTCGAACAGGTCGCCGTCGATGTGCCCGATGCGCACCGCGTCGAGTGCGACGCCCGTGCTCTGCGCCAGGTCGCGCGCCGCCGCGCACCACGCCTCGCCCTCCTCGCCGGCGATCAGCAGGAAGCGACCGGGGGCGACGAGGTCCTTGATCGCGCGGCGGCCGCCGTCCTCGTCGTCGATCCACGCGTGCGGGAGCGGGGCGCCCGGACGCGTCGACGGCTGGTAGATGCGGATCTCGTCCGGGTTCTCCGGGGCCGGGCTGCCGTCCGGCACGATCGCGGCGGACTCGTAGGTGTAGCCGTACTCGACGTTGTGCTCGCCGAACTCCATCGACTGCGAGCGGATCGCGCGCAGCACGGCGGAGCGGTGCTCGGCGTCCTGCGGGAGGCCGCTCCACAGGCGCCGGAAGCTCGCGAGGTTCTCCTCCTCGGTCTGCTCGTGCGAGACGCCGATCGTGGGGTAGATGACGCCGAAGTGGTTCACGGCGTTCTCGAGCGAGCGCTGCGCGTTGCGCTCCAGGGACGGCCGCCGCTCCGGCTCGTAGGTGTCGAGCAGCGCCGGATCGGCGTGCCCGTGCAGCACGGCGGCGAGCTTCCAGGAGAGGTTGTGGACGTCATGGATCGCGCTCGTCAGGCCCAGTCCGCCGGTCGGCGGGTGACGGTGGGCGGCGTCGCCGGCGAGGTACACGCGGCCCTCGGAGTAGCGGTCGGCCATGACCGCCTCGACCGACCAGCGCGTGATCTTGTGGATCTCCATCGGCAGGTCGGGGATGCCGAGCGAGGTGCGCACGTCCGCCTCGACCTTCTCGTCGGACTGCGCGTTCGGGTCGTCGACCGGGTAGTTGAGGTGGATGACCCACTCCTCCGAGTGGCGGCCCCAGCGCTCGGGGCCCATCGGCACCATGACGACGCCGACGCCGGTCTGGGGGGACATGAGCCAGCGCAGGAGCACGTCGTCGTCCTGGGCCAGCTCGCGAGAAGTCGGCGGAGACGTGCATCGTCGCGGTCTGCGTGACGACGCCCAGCCCGACGTGGGAGATGCCCGACGAGCCCGGGGACGGTGCGCCCGCCGTCCGCGCCGAGGAGATAGCGGCAGCGCACGGTGTAGTCGGTGCCGGCGTCGCGGTCGCGGATCGTCGCGGTGACCCCGTCGTCGTCCTGCTCGAGCGCGGTCAGCTCGTGGCCGAAGCGGATCCGGCCGGGCGCGAGGCCGTCGGCGTGGTCCTTGAGGATCGGCTCGAGGCGGATCTGCGGGAGGTTCAGCTGATGCCAGGCGCTCGCCGCGCGCCAGTTCTCGTCGTCCTGACCCGCGCCCCAGCACTCGATCTTCGCGATCAGCCGGCCGTACTCGGCGGTCGGGCCGGCGAGGCCGGCGTAGAACCCGCTGGCCGCCATGTTCGCGGACGGCGTGCTGCGCTCGGCGATCGCGTCCGCGACGCCGGCGTCGTCGAGGATCTCCATCGCCCGCTGGTTGAGGACGTGGGCCTTGGGGAGGACCGACGTCGTCGGCAGGGCGCTCACGAGCAGATGGTCGACGTCGAGCTTCGTGAGGAGCATGGACGCCGTGAGGCCGGCGCCGCCGCCGCCGACGATCAGGACGTCGACGGTCTGGTCCGGGGAGCTTGCGTTGGTCATGGCGCAGGACCGTACCCGAAGATATGGATGACTGTCAAGTTATTTGGTGTCGCGCTTCCATATCTGTAGGATGAGGGCCATGAGCTCGAAGACCAGGGCCCGCAGACCGGGTCGCCCGCGCGCCGAGGACGCGCCCCTCTCCGTCGACGCCATGCTCAGGGCGGCGCTGGGCGCCTTTGCGACGCAGGGCTACGACGGCATGTCCGTCAGCGCCCTCTCCCGCGAGCTGGGCGTCAGCCACAACCTGCTCCACCAGCGCTTCGGGTCCAAGGAGGGCCTGTGGTACGCGGCCGTCGACTGGGGGTTCGGCGGGCTGGCCGACGAGCTCGCGAAGGCCGCGGACCCGACGCTCAGCGATCCGCTCGACCAGCTGGCGATCATCCTGCGCCGCTTCCTGGAGGTCTCCGCCGAGCGCCCGGAGCTCGTCGGCCTGATGAACATCGAGGGCCGCGAGAGCTCCGAGCGCCTGACCTTTCTGTACGACCACTACGTCGAGCCGATCACCTCGCCGATCGCGCGCCTGCTCGAGCATCTCGCCGCCGCGGGGCGGGTCCGGCCGATCTCCGGGCGGGCGTTCCTGTTCCTCGTCGCCCACGGCGCGGCCGCGCCGTTCACGCTCGAGGCGCTCGCGCGCGAGCTCGATCCGTCGGACCCGTTCGACCCGGCGGAGCAGGCCGCGTACATCGAGAGCGTCGTCGACGTCCTGATCGCGGGCATCCGGATCTCCTGAACATCACCCGGTTTGTCCGGTTGCCGCCCGGCGCGCGGACCCGATACCGTCGGGCACCCATCCCCTTCAGAGCAACGAGGTTGCACCGTGAGCACAGAGGACCTGGAACTCGGACCCGTCGACGTCGTCGTCATCGGCTACCCGCCGGACGCGCCGCGCACCGGCGAGGCCATCCCGCTGTTCATCGACCTCGTGGAGCGCGGCATCATCCGCGTCCTCGACGTCCTCGCCGTCACGAAGGATCTTGACGGCACGGTCTCCGGCCTCGAGATCACCGACCTCGACGGCGACGGCGAGAACGACCTCGTCGTCTTCGAGGGCGCACGCAGCGGCCTGCTCGGCGACGAGGACGCCGCCACGGCCGGCGAGGGCATGGAGCCCGGGTCGTCCGCCGTCCTCATCTGCTTCGAGAACACCTGGGCCGCGCCGTTCGCGACCGCCGTCCGCCGCAACGGCGGCCAGATGCTCGCCTTCGAGCGCGTCGCCGCCCAGGACCTGATCGACGCCGCCGAAGCCCTCGACACCGCCTCCTGAACCGAAAGGAACACTGAAACATGCCACTCATTCGCGGGGTCGCCCGCACAGCCGTCATCGCCGGAACCGCGAGCGCCGTCGGCGGCCGCGTCCAGCACCGTCAGAACGAGAAGTGGGCCGCGCAGGAGCAGCAGCAGGCGCCGCCGCCGCCGGCGGCTGCGCCCCCCGCGCCCGCCGGGGAGGACCCGATCGAGCAGCTGCAGAAGCTCGGCAAGCTCCACGAGCAGGGCATCCTCACCGACGAGGAGTTCGCGGCCGAGAAGGCCAAGATCCTCAACGCGTAGACCGTTGTCACACGCTCAGCGCCGGACGACCGGCGCTGAGCGGCGTGATCGGGTGGGGCGTGGATCCCTCGGTCACGAGGTCCGCGAGGATCACCCCGAAGAGCGCGCCGAACTTCCCGGCGTGCCCGCACCCCGCCGTGACCATGATTCGCGGGTGCCCGGGCAGCGGGCCGACGACGAGGTCGCGGTCCGGCGTCAGGTCGTAGACGCACGAGCGGCTGTAGGCGACCGGGCCGGCGGCCTCCGGAAGGTGCCGCTCCAGGAAGTCCAGGACACGCGTGACCCGCTCGGGGTCGACGGCGCTCTCCTCGTCGTCGGGCTCGACCTCGGGGCCGCCGAGATCCTGTGCGACCTTGACGGCGCGCTCGCCGTAGACGGGGAACCCGTAGAAGCACTCGACGCCGTACCGGATCCAGATCGGGAAGCGCTCGGGCGCGAAGCGGTCGAGGTCCGGGCTCGCCACGTACGTGACCTGCTCGGCGGTGTGCCGCAGCGGGAGGTCGTGCAGGCCGGCCAGCAATCGCGCGGTCCACTTGCCGGTGCAGGCGACGACGTGGCCTGCGCGCACCACGCCGGCGCTCGTGTGGACGTCCACCTCGTCGCCGAGGTCCTCGAGGCGCTCCACCTTCGTCCCGGCGTGCAGGCGCGCGCCGCGTGACCGTGCCAGCGCGAGCTGCGTCGCGCACGCCCGGCCGATGTCGAGGATTCCCGCGTCCGCCTGGAACAGGGCGACGACGTCGTCGGCGATCCGCCACTGCGGCCAACGCTCGTGCACCTGCGCCGCGTCGAGGCGCTCGAAGGGGATCCGGGCCTCCGTCAGCGCCGCTGCGCTCGCCTCGACCTCCGCGACGCTGCCCGGGACCGACGGGTCGCCGAGATCCAGGCCGCCGGTGCGGAGCACGAGCGCGGTGTCCGCCTCGCGCTCCACGGCCGCCCAGGCGTCGAACATCGCCGGGGTCAGGCGCGTGTAGGTCGCGCTGTCGTAGCTGTGCCGGATGATCCGCGAGTGGTCCTGCGAGGACCCGCGCCGGTGCCCGGGCTCGAACTGCTCGAGGACCAGGACGCCGTCCCCGAGGTGCGCGGCGAGCGCCGCCGCCGCGGACGACCCCAGGACGCCGGTCCCGATGACCACGCACGGGACCTCGGAGGGGAGGGGGAGCGTCGTCACGGTCGCCTCACACGTTGAAGTTCGCCAGCAGCGGCCCGGCGAGGTCGCCGAACGACGGGCGCGGCTCCGGGAGCAGCGGGCCCGCGTCGAGCACGCGGCCGAGGATCCCCTCGCACGAGTCCTCGAGCATGTGGCGCACCCGCGGCACGTCGACGCCGACGAGCGCGCCGTCGCGCTTGACGACGCGTCCGGCGACGAGGACGGCGCGGACGTTCGACGCGTTCGCCTGGGAGACGACGGCGCCGACGGGATTCGCCGGCGCGATCATGTTGAGCCGGTCGCCGCCGGGCCCGACGACGATCACGTCGGCCTGCTTGCCGGGCGAGAGCGACCCGATCCGGTCCTCGAGCCCGAGTGCCGTCGCGCCGCCCATCGTCGCCCAGCCGAGCGCGTCGCGAGCGGTGAAGGCGAGCGTGCGCGCGTCGTCGCGCTGCGCGTTCAGCATGTCGTTCTCCATGCAGCGTGCGAACTGCAGGCCCATCCGCATCTGGCTGAACATGTCGCCCGAGTTGCCGGACATGACGTCGCAGCTCAGGCTGAGCGTCAGCCCCAGACCGAGCGCGCGGGCGATCGGCGGGTGGCCCATGCCCATCTGGATCTCGGTCTCCGGGCTGGTGGAGATCTTGGCGTCCGAGGCCCGCAGCAGCTCCCATTCACGGGCCGAGCACGTGTTGCAGTGGACGTGCACGATGTCCGGGCCGAGCAGCCCGTGCGCGGCGAACTGGTCCAGGCCGGTCGGCAGGCTCCACACGCAGCCGGTGTGCGTCGCCATCCGCACGCCGAGCTCGCGCGCGGTCTCCACCTCGCGGCGCGTGTCCGCGAACGGGATCAGCCCCGGCTCGGTCAGCGAGATCCCCATCGTGACGAGCTCTCCGGGAAGGGCGTCGAGGTCGCGGGCGACGCGCCGCGAGTCCTCCAGGCGCATCGCGTGATCGTGAAGTGCGGGTCGGCAGCGGGCGGGGCGAAGTACCCGTAGGCGAACACCGCGCGGATGCCGGCGTCGAGCAGGCCCTGCAGCGCGCGGTCGGCGTGGTCGGGAGTGACGTTGCAGTGGGAGAAGTCGAGGATCGTCGTCACCCCGGCGTCGAGCGCCTCCAGCGCGCCCGCGTGGTTGCCGACGTAGACGTCCTCGGCGCTCAGGCGCGGGGAGATCGTCATGCGCATCCCGATCGTGTAGTCGAACAGCGTCCAGTCGGCGCAGATGCCGCGCAGCGCCGTCTGCCACGTGTGCCGGTGCGTGTCGACGAAGCCGGGCAGGATCACGCCGCCGTCCGCGTCGATGATCTCGGCGTCCGCGCCGTCGAGCTCCGGGCCGACGGCGACGATGCGGTCGTCCTCGATCAGCACGCTGCCGTCAGCGAGCTCTCCGATCTCCGGGTCCATCGAGAGGACGTGGCCGTTCGTGACGAGGATGCGGTGTGCGGGCATATGCGGCGAGCCTCTCAGACGCCGAGGGCGCGGTCGAAGAACTCGACCACGCGGCGCTCGTACTCGGCGGGGCGCGCGGCGAGCCCGCCGACGTGTGCCGGACTCCGGGATCTCCCATCCCTGCTTCGGCTCGCCCGCGGCATCGAGGTAGGGCGCGTTGACCTCCTCGGCGTTGCCGTTCGTCGCCCAGATGAGGAACAGCGACCGGGGGCTGATCCGCGGGGTCAGGCTCGTGAGGCCGGGCGGGATCGCGGCGTTGCCGAAGACCGCCGTCGCGGCGCTCGTGACGACCCAGAACGGGAACGTCGTCCAATGACCGCGGCCCGGCGTGTCGACCTGCTCCCGGTAGGACCGCAGACCGGCGCCCTCGGAGACCACCGCGCGCAGCGCCGGCGACTGCGCGGCGGCCTCGATCAGCAGTTCGCCCCCGACCGAGAGTCCCGAGTCCGCCGACGCGGCCGCTCGCGGACGTCGGGACGCTCGCGGAGATACCGCGCCGCGGCGAGCACGTCCGGCACGCCGCCGTAGCCGAGACCGTTGTAGTCGCCGTCGCTCGCGCCCTCGCCGCGGCGGTCGAGCACGAGGACCCCGTAGCCGCTGCCGCGCGAGCATCCGCGCCCGCGACGCGGTGTTTCCGCCGCGACCGGGGAAGACGAGGATCGCCGCGCCGTTGCGCGAGGGGACGTAGGAGCCGCGCAGCCGCAGCCCGTCGCCGGTGCGGACGCTCACCGGCTCGGCCGCGCGCCCGAGGTCGACCGCCTCGACGTCCGAGCGGGCCTTGTGCGTCGCGATGAACGCGAACGGGATCGGGAAGACGAGCTCGAAGGCGACCACCGCCGCGGCGACGCCGATCGCGGCGCGGCGCAGGTAGCGGCGCCAGTGCGGCGTGTCGAGGCGCCGCGAGCGCCACAGGACGCGTGTCCCCAGGCCGACGAGCACGACGCCGGCCGCGAGCGCGAGCAGCCCCGTCCAGTCGTCGCCCGACGGGCCCTGCAGGCCGATGTGCCGGACGGGGACCGCGATGCCGACGGCGACCGTGGACAGGCCCAGCGCGAGCGCGACCGCCGCGGCGGCGCCGGCGCGAGCGCGCGGCAGCAGTGCGGCGAGGACGGCGAGGATCGCGGTCGGCACGAGCCCGCCGGCGAGATGGTCGCCGGCGCTCGTGCCCGGCTCGGGGTGGACGAACGCGTCGTCCACGATGTACAGCGCGATCGCCAGGCAGCACAGCCGGAACGCGAGCGCCTCGCGGTCGCTCACGTGCTATCCGGTCGTGGTGCGCGGCGCGTACCGGTGGTGGAGCATCAGGCCGTTGTCGTCGGGATCGGCGAAGAAGGCCATGTGGCAGACGCCGGTGTCGAGGATCTCGCCCATGAACGTCACGCCGCGCTCCTCGAGGGTGGCGCGCGCGGCCTGCACGTCGTCCACGTGCAGCGCGATCGGGTTGCGGCTCACGTGGTGTTCCAGGCCCATCTGCTCGGGGACGATCACGCTGAACGTGAGGTTGCCCGTCTCGAACTCGGCGAAGCCGCGGTCGAGCATCTTGACCGAGCAGGGCAGGCCGAGCGTCTCGGTGTAGAACGCGACGGACCGCGCGAGATCGCTGGAGGGCACCGACACGAAGTCGACGCCGGTGATGAGGGCGGGGGAGGTCGTCATCCCTCGATCCTCCCGGTTCCTCACGAGGCGGGTCAACTAGGCTCGCCGCCGGCGTGCCGGTGGATCTGCGAGAGCTCGTTGCGATCTTCGCCGGCGGCGTCGCCGGCGCGCTGGCCCGCGCGGGCGTGCTCGAGGCGCTGCCCGGTCGAGCGCGGGGACCTGGCCGTGGGCGACGCTGCTCGTGAACGTCGCGGGCGCGGCGCTGCTCGGCGCCCTCATCACCTGGGCGCACGAGCGGGCGCCGGCCGTTCCCGAGCACCTGCCGCCGCTGCTGGGGACCGGGTTCTGCGGTGCGCTGACGACGTTCTCCGCGATGCAGCTCGAGGTGCTCGAGCTGCTCGACGCCGGCGACGTCGCGCTCGCCGGGCTCTACGTGCTCGTCAGCGTCGGGGCCGGGCTGGCGGCGGTGACGCTCGCGGGCCGGCCGTGCGGCGGATGGAGGTGCGGGCGTGAGCCTTGCGGTCCTCATCGGCATCGGCCTGCTCGGTGGCGCCGGCGCCACGGCGCGCCACCTGCTGGACGAGTTCGTGTCCGAGCACGTGCCCGCGATCTTCCCGCTCGGGATCCTCGCCGTGAACGTGCTCGGGGCGTTCCTCATCGGCGTGCTCACCGGCGCGGCGGTCGACGGTGACGCCGGCCGCCTGCTGGCGACCGGGCTGCTCGGCGGCTTCACGACGTTCAGCACCTGGATGCTCGACGGCCGCGAGCTGCTCGGGCACCGCCACCGCCCGGCGTTCTGGCTCAACCTCGGCGCGAGCCTCGTGCTCGGCCTGCTCGCCGTCTGGCTCGGCCGCCAGATCGGCCAGGTCCTCTGAGCGCCCGGCTAGGCTGCCGCGCATGCTGAAGGGCGAGCGCACCTGGACCGTCGAGGCCTCCGTCGAGGAGGTCTACGCCGTCATCGCCGACGTCGAGCGCTATCCCGACTGGCATCCGTTCTTCGCGTCCGTCGACGTCGAGGACCGCGACCACCAGGAGCGCGTCGCCGGCGCCCGCTGCACGCACCCGACGCCGGTCGCGACGCTCACGACCGAGATCACGTTCACGTACGACCCGGGCGCCGAGGTTCGCGCGCAGCGTGAGTCCGGGGACATGAAGAACCTCGACGGCCGGTTCATCGTCGACGTGAAGGACAAGCTCACCGTCGTCACCCACAAGCTGCTCGTGGACCCCGGCATGAAGCTCGGGCTGCTGCTGCGCGGGCCGGTCGAGGAGAAGGTGCGCAACAGCGTCCTGAACGGCGCCGAGACCGGGCTCGCGAAGGCCCTCGACGCTCGCGGCTGACCACCCGGCCTGCCACCATCCCGCCCGCACGCCCCCGTAGCTCAGCCGGATAGAGCAGCGGACTTCTAATCCGCAGGTCGCAGGTTCGAATCCTGCCGGGGGCGCTCCTCACGCGGCCTCTTGGTCCGACCGCGTGACGAACACCATCCGCGTTTGTCTCAGCCAGCGGCCGGGTAGACCCCGGAGACATGCCGTCGCGGGCGAGGGATCGCGGCGGAGCAGGCGAGACCTCCGGCTACTCCCTCGTGGCTGCCGAAGTCTCGCCGCTCAGGTCGGCCCAGACACACTCGTGTCTGGGCCGGCTTCGATCCTCTGAGATCATCGGCCGATGCAGCCGCTCCAGCTTCCCGGCGGGGTCGAGGCGATCGTGTGGCTGCGCGGCGAGGACACCGGCGGAGCGCTCACGATGCTGACCGACAGCGCGCCTCCCGGCTGGCGCCTGCCGCCCCACCGGCATCGCCGTGAGAGCGAGACGATCCACGTCGCCGCGGGGCGGTTGTGGATGACCGTTGACGGCGAGCGGCGCGAGCTGGGGCCCGGCGACACCATCCACATCGAGCCGGGAACGCTGCACGAGGGTGGGACCGCCGGGACGGACCCGGTCGAGCGGATCGTCGTCTTCGCGCCCGCCGGGATGGAGACGTTCTTCGACGAGATCGCCGAGACGGGTGACCCGTCGGCGCAGCTCGAGGCGGCGCTCCGCCACGGCTGGGACTTCGCCTGATCTACGCCTCGCGGTCCTTCGCGCGGGCCAGGCGCCCGGCGGCGCCCGCGGCCTCACGTTCCAGTTCGGCCATCCGGCGCATCTCCCCGCGGCCGGCGTAGAGCTTGCGGCGGTAGAGCGCGACCCGGTCGCGCGCGTGGTCGGCCTCGGCCTGCAGCTCGGCGATCGAGGGCTCGCGACCCGGCGACGCGCCGGACCCCGTCATCGGAACGGCGTGACGGTGTAGACGCGCTTGCCGATCTCCATGGCGAGCGTGTCCGGGTCGGCGGTCGTGAAGACGCCGTAGTTCAGTTCACGGCCCAGGTCCAGGATCGCCACGACCTGCGCACCGTCGACCGGGTCCGGGCTTGCCGACCTCGACCGTGCAGTCCTTGCCGCCCATCCGGCAGGTGATGTGGTGGATCCGGCTGGGCGTCGGCTCGAAGCCGGTCTCCTGCATCGCGCACTCGCGCAGGCGCCCGTACTCGTCCTCCTGACGGCTCCGGCTGGTGCCGGGGAGGAAGAACGCTCTGGTAGCCGGCTGGGACGGAGTTTGACGCGATCATCACATTGTACCCGTCGGGGCTACAGTCTCTGACACACCGCTGGGCACAAGGGCCCGGCAAACAGCAGTGCACGCGTCCGCAGTCGTTGCCTTACCGCACCTCCGCGTTTCGCCGCACAGGAGGAAGTAAGACATGGCTACAGGAACCGTGAAGTGGTTCAGCGACGAGAAGGGCTTCGGCTTCATCACTCCCGATGAGGCGGGCAAGGACCTCTTCGTCCACCACCAGGCGATCAACGGCTCGGGCTTCAAGACCCTCGCCGAGGGCGCGAAGGTGTCGTTCGACAGCGAGGCCGGGGACAAGGGTCCCAAGGCCGTCAACGTCTCGGTCATCTAGACCGAAGCCAGCTTCAGCAGGACCCGGCGGCCCGCATCAGCGGGCCGTCGGTCGTTCCGGGCCCTGTGGCGTCACGAGCCGGAGCGTGAAGTCGACTGCGTCGCCGGTCGTCCACGACCCGTCGGCGATCCGGCTGGAGAGGTACTGGATCGGCGCGCCCCAGGCCGTGTGCAGTTCGAGCACGGTCATGTCCCGGCGCAGCAGCCCCTCGTCTCGAGCGCGCATGAACGCCCGCTCGAGCACGTCGATCATCTCGTCGCGCGACGAGGCATAGCTCGACGGGAACGCGGGCGCCCAGGCGAACGCCTTCCACTCGGCGTTGGCGTCGTACACCGCGCGCGTGACGCGCCGCAGTTCCTCGAGCAGGTCCGGCGCGTCCGGGTCCAGGCCGCCGACGATCCCCCCGATGTCCTGGAGCCACGCGTCGTACAGCCGCGCGATCAGCTCCTCGCGGCTGGCGAAGTGGCGGTACACCGTCGCCCGGTGCACGCCGCTGGCCTCGGCGACGCGCTGCAGGCTCGCGTACGGGTCCGCGGCGAGCAGCTCCCGCGCCGCTTCGAGGATCCGCTCCTCGCTGCGGCGCGCATCGGCCCGCCGTCCGGGCGGTGGCGCTGCCGTCGGATTCGCGAACGGCCGGCACGTCGCGATCGTACCGAGGGACTCCGGGTCCTACACTCCCTCACGCGCGGTGGGCGTAGCTCAGTTGGTAGAGCTCCTGGTTGTGGTCCAGGTGGTCGCGGGTTCGAGTCCCGTCGCTCACCCCTCGCAGTCCCGACGCGACCCTTCGACATGCCCGAGCCGCTGATCATCCACCTGCAGACCGGCGACGAGCTGCGCGTGGAGGCCGATCGTGAGGAGCTCAGCTCCGAGCTCGCCGGCAAGCCGTTCATCGAGGTCGTCTCGAACGGCAGGCTCGTCACGGTGTTCAGCTCCTTCGTGGTCTGGCTGGAGCCGGTGCGCGAAGGCGGCGGCCGCGGGTAGACGCCCGCGCGACCGCGATACTCCGCTTCGTGGCCGCACCCCCCGTCAAGTACGCCGAACACGACGGCACCACACTCGCCTGGACGGAGATCGGCTCGGGGCCGATCGACATCCTCGTCGTGCTCGGCGGCTTCTCGCACGTCGAGCACCTGTGGGACGAGCCGGGCCTCGCGCGCTACTTCGAGCGCATCGCGACCTTCTCCCGCGTGATCCTCATGGACCGGCGAGGGGTCGGCCTGTCGGACCCGGTGACGGGCCCGCTGACGCTGGAGGACGAGTGCGCGGACGTCCTCGCGGTGCTCGACGCCGCCGGCTCCGATCGCGCGGTCCTCTACGGCTACACCTGGGGCGGCCCGCTGTGCATCCGCTTCGCCCTGCGGCACCCGGAGCGCACCCAGGCGCTCGTGCTGTACGCCGCGCTGGCCTCGACGCGCATCGCCGCGGCCGACTTCGACCACGAGGTCGGCGAGGAGGAGCGCGAGGAGGAGATCGACACCTCGCTGGCGGGCTGGGGCAGTGCGGGCAACATCGCCGACTTCGCCCCGTCGCGGGCCGGGGACGAACGGCTGGAGTCGTGGTTCGCGAAGCTCACGCGGCTGTCGTCGAGTCCGGGTGCGATGCGCGTGCTGTGGCGCAGCACCGCGCTCTACGACGCGCGCGGCGGACCTCGCGGACCTCGTCCTTCCGACGCTCGTCATGCACCGCGGCGGCGACCGCGCGGTCGACGTGCGCCATTCGCGCTACATCGCCCGCGAGGTCGCGGGCGCCCGCTACGTCGAGCTCGACGGCATCGACAACATGCCGAGCGTCGGCAACAGCGAGGCGATCGTCGCGGAGATCGAGGAGTTCCTCACCGGGACCCGCACGACGGCGATCGAGCGGACGCTGCTGACGATCCTCGTGACCGACATCGTCGGGTCGACGAGCCGCGCGGCCGAGATGGGCGACGCCTCGTGGCGCGACCTGCTCGCCGACCACCACACCGCGGTGCGGCGCGAGATCGATCGCTTCGAGGGCCGTGAGGTGAAGGACCTGGGGGACGGCTTCCTCGTCGCCTTCGCCGGCGCGCCGAGCCAGGCGCACCGCTGCGCGCTCGCGATCGTGGCGTCCGTCATGCCGCTCGGCCTCGAGGTGCGCGTCGGCCTGCACACCGGCGAGTGCGAGCTGATCGGCGACGACGTCGGCGGCATGGCCGTCCACATCGCCGCACGCGTGGCGGCCGGCGCCGGCGCCAACGAGATCCACGCCTCCGGCACCGCGTTCGGCACCGTCGTCGGCTCCGGCCTGCGCTTCAAGGCACTCGGCTCACGCGAGCTGAAGGGCGTGCCGGGGAGCTGGCCGATTCTGCAACTCGTGGGCTAGGTACGGCCCCCTGGCAGGACAGGGATCCGCTTGCGGATCCCTGATCGTTCTCAGGTCCAAGGGTCGCGCCCACGGATCCGCGCCACCGCCGCCCGCACCACCAGCTCCCCCCAGTCCGCCAGGCCACCCGCCAGGTGACCGACCGGACCGGTGACGATCCAGGCCTGCAGGCGGCGCGTCGGTGTGAGGCGCAGTCGGTCGATGCCCTGACGCTATCGTCCGGCCGATGTCAGCCGCCGCCGTGCAAGCCACCGTCACAGAGCTGCCCGAGTCCCGCGTGCGGGTCGAGGCGCAGGTGCCCGTCGAGGAACTCGAGCGCAGCATCGACCAGGTCGCGCGCTCACTCGGCCGCGACATGAAGATGCCCGGATTCCGCGCCGGAAAGATCCCGTCGAAGGTCGTCGTCCAGCGGCTCGGCCGCGAGGTCGTGCTCGACGAGGCGATCCGCGCGCGGATCGGTCGCTGGTACCTCGACGCGGTCGAGACGAGCGGGATCCACCCGGTCGGCGACCCGGACCTCACCCTCGGCGACCAGGGCGGCGCGGGGGAGCCCTGGAGCTTCAGCTTCGAGATCGGCGTGCGGCCGGTCGCGACGCTCGGGACGTACAAGGGCCTGCGAGGCTCCGCGCCGCGAGCCGGTCGCCGACGAGGACACCGTGACCGCGCAGGTCGACGAGCTGCGCGAGCGGATGAGCCGCCTGGACACCGTCGAGGACAAGGCGGGTGAGGGCGACTTCGTCGTCATGGACTACGTCGGGAACGCTCGTCGGCGAGGACGAGCCGTTCGAGGGCGGCACCGGCAGCGACCAGCTGATCGAGCTCGGCTCGGGCCGCCTGATCCCCGGCTTCGAGGAGGGTCTCAGCGGCAGCGCGGCGGGTGACGAGCGCACCGTCACCGTGAGCTTCCCGGACGACTACCAGGCCGAGCATCTCGCCGGCCGCGAGGCGACGTTCGAGGTCACGGTCAAGGAGATCCGGCGCAAGATCCTGCCGGAGCTCGACGACCAGTTCGCCTCCGACGCCGCCGGCTTCGACACGCTCGACGAGCTGCGCGAGGACATCGGCTCCCGGCTCAGGGAGCAGGACGAGCAGCGCGCGGACGCCGAGTACCGCGAGGCCGTCCTGGACGCCGCCGTCGAGCAGGCGACCGTCACCGTGCCGAACGCGCTGATCGTCGCTCGCGCCCGCGAGCTCCTGGAGCGCATGCTGCACAACCTCGAGCACCAGGGCATCCAGCGGGACATGTACTTCCAGATCTCGGGCAAGACCGAGGAGGAGCTGCTCGAGGAGGGCTCCGAGGACGCCGAGCGGACGCTGAAGCGCGAGGCCGTCCTCGCCGCGATCGTCGAGGCCGAGGGCCTGGAGCCGAGCGACGGCGACGTCCTCGACGCGCTGCAGGCCAGCGCGGCGCGTGAGGACACGACGCCCGAGAAGCTCCGCGAGCGCCTCGAGAAGGCCGGCCGCCTGGACGACCTGCTCGAGGATCTGCGCCAGCGCGCGGCGCTCGACCTGATCGTCGAGCACGCGACCGCCGTGGAGGCCGCTCCGGCGGCCGCCGGCGAGCCTGCCGACGCCGACGAGTAGACCGTTCGTCCACGGGCCGCGCGACCACCTGCGCGGCCCGGTCGAAAGGGGGTCTGGCGGGGTCTTCCCGTTGCTACGCTTGCGCCATCCGTCCGGCAACCTGCTTGCAGCCGGAAGGAATACCGCCCGCGGACCGAAACAGAGCGAGGACCATGAGCCCCCTTGTCCCGATGGTTGTCGAGCAGACGTCGCGCGGTGAGCGCGCGTTCGACATCTACTCGCGCCTGCTCAATGAGCGGATCATCTTCCTCGGGACGCCCGTGGACGATCAGATCGCCAACCTGATCGTGGCCCAGCTGCTCCACCTGGAGTCGCGAGGATCCCGACAAGGACATCTCGATCTACATCAACTCGCCCGGCGGGTCGGTGTACGCGGGCCTGGCGATCTACGACACGATGCAGTTCATCAAGCCCGACGTGTCGACGATCTGCGTCGGCATCGCGATGTCGATGGGCGCGCTGCTGCTCGCCGGCGGCGCGGAGGGCAAGCGCATGGCGCTGCCCAACGCGAAGATCCTGATCCACCAGGTCAGCTCCGGCTTCCAGGGCCAGGCGACGGACATCGAGATCCACGCCAAGGAGATCATCGACGTGCGCCAGCGCCTCGACCAGATCCTCGCCAAGCACACCGGCCAGGACTACGAGAAGGTCCGCGAGCGACACCGAGCGCGACTACTTCATGTCCGCCGAAGAGGCGCAGGAGTACGGCATCATCGACCGCGTGATCGCCCAGCACTGAGCTCATGGCCCGCCCGACCGACTCCAACGAGCAGCTCCTCTGCAGCTTCTGCGGCAAGTCGCAGCGGCAGGTCAAGAAGCTGATCGCCGGCCCGGGCGTCTACATCTGCGACGAGTGCATCGACCTCTGCAACGAGATCATCGATGAGGAGCTCACCGCTCCGCCCTCGTTCGACCTCGAGAACCTGCCGCGGCCGAAGGAGATCTACAGCGTCCTCGACGACTACGTCGTCGGGCAGGAGGCCGCCAAGCGCACGCTCTCCGTCGCGGTCTACAACCACTACAAGCGCGTCCAGATGTCGCAGACCGGGGACGGCGAGATCGAGCTGCAGAAGTCGAACATCCTGCTGCTCGGCCCGACCGGCTGCGGCAAGACGCTGCTCGCGCAGACGCTCGCGCGCATCCTCAACGTCCCGTTCGCGATCGCCGACGCCACGGCGCTGACCGAGGCCGGCTACGTCGGCGAGGACGTCGAGAACATCCTCCTCAAGCTCATCCAGGCCGCCGACTACGACGTCAAGAAGGCCGAGACGGGGATCATCTACATCGACGAGGTCGACAAGATCGCGCGCAAGGCGGACAACCCGTCGATCACGCGCGACGTGTCCGGCGAGGGCGTGCAGCAGGCGCTGCTGAAGATCCTCGAGGGCACGCAGGCGAGCGTGCCGCCGCAGGGCGGGCGCAAGCACCCGCACCAGGAGTTCCTGACGATCGACACGACGAACGTCCTGTTCATCTGCGGCGGCGCGTTCGCGAACCTCGACCAGGTGATCGAGCGGCGCATCGGCCACAAGGGCGTCGGCTTCGGCGCGGCGATCCAGGAGCAAGTCCGACCACGATCCCGGGCGAGATCTTCGGCCAGTGCCTGCCCGAGGACCTCGTGAACTACGGGCTGATCCCCGAGTTCATCGGCCGCCTGCCGGTGATGAGCGCCGTCAACCAGCTCACGCGCGACGACCTCATCTCGATCCTCACCGAGCCGCGCAACGCGCTCATCAAGCAGTTCCAGAGTTCTTCAGCTTCGACGGCATCGAGCTCGTCTTCTCCGACGACTCGCTCAACGCGATCGCCGACAAGGCGCTCGAGCGCGAGACCGGCGCCCGCGGCCTGCGGTCGATCATGGAGGAGATCCTGCTCGACGTGCAGTTCGACCTGCCCTCGCGCCGCGACGTGAAGAAGTGCGTCGTCACGAAGGAGACGGTCGAGCGGCGGCCTGCCGCCGACGCTCGTCACCGAGGCCGTCCCGCCCGAGGAGGCCGAGGGCGAGGCCGAGGCGGCCGCCGGCTGAGCGGCCGGGCCGGCGCCCGGCGCGGGCTAGCATCACCGCATGGCGATGTTCAAGTTCAAGGCCGTCCCGTGGCTGCTCGTGCTCGCCGCGCTGCGCGTGCTCTACGAGCACTGGCAGCGGGTCGAGGAGCGCGACCGCAAGCGCGCGACGGAGATCCTCGTGAAGTCGCGCGGGCTGCCGCACAAGATGGCCCAGAAGGAGCGCCAGGATCTCGTCGACATCGCCAAGCGCCTGGACCACATCGCGCTCGGGCCGCGACCTGGCCGACGCCGCGACGCCGTTCCCGGTGCCCGGGCTGAAGTCCAAGAAGTCCGCCAAGCGCTGAACGGCGCGTGCGGCCGGGCGCGACGTAGACTGCGCGACCCGTGACGGACGACTCCCAGGCACCGACCCGCTTCGACCCCGCGACAGCGGAGCCGCGCATCATGCGGCGCTGGCTCGACAGCGGGCTGTTCCACGCCGAGGCGGAGGGGACGGCGGCCGAGAACTTCTCGATCGCGATCCCGCCGCCGAACGTCACCGGCGCGCTGCACATGGGGCACGCGCTCAACGGGTCGATCCAGGACGTGCTCACCCGCACGAACCGCATGCGCGGGCGCGCACGCGCGCTGGATCCTCGGCACCGACCACGCCGGCATCGCCACGCAGAAGCAGGTCGAGAAGCGGCTCGTCGAGGAGGGCACCTCGCGCGAGGAGATCGGCCGCGAGGCGTTCGTCGAGCGGGTCTGGGACTGGCGGCGCGAGTACGGCGGCCAGATCATCGAGCAGTTCAAGCGGCTCGGCGCCTCGTGCGACTACACCCGCGAGCGCTTCACGCTCGACGAGGGCTACGCGCACGCGGTCCAGAAGGTCTTCGTCGACCTGTACGCCGACGGGCTGATCTACCGCGACCACTACCTCGTCAACTGGGACCCGGGCAGCCGCTCGGCGATCAGCGAGCTCGAGGTCGAGGACCGCGAGGTCACCGACGCGCTCTACGAGATCGCCTACCCGCTGGCGGACGGTGACGGGCGAGGTCGTCGTCGCGACGGTCCGCCCGGAGACGATGCTCGCCGACACCGCCGTCGCGGTGAACCCCGCAGACGAGCGCTTCGCGCACCTGATCGGGCAGACCGTCGTGCTGCCGCTCGTCGGCCGCGAGCTGCCGATCATCGGCGACGAGTACGTGAAGACCGACTTCGGCACCGGGCTGCCTGAAGATCACGCCCGGGCCACGACCCCAACGACTTCGAGATCGGCCGCCGCCACGGGCTCGGCGAGATCAGCGTCATCGGCGAGGACGGGCGCATGAACGAGGAGGCCGGGACGTACGCGGGCCTGACGGTCGCGCGAGGCGCGCGAGCGCGTGATCGCCGACCTGCGCGAGCTGGGCGCCATGCGCGGCGAGGAGCCCTACACGCACACGGTCCCGTTCTCGCACCGCTCCGGCGAGCGGATCGAGCCGCTCATCTCGCTGCAGTGGTTCATGCGCATGGACGAGCTCGCCGCAGCCGGCGATCGAGGCGGTCACGAGCGGCCGCGTGAAGATCCACCCCGAGTCCCAGTCGCGGCGCTACGTCGACTGGCTGGAGAACATCCGCCCCTGGTGCATCAGCCGCCAGCTCTGGTGGGGCCACCAGCTGCCCGTCTGGTACCGCGGCGAGGACGAGACGCACGTCGGGATGGAGCCCCCGGAGGGCGAGGGCTGGACGCGCGAGGAGGACGTCCTCGACACGTGGTTCAGCAGCGCGCTGTGGCCGTTCGCGACGCTCGGCTGGCCGGAGCAGACGCCCGACCTGCGCGCCTTCTACCCGACCGACGTGCTCTCGACGGCGCGCGACATCCTCTTCCTCTGGGTCGCGCGCATGGTGATGATGGGCCTGCGCTTCGCCGGCGACATCCCGTTCGACCACGTGTACGTCCACTCGGTCATCCAGGCGCCCGACGGGCGGCGGATGAGCAAGTCGCTCGGCACGGGCATCGACCCGCTCGAGGAGATCGACCGGCACGGCGCGGACGCCGTGCGCTTCGGCCTGCTGGCGATGTCCTCCACGCAGGACGTCCGCTACTCGACCGAGAAGGTCGAGCAGGGGCAGGCGCTCGCGACGAAGCTCTTCAACGCCTCGCGCTTCGTGCTGATGAACGTCGAGCCGGGCGCCGTCGCGGCGCCGCGGCCGACCGCGCCGGCCGACCGCTGGATCCTCTCGCGCCTGCAGCACGTGATCGGCGACACCTCGCGGCGCATCGACGAGTTCGAGTTCGCGAAGGCGGCGCTCGGGCTCTACGACTTCGTCTACGGCGAGCTCTGCGACTGGTACCTGGAGCTCGTCAAGGGCCGGGAGATGGACGCCGACCTGTCGGCGACGCTGCTGCACGTGCTGCGCGAGACGCTCGCGCTCGCCCATCCGGTCATCCCGTTCGTGACCGAGGCGGTCTGGGACACGGTTCCCGACGCGGACGGGCTGCTCGCCGGATCGCCGTTCCCGCAGGCCGACCCCGCGCTCGTGGACCCGGCGGCCGAGGCGCGAGATCGGCGCCGTCATCGAGGCCGTCCGCAGCGTGCGCGCGTGGCGCAACGAGGCGGGCGTGCCCGCCGGCGCGCGTCCTGCCCGCGCGCCTGCGCGGCCGACGGGCTTCGAGCGAGACCGCGCCGCTCGTGGCGCGGCTCGCGCGGCTCGACCTGGAGGCCGGCGAGGCCGACGACGCGGCGCCCGCGGCGACGCGTCGTCGTCCCCGGCGGGACGGTCGAGCTGCTGCCCGCGCCCGGCGTCGACCCCGCCGAGCAGGAGCGCAAGCTCGCCGCGCGGCGCGGCGAGCTCGAGGCCGAGATCGCGCGCGCCGAGGGCAAGCTCGCCAACCAGGGCTTCGTCGCCAAGGCCCCGCCGGAGCTCGTCGCGTCCGAGCGCGAGAAGCTCGAGCGGCTCGTCGCCGAGCTCGCCTCGCTCTAGGGTTCCGGGCGCCGTGGGAATCCCCGCACAGCAGCCGAGCACCGGTTCCGCCTGGACGCGCGCCGACGCCGAGCGCTGGCTGCTCGACCTCGAGCTCTTCGGCATGACGTTCGGGCTCGAGCGGATGCGCCGCCTGCTGACCGTCCTGGGCTCGCCGCAGGAGCGCTTCCGGTCGATCCACGTCGTCGGCTCCAACGGCAAGTCCTCGACCGTGCGGATGCTCGCCGCGATCCTCCAGGGCCACGGGCACCGGACGGGCGCCTACCTCTCGCCGCACCTCGTGTCGTTCGCCGAGCGCGATCCGGGTCGACGGCGCGGACGTCGGCGACGCCGAGTTCGCCGCCGCGGTCGCCCGCGTCGCGCGCGCCGCGGCGACGGTGAACCGCGCGCTGCCCGAGGGGGAGGTCGTCACGCAGTTCGAGGCGCTCACCGCCGCCGCCTACGACGAGCTGGCGCGTGCCGGGCGTCGCAGGTCGCGGTGATCGAGGCCGGCCTCGGCGGCCGCTACGACGCGACGAACGTCATCGGCTCCGAGGTCCAGGTGCTCACGAGCGTCGCGCTGGAGCACACGCGCTGGCTCGGCTCGACGATCACGGCGATCGCCGAGGAGAAGCCCGACGTCGTGCAGCCCGGCGGCACGCTCGTCGTCGGCCCCGACCTGCACCCCGACGCGCTGGCCGTCGCCGAGCGCGTCTGCGCCGAGCGCGCGGCGCACCTGGTGGTGGCGCCCGCCGACCCGGGCGTGCCGGTGCTCGCCGCCGGGCCCTTCCAGCGCCGGAACTTCGCGCTCGCCGCGCGCCGCCGCCGAGGCGTTCCTCGGCGCGCTCGACGACGAGGCGGTGCGCGTCGCCGCGGCCGGCACGCTCGTCCCGGGCCGGTTCGAGGTCGTCGCGCAGGACCCGCTGACGATCTTCGACGGCGCCCACAACGCCGACGGCATGCGCAGCCTCGCCGCCGCGCTGCGCGAGGTCGCTGGCCGGGCGGCCGCTCGTCGCCGTCCTCTCGGTCCTCGACGACAAGGACGCCGACGCGATGCTCGCCGAGCTCGCGCCGCTCTGCGCCGAGCTGATCCTCACGCGCACCGGCGAATCCGCGGACGCTGCCCGCCGGCGACGCTCGCCTCGCTCGTGCGGCAGCGGGGGGAGGGGCCGGCGACGCGCGTCGTCGCCGAGCCGCACGCCGCGCTCGCCGCCGCCCGCGAGGCCGCCGGGACCGGACGGCGTCGTGCTCGCGACCGGCTCGCTGTACCTCATCGCCGACCTGCTGCGCGCGCCCGGGACCCGGGGGTCGATGCTGTGAACGACGACGGCGGCCCCTCGGTCGTGGCGATGGTCCTCGCGGTCGCGGCGATCGTCGCGCTCGTGATCCTCGTCTTCTTCGCGCTCGGCTACGCGTTCGGCCGGCTGTTCCTCTGAGATCCGCGGGCAGGTGCCCGCCGATCCAGGGCGAACCTTCCTCTACCCTTCCGGAGCACCCATGCCGATTGCCCCAGCCATCTTCGGGATCAGCAACGGGACACTCAACACGGTCGTGGAGCTCGTGCTCCTGGGGATCGTGGTCGTGTGGCTCGCCCTCGTCTGGTTCACCTACGCCGACGCCCGTCGCCGGATCGACGACGGCCTGCTCGTCGCCTCCGCGACGCTCGCGGCCGTCGTCTTCCCGTTCGTCGGGACGATCGTCTACATCATCGTGCGCCCGCCGGAGTTCCTCGAGGACATCCGTGAGCGCGAGCTGGAGATGCAGGCCGCCGAGGCGCGCCTGCACTCGCTCGACTACCAGCTGTGCCCGCACTGCGACCACCCGGCCGGGCGCGACTTCCTGCGCTGCCCGCACTGCCTGCGCAAGCTGCGCGACACCTGCGGGACCTGCACGAAGCCGCTCGATCCCGACTGGATGATCTGCCCCTACTGCGAGGCCGAGATCCCCGGGATCACGCCGCAGCGCCGCTCGCGCCGCCGCTCGCGCGGTGAGGACGTCGCATTCGACGACGTGAGCGAGGCGACCGGCTACGAGGACGCCGAGATCGGTGAGGCGTTCGACGCCGGGACGGAGCCGGCGATCGAGGCCGGGTACGGTGACGGGCCCCAGGACGCGTACGACGAGGCGCTCGAGAGCGAAGCGCCGCCGTCCACGCAGCACTGAGACCCACCCGACCCCAACACGGAGATCCCATGGACCGGACCCTGATCCTGGTCAAGCCCGACGCCTTCGCGCGGAACCTGACCGGGGAGATCATCGCCCGCTTCGAGCGCAAGGGCCTGCGGCTCGCCGCGCTGAAGCTCGAGACCATCAGCCGCGAGCTGGCGGAGGAGCACTACGCCGAGCACGTCGAGCGCCCGTTCTTCGGCGAGCTCGTCGACTTCATCACCAGCGGCCCGCTGGTCGCGATGGTGCTCGAGGGCCACGAGGCCGTCGTCGCCGCCCGCCAGGTGATCGGCGCGACGAACCCGCTCGAGGCCGCCACCGGCTCGATCCGCGGCGACTACGCGCTCGAGGTCGGCTCGAACATGGTGCACGGCTCGGACTCGAACGAGTCGGCCGCGCGCGAGGCCGCGCTGTTCTTCCCCGAGCTGGCCTGACCGGGACGGGCACGGGGCTGCAGCGGCGCCGCACGACCGATGCAGCCCTTCGCCTGGACCCCGGCGCAGCCGCCTGATCCTCGCCTCGGCGAGCCCGCAGCGGACGGCGATCCTCGCGCAGCTGGGCGTCGCGCACGAGGTCGCGGGCGACGGCGTGCGCCGGAGCTGGAGGAGGGCGAGCCGTTCGCGCTCGCCGCCGAGAACGCGCGGCGCAAGGCGCGCCGCGGCGGTCGCGGCGCTCGCGCCCGGCGAGGCGCGCGGACGCCGTCGTGCTCGGCGTGCGACACGGTCGTCGCGCTCGACGGCCGGGTCTACGGCAAGCCCGCCGACGACGCGCAGGCGCGGGCGTTCCTCGGCCGACCTGCAGGGCCGCACCCACGACGTCCTCGGCGCGGTGGCGATCGCGACGCCCGGCGGGCGACGTCCTGGAGCGGACCGACCGCACCCTCGTGACCTTCGCGCCGCTCGACGACGGCGCAGATCGCCGCCTACGTCGGCGACCGGCGAGTGGGAGGGCCGCGCGGGCGGCTACGCCATCCAGGGCCGCGGCGCGGCGCTCGTGGAGGCGATCGACGGGGACTACCTCAACGTCGTCGGCCTGCCGGTGCCCGCCGTGAGAGCGCTCGTGCAAGGGCTCGTGCCCCCGTTCTGAGCGACGGCCCACCGCTACACTCATCGTCGGCTCGGCCCGCGCGTCCCATCCCGGAGGACGCAGTCAGCAACGGGGTCGGGCCATCCGCGTCCACATGGGTGTCTTCAGCTACCTGACCGGCTTGGGCGGCCGCGACATGGCCGTCGACCTCGGCACCGCCAACACGCTCGTCTACGTGCGCGGGCCGCGGCATCGTGCTGTCCGAGCCCTCGCGTGGTCGCGATCGACTCGCGCACCGGCGAGGTGCACGCCGTCGGCATCGAGGCCAAGCGGATGCTCGGCCGCACGCCCGGGGACGATCCAGGCCATCCGGCCGCTGAAGGACGGCGTCATCGCCGACTTCGACGTGACCGAGGAGATGCTGCGCCACTTCATCCAGAAGGTCCACCAGAACCGCTGGGCGCATCCGCGCGTCGTCGTCTGCGTGCCCTCGGGCGTGACCGGGCGTCGAGAAGCGCGCGGTCGAGGAGGCCTGCCTCTCCGCCGGCGCGCGCCAGGCCTACCTGATCGAGGAGCCGATGGCGGCGGCGATCGGCGCCGGGCTGCCGGTCGGCGAGCCCACGGGCTCGATGATCGTCGACATCGGCGGCGGCACCAGCGAGGTCGCGGTGATCTCGCTCGGCGGCATCGTCGTCTCCCAGTCGATCCGCATCGGCGGCGACGAGCTCGACGAGGCGATCATCAACTACGTCAAGCGCGAGTACAAGCTCCTGATCGGCCAGCAGACGGCCGAGGAGGTCAAGCTCGAGATCGGGTCGGCGTACCCGATGGAGGAGGAGGTCCAGGCCGAGATCCGCGGCCGCGACATGGTCTCCGGCCTGCCGAAGACGGTCGTCCTGACGAGCGAGGAGATCCGCGGGGCGCTCGAGGAGCCGCTCTCGCAGATCATCGACGCGGTCAAGGAGACCCTCGACCGCACCCCGCCGGAGCTCGCATCCGACATCATGGACCGCGGCATCATGCTGGCGGGCGGTGGCTCGCTGCTGCAGGGGCTCGACGAGCGCCTGCGCGAGGAGACCCAGATGCCCGCGCACCTGGCGGAGTCGCCGCTCACCTGCGTGGCGGTCGGCTCGGGCCGCTCCCTCGAGGAGTTCGAGGTGATCCATCGCACCAACCGCAATCAGAGGAGCCGCCGCCGGCGCTACTAGCGTCAGTCGCCAGGCGCGAAACCTCATGCACATCCACGACACCTTTCTGACGTGTACGACAAGTCTGTCCGACGGCGCCGGGTAACCCTCGCGCTGCTCGTGGCGTCCGCGCTGCTGCTGCTCACCGTCTACTTCGGTGAGTCGGCGGGCGGTGGCCTGCACAGCGTCCAGCGCGGTGTGCTGGAGGTCGTCTCCCCGATCCAGGAGGGGGCGAGCCGCGCGCTGAAGCCGGCCCGCGACCTCGTCGGGCTGGGTCGGCGACACGGTCGACGCCAAGGGCCAGGTCGCCGACCTGGAGGACCAGAACGCCGAGCTGCGCCGCCGCGCGATCGCCGGCACGGACGCCGTGCGCCAGAACCGCGCGCTCGAGGGCCTGCTGTCGATCGACCGCGCGAGCACCCTCGCGGGCACCAAGCCCGTCACCGCGCGCGTGATCGGCCAGTCGCCGACGCTCTGGTACGCCACGGTCGTCGATCGACGAGGGCACGAGCGCGGCGTGCGGGTCGGCCAGCCGGTCATCACCGGCGACGGGCTCGTCGGCCAGGTCACGACCGCCGCGGGCAACTCGTCGGTCGTCACGCTCATCACCGACAGCGACATCGCCGTCGCGGCGCGCATCAGCGAGAACGGCGTCCCCGGCGTCGTCCAGACCGGCGAGGGCGGGCCGGACGACCTGCGGCTGAAGCTACACGACCCGCCGCGACCGCGTCGTCAAGGGCATGAACGTCGTCACCGCGGGCACCACGTCGAACTCGGCGCGGCTCGAGTCGCCGTACCCGCCCGGCATCCCGATCGGCGAGGTCACGAGCGTCGAGGACGCCGGCACGGACTCCCAGGAGGGGCGCGTCAAGCCGTACGCCGACCTGCGCCGCCTGGAGTTCGTCCAGGTCCTGACCCGCCGCGTGAACGGGAACCGGCCGTGATCGCCGCGCCGCTCCAGCTCGCCTGGCGCCTCGGCGCTGCTCGGGGTCGTCGTCGTGCTCGTGCAGATCGCGGCCGTCTCGCAGATCGAGATCCTCGGCGCCAACGCCGACCTGACGCCGCTGGTCGTCGCGAGCGCCGGGCTGCTCGCCGGCTCGCTGTCGGGCGCCGCGCTTCGGCTTCGGGATCGGCCTGTTCCTCGACCTGGCGCTCGTGCAGACCGTCGGGATGAGCTCGCTGCTGTTCCTGACGATCGGCTACGGCGCCGGCCGCCTGCGCGAGCTGCGCGACCCGCAGGGCGCCGCCGTCCCGGTCGCGGTCGGCGCGGCCGCGACGCTCGTCGCCCAGCTCGGCTTCTCGCTGATGCAGTTCCTGCTCGGCCGCGACGTGCCGCTCGACATCGAGATCGTCTGGGAGCTCGTCGTGACGGTCGGGCTCGGCGCGCTGCTCGCGACGCCGGTCCACGCCGTCGTCCGCCGCTGGCTGCTGCCGGTCCTGCCCGAGGACCCGCGGCGCCGCCGCCGCCGGGCCTACACGACCGGCGGCCTGTCGCCGCTCTCGAGGGCATGAGGCGCTGATGCTCGAGCCCGCAGGCCACAGCGGCCCCCGCACGCCGCCCGTCAACCCGCAGCTCGCGCTGCGCGTGGCGATCCTCGGCGGCATCGCGCTTCGCGCTGTTCGCGATCGTCTTCCTGCGCCTGTGGTTCATGCAGGTGCTGACCGGCGACCAGTACCGCCAGGACGCGCTCGACAACCGCGTGCGCACGGTCGCCGTCTCGGCGCCGCGCGGCAACATCCTCGACCGCGACGGCCGCGCGATCGTCGAGAACCGCGTCGCCACCGTCGTCCAGCTCGACCCGCGCCGCCTGCCGCAGGCCGAGCGCGACGCGGCGGCGACCTGGGGCCAGCAGCATGACGGCGCGCTCCAACCGGCCGAAGGGCCAGCTGGGGCGAGCCGATCCCGATTCCCGAAGCCGGCCACGCCCGAGCTCGCCGCGCGCTACGCGCGCGCTCGCCAAGGTCCTCGGCGTGCCCGCGCGCGCGCGTCAGCACCCAGGTCATCCAGCAGCTCGCCGTGCTGCCGTACGCGAACGTGCGCGTGAAGGTCGACGTCCCGCAGACGATGCGCGACTACCTGCTCGAGCACCAGCAGGACTTCCCGGGCATCGCGGTCCAGCAGGTCTACCTGCGCCGCTACCCGCTCGGCACGACGGCCGCGCAGCTCGTCGGCACGACCGGGGAGATCAACCCGAACGAGCTCGGCACCGACGCCTACCGCGGCGTGAAGGCCGGGCACGCGTCGTCGGCCAGGACGGCATCGAGCGCTCCTACGACCGCTACCTGCGCGGCGTGGCCGGGGTGCAGAGCATCACGGTCGACGCCGCCGGGCGGCCCGAAGGCGCAGCGGATCGCACGCGCCCCGCGCGCCGGGCCTCGCGCTGCGCACGTCGCTCGACCTCGAGCTCCAGCGCTCGGCGCAGCGCCAGCTCGCCGGCGTCATCGGCGGCGGGACCGGCACGGCCGGCGCCGTCGTCGCGCTCGACCCGCGCAACGGCGAGGTGCTCGCGATGAGCTCCTACCCGACGCTTCGACCCGGCGGTGCTCGCCAAGCCGATCACCCAGGAGCAGTACGACGCGATCTTCGGCCCCGGGACCGGCGCGCCGCTGTTCAACCGCGCGATCGGCGGCGGCGTATCCGACCGGCTCGACGTTCAAGGCGATCACCGCGCTGGCGGCGCTCGACAAGGGCGTCATCACGCCGGACACGCCGATCAACGACCCGGGCGTGCTGAAGGTCGGCACGCAGGAGTTCAAGAACGCCGGCGACGCCGTCAACGGCACGATCAGCCTGCGCGCGCGCGCTGCAGGTCTCCTCCGACGTCTTCTTCTACACGCTCGGCCGCGACACGAACAGCCTCCAGGGCCAGGTCATCCAGTCGCTGGGCGCGCAAGCTCGGGCTCGGCCAGCCGACCGGCATCGACATCCCCGGCGAGATCGGCGGGCTCGATCCCCGACCGCCAGTGGCGCCGCGACCTGCGCGAGCGCGGAGATCGCGTGCGAGAAGCGCCGCAAGGTCGCCGTCCTGCGGCGATCTCCGACAGCGCCCGTGGTCGCTCGGCGACAACATCAACCTCTCCGTCGGCCAGGGCGACCTGCAGGCCTCGCCGCTCCAGCTCGCGACCGCGTACGCCGCGATCGCCAACGGCGGCCGCGTCGTGCGCCCGCACCTCGGGATGGCCGTCGAGGACGAGGCCGGCAGCGAGATCCAGCGGATCCCGACGCCGCCGGCGCGCAAGGTCGCGATCGACCGCGGCGCACCGCCAGGCGATCCTCGACGGCCTGCACCTCGCCACGCAGGCGGACGGCACGTCGGCCAAGGTCTTCGCCGACTGGAACCAGGACCGGTTCCCGGTCTTCGGCAAGACGGGCACGGCCGAGCGCCCGCCGCGCGCCGACCAGTCCTGGTACGTCGCCTACGTCCCGCATCCCGACCAGGCCGATCGTCATCGCGTCGACCGTCGAGGACGGCGGCTTCGGCGCGGACGCCGCGGCGCCCATCGCCTGCCGGATGCTCGCGACCTGGTTCGACCAGAAGGCCTCCTGCGCGCCCGGCCGCTCGAGGACGAACTGATGGCCAGCGGCGCGATCCAGCAGGGGGAGACCGTGGCCGTGCCGCGCGCCCGCGGGCTGACGCTGCCGTTCGACCCGATCCTGCTGCTCACGGTCATCGCGCTCGCCGTCTGCTCGGTGATCGCGGTCGGCGCCGCGACCGCGGACGACATCGCCGGCAACCCGCGCTACTTCGTCACGCGGCAGGCCGTCTACTTCGCCGTCGGCGGCGTCGCTGGCGATCCTCGCTCTGGCGCCTGGACTACTCGCGGCTGCGCGAGGTCAAGGTCCTGATCTACGGCCTGCTGATCGCGTCGATCCTCGCCGTGATGGCGTTCGGCAACGTCGCCCGCGGCTCGCGCCGCGCGGTCGACCTCCCGTTCTTCTCGTTCCAGGCATCCGAGCTCGGCAAGGTGCTGCTGATCGTGTCGCTGTCGGCCTTCATGGTCGACCAGGCACGCCGGCTCGCCGACCGCCGGACGACCGCGCGCATCATGCTGCTCGCGCTCATCCCGGCGGCGCTCGTGATGCTGCAGCCGGACCTCGGTTCGGCCCTCGTCTACATCGTCATCGGCCTCGCCACGCTGTTCGTGGCCGGGGCCCCCTGGCGGCACTTCGCCGCCCTCGGCGCGCTCGCCGCCGTCGCCATCGCGCTCGCCCTCGTGGTGCTGCCGGCGGCCGGGGTGAACGTGCTCCACGACTATCAGAAGGACCGCCTCACGGCGTTCCTGCACCCATCCGACTCCGCCAACAAGGAGAGCTACCAGCAGAACCAGTCGCGCATCGCCATCGGGTCCGGGGAGAAGACCGGACGGGGCGACGATGCGACGCAGACGAAGTACGACTTCCTCCCGGAGCACCACACCGATTTCGTGTTCGCCGTCGTCGGCGAACGGTGGGGCTTCGCGGGAGCCGCATTCGTCCTCTCGCTGTACGCCCTGCTCATCTGGCGCGGGCTGCGCATCCTGACGACCTCGAAGAACCTGTACGGCGCACTGGTCGCCGGCGGCATCGTCTCGATGTTCCTGTTCCAGGTCTTCGTGAACGTCGGGATGAACGTCGGGATCATGCCGATCACCGGCGTCCCGCTCCCGCTCATGAGCTACGGCGGCTCCTCCATTCTCACCACCATGCTGGCGATCGGCCTGCTGCAGTCCATTCACGCGCAGGCCCGCGCAGCGGCGGCGTCCAAGGGCCGGGTGCTCACCTTCTAATCGAAATGAGCTGTTCCACGTGAAGAAGCAAGTGCTCGTCAGCGTCGACGCCTGGGAGACCAGGGTCGCGCTGCTCGAACAGGCCGGCACGCCCACAGCGGCGAAGAGCCGGCGCCCCAAGGGCGCCCAGAGCGCCCTGGCGGGCTACCGCGTCGCCGAGCTCTACCTCGAGCGCCGCGGCAGCCGCTCGATCGTCGGCAACATCTACAAGGGCAAGGTCGACAACGTCCTCGACGGCCTCGAGGCGGCGTTCGTCGACATCGGCCTGGAGAAGAACGGCTTCCTGCACATCGACGAGATCGTGCTGCCCGGCGTCGAGATCCCGCGCCGCGGCCGCGGCCAGGAGGGCGGCAAGCGGATCAGCGAGATCCTCAAGCCCGGCAAGGAGATCGTCGTCCAGGTCGTCAAGGACCCGCTGAAGACCAAGGGCGCGCGCCTGTCGATGGAGCTCACGATCGCCGGCCGCTACATGGTCTACGCCCCGACGGGCGAGGGCCTCGGCGTCTCCAAGCGCCTGGAGGACAAGGAGCGCGAGCGCCTGCGCAAGCAGGTCAAGGGCCTCGACCTCGGCGGCGGCGGCGCGATCGTCCGCACCGCGGCGCACGGCGCCAAGCGCGAGGACTTCGAGCGCGAGCTGCAGTACCTGTTCAAGCTCCACGAGGTCCTCGCAGCAGCGCGTCGACGAAGCAGGTCGCGCCGTCGCTCGTCTTCCAGGAGGCCGACCTGTCGGTCCGCGTCGTGCGCGACATCTTCAGCGCCGACTTCGAGCGCGCGCTCGTCGACGACGAGAAGCAGCACCAGCGGCTGGTCTCGTTCTTCACGCGCACCGCGCCGGAGCTCGTCGACCGCGTCGAGCTGCACCAGGGCTCGCGCCCGCTGCTCGAGGAGGCCGGCGTCGAGGACGTCATCGCCGGGCTCACCTCGCGCCGCGTGGACCTGCCCAGCGGCGGCTACCTGATGATCGACTACGCCGAGGCGCTGACGGTCATCGACGTGAACTCCGGCTCGTTCGTCGGCCGCGGCAAGCCAGGCGCGCCTCGAGGACACGATCACGAAGACGAACCTCGAGGCCGCCGACGAGGTCGTCCGCCAGCTGCGGCTGCGCGACATCGGCGGCATCATCGTCATCGACTTCATCGACATGGCGCGGGCGCGCAACCGCGACGCCGTGCTGAAGACGCTGCGCGAGGCGCTGGACGAGGACCGCACGAAGACGTTCACGGCCGAGATCTCGCAAGCTCGGCCTGGTCGAGATGACGCGCCAGAACGTCACCGAGGGCGTGCGCGAGATCATCTCCCGCACCTGCCCGACGTGCGACGGCGACGGGCGTCGTCCTGAGCGAGGAGACCGTCGCGATCGAGTTCGACCGCCAGCTGCGCGAGCTCGCCGCGCGCGCGCCGCGGACCGCCGAGGCGTTCCTCGTCCAGATGAACCCGGCGGTCAGCGTCGAGTTCACCGGCGACGGCGCGCGGATGCTGCACGAGCTCGAGGACGCGACCGGGCAAGGTCTTCCACTTCGAGGGCACCGACGGCCTGCCGCTCGACCACTTCGCGGTCGTGATGGAGGGCACGCTGCGACGAGGTCGACGAGCGCGCCGTGCCGTTCCGCGCGGGCGAGGAGGTGCTCGTCTCGATCGTCGAGCCGCACATGTACAACGTCGACGACGCCGTGGCGAAGATCGACGGCTACATCGTCTCGGTCACCGGCGGCGGCGCCTACCTGGGGCAGAAGCGCCTGGTGCGCATCGAGGACGCGGGGCGCAACTCCGCCCGCGCGACCCTCGTCGGCGAGGAG
>CAWGLQ010000005.1:0-156462 GCA_963823375.1 uncultured Actinomycetes bacterium | reverse complement strand
GATGAGAGTATGCGCGCATGACGTCGCAGCGATTCCCGGGTTCCCGCCGACCATGACCGATCTGGCGGGACGCCGCGTGCTCGTCACGGGCGCGGGTGGCTTCATCGGCAGTCACCTCGTGGAGCAGCTCGCGGCGGACGGCGCCGAGGTCCGCGCGTTCGTCCACTACAACTCGCGAGCCGACCACGGGCACCTCGAGGCCCTCGACCTGCCCGGGCGTCGAGATCGTCGCCGGCGAGATCCAGGATCCGTTCAGCGTGCGCGCCGCCGTCGATGGCTGTTCCGTGGTGTTCCACCTCGCCGCGCTGATCGGCATCCCGTACTCGTACGTCGCGCCGCAGAGCTACGTCGCGACGAACGTCACGGGCACGCTCAACGTGCTGGAGGCTGCCCGCAGCTGCGGGGTCGAGCGCGTGGTCCACACCTCGACGAGCGAGACCTACGGCACGGCCCGCTACACGCCGATCGACGAGGCCCACCCGCTCCAGGGCCAGTCGCCGTACAGCGCCAGCAAGATCGGCGCGGACAAGCTCGCCGAGAGCTACTGGCGCAGCTTCGACCTGCCCGTCACGACGCTGCGGCCGTTCAACACGTACGGACCGCGCCAATCGCTGCGCGCGGTCATCCCGACGGTGATCGCGCAGGCGCTCGGGAACGATCCGATCCGGCTCGGGCTCGCGGACGCCGGTCCGCGACTTCACCTTCGCCGAGGACACCGCCCGCGCGTTCATCGCAGCCGGCACGTCGGCGGCGACGGTGGGCGAGACCCTGAACGCCGGCACCGGCAAGGGCATCTCGATCGGGGACCTCGCGGATCTGATCCTCGAGGTGCTCGGCGTCACCCGAGAGATCGTCACCGACGACGATCGCGTGCGTCCGGAGGCGAGCGAGGTCTTCGAGTTGCTCGCCGATGCGGGCCGGCTCACCGAGCTGACGGGCTGGACTCCGCAGGTGCCGCTGCGCGAAGGACTGCAGCGCACCGCCGCGTGGGTCGAGCGCAACATCGCCGCGCTCAAGCCCGACGTCTACAACGTCTGACGGTCAGCCGGCCGGCAGGAACCGCGACGCGTCGGTCGCCGAAATCGGCGATCGCCTGCTCGTAGTCGTCGCGGTTGCCGATGTCGCGCCAGTAGCCGTCGAAGGCGTAGGTGCCGACGGTCTCGCCTGCCGCGATCGCGCGCAGCAGCAGGTCCGGGAAGTCGATCCGCTCATCCGGCTCGATCAGGTCGATGATCCGCGGGTCGAACGCGTAGATGCCCATGCTCACCGTGTAGGTGAGGACCGGCTTCTCCTCGAGACGCTCGATGGCCCCGCCGGCGTCGGTGTGCACGACGCCGTAGTCCACGCGCACCTCGCGATCCTTGACCGCGACCGTCGCGATGGCGCCCGATCCTTCATGTGCCGAGGCGAGATCCGGGAACGGGAGCGTCGTGAGGATGTCGCCGTTCATCGCGAGGAACGTCCCCTCGGCGCCCTCGACCTTGCGCAGCGCGCCGGCGGTCCCGAGCGGGGACTCCTCGTAGACGAACTCGACCGGGACGCCGTAGTCGGCCTCGTGACTCACCCACGCCTCGATCAGGCCGCCGAGATGCCCGACCGAGATCGCGATGTGCTCGACGTCGGCCGCGACGAGCTGCCGCAGCAGCACGTCGACGATCGGGCGATCGGTCAGCGGCATCAGCGGCTTGGGCAGCACCGTGGTCAGCGGCGCGAGCCGGCTTCCGAGTCCACCGGCCATCAGGATCGCGCGCATCAGCGTCCTCCTGCCGCCGGGGCGGGCTTGTCGGCGAGGGCTTCCCGGCGGCACCGAGCATGTCCTCGACGCTCTGCTCGAGCGTCCATGCGGGACGCCACGACGTGGCAGCCGTCAACCGCCCGACGTCGGCGACGACGCACGGCGGATCGTCGGCGCCGCTCGAGCGCCGGGTCGCGTTCGAGCGTCACCGGGACGGTGGCGTGCTCGGCGAAGAGCTCTGCGAGACGCTCGAGCGACGTGGGCACCCCGGAGCCGACATTCACGACGCCCCGTGACGTCGCTGCCCAGCAGCGCGAGGTACGCATCCGCGACGTCACGGACGTCGAGGAAGTCGCGCACCACGCCGAGGTCACCCGTGCGGACGACGCCGCCCTCGGCGCGCTCCGCAGCGGCGACCTGACGCGCCCAGTCGGCTGCGGGCGTGTCCGCCTGCTGGCCGGGACCGAGGGTGTTGAACGTGCGCGCCCAGATGACGCGGGCCCCGCCGTGCAGGGTCGCGTCCGTGCAGGCACGCTCGAGCACGCTCTTGATGGAGCCGTATGCCGAGCGCGGCGCGAGCGGCGCGGACTCGGGAAGCGGTTCCGGGGACCCCGGCCCGTACTGCGCGGCGCTGCCCGCGATGAGCATCACCGCGTCGGGCGCCGACTCGTGCAAGCGCGCGAACAGATTGGCCGCCATCGCGACCTCGTCGGCGAGGATCGCCCAGCGGTCATCGGTCGCGGACGGCTTGCGTGAGGCGAGGTGCACGACGGCGTCCGGCGCTGCGTCCGCGACCGCCTGCTCGAACCGTCCCGGAGTCCCGGAGGTCGCCCGCGAAGGGCATCACGGTCGCGCCCTGAAGCGCTGGCGCGCGCGGCGACGTGCCGGCCGACGAAGCCGCCGGCGCCGGTGAGAAGGATCCGTCCGCCCTGCATCGGCTGCTGACCCTACCGGCGTGACTGGTATACCTGGATTCATCGAGCACTTCGACGACCGCGGCGCCGTCGCACCCCGCCCCGTCATCCTGATCGACGACGCTCCGATCCTCGGTGGTGCCGAGATCCTGGGCCTGCGCCTCGCCACCTGGATGCTGCGCGAGCGCGCCGGAGTCCTGCGGCCGGAGGTCGTCTGCCCCGGGGACAGCACGCTCGCAGCACGATGCCGGGACGCATCGGTCCCGGTGATCCCGATCTCCTTCCCCGATCTCGCGCCCCGCGGCGTTCCGCGCATGCCGGCGACGGTGCGGGCCCTGTCGGCGGTGCTGCGGCGCGCGGGGAGGGACGGCGCGCTCGTCGTCGCCACGACTGCGCGCGCACAGGCGTACGCGGCGATGGCCGGGCCGATCACGCGCGGCGCCGCGCCCGTCGTGAACCTGCTGCTCGAACAGGAGACGGCGGCGCGCACGAGCGCGCGCTTCGTCCTGCGGCGGACCGGCCGGCTCGTCGCCATCGGCGAGAACACCGCCGCCGCCTATGCCGCCGCGGTTCCCGGCATCCCGATCGGCCGGCTCAACAACGTTCTCGACCCACGGACGTTCCGAGCTGCGCGCCCGACCCGCCAGGCTCGCTCGGCCGACGAGCCCCCGACGCTGGGGATGCTCGGACGCCTGATCGCCGCGAAGGGCGCGCTCGAGCTCATCGAGGAGCTCGCGCTCGTCCCGGATGCCTGGGCACGCCTCACCGTCGTGGGTGACGCTCAGGACGCCGAGTACACCGCACGGGTTCGCGAAAGGATCGACGAGCTCGGGCTCCGCGAGCGCGTGACGCTCACGGGGTTCGTCAGCGAGATCGAGGACTTCCTCGACGAGATCGATGTGCTCGTCGTTCCGTCGACCGGCACCGAGGGCCAGCCGACGGTGATCGTCGAAGGGCTTGCGCGCGGGCTGCCCGTCGTCGTGCGCGCCCCGATCTGGTCCCCGGACTTCGCGGGCCTGCCGGTGATCCCCTACGCGAACGCTGAAGCCTTGGCCGCCGCGCTGGAGGAGTCACGCGAGGTCCTCGCCGCGCCGGTCGAGGAACTCGAGCGCCGCTTCGGCCCCGAGCAGGCCATGACCGCGCTCATCGCCGCCGGGTCATGAGGTCGGTTCAGCACGCCACAGCGCCCGCCCGCCGCTCCTGAGCCGGCGGGCCCAGGTGCCCCACCGGCGCGGGATGCGCGAGTGCGTACTCGGCCAGCGCGACTGCCAGAGCGGGCGAGGGCCGGCGCGTCGCGGGCGCGCAGCCGCTCACCGGCAGCTCGTGCCGCGGCGACCTGCTCGAGCGTCTCGACTCCGCGCTGCAGCCGGAGATTCCGCCGCGCGACCCGCGCGCTGGCGCGGCGAGAGCTTGCCGCGTGCGAGCGCGCGCCGGTACGTCGCCTGCGACGTCCGGGCCATGCCCGACGAAGCTCGCCGAGACGCTGCCCTGCGCCTCGCGGTAGATCACGAGCGGCTGCGGATTGACGGCGACCTCGTAGCCCTGCTCGAGGATCCGCAGCCACAGGTCGTGGTCCTCCGACCCCCACGTCTCGGTCGAGAACCCGCCCAGCTCGACGACGAGCTGCCGCGGGACCACCGCGCTGACGAAGATCGGATTGCCCTCGAGCAGCGCGGTCGAGCGTGATCGGCTCGGTGAGCGACCCGGCGCGCGCGCTGTGCGTCCCATGACGCTCACCGTCCGCGTCCTCGACGTAGGCGTCGCAGGCGACGATCCCGACGCGGCGCCGCCCGGCGATCGAGGCGGTCGTACAGCCCGACCTGCCGCTCCAGGTACTCCGGCAGCCAGCGGTCGTCGGCGTCGAGCAGCGCGAGCAGCTCGCCCTGCGCCGCGCCGATCGCGAGGTTGCGGCCGGCCGCCGGACCGCCGTTGCTCTCCCCGGTCACGACCGTCACACGCGGGTCGGCTGCGCGCGGCGATCGTCGGCGGTGTCATCGGTCGACGCGTCGTCCCCGACGACGATCTCCCAGTCGGTGAACGTCTGGGCCGCGCACGGACGCGATCGTCGCCGCGATCGTGGCGGCGCTGTTGTAGGCGGGGATGATGACGCTGACGCGGGGCACGGCGATGACGCTACGCGGCGAGCAGCTCGATCGCCGTCGCGCTGTTGAGGACGTGCAGCACGCCGGTCGAGCGCGCACGACGAAGCCCGGCGCCGGAATCACGCCGCTCGAGCTCCATGCCGAACGCCGCGTAGCGGACGCGTCCCGACGCGGAAGCCGGCGCCGCCCGCGAGCTTGCCGCGATGTCGCCGAGCGACCGGCGGTAGCCGTGCGCCTTGCGCGTGAGCGCGCTCGCCGCGTGCCGGCGCGAGCCCGCGCCGTCAGCGGCAGCGCCGACCCGATCGACGACCCACGTCGCGGGCGTGTCGCGGTAGCGCTGGACGAGGATGAAGCGCCCCCGGGAGCGAGGCGCCGCACGGACCGCGCGGAGCAGCCGGCTCGAGCTCGGCGTCGTCGAAGTAGAACTCCATGCCCGTGGCGAGCACGTCGTCGCACTCGACGACCTCGTCGCCGAAGGCGTCGAGCGTCAGCGTCCGCAGCCCGGGGAACAACCGCGCGGCGTCGTCGAGCACGCCGGGGACGACGTCGGAGGCGATGACGTCGTACCCGGCGCGGTGCAGGAGCACCTCGTGCTCGCCCTCGCCCGACCCGATGCAGAGGACGGTCCGGCTCGGGTCCAGCAGCTCCGTCAGCACGTCGTGCAGCTCGTGCACCCAGCGCTGGTCGTGCGCTCGCGAGGAACTCCTCGGCGGACTCGTACCGCCCGGGCTCGTACCCCATCGTCGCCGCGTACTGCGTCGGCATCGCGGTCGATGCCCGCGCGGTCGTCCGGACGTACTTGTACCCGACGCGCATCGATCGCGCCGCCAGCCTACGCCGGCCTTCGTCGCCACGGCCATCACCGTGTCGCACAGCCAGCGCTCGCGCAGCGCGCGCCCGTACTCGGCGTTGACGCCGGCGTCGAGCAGGTCGGCGTACTTCCCGGCCCCGCCGGGCTCGCCCTTCCACAGCCAGTGCACGTGGTTGGAGAGGTCGTAGCGCTGCACGGGCACCGTCTCGACCTCGGCGAAGCCGGCCAGCTTCAGCACCATCGCGAGCGTCTCGTGCGAGTAGTTGAAGTAGTGGGCCTTCTGCCAGTAGAAGCGGTCGAAGGCCTCGACCTGCCAGTACTTGACGAGCGCGTCCTCGACGTTCGGGACCTCGATCGCGCAGTGGCCGCCGGGCGCCAGCAGGCCGAGCCAGTCGCCGAGCTCGCCGACCGGGTCGCGCAGGTGCTCGACGACGTAGTAGCTGAGGATCAGGTCGAACTCGCGGCCGGCGACGGCGTCGCGGTGCGGGTGCGCCTCGATCCCGAGCGTCTCCTTCGAGAACTCGCGGAAGTCGTCACCCGGCTCGATCCCGACGACCTCGCCGACGTACGGGCGGATCGCGTCGAGCAGGAAGCCCGGTCGCGGATCCGATCTCGAGCACGCGCATGCCCTCGCGCAGCCACGGCCGCAGCAGCTCGAGCCGGCGCGCGCCCTCGGGCTTCCACTTCTCGAACGAGTCCGCCGGGTCGGCGCCGCCCGCCTGGCCGCGCTTGGCCATGTACTCGGCGAACTGGCCCTCGTAGAACTCGCGCTCCTCCTCGACGGTCATGATCGGATGGAGGTAGACGACGCCGCACTCCCCGCACTGGTACTCGGCGGCGCCCTCGGCCTGCCAGATCGTGTCGACGACGCGCCGCTGCGGCGCCTCGTGCCCGAAGGGGCAGGGAACGTCGGCCGTGGGGGCGTCGGGGGACCAGTCAGCCATGGTGTGCTCCAGAGATCGCGGTGCGGGCCGCGTCGATCGCGGCGAGGGTTCCGAGGTTGTCGCGTGCGGACGCGATCAGCGGCGTCCCGTCCTGCACGGCGGCGCGGAAGTTTTCCAGGATCGCGGTGTCGGCGATCTCGTACTGCTCCTGCTCGCCGCGCGCGGTCGTCGCCGGCGGTCAGGTCGACGGGGTCGCCGCCGTCGCGGAGCGAGAGCCACAGCGGCGGCTCGAAGTACTGGCTGTCGTTGTAGAGCGTCCCGAGCTCGCCCTCGACCTGGAGCGACTCCTGCGGGATGTGCGCGTTGCGCGAGGAGAACGACGCGACGTACGAGATGACGACGCCGCCGTCGGTCTCCATCCACAGGTCGTTGATCGACGGGACGCGGTAGCGGCTCCACGCGGGCCGCGCCGCATGCCCCTGCACCGACACGATCTCCTGCCCGAGGATGAACCGGAACAGGTCGAAGTGGTGGATGCTCATCGCCCACAGGACCGGATCGGGCTCGTCGAACAGGTAGTCCGGCAGGTGCGGCTTCTCGCGGTCGCGCAGGTAGCGGAAGACGATGTGCGAGACGTCGCCGATGACGCCGCCGGCGACCGCCTCGTGCAGCGCGGCGCCGGCGCTCTTGGTCCGCCAGTTCTGCACGACGCCGAGCCGGAGCCCGCGCGTGTCGGCCAGGTCGGCGAGCTCCCGGGCCTCGTCGAGATCCGTGACGAACGGCTTCTCGACGAGCACGTGGCACCCGGCCTCGAGCCCGGCGCGGACGGCCTCGCCGTGCGCGGCGATGATCGGGCACGCGATCAGCGCGTCGGGCGTCGTCGCCTCGAGCATCGCGGCGAGGTCGGTGAAGCAGCGCGCGGCATCGACGTGCCCCTCCTCGACGGAGGCGTCGAGCGCCGCCTGCATCGGGTCCATGACGCCGACGAGCTCGAAGCCCTCGCGACCGGCGACGTGACGCTGCCAGACCTTGCGGCTGCGCATCCCGGCGCCGCACACCGCGACGCGAAGTGGCTGGTCACGCATCGCGCGCCCAACGTACCATCGCCGCGAGCCCGTCCGGCAGCGCGGTGCGCGCCTCCCAGCCGAGCTCGAGCACGGCGCGCGCGGGATCGGCGATCATCGTCGTCTGGTCGCCGGGGGTCGTCCCGATCGACGTGACCGGGTGGTCGGCCGGCAGGCCGGTCGCGGCGACGAGCTGCGTGACGAGGTCGCCGACGCTCGTGCCGACGCCGGTGCCGATGTTGAACGCACCCCGGACATCGCCCTCGAGCGCGAGCCGCCACGCGCTGACGCAGTCGTCGATGAACACGAAGTCGCGCACCCGGTCCAGAGATCCGTGCACCTCGACGGGCTCCCCGCGCAGCAGCATCGCCAGGAAGATGCTCGCCATGCCCTGGCGCATCTCGGTCAGGTCCTGGCCGGGGCCGTAGATCGAGAACATGCGCAGCGAGACGGTGCGCAGCCCCTGCTCGCCCGCGACGACGAGCGCGCGCTCGGCGGCGAGCTTCGACGCGCCGTACCAGGAGATCGGGCGCGGCTCGATCGTCTCGGAGACCGGCAGCGTGTCCGGCTGCCCGTAGACGCCCATGGACGAGGCGTGGACGAAGGCGGGGATCCCGCGCCGCAGCGCCCACTCGGCCAGCAGCACCGTCGAGCGCGCGTTGGCGTCGAGGTCGCGCAGCGGGTCGTCGAACGACTTCTCGCCCGAGGACTGGCCGGCGAGGTGCAGGATCGCGGCGTAGTCGCGATCGGGGAGCGCCGCGATCGCCTCCGGGTGCCCGAGGTCGAGCTCGAGGAAGTCGGCGCCGGACGGGACGTGACGCGCGCGTCCCGGTCGACAGGTCGTCGACGACGTCGACCGTCCCAGCCGTCGGCCAGCAGCGCGGCGGCGAGGTGACTGCCGATGAAGCCGGCTCCGCCGGTGAGGAGAACGCGTGCCACGGGATCGTCGTACGGGTCGCCGGACTGTATCCGCAGCGGACCCGCGCGACGCGCCCGCACGACGTGGAAGGGTTCAGGCTCGATGAGCGAGGCGCCAGAGCCCAGCGACGACCGTGCCCGCGCAGGCCGCAGACCGGCCGCTCGGGCGCAGCATGGCGCGCGGGACGATCGCCCAGCAGGGCGGCACGGTCGCCGCCATCATCGTCGGGCTCATCAACACGACCGCGCTCGGCCGGTCGCTGACGCTCGCCGAGTTCGGCGTCTACGGCTTCGTCGTCGCGCTCGCGTCGTACCTCTACTTCGTCGCGGGCACCGTCGAGACGGCGGCGATCAACGAGATGGCCGCCGCGACGAACGCGCGACGAGCGGGACGACGCATTCACGCGGTCGATCGTCGTCTATGCCGGCCTTGGGCTGCGTGGCGGGCGTCATCATCGCCGTCGGCGGCGCGCTGCTCGTCGGGGTGCTGGACGTTCCGGACGCGCTACTGCACCAGGCGCGTCTCGGGTGCGGTCGCCGTCGGCGTGCTCACGATGTTCGGCTGGGTCGGCAAGGTCTTCCAGGACCTGCTCCGCGCACGCACCGCTTCACCGCGGCCGCGCGAGCGAGGCGGCCGGGAGCGTTCCTGCTGTGCGGCGCGGTCCTGCTCACGCTCGTGCTCGACGCCCCGCTCTGGTGCACCATCGCGGCGGGGGCGGCGATCCCGCTCTACGTCGGCGCCGTCGCGACCGTCATCGTCGCCGTGAGCGACGCTCAGTTGGTCGCTGCGGCTGCGCGACGTGCACCGTCGGGGACCTGCAGCGGTTCCTCGCCTTCTCGAGCGGACTCTTCGGCATCTCCGCGGCCGATGTCGTCATCAGCTCGCTCGACCGCCTCATCGTCGGCGCGTTGCGGTCGGCCTCGACGCTCGGCCTCTACGAGGCGCGCGATCCGGCATCAACCTCCTGATCCGGGGGTGGACGGCGAACTTCAGCGTGACGCTGCTTCCGGTACTCGCGAGCATTGCGTGCGGGCGAACCAGACGGGCGGGGAGCGCGAGCTGCATCATGCTCGGCACGCGGTACATCCTGCCTGCGGTCGTCGGGCCCGACGGTGACGCTGATGGTGCTCTCCGACCGCGTCCTCGACGTGTGGCTCGGCGCAGCGGTTCGTCGCCGCCGCGCCGGCGGCGGTCGGTGTTCCTCTCGTTCTGGCTCATCGCGCCGAACCTCTCGGTCGCGCAGACGATGGTCATGGTGGAGCGCCGTCTGCGGCCTCTGGCGATCTACGCGTGGTCGGCGGCGATCGTGAACCTCGTGCTGTCCGTCGCGCTCACGGCGTGGCTCGGACTCATCGGCGTCGCGATCGGCACGACGGTCGGCTACCTCGCCGCCATGCCGTACTTCGTGTCGTTCGCATTCAGGGGCCGCGGGGTCACCGTCGAGAGACTTCGCCCGGCGAGGTCTGGCTGCCGGCCTACGGCGCGGGCAGTCGTCCTCGCGGCTGCTGCTCCTTGCGACCCGACGTCGCGTTCCCCTCGATCACGTCTGGTCGGTCGGGCTCGTGTGCGGCCGTCGGCGTGCTCGGCTACTGGCTCGCGATCTACGCCTTCGCGTTCACCCGCGACGAGCGAACATTCTTCCGTGGCGTCGGTCGAAGCGTCACTGCGCGAGCTCACGCGACTCGGCAGACGCGCTAAAGCGTCTCAAGGATCTCGTCGCCCTCTGGGTTCAGTACTCGGCGTCGCCGGCGCCGTGGCCGCGGCAAAGCGATCGACGGCAGCGGCGGCCTCCTCGACCGGTCGCGAAGGACTGCAGCGCGGGCCCAAGCGCCTCGACCGCTCCCGGTCGCGCGGGGTGGTGCTTCCACAGCAGGCCGAGCGACGGGCGACCGGCGACCAGCGCCTCGTAGAGCCCCGTCGAAGCGATGATCGGCAACGACCCTGTCCGCCAGCGGAATCCACCCGGAGAAGGGAGCCCGCGAGACCATGACATGGGAGCCCTTGCATCGCCACGTAGTCGGCGAACGGGCTCAGCATCGTGCTCGGTCGCGGAAACAGCTTGACGACGACGTTGAAGCGGTCGTGCCGGCAAGCGACGTCCACGATCGCCGCCTGGAGGCGCGAAGTACCACGGGTCCGGGTACCACGCGTTGTTGAGGTAGCGACTGTCGGCCGCGAGCGCCGTCACGAGATACACGAGGGTCGGCTTGTCAGGGTCGAATCGACCTAACTCGACCTTCGGCGCAGCCGGCTCCCGACCCCGCGAACGAGAGGAGCTGGCGAGCTTCGCGTATCTGCGCCACCTGTACGACCCGACGAGCACCTCCGCGGTCTGCGCCTCGTAGCGCTCACCGCGGTCATCGCAGGTACTCAGCCAGCTCCTTGGTCGGCACGAATACGACGTCGGCCGCGACGAGGTTCAGGTCCCAGCTCGGCGCGGCGTGCGCGATGTCCCCATGCTCGATCAGAACCGTCGTGGGCCCGCCGCTCGAGCCGGCCGCAGCGATGGCGCCGATCTCCACGGAGTTGGTGAAGAATGGCGTGACGACGGCGTCGACCCGTTCTGACGCGTAGAACTGAGTGAACCATCGGGCCGAGGCGACCACGTCCGGCATCGTCGACGCGACCCAAGCCATCAGGCGGTCTGCTACGAAGCTCCCGACCTGGCCCTCGAACCAAGACTTCGGCCAGGCCATGAGCTCCCGGTCGTCCGCCAGGACCGCGACGACCTCGCGCCACTCTCGCTTGTCTGCCTCGGTCCCTGATGGGATCCGACCGGTAAGTCGCGGCGCACACCCACCCAGCTTGAGCAGCCGGTTCTGGACAACAAGCGACGACCGTCCGCCTGCTTGCGCGTTGCTGCGCAACAGATCGCCCGAGTCGTGCTGCCCACAGAGCAGCAGCAGATTGAGGGCGTCTTCCCGCGAGGTACCAAACCGGCGCCGACCGTGTACGGACTGGATCGCTGCCTGCGCGATCGGTCCCGCGTGTCGACGCATGCGCCCCAGAGTGGTTGGTCTCGGCGACGACGCCGCTCTCGGCACGGTGTGTGTGGAGTACCCGATGCCGCGCGAATTGCAGAACAACGGGAGCACCTCGCCGAGGAGGGGCGGACCGTCGGGCCGGGCCCGGTGGACCAACTCCGACCAGTCCCCTCGCGTGAGAGCTGCACTCTGGAATGCCCGCACGAAGATGTTGTCGAAGAGAAGCTTGAGCAGATATCCGGACGCAGCTACGGGACGCCACCCGCCGGCTCTGAGTGACGGCGAGGCGTCAACGAGCCTGTCCTCGAACAGGCCGAGCCACTCGACCTGGGACCACCAGTACTCGTCCTGGAGAGCAGCCAGATCCGCCTCGGACGCGACGGCTGCCAGATCGAGGTGCGGCACGCCCCCGAGCCGGCACCCGTACTCCGCCCGGGCACTCAGCGTGATGACGGAACCTTCGTCGTCGTCGCCGCGTGCCGGAGCCGAATCGAGCAGGACGGCGCGGCTCACTCAGCAGCGTCCTCGTCCGGCTGAGCCCCTGAGCCTGACGATGCGCTCCCGGTGGCACGCAGCACGTGCCTCCGGCCATCAACCTCAAACTCGAGATCGACGAGGTCTTCCGTACGGTCCCAATACTCCTCGTTCAGGTGAGAGTTGACCTCGAGCAGGGCGGGCGACTCCTCGAACAGCGTCACGATCTCGTCGACGCCGAACACGCGGCTCGCCCCGCCGAGACGATTGAAGACCGTCCGCATCAGCTCGAGATCCTCTTCGTAGTCGAGCGTGAGCCGAATCTCGGGTCGGAGATGCTCGGGCCGCCCGGGTGGCAGCGCTTCGACCTTGCACAGCCCGCTACGCGTGAAGAAGTACATGAAGCCGGTGTCGTTGCTCGTCGTCCGGTAGGACGCGCGCACCCGCTCAAAGGCCGAACCGCGCACGACTTTCGCCGCGAGGCCCAGTGGAAGCTCCGGGGCCACCACAACGTCGACGTCCGAGTGATGGAGGAGCAGTTCGACCGCACGGTCGACGTACCCGATGTCGATGAACGGGTCGTCACCGTCCGCTTCGACGACGACCTCAAGCCCGTGCGCGGCAACTGCGTCGGCGAGGCGCCGGACGAGATCGTCACGGTCGCCGCGGAAGACCGATGCTCCGACGGACGCCGCGACCGCAGCCAACTCGTCGTCGGTCGAGTCCTCGGTCGTGCACAGAACGACGTCGTTGAGCGACAGGAACCGCGAACTGGCCAGCCGCTCGATCATCCGCACAATCACCGGACGACCGCCGAGATCTGCGAGCTGCTTCCGCGGCAGTCGCTGTGACGTGCTGCGCGCAGGGATGACAGCGCCGATCTTGGTCATCACGGCACGTCTCGCCGCTTAGGCGGCCAGTCCTCGGCAAACGAACATGAACACCTCGAGCGACCCACGCTCCGGATCGCTCCGAGCGGCGTTTGGCCATCCGAGCGCCCAGAACCTGGACGCGGTGAAGTCCCGCCCAGGGAAGGCCCCCGGAAGTCGAGCGGGATCGATCACGTCGGATGAACCTCCCCCGTACGCGGCTACGACGATGTTGGTACTCGCTCCGCCTGGGAGCGCGAGGACCCTGTCCGCATAGTTCGTCACGACGTCCCACGGCATCTCGAGGAACGAGTGGGCGTTCCAGAACAGATCAACGCTGAGGTCGAGATGCTCGACCTGCCAGGGACAGATCGCGATGATCTCGAGTGAGTCGTCGTCGCGAAACGCGATGCGGTCGGTCTCACGCGTCTCCAGGTAGTCCCGCACCGCCTCGCCGTAGAGAGCCGCAGGTATGAGGTGCCGACATAGAGGTTGGGTGGTACGTCTAGGTAGACGACCTTCCTGAGCTGCGGGAACAGCTCGAGTTGCAGGTGGACATTCGCCCCGAAGCCTCCGCCGATCTCGAACAGCGAGCGCGCCTTGTCGAGCGCGAGCTCGCGGCGTACACGGTCAATCAGCTGGAGCGCCCGCAGGTAGTGGATCGAGACGTCCCTGCCGTCTTCAAGGCGCGCCGTCGCAACGCAACCACCAAGCACTGAGTCCGGGATGTCGTACCGAGCAAGGAGGTCACGGGCTTCGGCGCTCTCGAGGGTGCGCGCCGCTGTCAGTGCCACCCAGTCTTCGGCGTACCCGCGGGTCAGTGCAACCTGGGCCTGCATGATGGTCGAGAACGGGAACACCCGGTCGAGGACGTACTTCAGCGGGCGCCCCCGCGGTGTGTCGAGGCCCGTTCGTACGTCCACGGGTACTGAGTCTGTGAAGCTTGTACCGACTCCGGATTCGTATCCGCGGAAGTCACTCAGCCCGTGCCGCTTGATCTGCCGAACCGCTGCCTGCGTCTTCGACCTCCAATACGGCCCGGGCTGGTAGACGCCCGGCTGCTTCCGCGCATCGCCCACCATCGCGTTGAGGAGCGCGGGACGCTCCTCCATGGCGGGCGCCGACGGCTCGCTGCGATCCGACGTCTGCAGCTGAGCCGGCGCTGTCACCGGCCGGTCCCGCGGTTCATTCGTCACCGTTCTGCCTGGGCGGCGTCAGGCAAGCTGGATTCGCCGTAGTACGGGACCGGACGAATCACGCGGAGTCCGACGCTGGCCGCCTCGTCGACGACCGACTCGGAGAACTGCGAGGCGCGCCAGATGTCCGGCATGTACTTCGTCTGCCTACGGCTCTCCAGCCAGCTATCCAGGTCGGGGCCCGGGAGTCCGAACGTCGGAAACATCACGACGCGGCGCCGCTCGGCGGGCAGCCTTAGTGACTGAGGCAGCCGGCCTTGAAGGTTCAGAGGGAGCGCAACGGAGGGCGCCGGCTTGAACCGAACGACCTCGCCCGAGTGAAGAACGCGCATGTCCCAGATGAGGAGGTCGCCCGGCTGCGCGTCGACAAGGACGGTCTTTGCTGCACCCAGCCATGGCCTGACGGCACCCCGAACCTTGTTGCCGAAACTCGGCGCGGTTACGTCCTTGGCGTGCGAGCCGGCAACGATCGCCAGCCCGTCGCTGTAGTTCTCCGTGTCCTGGAAATAGAGGCCGCAGCGCACGAGCGGGTATCGCGGGCCCTTCGTGACGGGGGTGTCGTATGCATCGGTGTGCCATGCGCGTGCGCCCCCCCACCGAGCGCACCGACACTCACGCCGCTCTCGCCCCAGAAGCACGGTTCGTCCCCCAGTACCCCGGCGACCACACCGACGAGCCTGGGGTCAAGAAGCACCCGACGGAGCGGCTCGTACGTCAGCATGTCGCCGCGAGGGGAAAGGCGCCGGTCGCCCTCGCCCTCGGTGATAGTTGCCTCCCCGACCTCCGCAAGGCGTTCAACCTCTGTGATGGTCGCCGCCCGGATCGTCTCGGCTTCGTCCGGCGTGAACAGCCCGCGAACGATCGCAAAGCCATCCCGCAAGAACGCATCCATGTCGACGTTGCTCACAACGGTTCTCCTCCCCGGTAGTGCACGATATCTACGCGACGTCCACCGCGGCGAGGTCCACCACGGTTCGGGTTCGAGCGCTCTCCTCGGCAGCTGCCAGGACGTCGTAGAGGTGGCGTTCTTCGGCCCAGGTCTTCGGGTACGCGGCGCCTGAAAGCGCAGCGACAAAGGCACGGATCTCCGCTCGGTACGTCGATTCCCACGACGGAGTCGAGTCCTGGACGAAGGCACGCGTCCTGCCTCCGACACCTGTGACAGCTCGGCCTGTGCGGCATCCAACACCAGCGCGCGATCCTCGAAACCGACCCGAGTCACGCGCTGCGCCGCGGGCTGATGAAGCTCAACACTGAGAGTCGCGTATCCACCCTCCGCGAATTCCAAGTTGAGCAGGTAGGTGTCGACGATGTCCGTGCGCCAGTTCCGTGCCCGCCGGCGATCCGCCCCGACCGAGGCGACGGGACCGAACACCCACGTCAGGAGATCCAGCTCGAACGGGACCATCTCCCGCGCCGCACACGTCGCAAGCTCCCGTCCCGCGTAGAACTCGTCATATGGCTCCCAGGGGTGCCAGTTCGGGAGGTAGCTCGCGTATTGGTGGTGGACCGATAGGACCTGGGACTGGAGGCATCTCGCTCGGAGTGCGCCGGCAAGCGGGTGGAATCGCCAGGTTGCCGACGGGATGGCCCGAGCGCCCGACGCCGCCTCCCGCTCTGCGACCCACTCGGGTTTCGGCACCTCGATATTCGCCTCGAGGAAGAACGACCGACCCGCGGCGAACGCCGCGCCCATCATGGCCTCGTGCGTGTCTGGCGGGGTGCTTATAACGAGCGCTGCAACGTCCTCCTCTAGGAGCGACTCCAGGTCGGGGCGACATTCGAATCCGAACTCGCCGGCCGCCTGATCGGCCCGGTCCGACCGCGCGTCGAAGACGAGCACCTCGTGACCATCCGCGCTGAGATCGCGGGCACGCCGCTTACCCATCGATCCGAAGCCCACCAGCCCGAACCTCATTGCGGTGTCGAATCCGAGCAGCAGGCGAGCTGTGGCGCGCTGGGGTCCAGCCTCCCGCACGCGCTCTGCAAGCAGCGGTTGTAGCGGCGGAACACCGGGCGCACCGGCTCGCCCGCGAATGAGCCGTCGACATCCCCGGAGTCGACGGCCGCCCGCACCTTGCCGCATGCCCGTCGCGAACGGCGTCGAACGTCAACGCCAACTCGCCTTCACCGTGCGCGTACGTCACGCTCGTCCACGGAATCAGCACGCCCTCGCCGATCACCGCCTCATGGAAGCTCGTGTGCAGTGCCGGCCAGTACGTGCCGTCACCGGTGCGTGCACAGGATCTGCGGGTTGCAGTCGAAGCCGACGACGCGAACGAACTCCTCGACACCCTCTTCGGCTGCCAGCCTCGCGAACGCCGGCGACGAGCTCGCCGCCGACATCCCAGACGTGGCTCGTGACGTCGACGCGCTCGCACTCCTCGAGCGTCGCGCGGCAGGCAGCCAGACCGACCGTCTCCGAGCTGTGGGTCTGCGACAGCAGGAACACCCGCTCGCGGTCGTGCTCGAGGCCGCCGAGCTCCATGATGTCGCGGCGCCCGGCGAGCAGCGAGAACGAGAAGCCGTTGGCGATCGCCTTCCCGAACGTCGCGAGGTCCGGATAGACGCCGTACCTGTGGTGCGCGCCGCGTAGGTCGAAGCGCAGTCCCGCGATCATCTCGTCGAAGATCAGCACCGCACCCTCGCGGTCGGCGAGCGCGCGCAGACCCTCGAGGTAGCCGGGCTTGGGCTCCTCGTTCTTGACCGTCTCGAGGATCAAGCCCGGCGACCTGGCCCGGGTGCTCCGCGAACAACCGCTCGACGGCGGCCAGGTCGTTGTATGGGAACTTCACGCTGAGTGCGGCGACCTCAGCCGGCACCCCGGATGCCATCGGCGTGGTTCCGATGAACCAGTCGCCGACGCTGAAGAACGGGTGGTCGCCACAGCAGGCGATGATCTTCCGGCCGGTCGCTGCCCGTGCCAGCTTGACGGCAGCCGAGGTCACGTCCGATCCGTTCTTCCCGAACTTGACCATCTCGGCGACCGGGAAGAAGTCGACGAGGAACTCGGCGACCTCGGCTTCGAGCACCCCGGGCCGCGTGAAGTTGAGGCCTTGGTCGATCTGCCGCTTGACGGCGTCGTTCACAACCGGGTTCCCGTGCCCGAGGATCATCACCCGGTTGCCCATCGCCCAGTCGACGAAGCGATTGCCGTCGGCGTCCCAGCAGTACGCACCCTCGGCACGCGCGATGAGCTTCGGGGAACGGAGCGGGAACTGATCCTCGCCCTTGCTGTAGGTGTGGCTCGCGCCTGGAACGAGTGACCGGAACCGCTCGTGCAGCGCGTCTCCGCGACTGAAATCCATCTAGCGCCTCTCCCTCGGCGGAACGATCGGCCAGCAGAAGCTCAGCGACTCGCGCGTCGAGCGACGTGGCGACGTGCACGCTGCGCTCCTCCGGCATCGGGTGGACCGCCAGCGGCGCGCCGAAGAAGTTCCCGCGCGCCCGCAGCGCCGTCGACCCCGGCGATCTTGATGGCACCGTTTGGCCGGAAGACGTCCGGGAGCTCGAGTCGGTCACGCATGTACGTCATCGCCGAAATACGGCCGCCACTCCCCGTCGGCCTGCTCCAGTGCCCAATGGAAGTAGTGCGGATCGATGGGCGTCACTGCGAGCAGGAACGATGCCTCGTCGCGCGACGAACGTCTCCCACGCGCCGCGCACGTCCGCCGCGGTCATCAGCGGTGACGACGGCTGGAGACAGACGACCGCGGGGTCGGGCTCACCGGCTGAAAGGACGGCGTCGGCCGTATCGAGGCAGACGTCCGCCGAACTCGAGAGATCCTGCGCGAGCGCTTCGGGCCGGGGGTGGACGACGGCACCCAGCGACTCGGCCACCTCAGCGATCTCCGCATCCTCTGTCGACACGTACACGCGGTCAAACACCTCGGACGCGAGCGCGGCGTCGATGGTCCACGCGAGCATCGGCCGGCCGCCCAGCGGCAGGATGTTCTTGCGTGGCAGCCGCTTCGACCCACCCCGCGCCGGGATGACGCACAGGGGCCTCACGCGCGCGAGGCTCCATTCGTGGCTGCGGTGGTCTGTCCCGTCCGGGCGGCGCATGGCGGGGGATTATCGCGCTGCAAGCCACGGACCGTGCCGGGTGCATCGCAGCTGCCGACGATCTACGCTGGCACGCGCGCCGGCTCCAGCGGTCGTGCGCCACACCATGACGACCGAACCACCGAGCCACGCGACGTCCGACCTGCCGCGCCCAGCCTCGGCCCTCGACGCCGATCGAGCGCCTGCGCGAGGGCGGCCGCGAACGCGAGGGCATCGATCGGCCTCGACCGCAACGAGCGCCTGGCTCCGCTGCCGGACGCGGTCGTCGACGAGATCCGCGCGGGCGATCGACTCCGACCTCCTGACGCACTACCCGTCGCTCGACCGGCTGTACGACGAGCTCAGCGCCGCGGTCGGCGTCGAGCGCGACCGCCTGCTGCTGACGGCCGGATCCGACGCCGCCGTCAAGGCGCTCTACCAGGTGTACGCCGAGCCGGGCGCCGCGCGCCGTGATGGTCGAACCGTCGTACGCGATGTACCCGATCTACGCGCGGATGTTCGGGATGGAGCCGCGCCAGGTCGCGTTCGCCGCCGACCTGTCGCTCGACGCCGACGCGCTCCTCGGGCTGCATCGGCGACGGACGTGCGGCTCGTGTTCATCGCGAACCCGAACCAGCCGACCGGGACGGTGCATCGAGGACGACGTGCTCGAGGCGATCGTCGCGCGCGCCGCCGAGCACGCGGGCGCTCGTCGTCGTCGACGAGGCGTACCACCCGTTCTCGGAGCGGACGGTGCTGCCGTGGACGGCGACGCACGCGAACCTCGTCGTCACGCGCACGTTCTCGAAGGCGTGGGGGCTGGCGGGCGTGCGGCTCGGGCATGGTCGCCGCGCACCCGGAGGTCGTCCGCAACCTCTACAAGGTCCGCTCCGCCTACGACGTCAACGCCGTTCGCGGCCCACTGCGCGGCCGTGATGCTCCGCCACCCCGAGGTCGCCGCCGACTACGCCGCCGAGGTCGCGGCGGGCCGGACGCTGCTCGTGCGAGCGTGCCGTCGCGCTCGGCCTCGAGCCGATCCCGAGCCTGACGAACTTCCAGGTGCTGCGCCTGCGCGGACGCGGCGGATCCCGCCGACCGTCGTCGAGGCGCTCCACGAGCGCGGGCTACATCGTCAAGGGCCCGTTCGGGGCGCCGTGCCTGCAGCGACTGCATCCGCGTCACGCTCGGCCCGCCGGACCTGATGGACGCGTTCGCGGACGCGCTCGCGGAGACCCTGGAGACGTCGCATGCGTGAGCTCCTCACGCGCGCCGCTTCTGGACGCCGCGCAAGGGCCCGCACCTCCATGCGGCCGTCGGCTCGCTCATCGAGCGCCGGCTCGACGAGCGCCCCGAGCTGCGCCAGTGGTACGACCTCATGACGGACGAGCAGTCGCGCGTCCACGAGGGCGAGGTCGAACGCGCTCGAGAGCGAGCACTTCCGGCAGTCGATCCGCTACTTCCACGCGTGGCGCATCGACGAGCTGCGGCGCCGGCTCGGCGACCGCCTCGCGGCCGCCGAGATGCTCGACGTCGGCGACACCGACGGCCTGATGCTCAAGCACCTCGGCAAGACCGGGCTCGGCTTCAACCTCTCGCCGGTCGCCGATCGAGAACATCCGCTCCAACGGCGATCGAGGCCGAGCTCGGCGACGCGCAGGGCCTGCCGTTCGACGACGGCGCGCTTCGACGTCGTCCTGTGCTTCGAGACGCTCGAGCACGTCGAGAGCCCGGCGCAGCTGCTCGAGGAGCTCGCGCGGGTCTGCCGGCCGGACGGGCGCGTCTTCATCTCGATCCCGTGGGTGCCGCGCACGTTCATCCACCCGCGCGACCCGACGCAGCCGCGCGGCCACCAGCACATCATCGAGTTCTGCCGCGACGACTTCGGCGTCGCTCGTGAGCCACACGCCGCTCGAGGATCGTCGGCGAGTCGCGTCTGCGAGCTGCTCGGCCGAGCCGCGACCGCCGACCGAGCATGCGGCCAAGCTGCTCGCCCGCCGGCAGTCACCTCGTCGGCGGCGTGTTCGCACAGCTTCCAGTTCTTCGAGCTGCAGCCCGCGAGCGCATGACGCAGCGGCGAGCCCGGCTGGGTCGAGCACCCCGACCTCGTCGAGTTCTACTCGGCCGAGCGCAGTCGCCCCGAGGACCTCTACCCGTCGGAGGAGCGCTTCATCCCGTGGCTCGCCGCGGGCGCGGACCGCGTGCTCGACGTCGGCTGCGGCGCCGGCGGCTTCGCCGCGATCTGGGCGCACCACCATCCCGGCATCGACTACGTCGGCGTCGACGCGTCCGCGGCGCTGATCGACGCGGCGCGACGGCTGCATCCGTCCGCGACGTTCGAGCAGGCCGACGGCGCGGGCGAGCTGCCGTTCCCCGACGCCTTCGCCGACGTCGTCGCCGGCCTCGGCTGGCTGCACCTGGAGCCGCGCTGGCGGCAGGCGCTCCCGGAGCTGTGGCGCGTCACCGGCCACCGGCTCTTCTTCGACATGCGCCTGCAGACGCGCTCGGGCACCGACGAGGTCGGCTCGCAGCGCCTCGCGCTCGCCGGCGAGTGGGACGGCACGACGACGATCCCGTACATCGCCGCACCGTGGAACGAGGTCGCGCAGGCGCTGGCGAACCTTCGTCCGTCGCGCATCCTGTGCTTCGGCTATTCGGGCGCGCCAGCAAGTACGGTTGACGGCATGGAGGAGCCGATCTGCTTCGCCACGTTCGTGCTCGAACGCGGCGCCGACACCGGCACACCGGAGGTCGCGCTCGACCTGCCGCTGGCATGGCCTGCGAGCGTGCCCGCCCACGTTCGCGCGCTCGGTGACGACGAGGCTCGTCCGTGATCTGCTCCCTGCTGCTCGGCCGGGCCGGCAGCACCGGTCTGCCGGGCAAGAACACGCGCCTCGTGCTGGGCCGCCCGATGATGGCCTACCCCCTGCTCGCCGCCGCGGGCGCCGAGAGCGTCGAGCGTCTCTACGTCTCGACCGACAGCCCGGAGATCGCCGCGATCGGGCGCGATCACGGCGCCGAGATCATCGACCGCCCGCCGGAGCTCTGCACGCCCGAAGCGCTCGGCGAGGACGCCTACAAGCACGGCTTCGAGGTCATCCGCGACCAGCTCGCCGCCGAAGGCCATGAGCTCGAGCTGCTCGTGCTGCTGTTCGCCAACGCGCCGACCGTCAGCGCCGGCCTGATCGACGAGGGCGTCGCCACGTTGCGAGCCGACCCGACGCTCGATTCGGCGGTCACGGTCTCCCGGTACAACATGTGGAGTCCGCTGCGCGCGCGCCGCCTGGAGCCCGACGGGACCCTTCAGCCGTTCGTCCCGTTCGAGACCTTCGGCGACCCGGCGACGCTCAACTGCGACCGCGACTCCCAGGGCGACGTCTGGTTCGCCGACATGGGCCTCTCGATCGTCCGGCCCGCGGTGCCTGGAGCACATGGAGGACGGCCTGCTGCCGCAGAAGTGGATGGGCCGGCGCATCGCGCCGATCGAGTCCTGGGGCGGCTGCGACGTCGACTACGAGTGGCAGATCCCGGGCGTCGAGTACTGGCTGCGCGAGCACGGCTACGCGGAGGCCGAGCAGCGTGTCGGCTGAGAGCCGCGCGACGGTCCTCCTGTCGGTCTCGTCGTTCGGCGCCGCCGGGCGACGGGCCGCTGCGCCTGCTCGAGGCCGCCGGGCTCAACGTCGTGCCCAACCCGCACGGGCGCAAGCTCCGCGAAGAGGAGATCGCCGAGCTCATCGGTGACGTCGACGCGGTGATCGCCGGCACCGAGCCGCTGAACGCCGCCGTGCTCGAGCGGGCCGGCCGGCTGCGCGTCATCTCGCGCGTCGGCGTGGGCCTGGAGAACGTGGACCTGAACGCCGCGCTGCGGATGGGGATCGTCGTGCGCAACACACCCGAAGCACTGACCGACGCCGTCGCCGAGCTGACGCTGGGCGGCATCCTGAACGTCATCCGCCAGGTCGGGCGCATGGACCGCGACATGCACGCGGGCGCGTGGGAGCGGCAGATGGGCGGCCTGCTGCGCGGGAAGACCGTCGGCATCGTCGGGCTCGGCCGGATCGGGCGCCGGCTCGCCGAGCTCCTGCATCCGTTCGAGGTCCGGATCCTCGCCTCCGACCGCGCGCCGGAGCCCGCCGTCGCCGCGCACCTCGGCGCCACCTACGTCGAGCTCGACGAGCTGCTGCGCGAGTCCGACGTCGTGACCCTGCACCTGCCCGGCATGTCCGATTCGCTCATCGGAGCGGAGCAGCTCGCCTCGATGAAGCCGGGAGCGATCCTCGTGAACGCCTCGCGCGGAGGCCTCGTCGACGAGGCGGCGCTGCACACCGCGCTGACGGACGGTCACCTCGCCGGCGCGTACCTCGACACGTTCGCCACCGAGCCGTACGACGGCCCGCTGCGCGGGCTGCCCGACGGTGCTCCTGACGCCGCACGCCGGCTCGTACGCGGCCGAGGCGCGCGAGCGGATGGAGACCGAAGCCGCGCAGAACCTCCTCGACGCGCTCGAGGAGTTCGGCCAGTGAAGGTCGTCGTCTTCGGCGGTTCGGGCTTCGTCGGCAGCCACGTCGCGGACGCCCTCACGGCGGCCGGCCACGACGTCACCGTCTTCGACCTGCGCGAGTCACCGTGGCTCGCTGCCGGGCAGGAGATGGTGCTCGGCGACATGGCGGACCTGGACGTCGTCCGCTCGGCCGTGCGCGGCCACGACGCCGTCTTCAACTTCGCCGGCATCGCCGACATCGACGACTCGCGCCGCCGGCCGATCGACACGGTCCTCGTCAACGTCCTGGGGAACGTCAACCTGCTCGAGGCCTGCCGCCTGGAGGGCGTCGGGCGCTACGTGTTCGCCAGCTCCATCTACGTGCAGAGCGAGGCGGGCTCGTTCTACCGCGTGAGCAAGCAGGCCTGCGAGTCGTACATCGAGGAGTACCACCGCGAGTTCGGCCTCGAGTACACGATCCTGCGCTACGGCACGCTGTTCGGCCGCCGCGCGAACGACCGCAACAGCGTGCACCGCTACCTGCGCAGCGCGCTGGTCGACCGGAAGATCGTCGCCGAGGGCACCGGCGACGAGCTGCGCGAGTACATCCACGTCGAGGACGCCGCGCGGCTCACGGCCGAGATCCTCGCGGACGAGTTCGCCAACGAGCAGGTCGTCCTCACCGGCCACTTCCCGATGCGCTACTCCGACCTGCTGCGGCTCGTCCAGGAGATCGTCGGCGCCGACGTGGCGGTCGAGCTGAAGGCGCCGGCGGGCGACGAGCCGGACTCCGCCCACTACGCGATCACGCCCTACGCCTTCCGCCCGCGCGTCGCGCGCAAGCTCGTCAGCTCGTACTACATCGACATGGGCCAGGGCCTCCTCGACGTGCTCGCCGAGATCCACGAGGGGGAGGACGGCGCGGCCTCGTGATCCGCGTCGCCGTCTTCGACTTCGACGGGGTCGTCCTCGAGTCGACCGACATCAAGACCCGGGCGTTCGCGCAGCTCTTCGACGGCAACGAGGCCGCGGTGGCCTTCCACCTCGAGCATGCCGGCGTCTCGCGGTACGAGAAGTTCCGCCACATCCACGAGCAGATCCTCGGGATCCCGTACACCGAGGAGGACGAGCGGCGCCTGGGTGACCGGTTCTCCGAGCTCGTGCTCGAGGAGGTGCTGCGCTGCCCGTTCGTGCCCGGTGCGCGCGAGCTGCTGGAGCGGCGCCGCCATGACGCGCGGCTCTTCGTGGCGTCAGGCACGCCGGAGGGTGAGCTGCGGGACATCGTGGAGGCCCGGGGACTGAGCGACTGCTTCGCGGGCGTCTACGGAACGCCCGCGACGAAGGCCGAGATCGTGGAGCGGATCGTCGCCGACGAGCGCGTGGAGCGCGACGAGGTGCTGTTCGTCGGCGACGCGATGACCGACCTGCTGGGTGCGCGCGCTGCGCGAGTGCCGTTCGTGGGGCGCGTGGCCGACGGGCGAGCCGGATCCGTTCGCGGGCGAGCGGTCGTGACGGTGCCGGACGCTCGTCGAGCTCGACGCGGCGCTGGGAGCGCTCGGCCGACGAGCCGCCGCCCGTGCCGTGACCGTCGCACGTCGCGCAGGAGCGGACGCGTCGGCAGGCGCCGCCGGCCGGCGCACGACCGCTGGATCTACCTCGGTGAGGACGCCGGCCTGGCCGCTGGAGGCGGAGCGCGGGTCAGCTGCGCCGGGACTCGAGCGGCTCTCGACGCGTGACGCGCTGAGCCGCCACGGCCGAGCGACCTGCGCGCGGCCCTACCTCGACTGGATCGCGGAGCTCGGCGTGCGCGAACGACTCGTCCGAGTGGTGGTCCTCGCAGCTGGCCGCGAAGAACGTCTACACGTTCCTCTTCCAGCGGCTCTGCGCGCGTCGCGGCGTCGCGAGCGAGCTGCCTCGACGACGACCTGCTCGTCGTCTGCTCGACGTCGCGCTCGGCGCGACGGTCGCGGACGTCGCGCGCGAGCGCGGACTCGCGCGTCGACGTGCGGCCGCAGCCGATCGGCGCTGCGACCGCGCGGTCCGCGAGCCGGGCTACGGGGTCGCTCGACGGCGCTGCCGCGCGCGCACGTCGGCCCGGCCGCCCGACGCGGCCGCGACGGCCGACACGCTGCTCGTCACGTGGGTCGACGGGCGGAACTTCGACGACGACGGGCCGCTACCGCGACCCGCACCTCGGGCCCCTCGCCGCGATGCTGCGCGACGCGGGCGACGCAGGTCTCGCTGCTCGCCCGCGATCCTGCCGTCGGCGCCCTACCGGGAGACCGCTCCGCCGCCTCGCCGGCTGCGGTGAGCGCGTCGTACCTCCCGGAGGCGCTACCTCACGGCCGGCGACCGCCGGCGCGAGCTGGCGGCGCGCCCGCACGCTTCGACCCCGTCGATCCCGGCGACGCCCGGGTCGGCGGCGTCCCCGCGGCCGCGCTGGCGCGCGAGCTCCTCGCGCAGCAGCGCATCGCCGCACGCCGACGCGATCTCCTACGACCCGCTCATGCGCGCGCCTCGCCGACGCCGGCATCCGCCCGGCGCGCATCGTCTTCCCCTGGGAGGGCCACGCCTGGGAGACGGCGATGATCGACGGCCGCGCGCGAGCACCTGCCGGGCACCGAGGTCGATCGCGCTACGACAACCTGAACTTCTCGCGGTTCGCGCTGTCGCTGTACCCGGGCGCGGCGGAGCTCGGCGTGCGCCCGCTGCCGGACCGCGTCGTGACGAACGGCGAGACGTTCGCGCGCAGTCCTCGCGGACGCAGGGCTTCCCGCGGCGAGCGGATCCGCGTCGGCTGCGCGCTGCGACACGCGTCGCTGCTACGCCGACGGCGTGCCGGAACGCGGCCGCGCGGCGAGCGCGTTCGTGCTCGCGGCCGGGAGCATCGACGCGGCGCAGACCATCGAGATGCTCCAGGCCGCGCACGCGGCGTTCGGCGACGACCTGCTGGTGAAGCTGCACCCGGCGTCCGACACCGGCGCGGATCAGGACCGCTGCGCCCGCGGGCGTCAGCTACGACGACGCGCCCGCATCACCGAGCTGCTCACGCACGCGCGCGCGATGGTCTACACGTACAGCATCGTCCCGTACGAGGCGCTCGCCGCCGGCGTGCCGCCGATCTTCTTCCGGTCCGCAGACGCTCCTCGACCTCGACCAGCTCGAGCCGACCCCTCGATGTGCGGTGGGCCGCCAGCGACCCGGAGGAGCTGCGGGCCGCGCTCGTCGAGGCCGAGGCGGCGGTGCAGGCACCGGCTTGGGGCGACGACGCGAGCTCGGCAGTCGCCGAGGCGTTCTCGCCCGTCGCTCCGGACTGCGTGGCGGCGTTCCTGGATGACCTTCCGACCGGGTCTGCGCGTGGCTGAGCCCGCGGCGATCGTCCTCGTCGATGACGGCCGGATCCTCGGCGGAGGCCAGCTGTTCGCGCTGCGGCTGGCCCGCTGGCTGCTGGAGCAGGACGGCAAGCACCCGGCGCCGACCATCGCCTGCCCCGCTGACAGCGAGCTGGCCGCGCGCAGCCGCGAGGCGGGAATCCCGGTTCGGGACATCCGCTTCCCGGACCCGGCGATCGGTTCGGTCGCACCTCGCCCCCGCGGCGGTCATGCGCTCGGCGACCGTGCTGCGGGAGGCGCGCGACTCGGGCGCGATCGTCGTCGCCAACGCACCGCGCGCGCAGGCGTTCGTCGCGCTGGCTCGGACGCTCGTCCGGCACCCGCCGGCCATCGTGAACCTCGAGCACGAGCGGGACACGGCTGCGCGCTCGTCGGCGCGATTCGTGCTCGGGCGCGCCGGGCGCGTGGTCGCCGTCGGAGCCAACACGGCGGCGGCGTACGAGGCGGCGCTCCCTGGACCGCGTATCGCCACATCAACAACTTCCTGGCACCCGAGGAGGTCGAGCGCGCCGCCGCGTCAGGCGCGGCCCGGACCACCGCTCAAGCTCCGCCGGTCGTCGGCGTCCTGGCCCGGCTCATCCCCGAGAAGGGGCTGCTCGAAGGCTTCCACGAGCTCCTCGAGGGTCCCGACGCCTGGTCCGAGCTTCACATCGCGGGCGAGGCGCAGGACCCGGTGTACGCAGAGCGGCTCCGGGCGGCCGTCGATGATGCCGGCATGGAGCATCGTGTGTCGCTGCTCGGGCGCGTCGACGATCTGCCCCGCTTCTTCGCGGACGTCGACGTTCTGCTGGTCCCGTCCACCGGACACGAGGCACAGCCGACGGTCATCCTCGAGGCCCTGGCGTACGGCCGGCCCGTGATCGTGCGCAGCCCGATCTGGTCCAAGGACTTCGACGGGCTGCCCGTGAGGCCGTACGCGACGGCCGCGGAGCTCGCCGCGGCGCTTCGCTCGGGCACGGCATCGATCGACGCCGCCGACCTGCGCTCGCGCTTCGGGCCGGAGCAGGCGTTGGACGGGCTTCTTGACGCAGCGAGCGGACGACGATGACACGGATCGCGCTGCGCTGCGACGGTGACGCCGAGCTCGGCGCTGGACATGTCGGGCGCTGCCTTCCGATCGCCCGCGCCCTGCGAGACGCGGGTGCCGAGATCGTCTTCGTCGGACGCTACGACGGCGTGGCCGCGTGGCTGCTCGAGCGTCGGTCCCTGGCGTCGGAGGACCCGCGCGAGGGACCGTGCGGCCTCGATGCCGCGGCGTGGAGCGGCGCCGTCGTCGATCTGTACCGGCCCCGACAGCCGACGACGGTGTGCGACCTGGCGGCCGTGCTCCCGATCGCGACGGTCGGCGAGGCGACCCGCTGCGCGGACGCGGGCGTCTGGATCGACTACCACGCTCGGCAGCGAGCCGCGAGCGACGGTCCGCGGCGCCTCGGCGGGCCGCGCGTACGCTCCCGTCGACCCGCGCTTCGCCGGCGCGCGGCACTCCAGGCCGAGGCGTGGAACGCATCCTCGTCATGGCCGGCGGGTCGGCGCGGTTCGCCGAGACGGCCGCGCAGCTCGCCGACGTCGTCGCCGAGGCGTTCCCCGGAGCCGAGGTGCTGTGCCCCGCAGCGCGTCGCAGAGCTGTCCACCAAGCCCGTCACCGCACTGCCGACGCCGGTGGATCTCGCAGAACTCGCGCCGTCGATCGATCTCGCGGTCGTCGCGGCCGGCATGACGGCCTACGAACTCGCCGCGCCGGGATTCCGCTCGTCGCGGTCGCGCTCGTCGAGAACCAGCGGGTCGTGGCTCGACGGCTGTCGCGCGGACGGGGATCGGCGCTCGCGCGTCGACGGCATCGACGCGCGATCCGCTCCCGAGCGACACGAGAAGCGCTCGAGCGATTGCGTGACGCGGGATTCCGCGACGGCCTCGCGGCGACGAGCCGGCGCGACCTTCGACGGCCGCGGCGCCGAACGCATCGCGAAAGCCCTGCTCAGCGCATGGACCGACCCAGACACGACCGGCACCGGCCGTTAGAGTTGCCGACCCCAGCAAGGACGATCATGGATTTCAGCGGCAAGACCATCCTCATCACCGGCGGCACCGGCTCGTTCGGCAAGGCGTGCACGAAGCACCTGCTCGAGACCGCCGACCCGCACGCCGTCCGCATCTTCAGCCGGGACGAGCTGAAGCAGACGGAGATGGAGGCCGACGTTCGGCGACGAGCGGCTGCGCTTCCTCATCGGCGACGTGCGCGACCGCGAGCGCCTGGAGCGCGCCACGCGCGGCGTCGATCTGATCATCCACGCCGCCGCGCTCAAGCACGTGCCGGTCTGCGAGTACAACCCGTTCGAGGCCGTCCAGACGAACGTCATCGGCGCGGAGAACGTCGTCGCCGCGGCGATCCGCAACGACGTGCCGCAGACGATGTTCCTGTCGACCGACAAGGCCGTGAACCCGGTCAACCTCTACGGGGCGACGAAGCTCGCCGCCGAGAAGATCGTCTCGCAGGCCAACGCCTACGCCGGGCGACGCCGACGTGAGCTTCGCGACCGTCCGCTACGGCAACGTCGTCGGCAGCCGCGGCAGCGTCATCCCGCTCTTCCTCCGCCAGGCCGAGAGCGGCGTCCTCACGATCACCGACGATCGCATGACCCGCTTCTGGATCACGCTCGACCAGGCCGTCCGCTTCGTCCTGAGCCGGATCGACCTGGCCGACGGCGGCGAGGTCTTCGTCCCGAAGATCCCGTCGATGACGCGTCATGGACATCGCCGAGGCGATCGCGCCGGAGGCCGAGCGCCGGATCATCGGCATCCGCCCGGGCGAGAAGCTGCACGAGGTCATGCTCACCGAGGACGAGTCGCGCCACTCCCGCGAGCTCGACGACTGCTACGTGATCGACCCGGAGTTCCGCTTCCGCCAGCCGCGGCGCCCGATCACGGGCACGCCCGGTCGCCGAGGGCTTCCGCTACTCGAGCGAGTCGAACACCGAGTGGCTGACCGCCGACGACCTGCGCGCAGTGCTTCCCACGCTCCAGCCGGTGGCGTGACCGACTTCCTTCCGTACGGCCGCCAGGACATCACCGACGAGGACGTCGCTGCGGTCGCGGACGCGCTGCGGCGTCCGCTGATCACGCAGGGACCGCTCGTCGAGGAGTTCGAGACGGCGTTCGCCGAGTCCGTGGGCGCACGCCACGCCGTCGCGTTCGCCAACGGCACCGGCGCGCTGCACGCCGCGGCGGCCGCCGCCGGCCTCGGGCCCGGGCGACGAGATGCTCACGACCGCCGTCAGCTTCGTCGCCTCGTCCAACTGCGCGCTCTTCGTCGGAGCCAGGCCGCGCTTCGCCGACATCGACGGCGTCACCGGGAACCTCGACGTCGAGGCCGCGGTCGGTCGCCGGCGGCGTCGGCGCGACGCGAGCCGGCGTCGCCGTGTCGCTCGCCGGCCTGCCGATCGACCTCGAGCCGCTGCGGCCGGCACGCGCCGACGGGTTCGTCGCCATCGAGGACGGCTGCCACGCCCTCGGCGGCAGGCGCGACGGAACGCCGATCGGCGGCGGCGACGCGGCCGACATGACGACCTTCAGCCTGCACCCCGTCAAGGCGATGACCACCGGCGAGGGCGGGATGGTCACGACGCAGCGCGACGACCTGGCGGCGGCGCTGCGCGAGTTCCGCACGCACGGGATCCGGCGGCCCGAAGCCGACGACGACGACGTGCTGCGCGGCCCGTGGCACTACGACGTGGCGACGCTCGGATTCAACTACCGGCTGACGGACTTCCAGTGCGCGCTCGGGCTCAAGCAGCTCGAGCGGCTCCCGACGTTCATCGCCGAGCGCAACCGCGTCGCGGCGCGCTACCGCGAACTGCTGCGCGACGTCGAGGGCGTCACGCTCCCGGCGGAGCCGCGCGGCGACGACGTGCACGCCTACCACCTGTTCGTCGTCCGCTTCCCCGAGGGCGAGCACCGGCGCCGGCAGGTCGCTCTCGGCCTGCGCGAGGCGGGCATCGGCACGCAGCTGCACTACATCCCGATCTACCGCCACACGCTGTACCGCGATCGCGGGTACGCCGGCGATGCGGAGCGGATGCCGGAGGCCGAGCGCTACTACCGCGAGGCGCTGACGCTCCCGATGTTCCCGGCGATGCGTGACGGCGACGTCGATCGCGTCGTCGGCGAGCTCCGGCGCCTCCTCGCCGAGCCGGTCGCGTCCGGGGCGAACGAGACGGTCGAGGCGTGAGCACGCCCTTCTCGCCGTCGTTCGAGATCGCCGGAACGCCGGTCGGTGGCGGCGCGCGCTGCTACGTGATCGCCGAGGCCGGCGCCAATCACAACGGCGACCTCGGGATCGCCCGCGAGCTGATCGACGTCGCCGCCGACGCCGGGCGCCGACGCGGTGAAGTTCCAGGTCTACTCGGGCAAGGCGCTCTACTCGACGAAGACGCCGCGCTTCCAGTACCTCGAGGGCGTCTCCGACAAGGAGACGCACGAGCTGCTCGAGGACGCCGCGCTTCCGCGTGAGTGGATCCCGGAGCTCGCCGCGCACTGCGCCGAGCGCGGGCGTCGACGTTCTTCGCGACGCCGTTCGACGCGCGCGCCGTCGAGGAGCTCGCGGCCGTCGGCGTGCCCGGCGATGAAGATCGCGTCGTTCGAGCTCGTCGACCTGGGGCTGATCCGCGCGGCCGCGGGCGCCGGCGTCCCGCTGATCCTGTCGACCGGCATGGCGACGCTACGGCGAGATCGAGGAGGCGCTCGATGCCGCGCCGAGAGGGCGGCGCGACGGACGTCGCGCTGCTGCGGTGCGCGTCGCTCTACCCGTCCCCGCCGGAGATCATGAACCTGCGGGCGATGGCGACGATGCGTGACGCGTTCGGCGTCCCGGTCGGGCTGTCCGACCACACGACCGGCATCGCGATCCCGACCGCCGCGGCCGCGCTGGGCATGGAGATGCTCGAGAAGCACTTCACGCTCTCCCGCGACATGCAGGGCCCGGACCACCCGTTCGCCATCGAGCCCGACGAGCTGCGCGCGATGATCGCCGCGCGTTCGCGACGTGGAGGCCGCGCTCGGCACCGGTCGGCTCGAGGGCCCGAGCGACGCCGAGGCCGAGGAGATGTACCGCCTCGCCCGCCGCTCGATCGTCGCGGCGACCGACATCCCGGCGGGCACCGTCCTCACGGCCGAGCACCTGACCGTCAAGCGGCCCGGGCTTCGGCATCAAGCCGAAGTACCTCGACGTCATCGTCGGCCGCACGGTGAAGGTCGACGTCGAGCAGGACGACATCCTGCTCTGGGACATGCTCTAGGCCGATGCGCGTCGCGGTCCTCGGGCAGGGGTCGATCGGGCGCCGGCACGCCGGGAACCTGCTGGAGCTCGGCCACGAGGTCGTCGCGTGGGACCCGGTGGCGGAGGTGCTCGAGGGCGTCGTCGCGCGCCGCGTCACCGGAGGCGGCGCTCGCCGACGCGGACGCCGCCGATCATCGCGAGCCCGTCGAGCGACCATGCGGCGCCAGGCGCTCCTGGCGCTCGAGCACGGCTGTCACGTGCTCGTCGAGAAGCCGCTCGCGCTGACGGCGCCGAGGCGGACCCCGTCGCTTGCGCTCGCCGCCGAACGCGGACTCGTGCTCGGCGTCGCGATGAACCTCCGCTTCCACCCCGCGGTCCTCGCCGTCCGCGAGGCCGTCGCATCAGGCGCGATCGGCCGGCCGCTTGGTCGCGCGCGCCTGGTTCGGATCGTGGCTGCCGGGCTGGCGTCCGGGAACGGACTACCGCAGTCGTACAGCGCCCGTCGGGAGCTCGGCGGCGGCGTCCTGCTCGACGCGATCCACGAGATCGACTACCTCACGTGGATCCTCGGCCCCGTGGCGTCCGTCGTCGCGCGACGCTCGCGCACGGTCTCGGACCTCGAGATCGACGTCGAGGACGTCGCGCAGATCCAGCTCGAGGTTCGCCTCCGGCGCCGAGGGCGTGCTGTCGCTCGACTACCTCGACCGGTCGTACGACCGCGGGTGCCGGATCGTCGGCACGCGACGGGACCGTCGCGTGGTCGTGGCCCGACGGCCGGGTCACGCTGTGACCGGCCGGCGCTGGCACGCCGTCGCACGGCGGTGCCGCGCGACGTCGTCGGGACGTACCCGGCGGAGATGCGCGCCTTCGTCGAGGCGGCGGGCTCGGGCGGGATGGCGGTCTACCACCGGCGATGAGGGCCGGCTGCACTGCGCGTCGTCGAAGCGGCTCGCGACTCGGCGAGAGATTCCCGCCGGGTGACGACCGGCCTCGCGTAGGTCAGGCCGCCGCGCTCACCGCTTCGGTCTCGAGCAGCAGCAGGCCGCCGTCGGAGCACTGCAGGACCGTGCCGCGCTCGGTCTCGACCAGCCCGCCCGGGAGCGACGCCCACCGACTCGGTCGGCGTGGCGGCCCAGACAAGCAGTCGCGACCCGTCGGCCCGCTCGACGAAGGCACCCGGGCAAGGGATGGGTCACGGCACGCACCAGGCGGTCGCCCTCGAGCACCGTCACGTTCGGCGGGATCCTGCCGTCCTCGGGGCGCCGCGCGTCCCAGTTCGTCGCGCGGTCGTGCTGCTGGGGTGCGCTCGCGGCCGTGCCGGCGATCAGATCCGCGGCGTGACGCTGGACCAATTGCACGTGCGCTGCCCGGTGTTTGGCATACAGGGTCGCTGCGGTCTCGCCTGGATCGACCTTCACCGGAACCCGTCCGATCACGTCGCCGTCATCCACTCCTTCCGTCAGGAAGAACATCGTCGACGCCGTTCGCGTCAGCCCCTTGATGATCGTCCACGGGATCGGGGCGCGGCCGCGGCCCTCCGGAAGATCGGTGGGGTGGATCCCGACGCACCCGTGACGCGGGCAGTCGAGCAGATCCCGCTTGATCAGCTCGGACCAGCCGATCACGAAGATGACGGCCGGGTCGAGGCCGGCAATGCGATCCACCAGCGACGGATCGTTCACCTGGTGCGTCCTCGCCAGCTCGAACCCGTCGCTCAGCAAGCGGGCCGAGATCGGTGAAGCCGCTGGCGGCCGCTCGCGTCTCGTCGTAGCCGACGGCGAGCGACGGGACGAGTCCCATCTCGCAGAGCGCGGCGAGACAGGCCTCGCTGACGTCGACCCCGCCGATGAACACGTACCCACGAGTCACTCGCGGGCCGATGATACGGTCCGCCCGTGATCGGGCTGGACAACGTCGAGCGCGCCCTGTGCGTCGCCGCCCACCCCGACGACGAGGTCCTGTTCGCGGGCGCCACGCTGGCGCTGCTCGCGGACCGCGGTGTGGAGACCCACGTGTTGATCCTCGGCGAGGGGATCGGCGCACGATTCGACGCGAACCAGCGGCCCGACGACGACGTCAGTCGTCTGGGTTCCGAGTTGCGACGAGCAGCCGAGATCCTGGGCGCGCATCCACACCAGCTCGACCTTCCGGACAATCGGTTCGACTCCCTGGACCTGCTGGACGTGGTTCGACGACTCGAGCCCATCAAGTCGGAGGTGCGCCCGGACCTCGTGCTGACGCACCATCCCGGCGATCTCAACGTCGACCACGGCGTGACGTGCCGCGCGGTCCTCACCGCGTTCCGGCCGCTCCCGGGCGAATCGCCGGTCACGATCGCGACCGGCGAGACGTTGTCCTCCAGCGAGTGGAACACCCCGGAGATCGGGCCGGCGTTCAGTCCGAACTGGTTCGTCGATGCCGACGCCGGCCTCGAGCGGAAGATCGCTGCGATGGCGGCCTACGAGACGGAGCTTCGGGACTGGCCGCATCCGCGTTCCCTCGAGGGAATCCGCGTGGCCGCGCGCAGGTGGGGCATGACCGTCGGGCTCGAGGCCGCGGAGCCGTTCCGGGATTCTGCGGCACGTTTCCGGGTAACGTGCTCGTCCGGCGCGCCGTGGAAGGCGACAGCGCGGTGCTGCTCGCGTGGCGCAACGATCCGCTGACACGCGACAACTCGCTCGAGCGAGCAGCGGTCGGTCGTGAGGAACATGAGGCATGGTTCGCGGCACGGCGCGCGCGCGAGGGGACCGAGATCTGGATCGCCGAGATCGACGGGACCCCGGTCGGGCAGGTGCGCCTCGACGTTGAGGGTGACGGGACCGCCGTCGTCGACGTCACGGTCGCTCCGGAGCGTCGCGGTCGCCTCCCCGCCAATGCCTACCAAGTCCGCCCTCATCACCGGCGTCACCGGCCAGGATGGCTCCTACCTCGCAGAGCTGCTGCTCGAGAAGGGGTACGACGTCCATGGCATGGTGCGGCGCTCGTCCACCGAGAAGTTCGAGCGGATCGAGCACATCCGCGACCGGATCACGCTGCATCAGGGCGATCTGCTCGACACGCGCTCGCTGGTCGAGACGCTGCGCGGCGCCAAGCCGGACGAGATCTACAACCTCGCCGCGATGAGCTTCGTCGCCACCTCGTGGACCCAGCCGACGCTGACCGCCGAGTTCACGGGCGTGGGCGTCACCCGCCTGCTCGAGGCGATGCGCGAGGTCTGCCCGGAGGCGCGCTTCTACCAGGCGTCCTCCAGCGAGATGTTCGGCAAGGTCCTCGAGACCCCGCAGACCGAGACGACGCCGTTCTACCCGCGCTCGCCGTACGGCGTGGCGAAGGCGTACGGGCACTTCATCACCGTCAACTACCGCGAGTCCTACGACCTGCACGCGACGAGCGGGATCCTCTTCAACCACGAGTGTGTCCGCGCGACGACGCCCCTGTGCGTGCGCGAGAACGGGGTCCTCGTCGGTCAAGACCGCCGCCGACCTCGTCGCCCTCCGCCGCAAGGGCCCGAGCGTCCAGGCGTTCGAGCCCGGCGGGCTGACCGAGATCTGGGACGGGCACCAGTGGACGCCGATCACGGCGATCACCGCCACGCGCCGGCGGGCGAGCGATCCCGATCACGTGCTCCTCGCCGTGGAGACGCGGTCGGGCGTCGTCGAGACCACCGCGCACCACCACCTGCTCGACGACGATCGCGACGTCGTCCTCGCCCGCGACGTCGATGAGGGCGACCGCCTCGCGCTCTGGGGCGACGGCCTGTTCCTCGAGGACGACGCGCCCGACCACCTGCCCTGGTCGTCCGTCACGCCGGAGCTCGCCGAGCTGCTCGGCCTGCTCGCCGCCGACGGCTACGTCGGCCGCGACGGCCACGGCGCGCAGTTCACGAACAACGACCCCGCGCTCCGCGCGCGCACGGCCGAGCTGTGGTCGCGCTGCTTCCTCGGCGGCTCGCGCGCGTGGGACGGCGCATCGGGGTTCGGCGACGGCTCCGTCGGCCAGCTCGCGCTCACCGGCGCCCCTTCGGTCCTCCCGTGGCTGCGGGACCAGCTCTACACGAGCACCGATCACAAGCAGGTCCCGCCGCTCGTCCTGAACGCCGGCCCGGACGCCCATGACGCGTTCCTCAAGGGGTACTACGCGGGCGACGGCCTCAAGCGCGGGAGCGGCGCGTCGGTCAAGACGAACAGCGCCGTGCTCGCCCAGGGCCTCGTCTGGCTCTACGCGCTGCGCGGCCAGGAGATCTCGGTCTACCCCGAGCGCCGCGGCACGGCGACGTACTACGCCCTCAACATCGCCTCGCCCGTCAAGGTCGGAGCGAAGGGCCAGCACCTGCGCAAGGACCCCGCCGAGGTGCGCCGGATCGTCGAGCTGGAGCCCGCCGAGCACGACGACTTCGTCTTCGACCTGGAGACCGAGAGCGGCGTCTTCGCCGCCGGTGTCGGGCGCGTCGTCGTCCACAACTCCCCCCGCCGCGGCCTCGAGTTCGTCACCCGCAAGATCACCTGGCACGCCGCGGCGATCAAGCACGGCCTCCGCGACAAGCTCGCGCTCGGCAACCTCGACGCCAAGCGCGACTGGGGCTACGCGCTGGACTACGTCGACGCCATGTGGCGCATGACGCAGCAGGACACGCCGAGGACTACGTCATCGCGACGAACGAGACGCACACCGTGAGGGAGTGCGTGCAGGTCGCCTTCGACGAGGCCGGCCTGGGCGACCTGCGAGCAGTACGTCGAGATCGACCCGCGCTTCGTGCGCCCGGCCGAGGTGGACCTGCTGATCGGCGACCCGTCGAAGGCCGAGCGCGACCTGGGCTGGAAGCCGCAGACGACGTTCGAGGAGCTGATCCGCCTGATGACGCGGGCGGACCTCGAGCTGCTCAAGCCCTGAGCTCGCGCAGGTCCGTCTCCACCATCTCGCCGATCATCTGCTCGAACGGGATCTCGGGCTCCCAGTCGAGCTCCGCCCACGCGTGGTGGGTGTTCCCGACGAGCGGGACGTGCTCGCGCGGACGCACGAACGCGGGATCGACGCGCACCCAGCGCTCGACCCCGCCCTCGACGCCGGCGGCGCTCAGCGCGGTCTCGACGAGCTCGCGCACCGTGCGCCCGGTGCCGCTCGCGAGCACGTAGTCCCCGGGCTCGTGCGCGCCGAGCGCGAGCACGGCGCCGCGCATGATGTCCCGCGCGTCCGACCAGTCGCGCACGGCCTCGAGGTCCCCGAGCACGAGCTCGCTGTCGATCCCGAGCGAGATCGCGGCGGCTCCGCGCGTGACCTTGCGCGGCAGGAAGTGCGGCGGGCGCCGCGGCGACTCGTGGTTGAACGTGATGCCGCTGCACGCGAACAGCCCGTGGTGGGCGCGCATCGTGCTGACGAGCCCGTGGGCGGCGAGCTTCGCGACGCCGTACGGCGAGCGCGGGCGCATCGGCGTGCCCTCGTCCTGCGGGCTCGACGGCGCGTCCCCGAAGACCTCGCTCGACGTGGACACCCAGACGCGGGGACGCGGATCGAGCTGCAGCGCTGCGGCGAGGACGGTCCCCGTCGCGCCCGCGATCGCCGCGAGCGTCTGCGTCGGGTCCTCCCACGAATCGGGGACGAAGGTCGGCGCGGCGAGGTGGTAGATCTCGGTCGGCCGCGCCTGCGCGACGGCCTCGTGCAGCGACGCGGGGTCGAGGAGGTCGCCCGCCACCTCGGTGAACCGGCCGCGCACCCCGTCGAGGTTCGGCGAGGCGAACGCCGCCGGACGGTCGAGGCCGGCGACCTCGTCCCCGCGCGCGAGCAGCAGCTCGGCCAGGTACGAGCCGTCCTGCCCGGCGATCCCCGTGATGAGTGCGCGCCCCCCCAAACCGCGGCGCACCTTACCCCGGCGGGCGCTGCGATAGTGAACGGCCGGACGCCATGACCGACGTCACCCCGCCGACAGCCACGCCGCCGGCCCGCCCGGCGAGCGCCCCCGTCCTGGGCATCCCGCTCGCGCTGGAGGGCTACGAGGCCGTGCTCGCCTGGATGGACGCGGCGATCGCCGCCGGCAGCCGCGAGTACGTCTGCGTCGCCGCGACGCACACGGTGATGCAGTCGCAGGAGGACCCCGAGCTGCGCGCCGCGGTGCTCGGCTCCAGCCTCACCGTCCCGGACGGGCAGCCGCTCGTCTGGGCGCTGCGCGCGTACGGCCACCCGCTCGGCGACCGCGTCTACGGCCCGGAGCTCATGGAGCGCGCGTGCGCCCGCGCAGCCCGCACCGGCGCACGGATCTTCCTCTACGGCGGCCGCGACCAGCAGGCGCTCGACGACCTCGTCGCCCAGCTGCGTGAGCGCCACCGCGGCATCGTCATCGCCGGGACCTACAAGCCCGTCTACCGGCCGCTCAGCGCGGACGAGCAGCGCGAGGTCGCGTCGGTCATCAACGCGGCCGAGCCCGACATCGTCTGGGTCGGTCTGGGCGTCCCGCGACAGGAGACGTGGATGGCGACGATGCGCCCGCAGCTGGGCGCGCCGGTGCTCGTCGGCGTCGGCGCGGCCTTCGACTTCCTCTCCGGCACGGTCGCGCAGGCGCCGTCGTGGATGCAGCGCGCCGGCCTGGAATGGCTCTTCCGCCTCACCCGCGAGCCGAAGCGGCTGTGGCGGCGCTACGCGCGCTACAACCCGCGCTTCGTCATCGGCTTCGCCCGCGAGTGGTGGGGCATGCGCCGCGGTGGAGGACGCGTCAGCGAATGATCTGGAAGCGGACCGACACGGACTTCCCGGCGGTCCTTCCAAGCTTCGGCTTCGCGCTCATGCGGTAACGGCCGGGAGTCAGCGCCTTGCGGTTCAGGCGGCCCGTGAATCGGAATGCGTTCCTGCCGGCCACGTCCACGCGCGAGAAGCTGCCGCGGAGGCTCACGAAGCGATCGCAGCGCTTCGCGCCGCGGTTGGCCCGCGTCGGCTTGCCGCAGCGCTTCCCGACCTTGCGGCCGGGAACGACGCGCGCGACCTTGAACGTGGTCGTCGCGGCCCGCGAATCGGCGTAGGTGACCTTGGCGCCGGTCGTACGCGCAACGCTGCCACCGCTCCGCGCTGCCGCAAGCCTGTTCGGCTTGATGAGCAGGCCGGTGATGGCCGGCACGCCCGAAGCCGCCGAGCCCGACGGCGACGCGCCGACCGTGATCGCCCGCTCGGCCGTGCTCGTCAGGCCGTAGGCGTCACGCACCGTGAGCTTCGCGACATAGGTCCCCGCGGCGCCGTACCTGTGGTTTGCGGTCGCTCCGGTCGCGGTCGAGCCGTCGCCGAAGTTCCACTCGTGGCCCGCGATCCCGACCTCGGGATCCCGTGACGCGCTGCCGTCGAAGGCGACGTCCTGTCCCATGACCGCGGGATCCGGGGACGCCGTGAACGACGCGGTCGGCGGGAGGTCCACGACATACCGTGCCATCAGCGTGTGCGTGTCGAGGTTGCCGTTGACGCTGTTCAGGGTGTCGCCGGCAGCGAGGATCTTGCCGTCGGGCTGCAGCGCGATCGATCCGAAGGCCGACGAGAGCTGACCAAGCTGCGTCAGGTCACGACCGTCGCCGGAGAAGGTCGGGTCGAGGCTGCCACCGCCCGTGAGCCGGGCGATGAGCACCGTGAAGCCGGCGTCCTCGCCGCTCCCGACGGCGACGATCTTCCCGTCGGGCTGGATGACGAGATCGCGGAACGACGCATCGCCTGCGGCGCCCTCGAAGGTCTGGTGAAAGCTGCCGTTCGTGCCGAATCCGGAGTCGACGTCGGTTCCGTCGGCCTTCAGTCGCGCGACGAGCGCCTCGGCGCTCGGGTTGTTCTTCGAGGTGTCGTACGCGTTCCCCACGACGACCGGCTTCCCGTCCGGCTGGAGGCGCAGCGCGCTCACGTGGACCTGGTAATTCACGGTGCCCAGTCGGCCGACGTACTTGCCTGCGGTTCCGAACAACGGGTCGAGTGCCTTGCCGTCGGCGTCGAAGCGCGCCACCACGGCGGCGTCGGGCTGCGCGGCGTTCGTGTCGGTGACGGGGCCGGCGATCACGATCTTTCCGTCCGGCTGGAGCTGCATCCCGGCGACCCCGGAGCTGAGGTTCGTGCCGGTGCCCATCTGCGTGATCGTCTTGCCACCAGTCCCGAACGTGGGGTCGGGACCGCCGTCGACGAGCCGGCGTGCGAGCAGGGTCGCCGCATGCCCGCCACTGTCCTTCGCGCTGCCGGCGAGCACGATGCGTTCGTCGGACAGGACCTTGACCGCGTAGAAGCTCGAGAACGGCGCTGCGCTCTCGCCGAGCTGCTCCACCAGGACGCCGTCGCCGTCGAACGTGGTGTCGAGCGCCCCGCCCTCTGTCAGCCGGACGACGGTGGCGCGTGCGACCTGCGTCGTGTAGTTCTGGACATACCCGGCGATCACGATCTTTCCGTCTGGAGCGATCGCGACCGACCGCACCGACATCCCCTCGTTCGGTCCCGCCCCGAGCGGGTTCAGCAGCTTTCCGTCGCCGTCGAAGCTCGGATCGAGCGCGCCGTCCGGCTTGATCCGGACGACGAGACTCCCGTCGCTGCTGGACGCACCGGCGGCGACGATCCGCCCGTCGGGCTGCAGCGCCACCGCGTCGAATCGGCCGCCGGGCCTGAGACCCTCTCCGATCGGCTCGGTGAACTTCCCGTCCGCAGAGAAGGTCGGATCGAGGTCGCCCGCCGTGAGCGCGTACGCGCCTGCTGCGAACAGGCCGAGGCACAGCACGGCGAGGACTGCGGCCAGCCGGCGAGTTCGCATGGGCCCGACCCTAGGTTGGCGCTCCCGCCCGCGCAAGCCGCGGGCGCTGGTCGTCCGGCTCAGCGCAGCGCGTCCAGCACGGCGCGCATGCCGTCCACCAGCGGCGTGCCGGCGGTGAAGCCCAGCTCGTCCCGCGCACGCGAGACGTCGAGTGAGGAGCGCTGCAGCTCGCCCAGGCGCGCGTCGCGGAACTCCGGCTGGAACGCGTCCGGCTCGACGCCGGCGGCCTCGCGCAGCGCGTCCAGCACCTCGATCACCGACGACTCGACGCCGGTGCCGACGTTGTAGGCGCCGCTCGCGTTCGGGTGCTCGGCGGCCGCGAGGTTCGCCGCGACGATGTCGCCGACGAACGTGTAGTCGCGCGTCTGCAGCCCGTCGCCGAAGACGACCGGCGTCTGGTCCGCGAGCAGGCGCCCGGCGAAGATCGCGATGACGCCCGCCTCGCCCGACGGGTCCTGGCGCGGGCCGAAGACGTTGCCGTAGCGCAGCGTCACCGTCGGCAGCCCGTAGACGCGGCCCATCAGCGCGCAGTACTCCTCGGCGCACTGCTTGCTCTGCCCGTACGCGGCCATCGGCAGCGGCGGGACCGTCTCCGGGGTCGGGAAGACGTCGGTCTCGCCGTAGATCGCGCCGCCCGTCGACGTGTTGACGAGCCGGTGCACCGCGTGCTCGCGCGCGGCCTCGAGCACGTTGATCGTGCCGACGACGTTGATGCGCGCATCCTCGGCCGGGTCGCTGAGCGACTTGCGCACGTCGACCTGCGCGGCGAGGTGGAAGACGAGCTGCGGGCGCGCGGCGTCGAACGCGGCGCGCACGGCGGCCGCGTCGCGGATGTCGGCCTCGTGGAGCGTCGCGCCGCTGGCCAGCGCGCCGGTGAGGTTCTCCCGGCGGCCGGAGCTGAGGTTGTCGATGACCGCCACCTCGTCGCCCCGGGCGATCAGGGCGTCGACGATGTTCGATCCGATGAAGCCGGCTCCGCCGGTGACGAGTGCGCGCATGGCGCGTGAGGGTACGGCCTTGCGCCGATGCGTCTAGGCGCTGTCGCCGGGCACGGAGGCGGCGGCGACCGCCTCGGGCGCCGGAGCCTGCGTCGCGGCGGCGGGCCGCAGCCGCGGCAGGAGGATGAGCGCGGCGACCGCGCCGGCGAAGGCGAAGAGCGAGCACATGAGGAACGCGCCGCTGTAGCCGTGGACGAGCGCTTCGCCGTCGAGGGCGCCGACGCCGTTCGTGTCCACGTACCGGCTCGTCAGGTTCGCGGCCAGGCTCGCCAGGACCGCGAGGCCGAGCGCCCCGCCCATCTGGCGGGACGTGTTCACGAGGCCGGACGCGAGCCCGGCGCGCTCGGGCGGCACGCCGGCGACGGCGGCGATCGTCACGGGCACGAACGACATGCCCATGCCGAGCGCGGTGACGACGGACGGCGCCAGGACGTCCGCGGCCCAGCTGCCGGTGGCCGAGATCTGCGAGAGCCACAGCGCTCCGGCCGCGATCAGGAACATGCCGGCGAACGTCGTCGTGATGATCGACAGCGTGGCCGGCGCGACGATGGCGCCGCCCAGGCCCTGCAGCCCGCGGGCCGCGACGAGGAGGCCGGACGTGGTGGCGAGCGCGCCCAGCAGCGACGCGAAGGAGAAGAGGGCGACGCCGACGATGAACATGCGCTTGCGCCCGAGCAGGTCGCCCGCCCGTCCGCCGAGCATGAGGAAGCCGGCGAAGGTGACGGTGTAGGCGCTGACGACCCACTGGAGGTTGTTCTCCGAGAAGTCCAGCGCCGTGCGGATCGACGGCAGTGCGACGTTCACGATGGAGACGTCGAGGATCACCATGAACTGCGCGGTGCAGGCGATCAGGAGGATCAGCCCGGTGTGGACGGAGCGGCGCTCAGCGGGCACCCGTTCACACTAGCACTCGTTGTCAACGCAACTATCTGGGTTCCGGTCTTCCCGTAGTTGAGCGCTTCAGCCGTACACGGCGGCGAGCGCGCGGGCGACCGCGGCGGGCGCGGCGTGCTCCGCGACGACCCCGGCATTGCGCTCGCCGGCGGCGGCGTCGCCCCAGAGCCTGCGGGCCGCGGCGCCGAGCGCGGCGGCGTCCTCGGCGGGCACGAGGTCCTCGTCGGGCAGCAGCTCGGTGAGCGCGCCCACGCGCGTGGCGACGACCGGCAGCCCGGCCGCCATCGCCTCGGCGCACGAGAGCCCGAACGACTCGGCCAGGCGGGACGGGACGAGCGCGACCGCCGCTCCCGCTCGCAGCCGCGCGAGCTCGCCGTCGTCGACGCGGCCCGCGAACGTCACGTCCCCGCCGAGCCGCGCCGCGAGCGCCCGCAGCTCGGCCTCCTGCGGACCGGCCCCCGCGATGACGAGCGGCAGCCCCTCGGCGGCGCAGGCGGTGATCGCGAGGTCGACGCCCTTGTCGGTCGCGAGCCGGCCCGCGACGAGGGCGTACGAGCCGTCCCCCGGCTGGGCACGGGCGCCGGCATCGACCGGCTCGACCGGGTTCGGGACGACGGCGACCTCGCGGGCTTCGAGCGGCGCGCCGAGTGCGTGCAGCCGTGACAGCGCGAACGCGCTCGGGGTCGTCAGCGCGTCGGCCGATGCGACGAGCCGGCCCGACCAGCGTGCGATCGCCGCCGCGTACGCGACCGCCTCCGGTCGCGAGCCGCGGCAGTTCAGGCGCACGCCGGGACGCGTGTCGCGGCCGTGGCAGCGCGTGCAGTCGCGCCCGTCCGGGTCGACGCAGGTGCCGACGGCGCAGACGAGCCGGTACTGGTGCAGCGTCAGCACGGTGCGCGCACCGGCCTCGCGCGCCGCCGCCAGCGCGCGCCACCCGTACGCCGGGTGGACGTTGTGCGCGTGGACGACGCGGGCGCCGGTGCGGCGCACGGCCGCGGCGACCTCCTCGGGGTCCAGCCCGCCGCGCAGCAGCCCGCGCGCGGCGGCCGACGACGACAGCGCTGCGCTGTCGCGCTGCAGGACGACGACGTCCTCACCGAGGTGCTCGGGCAGGATGCGGGCGAGGTCCTCGACGACCCGCTCCTCGCCGCCGGGCGTGCGGTAGCGGTTGTGGAGCAGGAGGATCACGATGCACCGGCCGCCGGTGACGGCCTCGGTCCAAGCTACCGTGAACCCGCCCGATGCCGCCGACCGCCGCCATCGTGATCCCCACACGGGGCCGCCCGGCGTATCTCGACGTCGCGCTGGCGTCCATCCGGCCGCAGGCGCTCGCCGCCGGCGCCGAGGTCCTCGTCGTCGACGACGGGCCCGACGCGGGCACGCGCGCGGTGGCCGAGCGCCACGGCGCGCGCTACGTGCTCCCGCCGGGCGGCCGGCACGGCCTCAACATCGCGCGCAACGCCGGGATCGCCGCGACCGACGCCGGCCTGCTCGTCTTCACCGACGACGACGTCGCGGTGTGGGACGGCTGGCTGCCGGCGCTGCTGGAGGCCGCGGCCGACCTGCCGGACGACGTCGGCGTGCTCACCGGGCCGATCCGCGCGCGCGTCGAGGACCATCGCTTCCCCCGCTGCGGGCGCGAGAACGGGCCCGGTCACCGAGCAGGACTTCGGCCCGCACGACACCGACGCGCCGCACGCCTGGGGCGCGAACCTCGCGATCCGCCGCAGCGCGCTGGACCGCGTCGGCCTGTTCGACCCCGCGCTCTCCGGCGGCGGGGACGAGGAGGAGTGGGAGCGGCGCTGGCTCGCGTCCGGCGGGCGCATCCGCTCCATCGCCGCCGCGGGCGTCGACCACCGCCGCGCCGGGGACGACGCGCGGCTGCGCTCGCTCTGCCGCGCCGCCCGGGCCCGCGGGCGCGAGGCGCGCGCGTATGACGAGCGGCGCGGCGCTGCGCCTCCCGTCACCGCCGAGCTGCGCACGCTCGCGCGCTGCGCGCTGCACGGCCCGCTGCGCCGCTGCTTCATGGGCCCGGTCACGACCTGGCACAGCCTCGGCCGCGTCGAGGCCGCGCTGCGTCCCGGCCCGCCCCCGCCGGCGCAGCCCGGCGTCGACGACTTCCTCTCCGGCCGCAGCGGGACGAGCGGCGGGCGCCGCGCCCAGCTCGCCGAGCTGCGCGACCGCGCGCTCGACGCGCGCGCCGCGCTGTCGCCGGCGCGCCGCCGCCTGGACGCCGCCGCGCGCGAGCTGCCCCGTCGCCGCGTCCTCGTCCTCACCGTCGCCCGCGAGGACGTCGAGAACCGCGTCGCGCAGGCCCGCGCCGAGCTCGCGACCTCGCGGCACGACGTCGAGCACCTCGTCGCCCCCGCGACCGGCGCCGGGAAGTTCGAGCGCCTGAACGAGCTGCTCGCCGGCCGCGACCTGGGCGCGCTCGACTGGATCGTCGTGCTCGACGACGACGTCGACCTGCCGTCGGGATTCCTGGACCGCTTCCTCGCCGCCGCCGAGGGCGCGGGCCTCCTGCTCGCCCAGCCCGCGCACCGGCTGCGCTCGCACGCCGCCTGGGACGTCACGCGCCGCGTTCCGGGCGCCACCGCGCGCGAGACGACGTTCGTGGAGATCGGGCCGGTGACGGCGTTCGCGCGCCCGACCTTCGACACGCTGCTGCCGTTCCCGGCGGGGCTGCGGATGGGCTGGGGCCTGGACGCGCACTGGTCGGCCGTCGCGGCGCGGCACGGCTGGCCGATCGGCGTCGTGGACGCGACGCCCGTCGGCCACACGCTGCGCGAGGTCGCCGTGACGTACCCGCGGGAGGAGGCGGTCGCCGAGGCGCGCGCGTTCCTCGACGGGCGTCCCTACGTGACGCGCGACGAGGTCCGGACGCTGCGGGTGCACGCGTGAAGGTCCTCGTCGTCGCCGAGTTCTACCCGCGCGCCGGACGACCCGGTCCTCGGCGTCTGGGCGCACGAGCAGGCGATCGCCGCGCGCGACGCGGGCGCCGAGGTGCGCGTGCTCGTCCTGCACCGGATCGTCCCGCCGGCGGCGACGCCGAAGCTGCGGCTGCCCGGCGCGATGCTCGCGCTCGCGCGCCATCCGCGCCACCTCGAGCTGGACGGCATCCCGGTCACCTACGCGCGCTACGTCTCGCCGCCGCGCTCGGGCGCCTACGGGCGCTGGGGACGCTGGGCGGCGCCGGCCGTGCGGCGCGCGCTGCGGCGCATCCGGCGGGACTTCGCGTTCGACGTCATCCACGCCCACAACGCCGTGCCCGCCGCGGATGCGGTCCTGCGCGCCGGGGCGCCCGAGCCGCTCGTCATCTCCGAGCACGGCGCCGACGTCTTCCACACGGCCGTCCGCCACGAGGACGGCCGCGCGGCGGTGGAGCGGGCGTTCGGTGTCGCGCGCGTCGTCCTGTGCAACAGCGGCGGGATCGAGCGCGCCGTCTCGGACCTCGGCGCGCCGCGGACGCGCGTGGTGCACCTCGGGACCGACCTGCCGCTCGCACCCGCGCACGCGCACGGCCCGACGACCCTCGTCACCGTCGCGCACCTCGTCGCGCGCAAGCGCCACGCGGACGTGCTGCGAGCGCTGTGGGTCCTGCGCGAGCGGCACCCGGACCTGCGCTACGTCGTCATCGGCGACGGGCCGGAGCGCGGGCGGCTGGAGGGCCTCACCCGCGAGCTCGGCCTGGAGGACCGCGTGACGTTCACCGGCCAGCTCGAGCACGCCGCGGCGCTGGAGCGTGCGCGCAGCTGTCAGCTCTTCGTCATGCCGAGCGTCGACGAGGCGTTCGGGGTCGCCTACGTCGAGGCGATGGCCGGCTGGCTGCCCGCGGTCGGCGCGCTCGGCGAGCCGGGCCCGGCCGAGATCGCGCGCGCCGGTGACGGCATCCGCCTCGTGCCGCCCGCCGACGTCGAGCTGCTCGCCGCGGCGATCGACGCGCTCGCCGACGACCCGGCGCTCCTGCGCGACCTGGGGATGCGCGCCCGCGAGACGGTCGAGTCCGCGTTCACCTGGGAGGCGTGCGGCCGCGCGACCGTCGCCGCCTACGAGGAGGCGCTGCGCGCATGACGGGACGCCCGGTGCTGCTCGTCACGCCGCTCGTCCCGCCGGACCGCATGGCGTCGCTGCACGCGCTGCACGAGCGCGTGGGGCTCGAGGTCGCGATCTACGACGGCCGTCAGCATCACGCGACCGCCGGGGTCGACGACCCGGGCGTGCCGTTCGTGCGCGTCTCCCAGCGCGGCGTGCACGCGCTCGCCGCGCGCGGCGACCACAGCGCCGTGATCGCGACGAGCGCCGGCCGCATCGCGCTGCCCGCGGCCTTCACGGGCGCCCGGCGCGCCGGTGTTCCGTTCCTCTACTGGACGGGCATCTGGCACCAGGTGGCGACTCCCGCCCATCTGCTCGCCGTCCCGCTCGTGCGGCACATCGAGCGCTCGGCCGACGCGACGATCGCCTACGGCGAGCACGTCGCCGCGTACGCGCGGTCCCACGGTGCGCGCAACGTGCACGTCGCGCCGCACGCCGTCGACCCCGCATTCTGGGGCGCGGACCTCGACGAGGCCGCTGTCGCGGCGGCGCGCTCACGGGCGACGGGCGGCGACCCGGCGGCGTTCCTCGCGCTCTACGCCGGCCGCGCGACGCCCGGCAAGGGTGTCGACGTCCTGCTCGACGCGTGGCGGCAGGTCGCTCCGGGAGCGGTGCTCGCGCTGGCCGGGCCCGCGGCCGGCGGATCTCCCGGGCGGTGACGTCCCCGCGGGCGTCACCGCGCTCGGCCCGCTCGACCCCGCCGAACTGCGCAACATGTACGCGGCCGCCGACGTTGTGATCGTGCCATCAGTGCCCACACGAGCATTCCGAGAGCCGTGGGCACTGGTGGTCAATGAGGCCATGTCCCGGAGCACTCCCGTCATCGCCACCGACGCCGTCGGCGCAGCCGCCGGAGGCCTCGTGCGCGACGGCGAGACGGGCCTCGTCGTGCCGGCCGGCGACCCCGGCGCGCTCGCCGCGGCCCTCACGCGCCTGCGGGATGACCCGCACGAGGCGGCACGACTCGGCGCGGCGGGCGGCGCACAGATCGCCGCATACACCCCCGAGGCCTGGGCGGACGCGGTCTGCGCTGCACTTGCGAGTGCGTCGTCCGGGCGGGCGGGCCGCTAGCGTTGGCCGCCGTGCTGCGCCGTCTTCTCGTGCCCGCGCTGGTGCTGGCGAGCCTCGTCACGCCGGCCGTCGCGGTCGCCGACTACAACGAACTGCTGAAGGACGCCTGCCGGGACGAGCGGGTCAACGGCACGTACTCGCAGAAGGACTACCGCGAGGCGCTCGCCAACATCCCGGCGGACGCCGACCAGTACACGAACTGCCGCGACGTCCTGCGCGCCGCGCAGCTCGCCGCCGCGCGTGCGCAGGCGGCCGGGCGCTCCGGCGGGGCGCCGGCGGCCGACGCGGAGACGATCGGCGTCCTCAGCTCCCCCGATCCCCTCGCGACCGCCACGCCCGCCCAGAAGCAGGCCGTCGCAGTCGCCGTGAAGACCGGCGGCGGTCCCGTCACGGTCGCCGGCGAAGTCGTCGAGCCGAGCACGCTCGGCGCCGGCCGCGCCGTCAGCGCGGGCCTCTCCGGCCTCCCGGGCCCGCTGCTCGCCGCTCTCGCCCTCATCGCCCTGATCGGCGTGGGCGCTCTCGTCACCGTCCTGGCTCCGCGTGTCCGCGACCGTCGCAAGCCCTGACGTGAGCACCGAGCCGCCGCCGCTCCCCGCGGCGGCGCCGCCGCCGGGCCGCCCGCGTTTCGCGGGCGCCGTCGAGCCGCTGCTCACGATCGCGCTCGGCGCGGGCCTTGCCGCCGTCGCCCTCGGCGCCCAGGGCGGGCTGCAGCTGCAAGCCGATCACGACGACGGAGATCCTGCTCGACCTGCTCGCGGGCGTCCTGTGCGCCGTCGCGCTCCTGGTCGGCCGCTCGGGCCGCCGCGCGTGGGGCGCCGGAACGCTCGCGCTGATGGCGGCCTTCGCCGTGCTCACGGGCGTCTCGATCGTCTGGGCGATCCAGCCGTCCACGGCCTGGATCGAGGCGAACCGGACGATCACCGCGTTCGCGATGCTCGCCTCGGGCATCGCGCTCGTGCGGCTCGTCCCCGATCGCTGGCGCTCGCTGCTCGGCGGCGTCCTCGTCGCCTCGCTGCTCGTGAGCGGGTTCGCGCTGATGACGAAGGTCTTCCCCGCGTGGCTCGCCGACGACGAGACCTACGGGCGCCTGCGCGAGCCCTACGAGTACTGGAACGCCGTCGGCCTCACCGCGGCGCTGGGACTGCCGCCCGCGATCTGGCTCGGCGCGCGCCGCGACGGCCACGCGGGCCTCGCGGCGCTCGCCTATCCCGCGACCGGCATCCTCGTCCTCACGATCCTCCTCGCGTACTCGCGCGGCTCGCTGCTGGCGGCGGCGATCGGCCTCGCCGTGTGGTTCGCCGTGACGCCGCTGCGCCTGCGCTCGGCGACGGTCCTGCTTCCCAGCTCGCTGCTGGGCGGGATCGCCGCCTGGTGGGCGTTCAGCCAGGACGGCCTGAGCAAGGACCAGATCCCGCTGGCGATCCGCTCCAACGCGGGCACCGAGCTCGGCGTCCTGCTCGCCGTCCTCGTCGTCCTGCTGCTCATCACCGGCTTCACCGCGTCGTGGCTGCGCGACCGGCGCGTGCGCTCGGAGCGCACGCGACGCGCCTGGGGCGTCGCCTTCCTCGTCGTCCTCGCGCTGGTCCCGATCCTCGGCGCGGCGGCGCTCGCGACCACCGACCGCGGGCTCGGCGGCAGCGTGTCGAAGGCGTGGAAGAGCCTCACCGACCCGGACGCGAGCACGCCGAGCAACGACCCCAGCCGGCTCACCGCGATCGGCAGCGTCCGCGCGCGCTACTGGCGCGACGCGATCAGGATCTTCGAGGCCCGCACGCTCGCCGGCGTCGGCGCGGGCGGCTACGCGACGGCGCGCCTGCGGTTCCGCGAGGACGACCTCGACGTGCTGCACGCCCACGGCCATCTCGTGCAGACGGCCGCCGATCTGGGGATCGTCGGGCTGGCGCTGACGCTCGCGCTGCTCGCGGCCTGGCTGGCGTCCGCGGTGCGCGCGACCGGTCCCTGGCGCGGCCCGGGCTCGCGCGGCGGCGACGCCGAGCGGGTGGGACTGCTCGCGCTCGGCTGCGTCGTCGTCGTCTTCGGCGTGCACTCGCTCGTCGACTGGACGTGGTTCATCCCGGGGACGGTCGTCCCGGCGCTGCTGTGCGCCGGCTGGATCGCGGGTCGCGGCCCGTGGCGCGAGCCGCTCGTGGGCGTCGTCCGCAGCCGCGCGCGCATCGCCGCGGCCGTCGCCGTGGTCGCGCTGGCGATCGTCGCCGCCTGGGCGGCCTCGCAGCCGCAGAACGCCGTCGACCGCACCGACGACGCGCTGGCCGCGCTGGCCGCCGGCGACATCGATCGCGCCCGCACGCTCGCCGTCGAGGCCGGCGACACCGACCCGCTGTCGGTCGACCCGCTGTTCGCGCTGAGCGAGATCGAGGCGGCCGCGCAGCAGCCCGCCGCGGCCCAGTCCGCACTGGAGCACGCCGTGCAGCTGCAGCCGGCCGTCCCGGACACCTGGATCCGCCTCGCCCAGTACCAGCTGCTGTCGGGCAACGCGGCGGCCGCGGCACGCACCGTGCGCCCCGCGCTCTACCTCGACCCGCGGTCGGCCCCGGCGCAGGCGGTCTTCCTCGAGGCCTCGCGCAAGGAGTCAGAGGCGGCACGCGCGAAGGCCAAGGCCAAGGCGAAGAAGAAGTCGGACTAACGGGCGGCCGCCGCCGCCGCGGCGATCGGGGCATATCGAGGTCGCTGAGCGGCCTCCAGATGACGCGATCGCCCGTCGCGCGACCGCTCGCTACCGCGCGACAGCCGTCAGCGCGCGCCGCGCCCACACCGGCCCGCCCCCGGCGCTCACCGCGACGTCGGCGAAGCCGGCGTCGCGCAGCACGTCCCCGAGCGTCCGGGCGGTGAAGAACCGCAGGTGGTCGGCGCGCGGGTCCAGGCGCTCCTCGAGCGGGCGCCCGCGCAGCGCCTCGAGCGCGACGCCCAGCCGCGGCAGGTTCGGCGTCGTCACGAGCAGCGTGCCGCCCCAGCGCAGCACGCGCCGGACGTCGGCGAGCAGCCCGACCACATCCGCGACGTGCTCAAGCGTCTCACCCATCCAGACGACGTCGAACGCGTCCTCGGAGAACGGCAGCTCCGCGCCTTCGTCCACCTGCGAGACCAGCGCCAGCGGCGCCCGCTCGCGCGCCCGGCGCACCGCCTCCGCCGGAGACGTCCACAGCCGTCACCTGCGCGCCCGCGCCGGTCAGCACGGCCGCGAACGCCCCGTCGCCGCAGCCCAGGTCGAGCACCCGGTCACCGTCGCGCACGTGCGCCAGCAGCAGGTCCCGGCGCTCGGCGAACCGCTCCGGCTCGGCGTCGCCGGGCACCGCCCGCCACACCGCGTCGCGCCAGTCCTCCACGGCGTACCGGGGCCGGCCCGCAGCCGGCTAGAACGCCCCGCGGCGCAGCAGCACCGCCGGGATCGTCTTCACGAGAATCGAGAGGTCGAGTGAGACCGACCAGTGCTCGAGGTAGAGGAAGTCCAGCCGCACGAGGTCGTCGAAGTCGAGCTCCGAGCGCCCCGACACCTGCCACAGGCCGGTGATGCCCGGCAGGACGAGGTAGCGCTTGCGGTGCCACTCCTCGAGCTGGTCGTAGTCGCGCTGGGGCAGCGGCCGCGGCCCGACGAGCGACATCTCGCCGCGCGCGACGTTCCACAGCTGCGGCAGCTCGTCGAGCGAGAAGCGGCGCAGCGCGCGGCCGATCACGGTCACGCGCGGATCGCGGCGCATCTTGAAGAGCGCGCCGTCGGCCTCGTTCTGGGCCTCCAGCTCGTGCTGGATCGCGTCGGCGTCCTGGTACATCGTGCGGAACTTCAGGCACGCGAACGGCTGGCCGCCGATCCCCGGGCGCATCGAGTGGTAGAGCACCGGCCCGCGCGAGGTGAGCTTCACGGCGAGCGCGATCAGCGCCAGCAGCGGGCTCAGCAGCATCAGCAGCGCGACCGACCCGAGCACGTCGAACGTGCGCTTGATGACCCAGTCGACGCCCTCGAACACCGGCGAGCGCAGCTCGAACAGCGGCACGGCCTCGCCGGGGACGAAGTCGGCGCGGTGGACCAGGATCTCCATCGTCGACGGCGCGATCCGCACGCGCACGCCGCGGCGGTGGCACGCGTCGACGAGCTCGACCGCCTCCTGCTGGGGGAACGCGGGGTCGGCGATGATGACCTCGTCGATCTGCTCGCGCTCGATGACGTCGCTCGAGGTCCGCCAGCTGCCCCAGCGACTTGATCCCGTTGTCGGGGCGCGGCGTCAGCGAGATGAAGCCGACGACGTCGATCGGGGACACCGTGCCCGGCGCCGCGTCGAGCGCGTGGGCGACGGACTCGATGTGCTGGCCGGTGCCGACGAGCACCGCGCGGCGGTGGTAGCCGGCGGCGCGCAGCAGGACGCCGCTGAGGCTGTCGTAACACCAGCGCAGCGCGCCGATGATGAAGATGCCCGCGATCAGCGAGCCCCAGAAGATGTAGTAGCTGGAGAACTCCTGGCCGTCGACCTTCGCGTAGAGGAAGGCGACGAGCGTGACCGACGTCAGCGAGGAGACGATCGCGCGCAGGCCCGGCCGCGAGGCGCGGTCGGCGTACAGCCCGGACCGCGCGAACAGCAGCACGGTGAGGATGATCGAGAAGGTCGCGTAGTGGTAGGCCTGGTCGGCGTTCTCGGAGAGCGTCGCGCCGCCGCGCAGCGTCGACTTCAGCTCCAGCGTCGACAGCAGCGCCGCGTACACGCCGGCGGCGTCGAGCACGACCAGCACGAGGATGCGCACGAACCGGCGCATCGTGTCGAAGCGCAGGAGGAACGACAGGCCGGTGGGCCGGCGGCGACGCAGATCGTGGCCGGAATCGCCCAGCTCCGGCAGCGAGCGGGCCGTATGCGGCATCGTCTCGGCGCCGGCGTCGTCGGTCGCCGGCGGGGCTTCGAGATGTCTGGAGGTGGCCATCCTCGAGCCTGAAACGTGCTGCCGCGCCAAAAGGTGCGGGTTACCTCCCGAGACCGAGCAGCGCCTCGGCCCCCGACTGGTCGATGGTGCGCTGGAGCCCGTCGAGCAGACTGACCCGCGGCTCCCAGCTGAGGATCTCGCGGGCGCGGCCGATGTCCGGTCGCCGCTGCTGGGGATCGTCGGTGGGGAGCGCCTCGTGGACGATCTCCGACCGCGACCCGGTCACCTCGATCACGGCCTGGGCCAGCTCGAGCAGCGTGAACTCGTCCGGGTTGCCGACGTTGACCGGCAGGTGCTCGCCGGACTCCGACAGGGCGATCATGCCCGCGATCAGGTCCTCGACGTAACAGAAGGAGCGGGTCTGGCTGCCGTCGCCGAAGACGGTGATCGGCCGGTCGGCGAGCGCCTGGCGCAGGAACGTCGGGATCGCACGGCCGTCGTGCGCGCGCATCCGCGGGCCGTAGGTGTTGAAGATCCGGATGATCGCCGTGTCCACGCCCTGCTGGCGGTGGTAGGCCATCGTGAGGGCCTCGGCGTACCGCTTGGCCTCGTCGTAGACGCCGCGCGGGCCGATCGGGTTGACGTGCCCCCAGTACTCCTCGCGCTGCGGGTGCTCCTTGGGATCGCCGTACACCTCGCTGGTCGAGGCGAGCAGGAAGCGCGCGCGGTGGCGCTTGGCCAGACCGAGGGTGTGATGGGTCCCGTGGGACCCCACCTTCAGCGTGTGGAGCGGCAGCCGCAGGTAATCAATCGGCGACGCGGGCGACGCAAGGTGATACACAACGTCGACCGGTTCATCCACGAAGTACGGCTGAGTGATGTCAGCGTTGATGTGGACGAACTCCGGAACCCGGATGTGCTCGATGTTCACGAGCGACCCCGTCTCCAGATTGTCAACGCAGATGACACGATGACCCCGGCGAAGCAACTCATCGCACAGGTGCGATCCGAGAAACCCTGCGCCGCCGGTAACGAGGCAGGTAGACATGGCCTCCTAGCCTACGGCCTGCGCCCGCGGCAAGGGCCTCTGGTGACCGCTGCAGCGGTCGTTGCAGCCGTATTCATCGGGTTTCTGGTCCCACGCGACGCCGCCGCATGGTCGCCTGCGTCGGCGATCTACACGGGGGCGCGCCCGCAGCCGCTCGCCATCGCCGGTGATGCGCAGGGCAACGGCGTCGGCGTGATGGCCGGGAGCGCCGGGGATTCGCCCCTGCTGCTGCTCCAGCGCGACGGCGTGGCCTCGATCCCCGACGGCGTCCAGTTCGCGTGGAACTCCGCCGTGCCGTTCCCGGGCGGCGTCCCCTCGTTCACGACCAGCACGCCGCTCGCCGAGGGCGCGAGCGCGGCGGGTGGCGGCCAGGGCGCCGGCGCGATCGTCGTGCGCTTCCGCGTCGACGGCCACGACACGCTCACCGCGCTGGTCCGCGACGCGGGCGACCGCTTCGGCGAGGCCGCCACCGTCGTGCCGGGCGACTTCGACCGGCTGAGCGACCCGGCCGTCGCGATCTCGACGGCGGGAACGACCGTCATCGGCTTCACCGCGACGCGCTCCAGCGGGCGCCGCGCGGCGTACGTCGCCCGCCTCTCGGGCAACCGCTTCGGCAACCCGCGGGTCATCTCGCTGACCGGCGCCGGGCCGATCGCGAGCGCCGTCGGACCGCGTGAGGCCGGACTCGTCGCCTGGACGCGCTCGGGCCGCGCGGAGCTGAGCCTCCTCGACGACCGTGCGCGCGCCGGGCGCTACCGCGTCCTGGGCAAGGCCGCGACGAGCGGCGACATCGCCGCCACGGGCACGGCGAAGGGCGCGCTGGTCGCGTGGGAGGGCCCGGGCGGGTCGATCCGCGTCGTGCGCCGCGGCAGCGCCTCCAGCGGCGTCTTCGCCAAGCCCGTCACCGCGCGCGCCCGCAACGGCTCGGACGTCAGCGGCCTGACCGTGGCGCTCGACCCGCTCGGCGTCGCGTACGTCACCTGGCGTGAGGGCAGCGGCTCGGGCACGAGGATCCTCGTCGCCCGCGCCAAGTCGGGGCGCCGCTTCTCGATCACGGGCGTCGCCAGGGGCGCCGGTCTGGGCAGGCCCTCGTCGGCGGCCCGGCCGATCAACGGCGCCGTCGTCGGATGGGCGGCCAAGGTCGGCTGGCAGGCGCGGCGCGTGCCCACCACGGGCGGCCTGCCGATCCAGTCCACGGTCTCCCAGCCGGGCACGTCCACGAGCGTGCCGCTCAGCCGGCCGTTCGTCAGCGCCGGCCCGGGAGCGCGCGCCGACATGGCCTGGATCCAGGCCAGCGCGGGCGCTCCGGGGTTCGACGTCATGCAGACGACGGAGGTCGACCCCTGAGCGGGTGTCCAGGCGCGGCGAACGGATGTTTGACCGCTGCGGGACTCTGCCGATACAGGGTCCATGACGCGCCTTCCCGCCCGCGTCGCCCCTCGCATCGGGGCGCTCTGCGCCGTCGCCCTGGGCGCCGCCGCGGCATGGGCGGCCTCGGCGCTCGCGTGGTCCTCACCGGCCGCGATCTACTCGAACGCCGCGCCGCAGGTCCTCGCCGTCGCGGGTGATCCCGCCGGGAACGCCTTCGCCGTCTACGAGGGCGGCACGCTGGACGCCCCGCTGCTGCTGAGCGAGCGGTCGGTCCGCTCCGCGCAGTCGGAGCTCATGTCCCTCGCGTGGTCCACGCCGCGGCCGCTGCCCGGCAACGTCGAGAGCTTCACCAACGCGGCGCCGACGCTCACCGGCGCGAGCGCGGGCGCGTCCGGGGACGGGGCCGGAGTCGTCGCGCTGCGCTACGGGGCCTCGCTGCTCACGGCGCTCGTCCGCGAGCCGCTGCACGAGTTCGGCACGCCCGCCACGCTCGCCGGCGGCGGGCTCGGCCGCATCGACACGCCCGCCGTCAGCGTCAGCGACAACGGCGCGAGCGTCGTCGCGTTCCACGCCGCCGGTGGCCGCTCGGGCACCGGCCGCGTCCACTACAGCTTCCGCCCGCCCGGCGGGCTCTTCACGCGCGTGAACGCGCTGGCGAGCTCCGACGGGCCGCTGCCCGCCGTCGCCCAGGCGGCCGACGGATGGCCCGTCATCAGCTGGACGAACGGCCGCACCGTGTACGCCGCGCGCATCGGGGACGCCGGGCGCGCGACCGCGCCGCAGCGCCTGGGCGCCTCGCGTCGCCGGGGACCGGTGTCCGCGGCCGTCGGCCTCGGCGGTGACGGGCTCATCGCCTGGGTCGACACCGACCGCTACGTGCGCGTCGTGCGCCGCAGCGCGCCCGGCGCCTTCTCGGCCTCGCTCCCGCTCCACCGCCCCGCGTCCGGCACGACGATGTCCGACCTCGCCGCAGCGGTCGACCCCAAGGGCCGCGCGTTCGTGACCTGGCGTGAGACGAAGGGCTCCTCGCGGGCCATCTACGTCGCCCAGGCCCCGATCGACGGGTCCTTCCGCGTCACGCGCCTGGCGAGCGGCGGCGACCTCGGTCGTCCCGTCATCACCGCGCGGCCGGACGGCGGCGCAGGCGTCGCCTGGCCGACCGCTCCCGGCTGGCAGGCCGTCACCACGCCCGCCGCGAAGTGGAGCACCGCCGCGAAGGTCTCAGCCGCGCTCAGCGGCGGCGACCTCGACGGCGAGGGCGCCCAGCTGATCGCCGGCCCCGGCCTGCGCGTCGAGCTCGTCTGGCGCCAGCTCGGCAGCGCCGAGCCGGCGACCGGCCCGGTCGTCTACGCGGCCGCCGACTCCGGCACGTAGCGCGGGCCTCCACACCCCCGCAGGGACGTTCCGCGCTCGCGCAACTAGGATCACGCCCATGCCCGCACAGCCCTTCGTCGACAAGCTCAACGAGCAGATCGCCTACGAGTACGGCGCTCACCAGCAGTACGTCGCCAACGCCGTCTGGTTCGACGGCCAGACGCTCCCGCGCCTCGCCGCGTTCTTCTACGCGCAGGCGCTCGAGGAGCGCGGCCACGCGATGATGATGGTCCAGTACCTGCTCGACCAGGGCGTGGATCCGGTCATCCCCGGCATCGAGGCGCCGAAGAACGGCTTCGGCGACATCGTCGAGCCGGTGCAGCTCTCGCTCGACCAGGAGAAGCGCGTGACGCAGCAGATCAACGCGCTCGCCGCGCTCGCCCGCGAGCACGGGGACTACGCCGGCGAGCAGTTCATGCAGTGGTTCATCAAGGAGCAGGTCGAGGAGGTCTCGTCGATGAGCGGCCTGCTGACCGTCGTCGAGCGCTCCCGCGAGAACCCGATGCTCGCCGAGGACTGGCTCGCCCGCGAGAAGTCCGGCGGCGAGGGTGCCGACCCGACGGCGCCCGCGGCGGCCGGCGAGTAGGTACGGCCCCGGCAGGACGCGCGGCGAAGCCGGCGCGATCAATCTCCTCCCGCAAGCGACCGCGCGAAGTGATGCGAGGCGATCGTCAGCCCGTGGTTCATGTAGAGCCGGTGGGCGGTCCAGCGCGCCTCGCCGACTCCTGAGTCGAGGTGCAGCTCGTCGCAGCCCAGGCTCCGGGCCTCGGCGATGAGGTGATCGAGGAGGGCGCCGGCGTGGCCCTTCCCGCGGGCCTCGGGGAGCGTCGAGAGGTCGTCGACGTAGAGCGCCCGGCCCCACGCGAGGTGGTTGATGATGCGGAAGCCTGCGACGGCGGCCGCCTGATCGTCGTCGTCGTTCTCGAAGGAGCCGAGCAGCCGGTAGCCCTCGGGCCGCTGGGTCGTGTCGATGTGCTCGGCGAACGCGTCGGCGTCGCCGATGTGCGGGCGCAGCTCGAGCATCGCGCGCCAGCCGCGGGCGGTGTGGGGTGGGAGGAGCTCGGTGATGGGCATCAGGCAGCGCCCGTCCCGTCAGAGGTCCGCTGGAACCTCACCTTCCACCCACCGCCGCTCCCCACCCTCGACCTCGACCTTCCAGATCGGCGCCCGCGCCTTGATCGCGTCGATGATCTCGCGGGCGCCGGCGAACGCCTCGCCGCGGTGTGCCGCGCTCGCGGCGACGAGGACGCTCGGCTCGCCGAGCGGGACCGCGCCGACGCGGTGCTCGGCCGCCGCGGCGCACAGCCCGTGGCGCTCGATCGCCCCGTGGACGATCTCCCGCATCGCCTCGAGCGCCATCTCGGCGTAGGCCTCGTACTCGAGCAGGTCCACGTCGCGCGTCACCCCGGCGAACGTGACGACCGCGCCGGCGCGCGGATCGCGCACGCGCTCGACCAGCGCGTCGAACGACAGCGGCTCGGGACGGATCGCCACGTGCGGCCCGGTCTCGAGCGAGCCGCCGCTCACCGGCGGGATCAGCGCGAGCTCGTCGCCGGCCGCCAGCACCTGTGCGGGATCCGCGTAGTCGCGATTGACCGCGAGCACGCACGTCACGCCGGCGGTCACGTCGGTCAGCGCCGCGAGCGCGTCGGCGACGCAGGCCCCGTCGGGCAGGTCGAGCTCGACGACGTCGCGGCCCGCACGTTCGCGGAGCATGGCGAAGAGGCGCACGCGGACGGTCATGCAGCGCAACCTACGACACCTGCCGTCGCTTGCCGACCACCCATTGCGTTCCCGGCCCCGCGCTCCTATCGTCCTTGCGTGAGGACGATCCGGATGATCGCCGCCTGCGCCGTGCTCTCCGCGCTGGCCTGCGCCTCCTCGCCCGCGCTCGCGGCGCCCACGACGATCGGCGCCGGCATCAACCCGCGCATCGTCGTCACCCCGAGCGGCACGGGCCACGTCGTCTGGTCGATTCCGGTCCGCGGCATCCTCAACGCCGCCGTCGGCTACTGCCGCCTGCCGCCGGGTGCGACGACCTGCGACCGGTCCGAGATCCTCTACTTCCCGTCCAACCGCGGCCTGGCGAAGTCCGGCGGCGACGCGACCGTCCAGGTGGACGGCGACGCGACGGTGCGGATCGTGTCGGCGTGTTACACGTGCGCCGTCGGAGACGCGACCGAGGGGATCGTCCGCTGGACGAGCACCGACGGCGGCACGACGTTCGCCGCCGAGCCGAGCCTCGGCGGGACGCCGACGAACGCCGGGATGGGGCCGGACGGCATCACGCTCGCCGGGGGCGTCTACGTCACGCCCGCGGACGGCGACAAGATCATCGCCCGGCCGGGCGCGGCCGACACCACCGCGGTCGACGCCGCGGCCGGCGACTCCTTCGTGCACTCGCCGAGCATCGTCCAGGTCCCCGGGCAGGCGAAGCTCGTCTACGCGACGAGCGACCTCTTCGGCATCCGCACCGCCGTCTACCGGGGCGGGGACCTCGGCGTCGGCGGCCTCATGAACCCCGATCTCTGGGCCGTCGACCAGGTCCTCCCGACCCCTGAGCCGGGCATCCGCAACCCCCGCCTGACCTCCGGCCCCAGCGGCGTCTGGCTGAGCTACGACCAGCAGCAGCCGCTCGACGACCACGCGCTCGTGCGGCGCTTCGACCCGGTCAAGAACACCTTCGGGACGGCGCGTGCGGTCGAGTCGACCGCCGAGATCGACAGCGGGCTCGCGGACGTCTCCTCCGGGCAGGATCCGGCCGGCCGCCTGCACGTCGTGTGGCACACCGACCTCGAGCAGAAGCTCCTGCGCTACGTCCGCTCGGACCCGAGCGGCGCCGCGTTCAGCACGCCCGCGACGATCGCCTCGGGCGAGACCTTCATCAACCCCGAGGTCGGGGCCGGGAGCAGCGGCGCGGGCTGGGCGGTGTGGCAGGCGGAGGACGACGCGCCGATCCGCCTGATCCCGGTGAACAACCCCGCGGGCGACGCCGCGGCCTCCCCCGCCGGGGCGAAGACGCGCACCGTGGCCGTCACCGCGAGCGGCGCGCGCATCAGCCTGCAGCTGCCCGCCGGCTGCGTGAAGCGCGGCGGCACGTTCCGGGCCCGTCTCACCTGGAAGAAGCAGAAGAAGAAGGGCAACGTGTTCGTGAAGATCACGCGCGTGGACTTCACGATCGGGAAGGCCCGCGCGAAGGTCGACAAGAAGGCCCCCTTCACGCAGACGCTGCGCGTCTCCTCGACCGCGGTGAAGGGGTCGGCGGTGACGTTCCGCGCCCGCGCCTTCATCAAGGTCAAGAAGGGGAAGTCGCCCAAGAAGTCCCTGCGGGCGACGATCCGGGTCTGCGCGTGACCCTCCGGATCCCACTGCTGGCGATCCTCGTCCTCGCGGCGGCGCCCCACGCGGCCGGAGCGGCGACGCCCTTCACGGCCGGGACCGGCGAGCGCCCGCAGATCGCGGTCGGCGCTGATGGACGCGGCCACGTCGCCTGGACCATCCCGGCCGACGGCGCGACGTCCGCGAAGGTCGGCTACTGCCGGATCCCCGCCGGCGGGAGCGCCTGCGAGGTCGTGAAGACCCTCGACTTCCCACCCCCGCCGCTCGGAGGGACCGCCGGCTCGGACCCGGGCGACCTCTCGGTGTTCGCCCCGTCCGCGACGAAGGTCGTGATCACGACGGCCTGCTCACCGTGCCACGGCAACAACGACGTCCGCGACCACCTGACCGTCTTCGGCTCGACGGACGGGGGGACGACCTGGGGTGCGCCGGGGAACGCGAACGTCACGCCGAATGCGGGGGGCATGCAGGGCGGCTCGGCCTGGGTCGACGGTGTGGGCCTCGGCGCCGCCGGCCCGCTCAAGGGCCTGCTCGCCGCGCCCGTCGAGGGAACGTCCGTCATCGGCGCCGGGCGTGGGCGTCCCGCCGCTGAGCACGTCCGTGGTCGGCGGGGGGTTCGTGTTCTCCCCGAGCGTCGTCCGGGTGGCGGACACGCCGACGATGATGGTGTACGCCTCGAACAACCTCGGCGCCGTGCGGTACGCGGTGTACGACGGGCCGAGCTTGAACCAGAACGCCGTCGGCATGCCGTGGATCGAAGACCGACCAGGCGCTGCCCGACCCTGAGCCCGGGGCGGCCGAGACGCAGCTGAACTCCGGCCCCGCGCGGCGTGACGCTCACCTACCTCTACCAGGTGCCGCAGGACGACCACATCGTGTCCCGGACGTTCAACCGGATCGCCGCCGCGTTCGGCCCGGCGACGTTCATCGAGGGGTCGGATCCCGATCGACGCGGGCATCGGCGCGCCGGACTCCAGCCAGGACGCGGGCGGCCTCGTCCACGTGGTCTGGTCGACCGGCTACGCCGACGGGCGGCTGCGGTACATCAGGTCGGCGGCCACCCCGACCCGGTTCAGCGCCCCCGCGAACCTCGCCGGCGGCGAGCCGTTCGGGGACCCGGAGGTCGCCGCGGGCCCGAGCGGCGACGGCTGGGCCGTGTGGCAGGGCGCGGGCGGTGCGATGCGCGCCGTGCGCCTGGATCCCTACGCGGAGCCCGCACCCGCACCGCCGGCGGCGACTCCCGTCGCGCCGTCCCCGGCCTCGCCGACCCCCGGCGTCGCCCCCGTCGGACGCCGGGTACGGGCGACCGTCCCCGGCGCGTCGATCGACTTCGGCCTGCCGAAGGGCTGCGTGCAGCCCGGTCAGACGTTCCGCGTGACGCTGAAGTGGAAGAAGCAGAAGCGCAAGGGCAACAAGTTCGTGAAGGTCACCCGCGCCGACTTCTACATCGGGAGCAAGGTCGTCAAGAAGGACCGCCGGGTGCCCTTCGTCCAGACCCTGAAGGTCACCGCGTCCGCGCGGCGCGGGTCCTCGATCACGGTCCGCGCCCGCGCGTTCATCAAGGTCAAGAAGGGCAAGCCGCCCAAGAAGTCGATCCGGGCGACGCTGAAGGTCTGTCCCTGACGGCGGCGGGCGGGGTCCCGGCGGTACCGTTCAGGGCATGGCCATCACCCCTGACGAGCGCCTGACGATCGCCCCCATCGTCGGTCCCGACGACCCGCGCCGGTTCACCGACTCGGGCATCGAGATCAAGGAGCTCTACGACGAGCGCGATCTTCCCGGCGAGCTGCGGCTCGGCGAGCCCGGCGACTTCCCGTACACGCGCGGCGTGCATCGCGAGATGTACCGCAAGCAGCAGTGGACGATGCGCCAGTACGCGGGCTACGCGAGCGCGAAGGAGAGCAACGAGCGCTACCGCTACCTGCTCTCGCGCGGCGGGACCGGCCTGTCGATGGCCTTCGACCTGCCGACGCAGCTCGGCCTGGACTCCGACAACCCGCGCTGCCTGGGCGAGGTCGGGCGCACCGGCGTCGCGATCGACACGATCGACGACATGCGGACCGCCTTCGACGGGATCCCGCTCGACCAGGTCTCGACGTCGATGACGATCAACGCGCCCGCCGCGGTGCTGCTGATGCTCTACGACCTCGTCGCCGAGGAGCAGGGCGTGCCGAGCGCGAAGCTGCGCGGGACGACGCAGAACGACGTGCTCAAGGAGTACATCGCCCGCGGCAACTACATCTACCCGCCGGAGCCGACGATGCGGCTCACGACGGACATCTTCGAGTACTGCGCCGAGCACATCCCGAAGTGGAACACCATCTCGATCTCCGGCTACCACTTCCGCGAGAAGGGCTGCTCGGCGGTGCAGGAGGTCGCGTTCACGCTGTCCTCGGGCATCGCCTACGTGCAGGCGGCCGTCGATCGCGGCCTGTCGGTCGACGACTTCGCCCCGCGCCTGGCGTTCTTCTTCAACGGGCACAACAACGTGTTCCAGGAGGTCGCGAAGTTCCGCGCCGCGCGCCGGATGTGGGCGACGATCATGCGCGAGCGGTTCGGGGCGACGAACCCCAAGGCGCTGATGCTGCGCTTCCACACGCAGACGGGCGGCGTGACGCTGACCGCGCAGCAGCCGGAGAACAACATCGTCCGCGTCGCGCTGCAGGGCTTCGCCGCGGTCTGCGGCGGCACGCAGTCGCTGCACACCAACGGCTTCGACGAGGCGCTGGCGCTGCCCACCGAGCGCGCCGCGAAGATCGCGCTGCGCACGCAGCAGATCATCGGCGCCGAGTCGGGGGCGACCGACACGGTGGACCCGTTCGCCGGCTCGTACTTCGTCGAGTCGCTGACGGACGAGATCGAGTCGCGCGCGCTGGAGCTGATCGGCGAAGGTCGACGCGCTCGGCGGGTCGACGAAGGCGATCGAGTTCATCACCGGCGAGATCGACGAGTCCGCCTGGGGCTACCAGGAGCGCTACCGCATCGGCCAGGACAAGGTCATCGGCGTGAACGACTACGTCGAGGACGAGCTGGAGGTGCCGGACCTGCTGCGCGTGGACCCCGAGTCCGAGCGCGAGCAGCTCGACCGGCTCGCCGCGTTCAAGGCCGACCGCGACGTCGGCGCTCGTCGAGCAGCGGCTCGAGGAGCTGCGCGAGGCCGCGCGCGGGACCGCGAACCTCGTGCCGTTCATCCGCGTGGCGCTGAAGGACCGGGCGTCGATGGGCGAGGTCTGCGGCGCGATGCAGGACGTGTTCGGCAAGTACCAGCCCGTCTATTGAGTGTCGTCGGCGCGCGGCGCTAGTTTTTCCGCGCCATGACGATCCTTCCCGCCATCCTGTTCTACGACGTCGTCGTCGCCGTGCACGTCATGTGCATCGTGATCGCGTTCGGCGTCACGTTCGTCTACCCGGTGATCATTCCCTGGTTCATCGGCGCCCATCCCGAGGCGATGCCGACGGTGCACGAGATGCAGGTGCGGATCGGGCGGATCCTGATCATGCCCTTCGCGACGCTCGCGCTGCTGACGGGCATCTACCTGGCGGCCGACCGCGATCTCTTCAGCGAGACATGGGTGACGGTCCCGATGATCATCCTCATCGTCCTGCTCGGCCTCGGCGGCGCGTTCTTCACGCCGCGCGAGAAGGAGCTCGCCGCGATCGCCCGCCGCGACCTCGACGCCGGCGGCGGCCTCAGCGACGAGTACGCCGCCAAGGGCCGAGCCGTCGGCATGGTCGGAGCCTTCTCCAGCCTGCTCATCCTCTTCGCGATCTTCTGCATGGTCGCGAAGCCGTTCGCGTAGGGCGCGCGCGGCGCGATCGATGCAGCTTGAGGTCCGCTCAGCGGGCTCCGGATCGCACCCGATCGCCGTCGGCGCAGGAGCGTCCGATGACCTCGTCCGGCCGCGCGCGGACCTGGCGGTCGGTGAAGCGCAGGACGCGGTAGCCGGCGCGGCGCGAGCACCGCGTCGCGCCGGCGGTCGCGCTCCATGGCCGCCCGCGTGAGGTGGAACTGGAGGCTGTCGGCCTCGGCGACGACCCGCGCCGCGCGCCAGAGCAGGTCCGACCTCGAACTCGCCGACCCGGGCGTTCACCTCCGGGCGCGGCAGGCCCGACCGCCGGACGAGCCGCAGGAGCGCGACCTCGAGCTCGCTCGTCGTGCGCTTCGGCTCCCACGCAGCGAGGATCGCGCGGACCGTGACGCGCGCCGCGGCCGATTCGCGACGCTCGCAGTAGCGACGCGACGTCGAGGACGTGCTGCGCCTCGGCGCGCTCGAGCGTGCGCTCGAGGTCGCGCGGCCGCAGGACGGCCGCGAGGTCCGCAAGCGTGCGCGAGACCGGTCGTCACCGGAATGCCCGGCGCACGGTGACCTCCGCCGCGGCGAGACGCGCCGTGCGGTGCAGCGTCGAGCCCGGCCGGCGCGATGCGGTGCCGCCGCGAGCGTCACCTCGATCCTGGCCGACGCCGACGGACGGCAGGTCCCACAGCGCTCGCGGCCGACGACCGGTGTGCAGCAGCACGGCGCCGCCGCACGCCAGCACCGCCGCGAGCCAGGCGCCCTCACGCTGCGAGCGTCGGATGACCGACGGCGTACACGCCGCGGATAACGCGGATGCAGGCGTCCCGCGCCGACCGCGCGCTGGATCGCCGAGGCGCTGAACCCGGCGTCGAGGAGCTGCGGCGTGATCCACGACGCCCCACTGCCGCGCGGCGATCTCCGCAACGCGCCGTCCCGCATCCCGGGGCCGATCGGCGGATCGATGTGTCCTGAGTCCGCTCGCGGGCTCGAGCCGACCGATCGCCTGCGGAGCGGTCCATCGCGGCCGATCCTGGCGTGCGGACCAGTGACGCGTGGGGTACGTGATTGCGGGACGCGCGTTGCAGAACTCCGCGCTTGGCAGGAGGCGCGCACGTGGGTGCCGAAACCGTTCCCCGTCATGCCCGAGACCCGTGCGCAGCGCACCCTCGTGAAGTCACCGCCCGAGTTGTGGGCGGAGATCAGCGATGCGCCATCCCTCGCCCGACGGCTGTCCGCGTTCGGTGAGGTGCGCATCACCCGGAAGGATCCCGAGACCGCCGTCGCCTGGGAGGGCGCGTCTGTACGCGGCACAGTGGAGCTCGCGGCCTCCGGGTGGGGCACGAAGGTGACGATCGCGGCCGAGCGGACGCCTGCGGTCCCCGAGCCCGCGGAGCAGGACACCGTGGCGTTCGACAGCGCCGAGCCCTCCGCCGCCCTCGCGGACGAGCCGGAGCCCGAGACCGCGCCCGAGCCCGACCCCGTCACCACCGCATCCGTCAACACTGAGGCGCCAGGGACCGACATCCCGTCTCAAGACGAAGGTCCTGCGCCGCGCGAGGGGTTCCTCGCGCGGCTCAAGGGCTGGTGGCACACGGGCTCGTGGGCGGCACAGCCCGCGCCCGCGGCCCCGCCCACGCAGGAGCACGAGCACGAGCAGCCGCCGGCCGTCGAGGTGCCCGAGGTCGAGCCGGAGGTCCGGGCCGAGGCGCCCGAGCCCGCGCCCGCGCCCGAGCCGCAGGCCACCGCAGAGCCGGAGCCCACCCCCGAGCCCGATCCCGATCCCGAGCTCGAGGGCCAGCTGGTCGCCATCCTGGACGACCTCGGCTCCGCGCATCACCGCCCGTTCTCGCGGGCCTGAGCCGCGGCGCGACCACGGGCGGGGCGGCCTCGGCCGGCGCCCCTCTCGTAGACTCCGCCGCCCCATGGCACGGCTCACGCACCCCGAAACGCTCGAACACAAGCTCGCCCACCTGGAGGAGCTGCGCATGCAGGCCATGCACTCCTCGCCGGAGGCCGAGGAGAAGCAGCATGCGAAGGGCAAGTACACGGCCCGCGAGCGCATCGAGAAGCTGCTCGACCCCGGCTCCTTCCAGGAGCTGGACACGTTCGTGCGCCACCGCACCTACGAGTTCGGGCTCGAGAAGAACCGGCCCTGGGGCGACGCCGTCGTCACCGGCCACGGCACGATCGACGGCCGCCGCGTCTGCGTCTTCAGCCAGGACTTCACGATCTTCGGCGGCTCGCTCGGCGAGGTGATGGCCGAGAAGATGGTGAAGATCATGGACCTGGCCGCGAAGATCGGCTGCCCGGTCATCGGCATCAACGACTCCGGCGGCGCGCGGATCCAGGAGGGCGTCGTGTCGCTCGGCGCCTACGGCGACGTCTTCGTCCGCAACGTCCAGTGCTCGGGCGTCATCCCGCAGATCAGCCTGATCATGGGCCCGTGCGCCGGCGGCGCCGTGTATTCGCCCGCGATGACGGACTTCATCTTCATGGTGCGCGAGACCTCGCACATGTTCATCACCGGCCCCGACGTCATCAAGACGGTCACCGGTGAGGAGGTCGAGTTCGAGGAGCTCGGCGGGGCGATGACCCACAACTCGAAGTCCGGCGTCGCCCATCTCGCCGCCGCCGACGAGGACGCGCTGCTCGAGGACACCCGCTACTTCTTCGGGTTCCTCCCCCAGAACAACCTCGAGACGCCGCCGCGCGTCGCCCCGGACGACGATCCGGACCGCGAGGACGAGGAGCTCGACTCGGTCGTCCCCGACAACCCGAACAAGCCGTACGACATGCGCGAGGTCGTCAAGCTCGTCATGGACGACGGCGAGTTCTTCGAGATCCACGAGCACTGGGCGAAGAACATCATCTGCGGGTTCTCGCGCCTCAACGGCCACGTCGTCGGCGTCGTCGGCAACCAGCCGGCCGCGCTCGCGGGCGTGCTCGACATCGACGCCTCCTGCAAGGGCGCGCGCTTCGTGCGCACATGCGACGCGTTCAACATCCCGATCATCACCTTCTGCGACGTCCCCGGGTTCCTCCCGGGCACGAGCCAGGAGTGGGGCGGCATCATCCGCCACGGCGCGAAGCTGCTCTACGCCTACACCGAGGCGACGGTGCCGAAGATCACGGTCGTCACGCGCAAGGCCTACGGCGGCGCCTACGACGTCATGGCCTCCAAGCACATGCTCGCCGACTTCAACTTCGCCTGGCCGCAGGCGGAGGTCGCGGTGATGGGCCCCGAGGGCGCGGTCAACATCATCTACCGCAAGGACCTCGCGACGTCGCCCACGCCGGACGAGCGCCGCGCGAAGCTCATCGCCGACTACAAGGCGCGCTTCGCGAACCCGTACACGGCGGCGGAGCGCGGCTACATCGACGACGTGATCGTGCCGCACGAGACGCGGCCGAAGCTCGTCACCGCGCTGGAGACGCTGCAGACCAAGCGTGTGGCGCAGCCGCAGCGCAAGCACGGGAACATTCCGCTCTAGGTACAGCCCCCTGGCAGGACGGACCGCCGGAGGCGGGCCGATCAATCTCGAGAGCCGTGGCTGACTCCGACAGACGGCCCAAACGTCTGTGGTCCCGGGCCGGCGACGACACGGCCTGCGGGGGCCGGGCTACCCGTTCCCTCCTCGACCGCATCGTCGCCGGCCCCGTGAGCTCGGTGCGCTGATGGAGTGCGGCGCGGGCGTGGCGAGAAACGACTTGTGACTGGTCGGAACTCGCCGGGCGTGCGCTAGCGCCCCAGGACCGCCGCGGCGATTGCGAGGTCCTGGATCGCCAGGCCGGTCGAGTCGAAGAGCGTGGCTCGCTCCCCTGACGGGCGTGGCGCCTCGCCGGCCAGGACGGCGCCGAGGTCGACCACGTCCTCCCGCGCGACCAGCCCGGCCTCGACGGCTCCTGTGAGCTCGCCTCCGTGGGATGCCTGTGCCCATTCGTCGCAGCAGAGGTCGCAGGCCGCGACGGCCTCGATCGTGGCCTCGGCCTTGCCGGGGCCGTCGGCGCCGAGCATGTTGAGATGCAGGCCGGGACGGAGGTCTTCCACGCCGACGACCGGCGTCCCTCCGGGCGTCACGCAGGTGACGATGTCGCAGGCCAGCGCGTCGGCGAGCGTCCCTGCGCGCCAGCCGTCTCCGAGTTCGGCCGCCAGCGCCGCAGCCACCTCGGCCCGCGGGTCGTGGCAGACGCCTGGGCCGTAGCCCTCGGCGACGAGGCAGCGCGCCGCCCAGGCGCCGTGGAGCCCGCAGCCGACGATGCCGCACGTCAAAGCACCCTCGACCGCCAGCGCGCGCGCCGCCACCGCAGCCACGGCGCCGGTCCGCAGCGCCGTCACCGAGCGGGCGTCGAGCAGGGCGAGCGGCTCGCTCGTCTCGGCGTCGGAGAGCACGACGACGCCCATGACGGTCGGCAGCCCGCGCTCGGGATTGCCCGGGAACGAGCTGATCCACTTGAGCATCGCGAGGCCGTCGCCGCGCGCGGGCATCGCGCGGAAGTCGCCGAACGGCGGGGACGGGAGGTAGACCTTCGACGGCATCACCCAGTCGCCGGCGCGGTGCCGCAGGAACGCCTCGCGCGTGCGGGCGATCGCCTCCGCCGGGGGGACCGCGGCGAGGACGGTGTCGTGATCGAACACCGGGATCTCGTGCATGCCGGGCACCCTATGGCCCGGCGGGCCGGTAGCCTCCCGCACCGTGCCGGACGCTCATCACAGGCTGCGCATCGTCGCGCCCTCCGCCTCGCCCGAGGAGGCCGCCGCGGTCGTCGCGGCGCTCGAGCGCTTCCTGCACGATACGACGCCCGTCGTCGCCGCCGAGCCGCCGCGGATGAGCCCGTGGCAGCGTGCCGCCCTGCTCGAGGGCGTCAGCCGCGCGCCGGCCGCGCCCGAGCGCAACCCCTGGTAGCGCCGTCCGCTTGCCCGCCTCGGCGGGATCGCAGATACTCGCGGGCATGGCCCGAGCCGCCCACAGGCTGGGAGCGCCGGTCCTCGCGAGCATCGCCCTGACCGTGGTCTCGCTGGGCGGCGTCGGCCTGACGCCCGCGGGCGCGCCCGGCGCCCTGGACGCCGCCCACGCCGCCAAGGAGCCCAAGCGCGCGACGGTCTACCGGACCAAGGGCTACAAGGGCCTGCGCGTCGCGCCGAAGGTCGGCCCCGAGCAGGCGCCGCCGTCGGTCGGCCTCGGGGCCGGCGAGCAGCCCGACGTCCTCGTCGACGCGGCCGGCACCGCGCACATCGTCTTCACCGAGAAGGGTCCCGCGGGAGGCAGCGACACGACCCGCTACTGCCGGATCCCCCGCGGCGCCGGCGCCTGCGACAACCCGAACGGCGCGCCCTTCGGCGGCACACCTCCGACGTTCTCCCAGGACTTCGCCGGGCCGAAGATCCTGCAGATCGGCGACGGGCTCGTCGCGCTGAGCTTCCGCTACCCGATCGTCGTGCAGCACCCCGACAACGACACGAGCGACAGCACGCTCTACGCGTGGACGTCCGACGACGGCGGCCAGAGCTGGAACGGCCCGGCGATCATCGGCACCACCCCACCGTCCGGCGACGCGACGGTGCTGCGAGGCACGCAGACGCGCATCGCGGTCGTCACGGACACCGTGACCGGGGGCACGTCGGTGCAGATCTACCCGTCGGGCGCCTACAAGCGCGGCGGCATCCTCGTCGGCCCCGGCGACCAGGCGTACAACGGTGCGATCGCCGACGACGGCGCGGGCGTGCCGATCGCCGCCTTCAGCGACGCGATCCAGAACGTGTTCGTGCGCCGCTGGACCGGCGCCGGCGACGTCAGCGACCCGGCGACGTGGTCGACCGTGTCGTTCCCGGGAACCGAGCCGCGACTCGCCGGCGGGCCGCGCGGCACGCACCTGCTCTACCGCGACGGGCCGCCCGCGACGACGCGCCCGTGGACCGTGCGATCGGTCGCCGGCGGGCAGCCCGGACCCCCCGAGAACCTCAGCGGCGCGGTGACCGCCGACGACGAGGGGGACCTGGTCCAGGCCTCGAACGGCACGCTGCGGGCGCTGTGGACGACCGGGATCAGCCCGGAGCGGATCATGTCGCGCACGGCCGGGCCGGGCGCGGGCTTCGCCGCCCAGGAGTTCGTGAACCTCTCGCCCGGCGACGGCGGCGACATCCGCGCGGAGATGACCGACGACGGCGGCGGCGTCGTCGTGTGGAAGCCCACGCCCCAGGAGATCCGCGCGAGCGCGTTCGGCTCCCTGTCACCCACGGGCAAGCCGGGCGCGGGGTCACGCGCAGGTGGCGGCGTCCCGGGCGCGGTGGCGGGCTGCACCGGCGTCACGTTCGGCAAGGTCATCGTCCGCCCGCGCGGCGGCTGCCTGTTCCCCGCCACCGAGCCGCAGTTCCAGGGTTCCGGGGTGTCGGAGGGGGAGGTCGACCTCGGCGGGCTCGCGATCGTCCCGGAGACGAACGTGAAGATCGTCATCGACCCGCGGCGCCAGCGCCTGGACACGACCGGCACGGTGCGCGTGATCCTGCGCGGCGGCGGGCTGCCGGACCTCACGATCTTCAAGGGCGAACTGCACCTGGACTTCAAGATCGGAGGCTCGGGCCTCGGCGCGAAGATCCTCGACGTGGACGCCGCGGGCCTGGACCTCGGCGGCTTCCCGATCGTCGGGCGCATCCAGGTGTTCCTCACCGAGGACGGCGTCCGCATCCCGCTGTCGCTGAAGCTGCCGCCCGCCCTCGGAGGGATCAGCGGGGAGGCGACGCTGCTCGCGCGCCGCGGCACCGGCGTGACGGTGGACTCCGCGCGCATCGCGGCCGATGTCATCCCGGTCGGGCCGCTCGCGATCGAGGATCTCGACATCCGCTACGCCGGCGGCGACTGGAGCGGACAGGCGGCGCTGGCCCTCCCGCCGCGGCCGGGGGGCCTGCGGCTCGGCGCGTCGGTCGTGTTCCGCGACGGGCGCTTCGTGCGCGGGAGCGTGAGCCTCACGCCCGCCCCGTTCCCGGGCCTGCTGATCGCGACGAACGTGTACGCCGCCGAGTTCCGCGGAGCGTTCGGCGTGGACCCGCTGTTCTTCAGCGTCGGCGCCACGATCGGCGCATTCCCCGCTGCTCCGCCGGTCTACACGGTCGACGTCAAGGGCGACCTGACCGCGACGTTCGACAAGGAGGTCGTCCTGCGGCTCGACGCCTCAGCGCGCGTCCTGACCCTCGCGGTCGCGAAGTCCGCCGCCCAGATCACGACGGGCGGCTACGGGTCGATCACCGGTGAGGCCCGGCTCGACCTCGAGGTCGTCAGCGCCGGAGGCGCGCTCGACGTCGCCGTCGACGGGCCCGGCGGCCGGTTCGCCGGGGTGCTCAAGGGCGACGTGACGGTGCTCGGCATCACGACCGCGGGAGCCGAGGCGCTCGTGTCGAACGCCGGCGTCGGCCTGTGCGTGGAGGACGTCGTCGAGGCCGGTGCGTTCATCGCCGCCGACGGCGACATCACGACGTTCGGCCCCGGCATCGACTCGTGCGATCTCGAGGCCTACCGCGGCCCGCCCATCGCCCGCCAGGCGCAGGCCGGAGCGACGACGTTCACGATCCCCCGGGGCACGCGCGCGGCGAGCGTCGAGCTGCGCGGCGCCGGCGGCGTTCCCGACGTCGTCCTGATCTCCCCGGCGGGCACGCGCATCACCCCCGTCGCCGCGACCGACCCGTCGGCCCGCAGCGCGCCCGCGGTCACCGCGGCGGCGCCGAAGCTCCAGGTGCGCTCGATCGGGCTGAACAAGCCGGCCGCGGGCACGTGGCGCGTCGAGCAGGTGCCCGGCTCGGCGGCCGTCGCGGGCCTGCGCCGCGCGCTCCCGGCGGCGCCCGTCAAGGTCAGCGCCACGGTGCGCCGGCGCGGTGCGACGCGCGCTCCTGGCCTACCGGGCGAGCGGCGTGGGCTCGGGCACGACGGTGCGCGCCTACGAGCGCGGCCGCGGGATCTCGCGCCCGCTCGGCACGCTGCGCAACGGGAGCGGGACGCTGCGCCTGCGCTCGGACGAGGGGCGCGGCGGGCCGCGGTCGATCATCGCGATCGTCGAGCGCCGCGCGCCGGTCGCCCGCCCGCGCATCGCGCTCGCACGGTACGTCGCACCGGGCGCGCGCCCGCCGGCGACCCCGCGCGGCGCCCGCGCGCGCCTGAAGTCCGGGCGCCTGACGGTGACGTGGAAGCGCGTCCCGGGCGCGGCCGGATACGTCGTGAAGGCGACGCTCAAGGACGGCCGCGTGCTCCTGCGCACGCCACGCGCGCGGCAGGTCGTCATCCGCGGCCTGGGCACCGTCGCGAAGGTGCGATCGGTGACGGTGGCCGCGCGATCCCGGGTGGGCCTCACGAGCCCGGCCGCACGCGCTCGCTAGGGCGGCGTCTCGTCCCCCTGCGCCGCGTCCTCCTCGGCCACGTGCTGCTTGCGGGCCCGCCGTGACTCGAGCCAGACGTCGCGCCGCGCGCGCACGTCGTCCAGCAGCAACTCCCACTGCTGCCTCACCGCGTCCTCCGGCGGCCGTTCCCCGCGCCGCACGCGCTCGACCTCGTCCGCGACCTCGCGGCCGATCGCCGTCATCACGACGACGACGAGCATCGCCCCGAACAGCGCCGAGATGATGGCGAAGGTCGCGCCGATCACGCCGTAGCGCTCGGCGTAGCTGTCGAACATCCGCGGCACGTAGACGTCGGAGACGACGCCGTAGACCGAGAGCCCGAGCGCCACGAGGATCGCGAACGGGAGCAGGTCGCGGTCCGGGACCCGGTTCGCGCTGAGCAGCCGCCCGGTCCAGACGAGGAACGCCACGCCGATCAGGATGTTCGCGCCGAGCGCGAGCAGGTTGAGGATGCCGCCCTTGAAGACGTACGCGATCACGCCCTCCACGAGCCCGAACAGCACGAGGCCGCCGATCCACACCGCCGCGTTGCGGGTGTTGCGCAGGCTGAGCGGCTTGAGCTCGTACGCGCGCTCGATCAGCCGCTGGACCGCGCGGGCGAAGCTCAGCACGGCGAACAGCAGAAGGAACGCGCTGAACACGCTGAGCCCGGCCTCCGTGCCCTGCGCCGGGGCGAACGCGTCGCGCACCGCCTGAGCGCCCTCGTCAGACAGGCCGTAGCGCCGGATGACCGATTCGGCGGCGTCCGTCGACGGCAGGATCGCGCCGACGAGGATCGTCAGCGGGATCGTCGCGGTGAAGGTGCTGGAGGCCAGCGCGATCGCGCGATCGAAGCCCTCCAGCGCCTGGAAGCGGCGCACACAGCGCAGCAGGAAGTCCGGCCGCAGCCAGAAGAACAACTCGCGCACGATCCGGTTGGGCGGGACACGCATCGGGCGGGCAGTCTCGCACCGCCGCACGCGGGTACCCTTCGCCGCCGCATGTTCAACAAGATCCTCATCGCCAATCGTGGCGAGATCGCCATCCGCGTGATCCGCGCCTGCAAGGAACTCGGCATCCCCTCGGTGGCCGTGTATTCGGAGGTGGATCGCGACGCTCTGCACGTCAAGGCCGCCGACGAGGCCTACCTGCTCGGCCCGGGCCCTGCGGCCGAGAGCTACCTCAACGTGCCGAAGATCATGGAGGTCATCGCGGAGTGCGGGGCGGACGCCGTCCACCCCGGCTACGGCTTCCTTGCGGAGAACGCGCCGTTCGCCAAGACGCTCGAGGACGCCGGGATCACGTTCATCGGCCCGCCCGCGAGCGCGATCGACGCGATGGGCTCCAAGACGATGGCCCGCGAGCTGATGAAGGCCGCCGGCGTGCCGATCGTCCCGGGCACGACCGAGACGGTCGAGACGTACGAGGACGCGATGAAGATCGCCAAGGACGAGATCGGCTTCCCGGTCGCCGTCAAGGCGGCGGGCGGCGGCGGCGGCAAGGGCTTCCGCGTCGCGCTGACCGAGGACGAGCTGGAGGGCGCCTTCGAGGGCGCCTCGCGTGAGGGCGAGAAGTTCTTCAGCGACGGCCGCGTCTACCTCGAGCGCTACCTGCCGAACCCGCGCCACGTCGAGGTCCAGATCATCGCCGACAAGCACGGCAACTGCATCCACCTCGGCGAGCGCGACTGCTCGATCCAGCGCCGCCACCAGAAGCTCATCGAGGAGGCGCCGGCGCCCGTCGTCGAGGCCGACCCGGGCCTGCGCGAGCGCATCGGCGCGATCGGCGTGAACGCGGCGAAGGCCGTCGACTACGTCGGCGCCGGCACGATCGAGGGCCTCTTCCAGGACGGCGAGTACTTCTTCCTGGAGATGAACACCCGCGTGCAGGTCGAGCACTGCGTCACCGAGATGGTCACGGGCATCGACATCGTCAAGGAGGGCATCCGCGCCGCCGCGGGCCTCCCCCTGTCGTACGCGCAGGAGGACATCGAGCTTCGCGGCCACGCGATCGAGTGCCGCATCAACGCCGAGAACGCGGCGAAGAACTTCGCCCCCGCCCCCGGCAAGATCGGCAAGTACAAGGAGCCCGCGGGCCCCGGCGTGCGCGTCGACTCCGGCGTCGGCGAGAACGGCGAGGTGTCCCCGACCTACGACCCGATGGTGAGCAAGCTCATCGTCTGGGACGTCGACCGCGCGGCCGCCACGCAGCGGATGCTGCGGGCGCTCGGCGAGTACGAGATCGAGGGCCTCACGACGCTGATCCCGTTCCACTCCGCCCTGCTGGCCACCGAGCAGTGGGCGAATGCGGAGACCTGCCGCGACCTCGTCGAGGACAAGGACTGGCTGAAGTCCACGGCCCCCGACCCCGCCCCGGCGCCACCGACCGGCGACGACGGCGAGCCGCTGGAGACCGTCGAGCAGACCTACACCGTGGAGGTGTCCGGCCGGCGCTTCGACGTCAACGTCATCGGCCCCGCGTTCGCGGGTGCGGTCGTCGCGAACGGCGCCGGCCCGGCAGGCGGCGGCAAGAAGGCCAAGCGCAGCGAGCGCAAGGCCGGCGGCGCGGGCGGTCCCGACCTGCTCGAGGCGCCCCTCCAGGGCAACATGTGGAAGGTCGTCGTCGAGAAGGGCCAGGCCGTCGAGGAGGGCCAGCTCCTCTGCATCATCGAGGCGATGAAGATGGAGAACGAGATCACCGCGCACAAGGCGGGCGTGATCGAGGATCTGCCGATCAAGGAGGGCGCCGCCATCCAGGCCGGCGACCCGATCGCGCGGATCGTCTCAGCGGCGCCGCCGGCGGAGTAGCCGTGACCGGTGGGCCGCACGTCTGGGTGGCCGATGTCGATGAGGCCGAGACGGTTGCGCAGCTGCTGATCGGCTTCCGCAACCACCTGGGGCACGACTGGCCGAGCGACAACGCGTTCCTCGCGGGCGTGGACAAGCTGATCGAGGACCGGGGCGCGGACTTCGTCATCGGCGCGCCGGACGCGGACACGCCGCCCGCCGGCATCGTCGTGCTGCGCTACCGGCACAGCATCTGGACCGCGTCGGAGGACTGCCTGCTCGAGGACGTCTTCGTCGAGGAGCGCGCCCGCGGCTGCGGCCTGGGCCGCGCCCTCGTCGAGTTCTCCCTGGAGCGCGCGCGCGAGCGCGGCTGCCGCCGTGCCGAACTCGACGTCAACGAGGCCAACGAGCCGGCGCTGAAGCTCTACGAGTCGCTCGGGTTCGGGAAGAAGTCGACGCCCTGGGCGGGCCGCGACCTCTTCGTGAACATCCGCCTGGACTGACGCTTCGAACGGCCGGGCCGCCCCGTAGCGTCCCGTCCCGCATGCCCGAGCCGCCGCTCTTCACCTTCGAGCACGTCTCCGTCGCCGGTGACGAGCGTCCGCGGCTGGACGACGTGAGCGTCACGCTGCCGGACGCGGGGGTCACCGCGCTCGCCGGGCCGTCCGGCGCGGGCAAGTCCACGATGCTGCGCTGCTGCAACCGGCTCGAGGCGCCCGACACGGGCACCGTGCGCTACCGCGGCGAGGACATCGCCGGCCTCGACCCGCTGGCGCATCGCCGTGCGGTCGGCATGGTGTTCCAGGCGCCCGTCCTCTTCCCCGGCACGGTCGCCGACAACATCCGCGTCGCGGACCCGGACGCCGATGACGAGCGCGTGGCCGCGCTGCTGCAACGTGCCGCGCTGGACCCCGGCGCGTTCGCCGGGCGCGACGCGGACACCCTGTCGGGCGGCGAGGGGCAGCGCGTCTGCCTCGCCCGCACGCTCGCGACCGACCCGCAGGTCGTCCTGATGGACGAGCCGACCTCGGCCCTGGACGGCGACGCGACGGCGGAGCTGGAGGCGCTGATGCGCACGCTCGCCGGCGACGGGGTCCCGGTGCTGCTCGTCACGCACGACGAGGAGCAGCTGGGGCGTGTCGCGGACCACGTCCTGCGCCTGCGCGAGGGCCGGATCGCCGGCGACCTGGAGCATCGCCATGAATGAGGGCGACGTCACGTGGGTCGGCCTCGTCGCGTCGCTGAGCCTCGTCGTCGTCGCGGTGGCGATCTCGCTGCGCGAGCGGCTCGGGCTCGAGCGCGACATGGTCGTGTCGGTGGTGCGCTCGGCGGCGCAGCTGCTGCTCGTCGCGCTCGCGCTGCAGGTCGTCGTCGACCCGGACACGCCGCTGATCTGGTCGTGGCTGTGGGTCGCCGGGATCGTCGTCTTCGCGTCGGTGACCGTCCGCCGCCGCGCGCCGCAGCTCCCGGGCGTCCTCGGGATCGCGCTCACCGCCAACGCGATCACGGCGGCGGTCGCGCTCGGCCTGACGTTCGGCCTGGGCATCTTCCCGGTGGACGGGCGAACGGTCGTCCCGGTCGCGGGCATGGTCGTCGGCAACTCGATGAAGTCGTGCGTCGTCGTGGCGACGGCGCTCGCGGGCCTGATGGCCGACCGCCGGCCGGAGATCGAGGCGCGCCTGGCACTCGGCCTGCCGGGGATCGACGCCGCGCGCCCGCAGGTGCGCCGCGCGCTGCGACTGGCGATCTCCCCGCAGATCGAGAACACGAAGGCGCTCGGCATCGTGTTCCTGCCGGGCGCGATGACCGGCCTCATCCTCGCCGGCGTCGACCCGCTGGACGCCGTCCTCGTCCAGCTCGCGCTGATGTGGATCATCCTCGGCGCGGTCGTCGTGACGACGGCGACGACGGCGCTCGCGGGCACCCGGCGGCTCTTCACCGCCGACCAGCGCCTGCTGCGGCTCACGCGGGAGAGCACGTGAGCCCGCGGATTCACCTCGATCGCGTCATCTCGAGGTCGCTGAGCGACCTTCAGGTGCCCCGATGCGCTCCGGGAGGCAGGCGGGGGCGCCATGACCTCGACGAGGTGTCCCGCGGGCGTGCGGACCTGCGTCCGCGCGGCGCCGAAGTGCTCGGCGCGCGGGGCCGCCTCGTGTCCCGCGTCGCGCAGACGCGCCACGACCTCGTCGTAGTCGCGGACGGCGAGGGCGACGTGGCCCTCCCCGCCGGCCACGGGCGCGTCGCTGTGGATCAGGTGGACCTGGACCCCGTCGCACTCCACCCAGCGCGCGCGCTCGGCGAGCGTCCCCGGCGGCACGACCTCGGCGAACCCGAGCATCCGCCAGAACGCGACCTCCGCGTCGGCGCCACCCCGCGAAACCTCGAAGGCGACGTGATGGATCACCAGCGCCCCCGGTTCTCGGCGTCGATCTTCTTCTGCGCGGGCGAGCGGCGGGCGAGCGGCAGCTCCCCGGTCTCCAGGTAGTGCAGGTCCTCGCGAACGATCGCCGCGGCGCGCACGGGGTCCAGGACCGCGCCGTGCCCCGGGACGACGTGCTCGGCCGCCTCGATCAGCGGCAGCAGCCGTCCGAGCGTCGCGACGTACGCCGAGCGCGAGCCGCCCTCGCTGATCCACGGGATCTCCACCGGCGAGACGTAGTCGCCGACGACGAGGACGCCCGCCCACGGGATCGCGATCGCCATCCCCTCGGGGACGTGCCCCTCGGTCGGGTGCAGCTCGAGCTCGCCGCCGCCGATCTCGACCTTCCCCGGCACCGGCAGCGCCTGCAACTGACCGAGTTGCAGTGGGGCCTTCCGTTCGACGTAGTGCTCGTCGTCGAACTCGCGCAGCTCGCGGACCGCGTCGCCCATCTCGCCCTTCAGGCGGGCCGCGGTCGTCTCCGCGCAGCCGAGTGCGGCGCCCGGGAAGGCCATGCGTCCGAGCAGGTGGTCCCAGTCGCCGTGCGTCGCCAGCAGGCCCGAGCACGGCCAGCCGACGTGCTCCAGCACGCCGGGGAGCGCCTCGAGCTCGTCCGGGAGCACCGGCGAGTCGATCACGAACGCCTCGGGCGCCTCGCGGTCGGGTCCGCGGACGATCGTGCAGGTCGTCTGCCAGAAGGCCGACGTGCAGACCAGGACGTCCTCGGTGAGCGCGATGACCCGCATCGCGATGCCCGTCCGGGCCGCCCGAATCCCTAGACCGCGCCGAGCAGCTTGGCCGCCTCGAGGAGCGTCTTCACCTCGGCGGTCGGCTTCTTGGCGCTCGGGTCGAGCTGCTCCTTGCGGCGGTTGACCCAGATGACCGGGACCCTCGCCTTCAGCGCGGGCTCGAGGTCCGCGTGCACGCCGCTGCAGACGTGCACCCAGTTCTTCTTGCTGCCCACGCGGCGGGCGAACTCGGTGAAGTGCGCGGCGTCCGGCTTGTAGGAGCGGACCTGCTGCGCGGTCACGACGAGGTCGAAGACGTGCGGGATGTGACGGCGCGTCTCACCGAGCAGCTTGTCGTCGATGTTGGAGATGAGGCCCGTGCTGAACTTCTTGCCGAACCGCGTCATCTGCGTGTTCGTCTCCTTGAACGGGCGCCAGCGCGGCACCGAGTCCGGGAGGAAGCCGCTGCGCGAGGGCTCCAGCGGCCAGCCGATCTCCTTGGCGATCGTCACGGCGCAGCGGCGCAGGACCTCGGCGTAGAGCTCGTACGAGCCGGCCTCGATCTCGTGCTCCAGCTCCAGGAAGCGGGGGAAGATCTTCTCGGGCTCCTCGATCGTGAAGCCCTCCCGCTGCGCCTCGCGCTTGAAGGCGTCGAGGATCCCCGCCTCCCAGTCGATCAGCGTGCCATACACATCGAAAGTGACCCAGGTGACCTTGGCGGGAAGCGGCATAGACGGGCCATTCTAGGAAGGCGCGCCGCAGCGACGTCCTGCGGGTGGTCTCAGCAGCGGCGGAAGGAGCGCGTGGCCTTGTAGCGGCGGCCGTTGTCGAGCGTCACGTCGAGCTGCAGTTTCACCTTGCCGCGGCGGCGCGGGAGCGTGAGCGTGAACGGCCGCTGCGCGCGGGTGCCCTTCAGGACCAGCGCCTTCCTGCGTCCCGTCACGCGGATCGTCCCCCTGACCGGGTCCCAGGTCCCGCGCGAGCGCAGGACGAGCGTGAGCCGGCGCGTGCGCACGCAGCGCCCGGAGGCGGGGACGCCCTGCGCGATCGTGCCCGCGCTGACCGTCTTCGGCTTGGGGGTCGCGGGCTTGGCGGGCGTGGGTGTGGGTGTGGGCGTCGTGTCGGGCGGTGGCAGGACGGTGACCGTGATCTGGCCCTGGGTGTCGACGGGGGTGGTGTCCGGGCGCGCCCACGTGACCGTGCCGAGGACCGTGTAGCTGCCCTCGGAGGTGGAGCGCAGCGTCAGCTCACGCTGTGCCGTGAGCAGCGGCCCGAGATCGCCGACCGGGCACACGAGGTTCAGGACGCTGCCGGTGCAGTCGCCGGGCTTCGAGAGGATCTCGGCGCCCGGAGGGACCGAGAACTTCACCGACGCGCCGTAGGCGGTGCCGTCCGCGTCGGTGTTCGTCACGAGCCCCCGGATGACGAAGGGCGCCCCGTTGGCGACGCTCTCCGCGGAGGTGCCGAGGTCGAGCTTGATGTCGGCCTTGGGCTCGACGGTGGTCTCGTAGCGGATCATGGGCGAGTTGAGCGGTCGATCCGAGGTCATTGCCCAGGACGTCGGCGTTCGCGCCGACATCGACGGCGTACGGGCCCAGCGCAGGCAGCGAGGACGTGATCTGCACCTGCCGCGGCTGGCCGAACGTGAGGTTTCCGAAGATCGGGCAGGAGAGGGCGATGAAGTCCTGGCAGCCCGACCCCTGGAGGATCGGCGTGTCCTGAAACGGGTCACGGATGACGTTGAAGACGACGCGCCCATCGGTCCCGACCTTGACGGGATCGTTGTTCGTCACGGTCGCCGTCAGCGTCAGGATGTCACCCATGATCAGCTGGTCCGGCGCCCCGCTCACGGTGATCCCCAGCTCCCCGATCGCCCAGGCCCCCGGAGCCATGCAGCAGCCCGCCGCAAGCGCCATCGCGGCAGCCGCCATCGCTCTGCGCACGAGCCGGGACACCCACCGAGGGTCACTGCCCGCGAGCCGCCTGTCAAACACCAACCGTCGCCGGAGGCACCCGCTCCGCTAGCCTCCGCCGCCGCTATGGACCTGCTCGAATACCAAGGCAAGCAGCTCTTCGCGCGCCACGGACTCGACGTGTCGGACGGCCGGGCCGTCACGACCGTCGAGGACGCCGTCGCCGCCGCGAACGAGCTCGGATACCCCGTCGTCGTGAAGGCACAGGTGCTGATCGGCGGTCGCGGGAAGGCGGGCGGGGTGAAGCTGGCCGGCAACGAGGACGAGGCGCGTGAGCACGCGACGAACATCCTCGGGCTGGACATCCGCGGCCACATCGTCCACGAGCTGTGGATCGAGAAGGCCTCGGACATCGAGGACGAGTACTACGCCTCGATCCTGCTCGACCGCTCGGCGAAGGCGCCGCTCCTGATGTTCTCCAAGGAGGGCGGCATCGACATCGAGGAGGTCGCCGAGAAGACCCCCGAGAAGCTCGTGCGCCATCACATCGACGCGCTGGACGGGCTCTCGAAGGACGAGGCGCTGAAGATCGCCGCCGACGGCGGCGTCGAGGCGGACCTCGCCGAGGGCGTCGCGGACATCCTCGTCAGCCTCTACGAGGTCTGGACGCAGGAGGACGCGACCCTCACCGAGATCAACCCGCTGATCGTGACGCCGGACCGCAAGGTCAAGGCGCTCGACGCGAAGGTCACGCTCGACAACAACGCGCTCTACCGCCATCCGGAGAACGCGGCGCTCAGCGTCGAGGGCGCGATCGACCCGATCGAGGAGAAGGCGCAGGCCCTCGGGCTGCAGTACGTCGCGCTCGACGGCGACATCGGGATCCTCGGCAACGGCGCCGGGCTCGCGATGAGCACGCTCGACGTCGTCGCGCAGGCGGGCGGCGATCCGGCGAACTTCCTCGACGCGGCCGGCGGCTCCAACGCGGAGGTCATCACGACCGCCGTCGAGGTGCTGCTCTCCAACCCGCGGGTCAAGGCGGTCCTCTTCAACATCTTCGGCGGCATCACGCGCTGCGACGAGGTCGCACGCGGCCTGCTCGACGCGTTCGCCCGCTTCGACACCGACATCCCGTTCGTCGTCCGCCTGGACGGCACCAACGACGTCGAGGGCCGCCGGCTCCTCGAGGAGGCGGCGATCCCCAACGTCCACCCGGCGAAGACGATGAACGAGGCGGCCGACATGGTCGTCGCACTCGCGAAGGAGCGCAGCTGATGGCCATTCTGGTCACCGAGGAGACCCGCCTGGCCGTCGCCGGCATCACCGGCCGCGAGGGCTCGTTCCACACCCTCAACAACCGCACGTACGGCACCAACGTCGTCGGCGGCGTCACCCCCGGCAAGGGCGGGCAGGACGTCGAGGGCATCCCCGTCTTCAACTCGTGGGGCGAGTGCGCGGAGGCCGCGCAGCCGAACGCGGCGATGATCTTCGTCCCGCCGCGCTTCGCCGCCGACTCGATCCTCGAGGCGGCAGCCGCGGGCGTCTCGCTGATCGTCGCGATCACCGAGGGCATCCCGGCCCACGACGAGCTGCGCGTCTACAACACGCTCAAGCGGGACTTCCCGGGCACGCGCCTGGTGGGCCCCAACTGCCCGGGCATCCTCTCGCCGGGCAAGGCCAACATCGGGATCATCCCGGCCGCCTTCTTCAAGGAGGGCAACGTCGGCGTCGTCTCGCGCTCGGGCACGCTGACCTACCAGATCGGCAACGAGATCGCCCAGCGCGGCTTCGGCAACTCGTCGATCGTCGGCATCGGCGGCGACCCGGTCCCGGGCAGCTCGTTCGTCGACATCATCGAGCTGTTCCAGGCCGACGACCAGACCGAGCTGATCGTGCTCAGCGGTGAGATCGGCGGCTCGGCCGAGGAGGAGGCCGCGGACTACATCGCCGCGAACGTCACCAAGCCGGTCATCGGCTACATCGCCGGCTTCACCGCCCCGCCCGGCAAGCAGATGGGCCACGCGGGCGCGATCGTCTCCGGCTCCTCGGGCACCGCCGCCGCGAAGGCGGAGGCACTCGAGGCCAAGGGCGTCCGCGTCGGTCGCACGCCCACCCAGGTCGCCGAGATCGCCGTCGAGATCCTCGGCGGCTGACGCGCCGGCCTCGCGATGCGGATCGTGCCCGCATCGCGGGCAGAATCTGCATCAGAGCGCCGAGTGGCGGGCCCGTCGCGCTGAGCGGCGGGGGTTCGCGATGCCCCGTAGTTGTGACGGGTCCGCGCGGTGCCCTCTGATCCGGCGGGTACCGTTCGTCGATCAATGACCGGCGACGGCGAGCAGCGCGACGTCCGCGAGTCGCTCGGGGATCTCGAGCGACGCCTGCTGGACCTCGAGCGTGAACTGCGGACCGACGCGTCGGAGGACGCGACGGTCGCCAAGGGCGCGCCCGCGCCCAGGGGCAAGGGCCAGCGCGCCGACCGTGAGGCCGCCGAGGAGCGGGGCGCCGTCGCCGCGCCCCCGGCGCCGCCGCAGGGGCCGGACACCATCGACCTGTTCGCACAGGACGCCCGCGCCAAGGCCGAGGCCCTCCGCGAGACGCTGAACGGGCTCACCACCGCGACCGACCGCCTGCGCGAGACCGCCCAGACCGTCGTCGAGGACCACGGCCGCGCGCTCGTCCGGCTGGAGCGGGCCACCGGCACGCCCGCGCCCGTCGTCATGCCGGCCGCGGCGGCCGCCGCCGTCACCCCGCCGCCGGAGAAGACGGTCGAGCCGGAACCGGCGGTCGAGGAACCGGAGCCGACGGTCGAGCAACCGGAGCCCGAGCCGAAGCCCAAGACGCCGGAGGAGACGACGGCCGAGGCCATCGCGGCGCGCTCGGTCCAGTCGCGCCGGTCCCGCATGACGGAGCCGGAGGCCGAGGCGGTCACCGAGCCCGAGGCGCCGGCGGCCGAGCCGGAGCCCGAGACCGAGCTCGTGCAGGAGCCGGAGCGCGAGCCGAACGACCTCGAGCCCGCCGCCGGCGGCGGCGACACCCCCACCATCCCGCCGCAGCCCGACGTGCCGTGGCTCGATGCGCTGCCATCGCGGCGCCTCCTGATCGCGCTCGCCGTGATCGCCCTGCTCGTCTGCGGCTACGCGCTGGTCACGAACGGCGGCGGCCAGAAGACCGAGGCTCCGGCCGGCCCGACCGGCATCGCCGCCACGGACGACGCGATCACCGCGGCGGGCGGCGGCATCACCGCGATCCCGCAGCTGCGGACGGGCATCGAGGAGGACGTGCGCAGTGACCTGTGCAACGGCCGGACCGCCGCGGCGATCCACGTCGTCACGCCGGGCGGCAAGGGCTGGTCGTGCCCCGGTATCCGCGAGGTCGCCGCTCCGGTGCTCGTCGCCAGCGGCTTCGCCCGCCAGACGAAGAGCGGACGCACCTGCGTGAGCGTCCCGGCCGCCCCGGGCACCGATCGCCGGCGCCGCGACGAGGCCCTCACCGAGCGCCGTGACGAGGCGGTCCGCCGTGCCGACCGCAGCAGCGCCTTCGCGGCGGGCACCGCGTTCGACCGCCGCAACGGGCTGACGCTGCTCGCCGGCGCAAGTGCTCCCGGCAAGCCCTGCATCACGCCCACGCGCAGGACACTGAGCGACGGGAGCTACCCGCTCTCCACCCGCCTCGTCCTCTACTCGACCGCCGCCGCGGCCGACTCGGACGAGGTCCGGCAGGCCGCCTCGCGGCTGCGCTCCTACTTCAAGGGCACGCCCCCGCTGTACGCCGTCGTGCTGAAGAAGTAGACCCCGCCGGGCCTCCCGCCACCCGCGGCCGGACGGGCGCTAGGTTCTTAGGCATGGCCGAGATGATCTCCTTCGCCCGTGGCGCACCCTCCCTGGACATCGTCGATGTCGAGGGCCTGAAGATCGCCGCGGAGAACGCGTTCACCAGCGACGCCGCCGGCACCACCGCGTACGGCACGTCGATCGGGTACGTCCCGCTGCGCCGCTGGATCGCCGAGCAGCACGGCGTCGCCGAGTCGCGCGTGCTCGTCACCAACGGCTCGATGCAGGCCGACGCGTTCCTGTTCGACGCGCTCGTCCAGCCGGGCGACGCCGTCGTCGTCGAGAAGCCGACGTACGACCGCACCCTGCTCGGCCTGCGCCAGCGCGGCGCCGACGTCCACATGGTCGAGCTGGAGTCCGACGGCATCGACACCGCCGCGCTCCGCACGCTGCTCGAGGGCGGCCTGCGCCCGAAGCTCGCGCACATCATCCCGAACTTCCAGAACCCCGCCGGGTACACGCTCAGCCGCGAGAAGCGCGTCGAGCTGCTGCGCCTCGCGGAGGAGTTCGAGCTGCCGATCTTCGAGGACGACCCGTACATCGAGATCCGCTTCACGGGCCATCCCCTGCCGACCATGCTCTCGCTCGACGGGAAGAACGCCGAGCACGTCGTCTACGCCTCGTCGTTCTCCAAGACGGTCTGCCCGGGCATCCGCGTCGGGTACCTGATCGGCCCCGAGGAGCTCATCGCGACGATCGCGCGCAACGCGACGAACACGTACATCTCGCCGAACATGGTCGCCCAGTCGATCGTCTACCAGTTCTGCGCGAGCGGCCGGATCCACGACGCCGTGAAGACCGTGAGCGCGGCGCTCGCCGAGCGCGTCGAGACGCTGACGGGCGCGCTCGCCGAGCACCTCCCCGACGCGCGCTTCCAGGCGCCCGAGGGCGGCTACTTCATGTGGGTCGAGCTGCCCGAGGGCACCGACGTCCACGTGCTGTTCGACCGCGCGGCCGAGCACGGCGTGACGTTCGTCAAGGGGACCGACTTCCTGATGGAGGGCGGCGAGAACACGCTGCGCCTGGCCTACTCCGGCGTGACGGCGGACCAGATCGGCGAGGGCGTCCGCCGGCTCGCCGCCGCGTACGCCGAGCTGTAGGACGCCTCAGCGCCCGTAGCGGTCCGCGCCGATCACGAGCTGCTCGGGCAGCGCGGTCCGCGGCGGGGGCGACGGGTCGGCGGAGACGCTGACGGTCTCCGCCACGCTGGGCGTCAGGACGACGCGCGCGCCCTCGTCGGAGGCGACGACGACCTCCTCGCCCGAGCGCTCGGCGAGCGTGCCCGTCATGCCGGGCTCCACGCCGGAGGCCTTGAGGTAGTGGAGCAGGTCCTCGGCCTCGTTCTCGAACCGCAGGATCTTCACGGTCGCGCCGACCTCCACGTCGGCGAGCGGCACGCCCTCGTGGCGCTGCCCGACCTCGATCGGGTGGCCGTGCGGGCACGTCTTCGCGTCACCGATCGCGGCGAGCATCCGCGCCTCGAGGACGGGGCTCATCGCGTGCTCGAGCCGCTCGGCCTCCTCGTGCACCTCGTCCCACGGGATGCCGAGGACATCCGTGAGGAAGCGCTCGATCAGCCGGTGGCGGCGGACGATGCCCTCGGCGTGCTCGCGACCGCTGTCGGTGAAGGAGATGAGCTTGTCCTCGCCGCGGGTGACGTACCCGTCGCGCTCCAGCCGCCGGAGCATCTCGTGGACCGTCGGAGGCGAGAGCTGCATCGCGCGCGCGACGTTCGCGGCGCTCATCGGGAGGCCCGCCTCGTGCAGCCAGAAGATGGTCTGGAGGTATTCCTCCTCGGCGACGGTGGCGTGCTCCTGGGACATGGGCGCGATCGTACCGCTGCCCGGCGATAGGGTCCCGGCCGTGCAGATCACTCCTGGCACTCGCGCGTTCGTGACCGGCGCCTCGCGCGGGATCGGCGCCGCGCTGAGCCGCGCGCTCGCCGAGCGCGGGGTGGTCGTCGGGCTCGCCGCCCGGTCGACCGAGGAGTCCGCCGAGCTCGCCGAGTCGCTGCCCGGGGCCCATCACGTCATCGCCTGCGACGTCGCCGACACCGAGTCCGTGCGCGATGCCGTCGCGACGTTCGCCGACGTCGCCGGCGGGATCGACCTGCTCGTCGCGAACGCCGGCATCACGCACTACGGGCCCTATCGCCGCCAGTCGCTGGAGGATCAGCTGCAGATGAGCGAGGTGAACTGGCACGGCACGCTGCGGACGGTCCACTTCGGCCTGCCGCACCTGCTGGACCGCGCCAACGGGCACGTCGTCGTCGTCTCCTCCGGCGCCGCGCTGCGGTCGTTCCCGTGGGCGGCGGTGTACGGCGGGACGAAGGGGGCGCAGCGAATGTTCGCCGAGGCGCTGCGCCACGAGCTGAGCGGGACGGGGGTCTCGCTGACGACGGTGTACCCGGGCGAGATCGCCACCCACCTGCACGACCACGAGAAGGACCGGATGCCCGACTGGTACCGCGGCGGGCCGAGCGCGGCGAGCGCCGAAGCGCTCGCCGCGAAGGTGCTCGCCGCCGTGGAGGCCGACAGCCGCTCCGTGTGGTTCCCCCCGATCGTCCGGCTCCTCGGCGTGCTGCACAACATCGACTCGCGCGCTGCGGATGCGCTCCTGCGCAGGTTGCGCGGGGGGACTGCGGCGCCCAGGTCGGACTAGCTGGGAAGTCTTTTCCGCGGCGTCTTCGCCAGCTCCGCGGCCGTCGCCCGCAGCCGCTCCTCCACGAGCTCGACCATCACGCGCGCGGCCGGGGAGAGCGGGGCGTCGCGGCGGGTGACGAATGCCATCGTGATCATGATCGGCTCGGCGAACGGGACCCAGCCGATCCGCTGCGACATGCGCCCGCCGCGCGCGACGAGCAGTCCCCGCTCCAGGATCGAGTCGCCGACGCCTGCGGCGACGAGGTCCAGGACGGTGGCGACGGTCTCGACGTCCACCACCGGCTCGAGCGTCACCCCCGCGCGCTGCGCGAGCTCGGCGATGTAGCGTCGCGTGGGGTCCTGGAGGCGGTAGCTCGCGTCGGCGAGAACGAGCGGCAGCTCGCTCAGGCGCTCGATCGTCATCGGCCTGCGCAGGTGCGCGGGGTCGATGCTCGTGAAGAAGAGCTCGTCGTCGGCGACGCGCCGGACCTCGAGGCCCTCGTCGTCGACGGGCAGCGCGACGATCGCCGCCTCGAGCCGCCCGTCGCGCACGTCCTGGGCGGCCTCGGCGGAGTTCAGCCCGAGGATCCGCACGCGCACCTGCGGGTGGCGCCGGCGAAACTCGGTGACGAGGTCGGAGCCGAGGTAGTCGCGGGCGGTGGAGAACGTCCCGAAGCTCACGGTCCCGCCGCGCAGTTCGCGTACGGCGAGCACCGACTCGCGCGCCTCCTGCACCTCCTCGAGCACGGCCTCGGCGTGCGGGCGCAGTGAGCGGCCCGCCTCGGTGAGCGTGACGCCGCGGCCCGCGCGGGCGAACAGCGCCACGCCGAGCTCGGCCTCCAGCCGCCGGACCTGCTCGCTGACGGACGGCTGGGAGAGGTGCAGCGCCTCGGCGGCGGCGCTGAAGGACCCGCGCTCGGCGGAGGCCAGGAAGTACTCGAGCTGCTGCAGATTCATCTCAAGGCTCTGCCTTCAGATACTAGAGGTAAGTGATGCCAGATCCTTTGGGTCATGGCTTCTACTCTGGGAAACATGATTCTTGGACTCGTCTCTCTCGTCACCGCCGCCGTCGTCTACGGCGCGTTCGGATACGCCGCCGTGCACTACGGCGTCGACTCCCGGCCGCTCGACGGTCGCCCGAACTGGTAGCCCCGGCGTGAACGCCGGCAGGCATGGACGCGACCACTCGGTCGGCGTCGCACTCACCCTCCTGTCGGCCGTCACGTTCGGCGCCTCCGGCGTGCTCGCGAAGGTCGCCTACGCAGGCGGCTCGGGCGTCGTCACGCTCCTCGCAGGGCGCTTCGTCCTCGCCGCGCTCGTCCTCTGGGCGCTCGTGGCCTGGCGCCGCCCCGCCATGCCGCCGCTGCCCGTCGCCCTCGGCGCCCTCGCGCTCGGCGGCATCGGCTACGCCGGCGAGGCGACCCTCTACTTCTCCGCGCTCGAGCGACTCGACGCCTCGCTCGTCGCGATGCTGCTCGCGACCTACCCGGTCCTCGTCGTCGCCGCGGCCGTCGCCCTCGGCCGTGAGCGGCCCGACCGCCGCCGCGCGATCGCGCTCGCCACCGCCATCGCGGGCGCCGCACTCGTGCTCGGCGGCGCGCAGATCGGCGCCCTGAGCGGGCCGGGCCTCATGTTCGCCGGGTCGGCCACCGTCGCCTACGCAAGCTACGTGCTCCTCGCCGACCGGTTCACCGCGCGCGTCGACGGCCTGCTGCTCGCAACCCTCGTCGTCACCGGCGCGGCGATCGGCACCGTCACCTTCGGCGCCTCGACGGGCTCGATCGCGACCGGCGCCCTCGCGACGTCCGGCTGGGTCTCGATCGCCACGCTCGCCCTGCTCTGCACGGTCGTGCCGATCGCGTCCTTCCTCTTCGCCCTCCCCCGCGTCGGCCCCGGAACCGCGAGCATCCTGTCGACGTTCGAGACGGTCGTCGGCGTCGGCCTCGCCGCGCTGCTGCTCGGTGAGTCGCTCGACATGGTCCAGGCCGCCGGCGCCACGCTCGTCGTCGGCGCCGTGGTCGCCCTGCAGCTCGGCGCGCCGACTAGGGTCCACGGTGATGACGCTGCCACTGGCCCCGCCGCTCCTTCCGCAGCTCGCGCGCTCGCGGAGCAGCCTGCCTGACGACCCCGGCTGGGCCTTCGAGCCCAAGTGGGACGGGTTCCGCGCGATCGTCTTCGTCGACGGTGACGAGGCCGAGATCCGCTCGCGCAACGACCGGCCGCTGACCCGGTACTTCCCGGAGCTGTCGTTCCCCGCCGGCCGCTACGTCATGGACGGCGAGATCGTCGTGCGCGACGCGCGCGGGCGCGAGGACTTCGACGCGCTCGGGCAGCGGATCCACCCGGCGGTCTCGCGCATCACGCGCCTGAGCGAGGAGACGCCGGCCGTGTTCGTCGCGTTCGACCTGCTCGCCAGCGACGACGAGGTGCTGATGGAGCTCCCGTACGAGATCCGCCGCGCCGCGCTCGAGGCGCTCGTCACCGCGCCGATCGAGCTGACCCCGATGGTGCGGACCGCCGCCGAGGCCGAGCGCTGGCTGCACGAGGCCGAGGGCGTGATGGCCAAGGAGCTCGCCGCGCCCTACCGCTCGGGCAAGCGCGAGGGCATGGCGAAGATCAAGCGCGTGCGCACGATCGACACGGTCGTCATGGGCTGGCGGCCCGGCAAGGCGGAGGGCACGGTCGGCGCGCTGATCCTCGGCCTCTACGAGCCGGACGGCCGGCTGCGCGAGGTCGGCCACTCGAGCGGCTTCACGGCGAAGGAGAAGCGCGAGCTCGTCGAGTCGCTGAAGCCCTACGAGACGGGCGAGCGCGGCAGCGCCGAGCCCTCGCGCTGGACCGCGGGCCGCGACCTGCAGTGGGTCAGCCTGCGCCCGGAGCTCGTCGTGGAGATCACGTTCGACCACACGAGCGCCGGCCGGATCCGTCACGGCGCGAAGGTGCAGCGCTGGCGCGACGACAAGCCGCCGGCCGAGTGCACGGTCGATCAGCTCGACAGCTGACCGCATCCGCGCTTGACAGATGGATACCGTCGGTATACGAATACCGACGGTATGGCAACTGCACCACTCTCCCGGGCCGCCTCGAAGGCCCGCACCCGCGAGCGGATCCTCGCCGCCGCCCGGACCGTCTTCGAGCGCCAGGGCTTCCACGCCGCGAGCCTCGACCAGGTCGCCCGAGAGGCCGGCTTCACGAAGGGCGCGGTCTACTCGGCGTTCGACTCCAAGGCCGACCTCTTCCTGACGCTGCTCGCCGAGCGCGCCGGGGAGCGTCGGGCCGCGCTCGCGGCGATCACCGGCGAGGGGTACACCGGCGAGGCGCTCGTCGCCGAGATCAGCCGGCGGTTCGCCCGCTCGGTCGGCGAGGAGCACGACTGGTGGGCGGCCGTCATCGAGTTCGCGACGTTCGCCGCCCGCGACGAGACGCTGCGCGCCCGCTACGCCGAGCATCACGACGCGAGCCGCGAGGCCGTCGCCCGGGTGATCGAGGCAGACGCGGCCGCGTCGGGCCGCACGCTCACCGAGGACCCCCGCGCGCTGGCGACCGCCACGCTCGCGCTCGGCAACGGGCTCACGCTGGAGGCCCTGCTCTCCCCCGCCGAGGTGCCCGAGACGCTCTACGCGAGCGCCCAGGCCGCGCTCTACCGCGGCGCCACCATCCCGGCCCAGGACCCGCCCCGATGATCGACCGGATCACCCGCGTGCGCCGGGACGCGATCCCCGCGCTGCGCGCCTCCCGCGAGCTGGAGTCCCACGACCGCTGGGACCGCGCGACGCTCGAGGCCCACACCCGCGCGCGGCTGCTCGCGATCGTGCGCCACGCGGCCCAGGCCTCGCCCTACTACCGCGAGGCGTTCGCCGGCATCGCCCTCGACGACGACCTCGACGTGCGCGCGCTGCCCGCGCTCGACAAGGCGGCGATGCTCGAGCACTGGGACGCGATCGTGACCGACCCGCGGCTGCGGCTCGCCGACGTCGAGCGCGCGCTCGACTCCTCCACGGGCGACGAGCTGTACCTCGGCGACTACCGCACGATGGCGAGCGGCGGGACGACCGGCCGCCGCGGCGTCTTCGTCTACGGCACCGAGGACTGGCACGAGGTGCTCGGCGGCGTGCTGCGGTGGACCGGCAGCTACATGGGCATGGCGCCGCGCCTGCCGCGCCGGCGGAAGCTCGCGACGGTGGTCGCGGGCAGCCCGCAGCACATGACCGCGCGCATGACCCGCAGCGTCGACGTCGGCCTGCACCGGTTCCTGCGCCTCGACGCGCGGCAGCCCATCGACGAGCTCGTCCCGGCGCTCAACGCCTTCCAGCCCGAGGGCCTCAGCGGCTACGCCTCCGTCGTCGCGATGCTCGCCGACGAGCAGCGCGCCGGCCGCCTGCACATCTCCCCGAGTGTCGTCTCGGCCACGAGCGAGGTCCTCACCGCCGGCATGCGCGAGCGGATCGTCGCGGCCTGGGGCTCGGTCCCGTACGACGGGTACGCGAGCACCGAGACCGGCATGCTCGCGAGCGACTGCGACCACCACACCGGCATGCACGTGTTCGAGGACCTCGTCCACGTCGAGGTCGTCGACGACGACGGGCGCGCGGTGCCGGACGGCTCGCCGGGGAGCCGCATCCTCGTCACGAACCTCCTCAACCGCACGCTCCCGTTGATCCGCTTCGAGCTGACCGACCTCGTGACGGTGTCACCCGAGCCGTGCCCGTGCGGACGCCCGTTCAAGGTGCTGGAGACCGTCGACGGCCGCACCGACGACGTCCTCGCGCTCCCCGCGAGCGGCGGCGGGACGGTCAGCGTCCATCCGCTCGTCCTGCGCAGCCCGATGGCGAAGGTCACGGACGTGCGGCAGTACAAGATCGTCCACGACGAGGACGGCCTCCACGTCGAGGCCGTGCTCGCCTCCGGCGCCGGCGACCCGGCGCTGGCGGAGGTGCGCGCGCTGCTGCGCGCCGCGCTCGACGGAGCCGGCGCGGGAGCGACGCCGGTGGACGTCGCCGCGGTCGGCGCGATCGAGCGTCACCCGGGGTCCGGCAAGGCGAAGGTCATCGAGTCGCGCATCGGGAAGCGGGCCGCGGCGGCACGGTAGGGTCGCCGCCCATGGCACGCGATCTGAAGCTGGGACTGAACACCGGGTACTGGACGTCGGGACCACCGCACGGCGCCGTCGAGGCGATCGCCGCCGCGGACGAGCTCGGCTTCGACTCGATCTGGACCGCGGAGGCCTACGGGTCCGACGCGCTCACCCCGCTGGCCTGGTGGGGCTCGGGGACGCGGAACGTGAAGCTCGGCACGGCGATCATGCAGATGAGCGCGCGGCGCCCGACGGCGACCGCGATGGCCGCGCTGACGATGGACCACCTCAGCGGCGGGCGCTTCATCCTCGGCCTCGGCGTGTCCGGGCCGCAGGTCGTCGAAGGCTGGTACGGCGAGCCGTTCGCCAAGCCGCTCGCCCGCACGCGCGAGTACGTGCACATCTGCCGCGAGGCGTTCGCCCGCAACCGCGTGACGAACGACGGGCCGTTCTACCCGCTCCCGCTCACCGAGGGCGAGAACGTCGTGGGGCTCGGCAAGGCGCTGAAGCCGACGCTCCACCCCGTCCGCGAGGACATCCCGATCTACCTCGCGGCCGAGGGCCCGAAGAACATCGCGCTCACCGCGGAGATCGCGGACGGCTGGATGGCGCTCTTCTACTCCCCGCACCACGAGGACGAGCTGTACCGCCCGCGCCTGCAGGAGGGCTTCGACCGCGAGGGGGCACGCCGCTCGTGGAACGACTTCGAGGTCATGGCGACGGTCCCGGTGATCGTCCACGACGACGTCGAGGCCGCCGCCGACATGATCCGCCCGATGTACGCCCTGTACTTCGGCGGCATGGGCGCGAAGGGCGCGAACTTCCACCACGACGTGCCGGTGCGGATGGGCTACGAGGCGGAGATGCAGAAGGTCCAGGAGCTCTACCTCGACGGGAAGAAGGACGAGGCGGCGGCCGCCGTCCCGCTCGCGCTCATCGAGCAGCTCGCGCTCATCGGCCCCGAGGACAAGATCCGCCACGACCTCGAGGCCTGGCGCGACTCGGTCGTCACCACGCTGCTGATCGGCGGCGACGCCGCGATGGTCCGGCGGGTGGCCGAGGTCGTCCTGGGCTGACGTGCGCGAGGCGGCGTCGGCGCGCGCCGGCTCTGCCACCATGACCGCGATGCAACGGACTGCACTGCTGGTCGCGGCGCTGCTCTGCGTGCTCGCACTTCCCGCCGGCACCGCGAGTGCCGCGGCGACGCCCCCGACGCTCACGGCGCCCGCCGACGGTCTCGTCACGAAGGGACCGTCGCTGACCGTCACGTACGTCCTCGCGGAGACGGCGGGCGGCCTGCCGGTCGTCACCCTCACGCCGGCCTCGGGGACCGCGCGGACGTTCCCGCAGGCGGACGGAGCGGCCGGCGAGCACACGGTGACGCTCGATCTCGTGGCGGAGGCCATCGCCGACGGCACGTACGGCGTGAAGGTCGGGTACGAGGACCCGACGGACGGTCTGCAGGAGAGCGCCACCGCCACGGTCGTCATCGACCGCAGCACGCCGATGCCGGTGCCCGTGCCGGCTCCGACACCGGCACCGGCGCCCGCCCCGACTCCGACCCCCGCGCCCGACCGCGCGGCGCCCGCGATCACCGGTGCCCGCATCGTCACGAAGACCTTCCGCGCCGCCCACCCGTCGCGGGCGCGGTTCCGGCTGTCGGAGGCGGCGACCGTCTCGTTCCTGCTCCAGCGCGGCCACGGAAAGCGCTGGGTGCGCCTGTCGTCCTCGGCCAAGCGCGCGCCCGCCGGCGACGCGTTCATCCGTCTCCCGCGCGGCCTGAGGAAGGGCGGCCACCGGCTGACGATCCGCGCGACCGATGCGGCGGGCAACCGCTCCGCCGCGGTGCGGCTCAGCTTCCGGGTGCGCTGACGCCGGCGGTCGGCCCGGCGCCGTTCCCGTTCGACGGGACGTCGGCGAGCCGGTCGTGCAGCTTGGCGCGCAGGTCGTCGGCGTCGTACTCGACGTGCTCGCGGCGCTTGCGCGCGACGACGACGCCCGTCGCGGCGACTCCGGCGAGGCCGGCGAGTCCGATGAGCTTCCAGCGCCGGGACACGGCCTCGTAGGGTACGCGCGATGCCCGACGCCGCGCTGACGCACGAGGACGCGCTCGCGAGCGCGGCGACCGGCGACCTGTGGCTGTTCCGCGGCCGCTCGCTCGCCGACGTCGCGATCCGCACGCTCACGAACGCCCCGGTGAACCACGTCGGGATGGTCGTCGCGCTCGACGACCTCCCCCCGCTGCTGTGGCACGCGGAGATGGGCCGGTCGCTGCCGGACGTGTGGACCGGGCAGCACCAGCGCGGCGTGCAGCTGCACCGGCTCGGCGACGCGGTCCGCACGTGGGAGGAGCGCTACGGCCAGGTCGCCTACCTGCGCCAGCTCGAGGGCACGATCACGCGCGTGCACGAGGACCGGCTGATCGAGACGATCGAGCGCTACGACGGCCGGCCGTTCCCGCGCACGCTCGGCCTCGCGCGCTCGTGGCTCACCGGCCGCGTCCGCCGCACCGAGGCCACGAAGGAGACGCTCTACTGCGCCGAGCTCGTCGCGATCACCTACCAGGCGATGGGCCTGCTCCCGAGCCGGCGCCCGGCGAGCTGGTACGACCCGGGCCGGTTCTCGACGGTCGACCGGATCGACCTCGTCCCGCCGTTCTCGCTGACCGGCGAGATCGCGGTGCGGGACTGAGGCGGCGCTTGCGCCCCGTCCGCAGGTCGAGGACGATCAACGGCATGCGCAGCGTGCGACGGATCATGATGGGCGTCGTCGCGGTGGCCTGCCTCGCGCTGACCGCGCCCGTCGCGGCACAGGCCGACACGCGGTTCGCGAGCCCGACCGGCGCGAACGGCGCCGCCTGCACCGAGCAGGACCCGTGCAGCTTCCTGACCGCCCTCACCCTCTCGCTGCCCGCGGCCGAGATCGTCCTGCTCCCCGGGGACTACGCGGTCGGCGTCCCGTTCCTCCTGAACGGCGGCCGGGTCCTGCGCGGCCGTGACGGGGCCGCCCTCACCAGGATCACCCTCACCGGGGCCGCGGAGGTCACCGGCGCCCGGCTCGCGGACGTGACGATCAGCGGAACGGTGTCCGGCTCCGGCACGCTCGTCGTGACCGGCGCGGGCGGGACCGCCGAGCGAGTGGTCCTCCGCGCGGGCGGAGGCTCCGGCGGGTCGAGCGCGCTGCAGCTCTTCCCCGGCGGGCTCGTGCGCGACAGCGTGATCTGGTCGTCGGGGACCTCCTACGGCCTGTACTTCGTGGGCTTCTCGTCCGCGGCCCTGCGCGCGGAGGCCCGCAACGTGAGCGTCGTGACGACCGCGGCCGGCAGCAGCGCGCTGCGGATGAACCTGCCGAACGTCGGCGACCCAACGCAGTACACCGGCCGTGTCCGCAACTCCCTCTTCCGCGGTGTCGCGAAGGATCTCGACGTCGTCGGCGCGGGCAACCAGGAGCTCCAGATCGGGACGTCGGACTTCCGCCTCGCGTTCTCCCCCCTCAACGCCGACGTCGTCGACCTGGGCGGGAACATCGAGGGCGCGCCGCAGCTGTTCGACCAGAGCGGCGGCGACGTGCACCAGTTCCCCGCGTCGCCGACCATCGACAAGGGCGTTCTCGACACCTTCACCGGGCCCTCCGACGTCGACGGCCAGCCGCGCGTGATCGGCGGCGCGCCGGACATCGGCGCCGACGAGCAGCCGGGCCCGTTCCAGAGCCCCTCACCACCGCCGTCCGGCAACCTCCTCGTCAACGGCGATGCGGAAGCGGGGCCCGGAGCCGCCGATGCCTCCGCAAAGGTCGCGGTGCCCGGATGGTCCACGACCCTCGGCTTCACGGCGGTCCGTTACGGGGCGCCGGGCGGATTCCCCGACGCGGCCGAGGGCACGCGCATCGGCGGCGCGGCCAACTTCTTCGCCGGCGGCCCGCTGACGGACCTCGGCACCGCCTCGCAGACGGTGGACGTCTCGCGCCTGGCCGCCGACATCGACGCGGGACGCGCGACCGCCGGCCTGTCCGGCGATCTGGGCGGCTGGGGACCGCAGACGGACGCGACCGACGTGACGGCCACCTTCCGCAGCGCAGCCGGGGCGTCGCTTGGGTCGCTCGCCATCGGCCCGGTGTCCCCCGTGGACCGTGGCGGCGGCGTCCTCCTTCTGCGCCGCAGCGCGTCCCGTCCCACCCCGGCCGGGACGCGCAGCATCGAGGTCGTCGTGCGCGCGGTGAACGGCACCTCGGTCGTGAGCTACGACGACGGCTACGCCGACAACCTCGCGCTCACCCTCACGACCCCGCCGCCCCCCGGTCCCGGTCCCGGTCCCGGTGGGACGGTCGCGGACACGAGCCGGCCCGCGATCGGCGGCGTCCGCCTGTCGAAGCGCTCGTTCCGCCGCAACGCCTCGGCGCGCGCGAGGCGCCCGCGCAGCTCGCAGCTGAGCTTCACGCTCTCGGAGGCCGCCGGCCTGCGGATCGCCGTGCAGCGTCGGGCCTCCGGCGTGCGCGTCAAGGGTCGCTGCATCGCGCCGACCCGCAGGCAGCGGCGTCCGCGCTGCACCCGCTGGCTGTCGAGGGGCGTCATCACCGCGAAGGGCGCCGCGGGCCCCAACCGCGTCACCGTCACGGGCATCGTCGGCGGACGGTCGCTGCCCGCCGGCACCTACCGGCTCGTGATCACCGCGACCGACGCGGCCGGGAACGCCGCGAGCGCGACGAGCGCGACGCTGACGCTGAAGCGCTAGTCGCCGTCACGAGCCGAGGTACCGCACGACGGCCTGCGCCTCGGCGTCCAGCGCCGCCGCGACGCCCTTGGTGAGCCGCCCGAACGGCTCGATCCGCACCGTGCCGTCCGCGAGGCCCCAGGTCGCGACCGCCCGCCCGCCGACGAGCGCGATCGGCCGGAAGATGCCGTTCGACGTGACCACCTTCGCGTGGTCGCCGACGACCCACTCGCGCGACTTCCAGCCGTGCAGGACCGGGTCGAACGGGCCGAGCAGGCGCGGCGGCGGGAGCTCCGCCGCCGGCTCACGCCCGGCGAGGTCGGCCAGCCCGTCGTCGCGGACGGTGAGCTCGCCGGCGATCGCGGCGAGCCCGGCGCGGGCGTCGCGCAGGGTGATGCCCGCCCAGGTGGCGAGGTCGCGGTCGCCGGCGGGGCCGTGCCCGGCGAGGTGCCGCCGCGCGAGCTCGGCGAGCGCCGCGTCGCGGTCGACCGGGGCCGGCTCGCCGAGCCAGTCGCGGACGAGGACGAACGCCTGCGTGGCGCCCCTTCATCGGTCCGCGGACGACGAGGCCGCGCAGGGACGCGAGCATGAGGATGTGGACGAGCGCCTGCCCGGCGGTCGGGACGCCGGCGGCGTCCAGGCGGTCGCGCAGCTCGTAGCGCGTCAGCGCGCCCTCGTCGGCGAGCGCCCGCTCGACGACGTCCACGCCGCGATCCGACGCGGCCTCGCTCACGCCCTCCTGCTCCAGGCGGCGGCGATTGCCGGTCAGGAGCTGCGGCGTCGTCAGCGCCTGCAGCCACGGGTAGTCCTCGGCGCGGACGAGGTGGAGCGTCCCGCGGTTCAGCCACGTGATGACGAGGCTGCGGTCGTCCAGCGCGCGCTCGACGTCGGAGGCCGCCAGCCCCGTCGTCCTGGCCCGCACCGCGAGGCGCGCGCCGCGCGGGTCCTGCGCCTGGATCGCGAGCAGCCGCGCCGCGACGGCCACGGGGTCCTGCGCCGGCGGCCCGGCGAGCAGCTGGGCGGTCAGGCGCTCCGCGACCACGCCCGTCAGTCGTCCTTCTTCGCCCGGCTCGGCTGCACGCGCTTGGGCTCGCCGGCCTGCTTGCGGAAGTTCGGCGGCCACGGCGCGTCGCCGAGGCCCTCCTCCTCGTCGCGCCGCGCGAGGTCGAGCAGCGGCGTGAGGTCGTGCGCGACGTCGTCGATCGGCGCGAGCGGGTCGCCGATGCTCGCCAGCCGCTCCGGCACGGTGAAGAACGTGAGGTCCGCGGGCTCGACGTCCGGGACCTCGTCCCACGAGAGGCCGCAGGAGACGCGGGCGTCGGCCACGGGGCGCACGCTGTACGCGCTGGCGACGGTCCGGTCGCGCGCGTTCTGGTTGTAGTCCAGGAAGACGCCGACGCGCTCCTCCTTCCACCACTTCGACGTGGCCCTGCCGGGCATCCGCCGCTCGACCTCGCGCGCGAGCGCCAGCGCCGCGCGCCGCACCTCGGTGAAGTCCCAGCGCGGCTCGATCCGGATGTTCACGTGGATGCCGCGCGACCCGCTCGTCTTCGGGAAGCCGAGCATGCCGTGCTCGGTGAGGACGTCGTGGACGGTCATCGCGACCTCGCGGACGACCTCGAAGCCCGACGCCGTCCGACGGGTCGAGGTCCACGCGCAGCTCGTCGGGATGGTCCAGGTCGGCGCGCCGCACCGGCCACGGATTCCAGTCGATGTTGTTGAGGTTCGCCGCCCAGGCGAGGTGCGCCGCGTCGACGGGGACGAGCTCCTGTGCGCTGCGACCGGACGGGAAGCTCACGGTCGCCGTCTCCAGCCACGGCGGCGGCGACTGCACGCGCTTGTTGAAGAACGGCTTGCCGGTGATCCCCGTGTTGAAGCGCTTGAGGACGGTCGGGCGCTCGCGGACGCCGAGCAGGACCGGCTCCGCGTGGTCGACGTAGAAGCGCACGAGATCGAGCTTGCTGATCGCCGGGCGGCCGTCGTGCGCGGGGAACAGCTCCTTCGACGGGCTCGTGATGCGCACGTCCAGGCCCGCGGCCTCGATGGTGGTCTCCTCGCTCTTCGCCATGTCGCTGCGAGGATGACGCACCGTGGCACTCTCCGACAACCGGCCCGTTCTCGTGGCCCCCGACGCCTTCAAGGGCACGCTGCGCGCGAGCGAGGTCGCGGCGGCGATCGGCCGCGGGCTGGAGCGCGGCGGCCTGGTCCCGCCCGACCTCATGCCGGTCGCCGACGGCGGCGAGGGCACGATGGAGGCGCTGCTGCCGGCGCTCGGCGGCGAGACGCGCGGGGCACGGGTCAGCGGGCCGCTCGGCGATCCGGTCCAGGCGGGCTTCGCCCTCCTCGGCGAGGGGGCCGGCGCGCTCGTCGAGGTCGCACAGGCGAGCGGGCTCGACCTCGTCCCGGAGGGCCGCCGGGACGCCGAGGCCGCGAGCACCCACGGCACGGGCGAGCTGATCCTCGCCGCGGTCGCCGAGGGCGCCGAGGTCGTCTTCGTCGCCGCGGGCGGGAGCGGCACGACCGACGGCGGCGCGGGGGCGCTGGAGGCGATCGCCGAGGGCGGCGGGCTCCGCGGCGCGCGGCTCGTCGTGCTGTGCGACGTGCGGACGGCGTTCGAGGACGCGCCGGCGCGGTTCGGGCCGCAGAAGGGCGCCGACGCGGCGGCGATCGGCCGGCTGGAGCGCCGGCTGGACCGGCTCGCGGACACCTGGGAGCGCGACCCGCGCGGCGTGCCGCGCACCGGCGCCGCCGGCGGGCTCTCCGGCGGGCTGTGGGCGGCGCTCGGCGCCGAGCTCGTTCCGGGCGCGCGGTTCGTCCTCGACACGCTCGACGCGGGGCCGCGGATGCGCGCCGCGCGCGCGGTGATCGTCGGCGAGGGGCGCCTGGACGCCACGACGCTCGAGGGCAAGGCCGCGGGTGAGCTGGCGACCGACGCGCGGCAGGCCGGCGTGCCGTGCCACGCGATCGCCGGCAGCGCGCCGCTGGGGCTGTTCGAGCGGCGGATCATCGACCTGCAGACGGTGCGCGAGGCCGGGACGCTCGCCGAGCTCGAGGATGCAGGCGAGGACCTCGCGCGCTCGGGCGTCCTCTAGGTTCGGGTGATGCCCCGCGCCGGATCATCGGCCGTCATCGTCGGCGGCGGCCACAACGGCCTCGTCGCCGCGACGCTGCTCGCGCGCGCGGGGGTGCGCACGACCGTGCTGGAGCGGCTCGACCGCCCCGGCGGAGCCGCCGTGTCCGAGCGCCCGTTCCCCGGGGTCGACGTGCGGCTCTCGCGCTACGCCTATCTCGTCAGCCTGTTCCCAGCCGCGCTGGCGCGCGAGCTGGACATCGACCTGCGCCTCCTGCGCCGGCGGATCTCCTCGTACACGCCGGCCGGGGACGGCGGCCTGCTGATCGACGGCGGGGACGCCGCGCGGACGGCCGCGTCGCTGGAGGCCGTGACCGGCGACCCCGGCGCCGGCGCCGCGTGGGAGCGCTTCTACGCCGGGACGACCCGCGTGGCGCGGGCACTCGCGCCGACCCTGCTCGGGCCGCTGCCGAGCCGGGCGCAGGCGCGCGCCGCCGTCGGCGACGACGCCCTGTGGGACGCCCTGATCGAGCGCCCGCTCGGCGAGATGCTCGAGGCCGCGTTCCCCGACGACCTCGTCCGCGGCGTCGTCCTGACCGACGGGCTGGTGGGCACGTTCGCCGATCCCCACGACGCCTCCCTCGCGGCGAACCGCTGCTTCCTCTACCACGTGATCGGGGACGGGACCGGGCACTGGGACGTGCCGGTCGGCGGGATGGGCGTGGTCGGCGACGCGCTGGCCGCGGCGGCCCGCGACGCCGGAGCGGAGCTGCGGCTGGGCACCGAGGCGGTCGCCCTCGACACCGACGGGGTGACGCGCCCGCGTGCGCTGCGCCGACGGCACCGTCGTCGAGGCCGACGACGTGCTCTGCGGGGCGGCGCCGGCGGTCCTCGATCGCCTCCTGGACCGCCCGGCCGAGCGGCCCGGCCCGGAGGGCGCGCAGCTGAAGGTCAACATGGTCCTGGAGCGCCTGCCGGCGCTGCGCGACCCGGACCTCGCCCCGCAGGACGCGTTCGCGGGCACGTTCCACGTCAACGAGCGAGCCAGCCAGTTCGCCGCGGCGTACGCGCAGGCCGCCGGCGGGGCGATCCCGGACGTCCCGCCGCTCGAGATCTACTGCCACTCGCTCGCGGACCCCTCGATCGTGGCGCGCGACCTGCGCGAGCGCGGCGTGCAGACGCTGACGCTGTTCGCGTTCCACATGCCCGCGCGGCTGTTCACCCGCGACCACGACGCCGCGAAGGACCTGGCGGTCAGCCGGACGCTGGCGTCGCTCAACTCCGTCCTCGCCGAGCCGATCGAGGACTGCCTGCTGCGGACGCCCGACGGCGTCCCGTGCATCGAGGCGCGCACGCCCGTCGAGATCGAGGCCGAGCTCGGGATGCCCGGCGGGAACATCTTCCACCGCGACCTGCAGTGGCCGTTCGCCGAGGACGACGCCGATGCCGGAACGTGGGGCGTCGAGACCGACCTGGCCAACGTCTGGCTCTGCGGCGCAGGCGCGCGCCGGGGCGGCGGCGTCAGCGGCATCCCCGGTCACAACGCGGCGCAGGCGGTGCTCGCGGCGGGCGCCGCAAGAAACCGCCGCCCGGCGGGCGGGTAACTCCCTACGTGGCCGATCGCCCACGCCCCTCCTTCGCCCGCCCGGGCGCTCGCCGCGCCGTCGTCGTCGGCGCGGGCTCGTTCGGCACGGCCGTCGCGGTCCTGCTCGCCCGCGGCGGGCTGCGCACGACCCTGCAGACCCGCACCGAGGAGCAGGCCGAGCAGCTGCGCGCCGACGGCGAGAACCGCCGCTACCTGCCGGACGTGCGGCTTCCGGCCGACCTGCGGATCGAGCCCGCGAGCGCGGGCCTCGCGAAGTTCGACCTCGTCTTCCTCGGCGTCCCCTCGCGCGGCCTGGACGAGGTCATCACCGCGCTGCCCTCCCGCGGCCTGGACCCGCGCGCGTCGGTCATCTCGCTCGCCAAGGGCCTCGTGCCGCCCGACGGCCAGGCCCCGTCGTGGCACCTGCGCAACCTCTTCGGCCCGCACCGCATCGCCGTCGTCGGCGGCCCGGCGCACGCGCGCGAGATGGTCGACGAGGGCGCCGGGCTGGTGGCGGCCTCCGAGAGCGAGGATCTCGCGCACGCGATCGCGCTGACGTTCAACCGCGCCGGCGTCGTCTGCGAGGAGTCCAACGACCCGATCGGCGTCGAGCTCGCCGGCGCCGCCAAGAACGCGGCCGCGCTCGCCAGCGGAGCGACCGAGGGCCAGGGCCTGAACGCCGCCGGAGGCGCCGCCGGGCACATCTTCGCCGAGGTCTGGCGCTACGCCGACGGCCTCGGCGCCCGGCCGGAGTCGCTGATCGGGCTCGCCGGCACCGGCGACCTCGTCGCCACCGCGCTGTCGGCCGGCAGCCGCAACCGGCGCGCCGGCGAGCTGCTCGCGCAGGGCGTCCCGGCGGCCGAGATCCCCGAGCGGATCGGCCAGGCCGTCGAATCGCTCGACCTCGTCCCGCTCCTGGCCCGCGCGCTCGAGCGCGCCGGCGTCGAGGCCCCCGTCACGAGCGGCCTCGCGCGCCTGATCTCCGGCGAGCTCCCGCTCGACGACTGGGTCGGGCTCGTCCGCACGACCGTCCCGCCGCGCGCACGCTGGCGCCGGGCCGACCGGCGGCGCGAGAACCCCGGCTTCTGGGCGCGCTGGCGCGCCCGACGGGCAGCGCGCAACGCGCAGGCCTGACAGCGGCGGACGCGGCACAATCCGCCGGGTGACGCCGCCGCCCGACCGTCCCGAGCTCGCCTTCGCCTCAGGCGCGGATCTCGAAGCCTGGCTGGAGGAGCACCACGCCGCGAGCGACGGCATCTGGCTGAAGCTCGCGAAGAAGGACACCGGCGTCGCGTCGGTGACGCTGGCGGAGGCGATCGACCTCGGCCTCTGCTTCGGCTGGATCGACGGCCAGGCCCGCCGGATCGACGAGACGTACTACGCGGTGCGCTTCGGGCCGCGGCGGCCGCGCAGCGTGTGGTCCAGGCGCAACGTTCAGCACGTCGCCCGGCTGACCGCCGAGGGCCGGATGCGGCCATCCGGCCTCGAGCAGGTCGAGCGTGCGAAGGCCGACGGGCGCTGGGATGCCGCATACGACGGCGCGGCGACGGCGACGATCCCCGAGGACCTGCAGGCCGCCCTCGACGCCGAGCCGGCGCTTGCGGCGACCTACGCGTCGTGGAGCGCCGCGAGTCGCTACGCGATCCTCCACCGCCTGCAGACGGCGGTGCGGCCCGAGACCCGCGAGCGCCGGTTGCAGGCCGGGCTCACGGCGCTCCGCGAGAACCGCCCGCCGCACGGGTGATCCCCGCGCCCGCCGGTCAGGCAGGCTCCGCGAGGGCGATGACGGCGGCGGCGTGGCGGCGGGCATCGGCGGGCCGGAGCGGGCCGCCGGGCAGCTCGACGACGAACGAGGCCCCCGGCCGCACGCGCTCGTTGACCCACCGCGAGAGCGACCCGGGGTAGGCGGGGAGCGGGCGGACGCGGAGCCCGACGAGCGCGCCGTAGCGGCGGGCTCGGCCGTCCCAGCCGGTCTCCGGGACGTCCACGCCGGCGAGCGGCTGGTGGTACCAGATGACGACGTCGGGGCGAACGCGCAGGATCAGCTGGCGGATCGCGCGCGACTCGGGCTCCGACCAGGCGTCCGTCCCGGCGTAGGTCGGGGACCCGGGCGGGCCGAGGTGGCGGCGGCCGGCGGAGCTGTTGCGGTTGAGGTCGACGCCGCGCGCGTTCTGGCGGCGCCCGAGCGCGAAGCCGTCGGGATTGAGGTTCGAGACGAGCAGCAGCTCGGCGCCCTGCGGCAGCGCCGCCTGCTCACGCAGCCGCGCGACGATCGCGCGGCCCGCGCACTCGTTCCCGTGGACGCAGCCGATGACGAGGACGCGGCGCCGGATCGTCCCGCCCTCCATGCGCATCCGGGTGACGCCGATGGGTCGGTCCTGGGCGGAGCGGCCGATCGGCTCGGTCGTGACGACGGGCGCCGGAGCCTGGCCCGCGGCGTGTGCGGCCGCCGCGCCGGACGCGAGCGTGGCGGCGAGCGCGAGCAGCGCCCGCGCGCGCATCACAGGCGCTGGGCGAGCGTCCCGACGATCGCCTCGTAGACGCCCTCGCCGTGGGCGCCCTCGGTGACCGTCACGTTCGGATGGCCGGCGAGCGAGTCGCTGAGCGCGGGGTCGCGCTCGAGCGCGTTGGCGACGAGGAAGAACGCGCCGACGTTGCCCGCGACGCCGAGATCCTCGCGCGAGTCGCCGATCGCGATGCACTGGTCGGGCGAGTAGCCGCGCATCCGCTGATGGGCCGCGACGGCGTTCGCCTTCGAGACCCCGCGCGGGCGCAGGTGGTAGGCGTGGACGGCGGGCAGGCCGGCCAGCGCCGGCGAGCGGCGGCGCACGGCGCCGTTGTCGCTCAGCTCGAGGCCCTCGTAGCCGGCCTCGGCGAGTCGCGCGTTGGCCTCCTTGGTCTCCACGAGGCCGCGCAGCAGGTGGCTGACCTCGCGGCCGGTGTGCCACGGGCTGTGGACCTCCAGGCAGCCGCTGTACTCCTCGAGCAGGAACTGGGGTGCGCCGGACTTCGCGATCTGCTCGTGGATCGTCAGGCCCTGCGGCGTCCACGAGCCGGTCAGCCAGTGCGTCTCGCCCTCCAGGACGAGGCCGGCGCCGATCTCGAAGATGCACGAGCCCTGGCCGAAGAGGCGCGCGTCCTCGATCGCCACGTCGCGGCGGCGGCCGGACATCACGACGACCTCGACGTCCGCGCGCAGGCAGGCCTCGAGGGCCCTCGGGCCGAACAGCGACACCTCGCCGTCGAGCCCGGCGAACAGCCCCCCACCCGGGCCGAGCAACGTCCCGTCCATGTCCACGTACGCGCAGCGCACAGAGGACGAGGGTAGCCATGTCGCGAGTAGCATCGACCCGGATGGCCACCGTCCGTCAGACCGAGCCGTGGACCGGCCTCCTGGAGCACGGCCGGGCCGACGGGCGGCTCGTCCGCGAAGCGTTCGAGGGCGCGCGCGAACCCACGTTCGCGCCGGTGCCCGGCGACCTGCATCCGAAGCTGCGCGAGGCGCTGACCACGGCCGGCATCGAGCAGCTCTACGCACACCAGGCGCAGGCGCTGCAGTCGGCCTGGGAGGGCACGACGATCGTCACGACCGGGACCGCGTCCGGCAAGTCGCTCTGCTTCCAGCTCCCGACGCTCGAGACGCTGCTCGCCGACCCGCACGCCCGCGCGCTCTACCTCTATCCGACGAAGGCGCTGGCGCAGGACCAGGCGCGTGCGCTGCACCGGTTCGGGCTGCACAAGGAGATCCGCCCCGCGATCTACGACGGCGACACGCCGCGTGAGGAGCGCACGCAGATCCGCCGCCGGTCGAACCTCATCCTCACCAACCCGGACATGCTCCACATCGGCGTGCTCCCGCACCACGCGAAGTGGGGTGACCTGTTCGCGAACCTCGCCGTCGTCGTCGTGGACGAGGCGCACGTCTACCGCGGCGTCTTCGGCAGCCACGTCGCGAACGTCCTGCGGCGACTGCGGCGCGTCGCCGACGCGTACGGGACGACGCCGCGGATCCTGCTCGCGAGCGCGACGATCGCCAACCCCGTCGAGCTGGCCGAGCGCCTCACCGGGCTCGACGACGTGCAGCTCGTGGACGAGGACGCCTCGCCCGGCGCGCGGCGGCAGATCGCGATGTGGAACCCGCCCGTCGAGGACGACGTGCTGCAGACGCGCCGCAGCGTCCTGGCCGAGGCCGCCGAGCTCGTCGCGCGCCTGACCCGGGAGGGCTCGCGCACCATCTGCTTCATGAAGTCGCGCAAGGGCGTCGAGCTCGTCGCGCGCATGGCCGCCGACGAACTCTCGCGCGACGGGCATCACGAGCTGGCCGGGCGGGTCGCCGCCTACCGCGCCGGCTACACGCCGCAGCAGCGCCGCGAGCTCGAGCAGCGGCTGACCAACGGCGAGCTCCTCGCGGTCGTCACCACCGACGCGCTGGAACTCGGCATCGACATCGGTGCGCTCGACGCCGCCGTCTGCGTGACCTTCCCCGGCACCGTCGCCTCGCTGCGGCAGATGTGGGGACGCGCCGGGCGCCGCGGACGCGGCCTCGCGGTCTACGTCGCCGGCGAGGACGCGCTGGACCAGTTCTTCTGCCGCCATCCCGACGAGTTCCTCGAGCGCCCGGTCGAGGCGGCGATCCTCCATCACGAGAACGAGCAGATCCACCTCCCGCACCTGGTGTGCGCGGCGCACGAGGGGCCGATCGACCCGGACACCGACGCGGAGATCCTCGGGCCGCGCGTGCGCGCGCACTGCGAGGCGCTCGCCGCCCAGGGCACGCTCGTCGAGCGGCGCGGGCGGTTCACGCTGCGCGCCCCCGAGGACTTCCCCGCCGCGAGCGTCTCGCTGCGCTCGGCGTCCGCGCAGAGCGTTCAGGTCGTCGACGTCCGCGCCGGCGAGATCCTCGGGACCGTCGAGCTGGCGCGCGCGTGCTCGACCGTCCACGAGGGCGCCGTCTACCTCCACATGGGCCGGCAGTACGAGGTGCGCGAGCTCGACCTCGAGCTGGGCCGTGCGCTGGTCGAGCCGTTCACCGGCGACTGGTACACGCAGCCCAAGCGCGAGATCGACACCGAGATCGAGCGGCTGCTCGACCGCCGCGAATGCTGCGGGGTGACGCTGAGCTTCGGTCGCGTGACCGTCAGCGAGCAGGTGCTCGCGTTCCAGCGCAAGCGCCTGGGGACCCGCGAGGTCCTGGATCTCCAGGCGCTCGACCTCCCGCGGACGGAGTACTCCACGCAGGCGCTCTGGTACGAGCTCGGCGAGGGGCCGGCGCTCGACGACGTCCCGCTGGTCGCGCTGCTCGGGGCGCTGCATGCCACCGAGCACGCGCAGATCGCCGTCCTGCCGCTGCTGGCGATGTGCGACCGCTGGGACATCGGCGGCCTCTCGACCAACGCGCATCCGCAGACCGGCGGGCCGACGATCTTCATCTACGACGGCCACCCCGGCGGCGTCGGGATCACGCGCCAGGGCTTCGTGCGCTTCGAGGAGCTCGTCCGCGACGCGCACGCGCTGATCGCCGAATGCCCCTGCGAGAGCGGCTGCCCGTCGTGCGTGCAGTCACCGAAGTGCGGGAACCTCAACGAGCCGCTGCACAAGGCCGCGGCGCTCGAGGTGCTCTCGAAGATGCTCGCCGCATAGAGCCTTCACTGCGAGATCTCGTGCAGTCGGGCGCAACTCTGGGGAGGTTCGTCCGTTTAGCCGATGGTGTCCCAGATGAGTTTCTCCCCCAGAGGCCTCATCGCCTGCATCGCAGGGACCCTCCTCCTCCTCACGCTCTCCGTTCCCGTCGCCGGCGCGGCGGGAGCGGGAGGCGTGGAGGCGGATCCGGGCTCGGTCTCCAGTCCTCCGGCTGGCGGCGCCGAATACGGTTCGGCGTCGCTTCGCCCGGTCGTGCGCGTGCGGGCGCTGCGACCCATCCGACCCCGCGTCCGCCGCGGCACCGCGCCGCGGCTCGCCGTGCGCATCGCGCGCCCCGGCGCGAAGACCGTGCGCATCGACGCCGTCGTCCGCGGACCCGGCGGTGCGCGGCGCGTCAGCTTCCCGCGCGTTGCGACCGGCCGCACCGTCCGCCTGTCCCTTCCCCGCAACCTGCGGGTCGGCCGCCATCGCGTGCGGCTCCTCGTGCGCGGACTGGCGGGCGACCGCCCGGCGCGGTCGCGCAGCGTGTCGTTCACCGTCGTGCCGAAGCCCAAGCCCAAGCCGAAGCCGAAGCCCAAGCGCAAGCCGGCCGCGACGCCCAAGGCGCCCGCCACGCAGCCGACCCCGGTGCCCCCGAGCCTCGGCGGGCAGGGCCTCCTCGCCGGCGTCTTCCCCGTGCGCGGGACGTACGACCTCGGCGGCGCAGGCTCGCGCTTCGGCGCAGGGCGCACGGGCCACATCCACGAGGGCCAGGACATCACCGCCGCGTCCGGCACGCCGGTCGTCGCACCGCTCGCCGGCGCGGTGCTCTTCAACAGCTACCAGGCCAACGGCGCGGGGCGGTACGTGATCCTCCACGCCGACAACGGCTGGGACATGATGTTCGCCCACTGCCTGGCCGGCAGCGCGACGCTCGAGCCGGGCGCGCGCGTCGCGGCCGGCGATCAGCTCTGCCTCGTCGGCGCAACCGGGAGCGCGAGCGGCCCACACCTGCATTTCGAGCTGTGGCCGGACGGCTGGCGGCACCTCAAGGGCACCCGCCCGATCGACCCGCTCCCGCAGCTGCGGGCGTGGGCAGGCACCTGAACGACACCCCCTGCGTCGGTTAGGGTCCGGGTCCGGCCCAGTCACACCGGGGGGAAGTCGATGCACCGCCGCATGTCCGTCCATGCCGTCGCCGTCATCGCGCTGGCGCTCGCCGCCGCGCCCGCGTCGGCGGCGCCCGTCGAACTGGCGCCCACCGCACCCGTGACGAACGGCTTCTGCGGCACGGCCGTCGCCACGGGCGACGTCAACGCCGACGGCCGCGACGACGTCGTCGTCGGCTGCCCGCGGGACACGGCTGGCGCCGTCGCCACAGGCGGAAGCGTGCTGGTCTTCGTACGCAACGCCGCCAACTCCGGCTTCGAGGCGCCCGTCCCGCTGACGCATCCGCAGCCGACCGCGCTCGATGCCTGCGGCGTCGACGTCGCCACCGGCGACGTCAACGCCGACGGTCGCGACGACGTCATCATGGGCTGCAGCGGCGACGGCATCACCGACGCCCCGAACACCGGCAGCGCGGTGGTGCTCCGGCGCAACGCGGCGAACACGGGCTTCGACGCCGGAGTCGTGCTCACGGGCTCCACGCAGGACGACAACGACGTCTGCCTGGACGTCGCCGCGGGTGACGTCACGGGCGACGGGCGGGCGGACGTCGTCGTCGGGTGCGATGCGTCGGGGTCGTCCAACACCGGCATCGCCTACGTCCACGCGAGCTCGGCGGCCGGCACCTTCAGCAACGGCGCGCTGCTCCCGCCGGCGCCCGTCGAGAGCTTCGACCGCTGCGGGTCGGCGGTCGCGATCGGCGACCTCAGCGGTGACGGGCAGCCCGACGTCGTGGTCGGCTGCTCCGGGCGCGGCGCCCGGGGCGGCGCCGTCGTCTACCGGCACACCGGCGGCGCGAGCTTCGAGGCAGGGGGCGACGTCGAGCCCGGGGCGGGAACCGGCCCCTGCGGCAACGGCGTCGCCGTCGGCGACGTCAACGGTGACGGCACCGCCGACCTCGCGATCGGCTGCTACCAGGTGACGCCGCCCGGGACCTCGGCGTTCTCGGGCGCGGCCGCCGTACGCCTGGCGACCGACGGCGGGGGTTTCGGTGCCACGACGTGGCTCTATCCCCCGGCACCCGTCTCGTCCGCTGCGTGCGCCCAGAATCTGACCATCGCCGAGGTCGGCGGCGACGCCCACCGCGACGTGGTCATGGGCTGCGGGAACGACGGGTTCGCGGGCACGGCGAAGGCCGGCAGCGCGGTCGTCTTCCTGCGCGCCACCAGCAACGCCGGGTTCGGCGCGGGGACCGCGCTCGGCCTCGCGAGCCCGGCCACCGACGACAAGTGCGGGTACGACGTCGCAGGCGGCGACGTCAACGGCGACACGGGCGGCGACGTCGTGATGGGGTGCTATCAGCGCGACGTCGGCGGCACCGTCAGCGCCGGCATCGCCGCGGTCTTCCCCGGTACACCGCCGACGCCGATCACGCCGGTCGTCCCCGTCGCCCCGACGCAACCGCCGGCGCCGGCGCCGCCGCCGGCACCCACGCCCGCCGCGCCGGCGTCGGCCGACAAGAGCCCCACGTCGGTGACCGCGTCGGTCAGCACGGTGACGGCGGTCCCGGTGAACGCCGACGGCAGCTACACCTCGCCGGCGGTGACCTGCGGCGAATCCGGCCAGTGCACGATCGTCATGGACAGCCGCACCACCCCGCCGGCCACGCGCTCGGCGCGGGACGCGGCCGCCAAGGCGGTGTCGGTCGCCAAGGCGCGGTTCACGGTCCCCGCGGGCAAGCGGCGCTCGGTGAAGCTGAAGCTCAACGCCCGCGGCAAGGCGCTGCTGCGCAAGCGGCGGACGCTCAAGATCACGACGACGGTCACCGTCACCGATCCGTCGAAGAACAGCCGCCGGTTCACGGCCAAGACGACGCTCAGGAAGGGCAAGCTGCGCTAGGACGCCGCGCGCTACCCTCTCGCGCTCTGGCGAGATAGCTCAGTTGGTAGAGCACACGACTGAAAATCGTGGTGTCCCCGGTTCGAGTCCGGGTCTCGCCATGTCCGCCGTCGCCACGGGCACGGTGCACGAGCGCGCAGCGAAGGTTTGGGAATGTGGAAGCGCCCGTGTACGTTGGCTCGCATGGGGGGGCGCGTGATCGCGGTCGGCGTGCTGGCGTTCGCGCTGGTCCTCGCATGTGCGTCGGCTGCGGGGGCGGCCACGGGGCCGAAGCTCAAGGTGGCGGTGAGGCCGGCGGTGGCGACGCCGGGCGCGATGGTCACGGTGTCGGGGCGCGTCGCCGGGCGTGTGCGCGGATCGCGGCTCTCGTTGCGCGTGGTGCTCGAAGAGAAGCTCGGAGCCCGGTGGGCGCGGCGGGCGACAGTGAAGCCGTCGCGGGCGCTGCAGTTCGTTGTGCGGTGGCGCCCCTCGCCGGCGGCTGCTGGGCGGACGCTGCGGCTCCGATTGCTCCGCGGGCGGCGGGCGTTGGCGAGCTCGGCGACCTGGCGGCTGACCGTCGCTGCTCCGTCGCTGCCCGCCCCGGGCCGTGGTTTGCCATCGTCCTCTTTGTCGCCGTCGCCCGCGCCGGGCGGCGGGCCGGGACCGGCGCGACAGACGATGGTGATCGCGCCCTCCACCGTCGAGGCGGCGCCGGGCGCCGGGTCGGCAGGTGTCCTGCGCCTGGCCGGCGACGTCGTCGTGCGCGCGGGTGATGTGTTGGCGAGCGGTATCGGTGCGGCCGCCCCCTACGGATTCTTGTTCAAGGCCACCGGAGCACGGTCCGAGGGTGGCGACACGGTGGTCGATGTCGTTCCGGCGACGTTGCTCGAGGCGATCCCTCAAGGTCAGATCGACGAGAGCTTCACGTTCGCGCCCGCCGATCGCCGCCGGGGGACGCGCGGCTCAGGGTCGGGAATCGAGTTCCGCAAGAGTCTCGAGTGCTCGGCAGGTGGGACGGTCACGATCGAGGGGTCTGTGGACCTCGGCGGCCCGAAGCTTGATCTGGACGCCGACTGGGGCTTTCTCAAGCTCAACAGTGTTGAGGCGACCGCGTCGGTGACGACCTCCGCGAACGCGTCAGCGACGGCCACGGGCTCTGCGACATGCACGGTCGGGCCGATCAAGATCTTCGAGACCAAGCTTGCCCCCGTGACCTTCTCCGTCGGGATTCCGATCGTGCTCGTGCCGAAGATCGAGATCCAGCTGGACGGGCTCGGGGAGATCGACGCCGCGGTCTCGACCAGCGTCGACGCGTCACTCACCGCCAAGGCCGGCGCGAGGTACGAGGACGGCGACCTGTCGCCGATCAGCGACCTGCAGCAGAGCTTCACCTACCAGGCGCCCGACCCGCAGGGGTCCGCGAAGCTCACCGCCGCCCTCTCCTCGGAGCTGGAGATCGCCGCCTACGGCGTAGGCGGGCCCGCGTTCAACTTCAACGCCGGGCTGGAAGCCAATGCAGAGCCCGAGGCCCCCCACCCCTGGTGGAGCCTCGACGCGCCGATCTCGTTCACTGCAGGTCTGGACATCGACATCCTCGACATCGAAGCCGGCCCGATCACCGTGTACGAGAAGAGGTTCCGACTTGCGGAAGCCGCGCCGGAGACCTACACCTGGAGCGGCAACGTCAGCGTTTCGGAGGACCTGCTTGCACGGGGCCTCATCTACGCGGACCCCGAGCGCCCGCAGCTCGATGACGCGATCGCAGGCTCGTTCTCGATGGATGTCGCCGAGGAGGTTGGTGTCCCGGCGGATGCGGGCGAGCAGGTCGAGGCCGCGACCTCAGGCGGAGACATCGCCCTGACGCCGGCGTTCTACCCGTGGTGGCCGCCGGGGTCCGGCGTGGACGAGGACTGCACCTGGAGCCGCGCCTGGGAGGACGTGGCGTTCAACGATCTGCCGGGGATGCTGGAGATCGCCCCGTTCACCGACGACTCCGCGACCGGCGTCCGCGACCGCACACGCGGCTCGGTGCTCCTGTTTCGCGCCGAAGGGCAGGTCGACGAGAGCCTTCAGGGGTTCGGCTACCAGTACTCCGAGACGGCGGGCAAGGACGCGAGCTGCGACGACCCCGGCAAGAGCACCGAGAGCCGCTCCCACGAGGTGTTGAGCACGCGTGCCTACCCGTTCCCGGTGCGCAACGTCCCGGTGGTCCGCGACGCCGACGGCCGAATCTTCATGCAGGACACGGTGACCCAGGACGTCCCGTCCGAGGGGCAGGGTCGGGACCTCTACCCGCTGACGGCGTTCGGGCACGGCACGCGGACGATCACCGTCGATCTGATGGGGTTGCCGCCCGGCGTACCAGCACCCTGATCGTCGACGCGTTGCCGCTCCGCGCCGCCTCGCATACCGTTCCCGCCCATGCGCGCCGCCACGTTCTGCGTCACCGTGCTCGCCTGCCTGGTCGCCGCCGCTCCCGCGGCTGCGCTCGAGCAGACCCTCGTCGCCTCTGACGGCGCGGCGGGCGACTACCTCGGCTGGAGCGTCGCCGTCGACGGTGACACCGCCGTCGTCGGCGCGACGCAGAACTTCAGCGGGCCCGGCCTCGTCTACGTCTTCACACGCAACGGCGACGCCTGGGCGCAGTCGGCCCGGCTGCAGGGCAGCGACACGCAGGCCGGTGACGGCTTCGGCCAGCACGTCGCGATCGACGGCGACACGATCGTCGTCGGCGCGCCGCGGCACGTCATCGGCGCCGACCTCCGGGCGGGTGCGGTCTACACGTTCGCGCGCAACGGGGCGCCGACGCGGACGGAGACGGCCAAGCTCACCGTTGCCGCTCCGGCCACGCAGAACGCGTCCCTGGGGAGCGGCGTGGCGATCGACGGCAACGTGATCGCCGCCGCGGCCCCGGCCGAGGGCAGCTCACCCGGCGTCGGCGGGTACGGCGCCGTCTACCTCTTCGACCGCACCGGCGACCCCGTCCGCAACCAGAAGGCGCGGCTGCTGGCGGCCGACGGCGCGGCGGGCGACGGGCTCGGCGAGGGCAACTCGCTCGCGATCCAGGGCGACCTCGTCGTCGCGGGCTCCAAGACCAAGCCGGCCAGCGGCGTCGGCGTCGTCAACCGCGGCGCCGCGTACACGTTCGACGCCACCACGACGGGCAACGGGACGTCGACGGACAAGCTGCTCGCCTCCGACGGGACCGCGCTCGACCAGTTCGGGTTCTCCGTGGACATCGACGGCGAGACGATCGTCGTCGGCGCCAACCGCGACAGCTTCCTCGGCCGGAACTACGTCGGGTCGGCGTACACGTTCGCGAGCACCGGCGAGCACGAGCAGACCGGCAAACTCGTGACGTCCGACGGCATCAGCGGGGACCGCGTGGGCTGGGACGTCGCCGTCGGCGGCGCGGAGATCGCGGTCGCGGCCGACCTCGACGACCACGCGACCAGCACGACCACCGACGAGGGCTCCGTGTACCTGTTCGAGCGCTCGAGCCCTCTGGGCGAGCGCAGCGAGAAGTCGAGGATCACGCACCCCCTTCCCGAGCGCAGCGACTACTTCGGCTCGGCGGTCGACATGGACGGCACCACGCTGATCGTCGGGACGGGGAGCGACGACGTCGGCACCAACGACGATCAGGGCTCGGCGACGATCTTCTACTCGGCCGCCACCACGCCGGCCTGCTCGGACGGCTTCGACAACGACAGCGACGGGACGATCGACTTCCCGGACGACCCCGGATGCACGTCGCGCGACGACACGAGCGAGACGGACCCCCCGCCCGGCACGACGCCGCCGCCGACGCCTGGTGCCGGCGCGCCCGGCGGCTCGCCGCCGCCTGACGAGAAGCCGCTGCCGCCGCGCATCGTCCGCCCGCGCACACAGCCGCCCGTGCAGGTGACCAAGGAGCGGGTCATGAAGTTCGCGACGGTGTGGGACTGCGTGCCGACGCTCGACGGCAGCCCGTGCAAGACCTGGGCCTGGGTGACGGTCGCCTACTTCGAGGACGCCCGCGGCTCGGCGAAGCCGAAGCGGCGCAGGATCGGCAGCACGAGCCTGACGATCCGTAACGGGACCAAGCGGCGCGTCACCGCGAAGCTCTCGAAGGAGGGCTTCAAGCTCCTGAAGAAGCGCAAGACGCTCAAGGCGCGCGTCGAGATCGGCATGAGCCGGAAGGGCGCACGCTCCACGAGCACGACGGTCGCCGTCACGCTGAAAGCGCCCAAACGCTGACCGCGGTCGGCTCGGCGCTCGCAGCTCGCTCCTGTACGGTCGCGCGCATGCCCTCCGTCCCAGCGCATCGTGCGCCGTCCCGTTTCCCGTTCCGCGCCGTGCTCGTCCTGCTCGCGCTCGCCGCGGCCGCGATGGCGCTCGCGCCCACCGCCGGTGCCGCCACGGTGGCCACGTCCGAGCGCCAGAGTTGCGGGATCTTCTCCGGCAGCTTGCGCTGCTGGGGGCAGGACACGTCTGGAGCACTCGGCTTCGTCACCGACTCCAGCGCGGTGCCGTACGCCACGCCCGTCGGCGCCCCGATCAAGGGCGCAACGCACGTGGTCGGCACGTGGACCGGCGGAGGTGGCTCGGGTCATTTCTGCGCGGTCGCCGGTGGCGCCGCCTGGTGCTGGGGCCCGAACAGCTACGCGACCGCGGGGACCGGCACCAAGGAGCGTGAGCTGCCCGTTCCGGTGGCCGTCCCCGGCCTCGCGGGCGGCGTGACGCTGATCGACAAGAACGCGTCCCGTTCCTGTGGCATCGTCAACGGCGGCGCCTGGTGCTGGGGCAGCGCCTACCTGGGCAACAACACCAAGGCCGACTCGGCCGTGCCGGTTGCGGTGAGCGGCATGGGCTCGGGCGTGACCGACGTCGCCGTCGGATGGCGCAGCAGCTGCGTGCTGCAGGGCGGCACGGTGTCCTGCTTCGGCAACGGCATCCACGGCCAGCTCGGCGGGGGCAAGGGCAGCAAGACGATCGATGGCGCGGTGGCGCTGCCGGGCCCCGCGACGGCGATCGACGCCGGCGTCGACTCGGCCTGCGCCGTGGTGAACGGCGGCGTGTGGTGCTGGGGCTCCAACGGCGACGGTCGCCTCGGCATCGGCGACGCGAAGGCCAAGGGTGGCGCGGTCCCGGCCAACGTCGTGGGCCTTCCGGCGGGCGCGGGCGCCGTCGACATCGCCGGCAACACGAACCACTACTGCGTGCTGATGGCGAACGGCTCGGTGCGTTGCTGGGGCTCCAACGCCAACGGTGGTGTCGGGAACGGGACGACCTCGGGCAATGTCCCGGCGCCCGCCGTCGTGCCCCTGCCCGGACCGGCGTCATCCGTGGCCGTCAGCCGCAGCCACACGTGTGCGACCGTCGGCGCGAACTTCTACTGCTGGGGCTCCAACAGCGGCGGCCAGCTCGGAGGCGGGACGATCGGCGGCATGAGCGGCACGCCGGTGAAGGTGCTGCTGCCTCCCAAGGCGACGGTCAAGGGCGTCGCGAAGCCGATCAAGGTGAACGGTTCGCGCGCTGTGACGATCGGCACCGTCGCATGCCCGGTCGGCACCGGCTCGTGCACCGTGGCGCTCCCGACGAGGGTCACGGTCAAGCTGAAGCGCGTCGCGTACAAGGTCTCGATCACGAAGCTCACCACGGTGGCGCCGGGCGCGACCGGACAGATCATCGCAACGGTCTCCATGGGCCTCTACAAGAAGCTCGCCGGCAAGTCCGTGCGGGTCTCCGCGCGGGTCGTCGCGACCAACCACGGCGGCAGGCTCGCGAAGCGGGCAGTCGCCACGATCAAGCGCTGACGCCAGGGGCGAGTGCCCTCCCGGCGAACGCTGGCATCTGCGCGCTGACCTCTGTACGGTGGCGCTCCGATGTCCTGGACTCTGTGGGGGAGGAGGGCTGTCCCGGTCGCGACAGCCCTCGCGCTGATGACCCCTGCGCCGACCGGTGCGCAGCCGGCGGAGTCCTCGGCCGCGGCGAAGACGCGTGTCGCCCTGTCGGGGCCGTCGAGCGTCACCGCCGGAGCGCGAGCGAGCTTCACCGTGCGGGTCACGCCGACCAAGCGGCTCGCGCGCGGGGCTGTGCAGCTGTACCTGTCGACCGATGCAAAGCGCGACCGCCGGGACCGCAGCCTCGCGAAGCGGACGGTTCGCAAGCTCCCGGCGCGCAAGGCCAAGCGCCTCGCGATCACCGTCTCCGTCCCTCGGACGACCGCGGCGCGCACCTACCGCGTGCTCGCCTGCCTCACGGTCGGCAAGGCGACGAGCTGCGTCAGCCGGCGCCTGATCGTCCGAAGCGCCGCGACGACGCCGGCGGCGCCGCCGCCGGCGCCGCCGTCGTCAGCGAACCCGACCCCCCAGCCGTCGCCGGCGCTCCCCAAGCCCGTCGTCATCAACGAGTCCGGCCCGGCGCCGGGCCCGAACGACGCGCCTGCCGCCGATCCGGCGACCAAAGCGGACGCGCTGCCGACGGACTCCACCACCTCGCACCGGTCGGCGACGAGCTTCCTCTACACCGGCCCGGACCCGATTCAGAAGGACGTCGCGCCGGGCACGATCACGGTCAAGCGCTCCGCGGTCCTGCGCGGCCGAGTGCTCAACCGCTTCGGTGGCGGCATCGGCGGCGTGCGCGTCACGGTCGCCGACCATCCCGAACTCGGCCGCACGGCGACGCGCGCGGACGGCGGCTACGACATCGCCGTCAACGGCGGCGGCGCGCTGACGCTCGTCTTCGAGCGCGAGGGCTTCATCAGCGGGCAGCGCCTGGTCCAGGTTCCGTATCAGGACAGTGTTCCGGTCGACACGATCGTGCTCGTCCCCTACGACCAGCGAGCGACGATCATCGACACGAGCGGCCCCGACATCCTCGAGGCCCGCGGCACCACGATCACCGACGACGCGGGGACGCGGTCGCAGACGCTGCTGTTCGAGCCCGGGACCGCGGCCGAGATGGTCGTCGGCGGGCAGACCCAGCCGATCGGCAGCGTGTTCACGGTCCGCTCGACCGAGTTCACGCAGGGTGAGCGCGGCCCGGAGGCGATGCCGGGCCAGCTCCCGCCGACGACCGCCTACACCTACGCCGCCGAGTTCTCGATCGACGCTGCGGTGCAGGCGGGCGCGACCGACGTGCGCTTCTCCAAGCCGGTCCCGACGTACGTCGAGAACTTCGTCGGGCTGCCGGTCGGCACGGCGGTCCCGGCCGGCTACTACGACCGCGGGCGCGAGGCGTGGGTCGGCGCGCCCAACGGCCGCGTCGTGAAGGTCGTCGCCGGCGGCATCGACACCGACGGTGACGGCTCGGCCGACAACAACGGGATCGACGACGCCGAACGCGACAAGGTCCTCGCGCTGTACCCGTCCGGCGCCGAGCTCTGGCGAGTGGAGATCACCCACTTCACGCCGTGGGACTACAACTACCCGTACGGCCCCGCACCCGGCGCCGAGTCGCCGGGGCCGCAGGTGGGGCCGGCAGGTCCGCCGCCGGAGCCGAACCCCTGTCCGGGCCAGGGCTCGGTGCTGCTGTGCCCGCAGCAGGTGCTCGGCGAGGACGTACCGCTCGTCGGAACGGGCGCACAGCTCGTCTACCGCTCCGACCGGGTCCCCGGTCGCCAGACCGAGCGCGTGCTTCAGATCCGCCTGGCCGACGGCCCGCTCGACGACACGCTCGACGCCGTGGAGCTCGCCGTGACCGTCGCCGGCCGCACCACCCTCAACACGTTCACGCGCGCGCAGGTCCTGTCGACGCCGGTCACCACATTCACCTGGGACGGCAAGGACGCATACGGGCGCACCGTGGAGGGATCGATGCCGGCCACGGTGGACATCACCTACAACTTCCGGGCCGTCTACCAGGCGCCCGGGAACTTCGCCGCGAGCTGGGCGCGGTTCTCCGGCACGCCGGTGACCAGCCCCGCGCGCGGGAGCTTCTCCTTCACCAAGACGGGCACTGCCGTACTGGCGTCGCACGACGCCCGCGGCGTCGGTCTCGGCGGCTGGACCTACGCCGATCATCACACCTACGACCCGCAGTCGCGGACGATCCTGCGAGGCGACGGGGGCTTCGCGACGGCCGAGCCGCTGCGCCTCGGCGCGCTCGCGCAGCAGAGCAGCTCGGCGACGCTGGACGGGACGAGCGGCATCACGGTCGCACCCGACGGTGCGCTGGTCGTGGCCGACACGAGCAATCACCGCATCCGCCGGATCGCCGCCGACGGCACCGCCACGACGCTCGCGGGGACCGGCGCGTTCGGCTACCGCCCGGGCGACGACGGCGGCCCGGCGACGTCCGCGCGCCTGTCGTCGCCGCAGGCGGTCGCGGCCTTCGAGGACGGCGCAGGGCAGCCCGTCGTGGTGTTCGCCGACACGAGCGCCAACCGCATCCGTCGCATCGCACCTGACGGGACGATCACGACGATCGCCGGCGGCGGCAGCGCCCTCGGCGACGACGGCCCCGCAACCGCGGCGCGGCTATCGCTCCCGCGCGGCGTCGCCGTCGCTCCCGACGGGACGATCTACGTCGCTGACACGGGCCAGCACCGGGTCCGCATGATCGGGACCGACGGACGCATCACCACCGTCGCGGGGACCGGCTCGGCCGGCTTCTCGGGCGACGGCGGCCGCGCCGCGCTCGCGCAGCTGCGCGGCCCGCAAGGGCTTGCGGTGTCGCCTACGGGCGACCTGTTGATCGCCGACACCGGCAACGCGCGGATCCGCGCGGTGAGCCTCGACGGGACGATCGCGACCGTGGCGGGCGGCGCCAATGCACCCGACGACGTCGGCGACGGGCTCGCGCCCACGGCGGCCGAGCTGGTCGAGCCGACCGCCGTCGCCCTGCGTCGCAGCGGCGCGCTCGTGATCGCCGACCCGGGCGCCGGGCGCGTGCGCGAGGCGACGGTCGAGGGCGTCATGCGCACGCTCGCGGGCGGCGGTACGGAGCCCCGCGTCGACGGCGTGCCCGCGGTTGCGACCGCACTCGACGGCCCGACCGGCGTGGCGGTCGGCGCGGACGACGTCGCGGCGTTCACCGAGCCCTCCGAGGATCAGGTCAGCCGCGTCGCGCCGGAGCTGCCGGGCTTCGGCGCGGGCGACGCGCTCATCCCCTCTCCCGACGGCGCGCACGTCTACCAGTTCAACCTCGACGGCCGTCACCTGCGCACACTGGACGCGCTGACCGGCGCGGTCCTGCGGCGGTTCACCTACGACAGCGAGGGGCGGCTCGCGGGCGTCTTCGACGACGCGGCCGGCGCGAGCCCGGCTCACAGCGCCCTGGTCACGATCACGCGCCCGACCGCAACGAGCGTGGTGCTGACGGCGCGCGGCGGCGCCCAGACGACGATGGCGCTCGACGGTGAGGGCTGGGCGGCGAGCGTCACCAATCCCGCCGATGAGCTGATGGACCTCGACCACGGCGCAAGCGGACTCCTGACGGGAACCGAGGATCCCGAGGGCGGCAGCCACACGTTCACCTACGACTCGCAGGGCCGACTGGAGTCCGACACCGATCCCGACGGCCTGGTGCAGACGCTCACGCGCACCAGCGTGGACGGCGGCCACGAGGTCGCGCTCTCGTCGCCCGGCGGCCGGACGACCACGTATCGCAGCATCGTCGACGACCTCGGTCAGCACGTCGAGACGATCACCGAACCGGCCGGCGGCGCCACGGACATCACGACGAACCCCGACGGGACGCGCACGGTCGCGTGGCCCGACGGAACCGTCGACGTCGTGCGCCGCTCGCCCGACCCGCGCTTCGGCATGCAGGCCCCGTTCACGTCGTTCCGTCGCAAGACGCTGCCGTCGGGCAAGTCGAGCACGCTGACCGCGACCAAGGCGATCACGATGCGCGACGCCACACGGCTGGAGACCTCGACCGAGACGATCACGCTCGACGGTCGCACCTCCACGCGCGTCTTCGACGCCGCGCCCGGCGACGACGGCGGCACGCTGACCACCACGACGGCCGCCGGCCGCACGAACGTCGGCGTCTTCGACAACCGCGCGCGCCTCGTCTCCAGCCAGGCCGGCAACGCCGTCCCGCTGACGACCACCTACGACGACAACGACGACGGCCGCGTCACCGAGCAGGCGCGCGGCGCCCGCAGCTGGACCTACGACTACGACGCGCGCGGGCGCATCACCACCCGGACGACGGGCGAGGGGCGCGCCACGAGCTACATCTACGACGACGCCAACCGCCTCCTGACCTCGACCACGGCGAGCCAGACGGCCGCGCAGACCTACGACGACAACGGCCGGCGGCTCTCGCTCACGACTCCGGGCGGCCGGCAGAGCGCGTTCACGCACACACCCGGTGGGCGCTCGGACCAGCTGACGCTTCCGGGCGACCAGGTCGTCGACCGCGGCTACACGTCGCTGATGGCGCAGGATCGCCAGGCTCTGCCGACCGGCGCCGTGGTCGACACGACCTTCGCGCCGTCCACGGGCCAGACGCGGATCGCCTCGCAAACGGCGCGCAACGCCGCGGCCGGGCCGGCGGTCTCCGCCCGGGCGTTCACGTACATCGGCGCCAACGACCTGCTGGATGTCGGGACCTGGACGGCCGGTGCGCTCACGCAGACGCTCGACACCGATACCGACGGCGACGTGGCCACCAAGCTGACCTACGGCGGCGAGGCCGCGGGCGAGATCACGTTCACGCCGGCCGCCTCCGGTCTGCTGCTGTCGACCACGAGCGTGACAGCCGGCGCCGACCCGACACGGACCTACGCGATCACGCGCGACAACGACGACCTCGTCACCGGATACGGGCCCTTCACGGTGACGCGCAACGCGCAGACGGGCGCGGCGGAGACCTTCGGCCAGGCCACCGACGACACGCAGGTGCAGACCCTCGACACGGAGGGCTTCGGCGACCTCGACGAGCGCCGGGTCGTCGAGGCCGGGGACGAGCGCTACGAGCTCGAGACGACCTACGACGACGAGGGGCGCCTCACCCAGCGCACGGAGACCGTCGAGGGCGGCGCGGCGATCACGCGCAAGTACGCCTACGACTCCCAGGGCCGGCTCGACGAGGTCCGCGACGGCACCGACGCCGTCGTCGAGGACTACGCCTACGACGGCAACGGCGACCGCACGTCGGCGCTCTCCGAGGACCACGGCGCGCAGGCGGCGACGTACGACGCGACGACCGGTCTGCAGACCGCCGCCGGACCGCTGGCCTTCAGCTTCGACGCCGACGGCTTCCTGGCCCAGAGGGGCGGCGACGACTACGACTACGCGCCGTCGGGCGAGCTGCTGTCGGCCGAGGCGGGCGCGACGACGGTCACCTACGCCTACGACGTCGTCGGGCGCCGCACCCGGCGGACCGCCGGCGGCGTCGACACGTCGTACCTGTACGGCAACCCCGACTGGCCGTGGCAGGTGACCGCGACCGTCGATGACGCGGGCGCTCTCACGACGTACTTCTACGACGAGCGCGGCCATCTGCACGCGCTCGAGCGCGGCGGGCAGCGCTACCGCGTCGGCGCCGACCAGGTCGGCACGCCGCGCGTGGTGATCGACGCCGACGGGACGGTCGTCAAGCGCGTCGACCGCGACACCTGGGGCCGCATGCTCGCCGACAGCGCGCCGGCGTTCTCGCTGCCGATCGGCTTCGCCGGCGGCATCGAGGATCCCGACACCGGTCTCGTGCGCTTCGGGATGCGCGACTACGACCCGCAGACCGGACGCTTCACCGCACGCGACCCGCTCTTCCACCAGGGCAGTCCCGGCAACCTCTTCGCGTACGCCGACAGCTCGCCGGCGAGCCGCGTGGACCCCTCCGGCATGATCGCCGTCGGTCTGAGCGGCTACCTCGGCATGGGCGGCGGCGGACAGGTCTCGATCAACTGGGAGACCGGTGTCGGCTGGTGCACCGAGGGCGGCGGGGGCGTGAGCGCGGGAGCTGAGGTCGACCTCTGGGGCAACCCATCGCGCGGGCAGAGCTACATCACCGAGGCCGGCGGCGAGGTACTCGGACTCGGCATCACGCTGGGAGCCGAGGAGGGCCTGTGCCCGCCGAAGGGGAACGGGCAGGACCAGTACTCGGTCAAGCTCTCGGCCCCCGGGCTTGCCTACAAGAAGAACATCACCACCAACGACTACACGGTTGAGACCGGCGTCGGCCTGAAGGCCGGCTTCAAGACCGGCATCAAGGACTGCGAGACGTGGACCTGGTCCGATCTGGCGGGGTACCTGTGATGCGCCTGCTCGTCATCGCCACGGCATTCGCCGCGCTCGCGTTCGCCGCGCCTGCCGGCGCCGTGCAGTCGGCGTGCACGAAGACGTGGTCCGGTCCGGCCACGGGCACCTGGAACACGCCGGGCAACTGGACGCCGTCCGGCGTCCCGGGGGCCGCCGACGTGGTCTGCATCGGGCCGGGCACCGACACCACGGCCAACGCCACCTCCACGGTCACCGGCCTGCGCAGCGACGGCATCGTGCGCGTCACGACGGCGCTCACGCTCTCCAGCGCGACCGAGGAGTCGGTCATCGAGGACCTTCGCCTGGGCGCGGGCCTGGCCGGCGCCGGCGATCTCGACGTCGACACCCTTACGTGGACGAGCGGGACGATGTCGGGCGCCGGCACGACCACCGTCCGCGAGCAGCACACGATCAGCGGCGGCTCGGTCGGCGACGGCCGCTCGCTGGTGACCGAGGGAACGGGGACCTGGACGGGCGCGCCGGCCGGCTCCGGCGCCGCTGTATGGACCAACCGTGCCGACATCACCTACGGTCCCGGCGACCTGAACTCGACCCTCGTGGGCGGCGTGCGACCGCTGTTCGTCAACGAGGCCGGGGGCTCGGTCACGCGCACGACGGGCAGCCGGCAACTACAACATCGAGTGGCGGCTCGACAACGACGGCATCTTCGCCCGGGTCAACGACGTCGCGGTCGGGAACGTGTACGTCGACCACCCGGCCCCGGGTACGAACACCGGCACCTTCGAGGGCGTCATCCTGGCCGGCTCGGGGTTCGTGCTGGCCCAGGGAGCACAGCTCGACCGCGTGGTCATCAGCGGCGACGTGGAGACGACCGGCGGGACGTACCCGTTCGACGACAGTCAGATGGCCGGCGGCATCGTCACGGGGCCCGGGACCGTGACGCTGGGCGGGCACTTCCAGGCGTCATATGGCCGGCTCGGCTCACCCGGGTCGCTCGTGATCCTCCCCGCCGGCGCGACGATGCAATGGACCAATTCGTTCGCCATCTACGCGGGGCGCTTCGAGAACGCCGGCACCTTGACCATCGACGCGACCGGCGCCAACGAGGTGCAGACGTGGGGCAACCGGACGGTCTGGGAGAACACGGGCACGGTCCGCGTCCGTTCCGGACGGTTCCGCAACGCGCCTGCGTTTCAGACGGCCATCGACGAGTCCGTGGTCTTCATCAACCGCGGGCTGCTCGTCAAGGAGACGACGGCCACCTTCACCTTCGACCCGCTCCTGCTCAACGACGGCGTCGTCGACGTCCAGCTCGGACGCATCACGGCGCAGCGCTACGAGCAGACGCCCGACGGCACCCTGCGTTTCGGCATCGGCGGAACCTCGACCAACGCGTTCGGCGCGCTCACCGCCACCCGCTTCAACTACGGCGGCCGCCTGGAAGCCGTCCTCACCGGCGGCTTCACGCCGGCGCCGGGCAACCGCTTCGCCGTCATCACGAGCTCGGCGGCCAGCCGCAGCGGCACGTTCCTCTCGTCATCGCTCTCCGGGCTGACGCTCGACGAATCCCAGGCCGGGACCATCGGCCTGGTCCAGCCGGCGCTCTTGTCCCCGTTCTCCGCCGAGCGCCTGGCCGGCGGTGACGCGCGTTCGAAGGCCCGCTTTCCGGCGCCCCGGCCATACCGACCTCCGGCGTGACCGCGACCCGGGCCGTCCGAACGGCCGCGGCCCAGCGCGCCGCCGCTCGAGCCCGTCAGCTGCGCGCTCTGCGGGCCGCGCGCCGCGCGGCCCGGGTGCGCGCGCTGCGGCGAGATCGACGTGGCTCGTCTGGCGACTGGCGCGGAGTGAGCGCTCGCCGAGCCGCGCGCACCGGGCGGGGCTAGGAGCCGCCTCCCCGACGGCCCTCGCCGGCGCTTCGTGCTGGCCGGTGGTCGCCGCGCCGTCGCAGAGCACACCCTGCCGAGGCGGTGCCAGCGTGGTACCCAGGCTGTGTCGGTCCGGCTAGGGCGCGGTGCCGACGACGATCTCGGTCACGCGCCCGCCCGACGTCGAGAACGTCGTCGTGCGGCTGCCGCTGCCGAGCGCTGCGCCCGACGGGCTCCCCCTGAGCTTCGGGTACGCCCGCAGAACCTGACGGAGCGTCGAGCGCAACCCGACCTTCTTGCGCATCTTCAGCTTCATCAGCGGCCCCGTGAAGACCGGGTTGCCGGTAGAGGTCGTCCCGACCCTCAGAGCGATCGCCGCGACCTTGCCGTTCTTGAAGATGAGCGTGGCGCTCGACCCGCCGCTCGCCGCACGCCACCTGCATTCATACCCCGCGAACGGCTTGGGACAGTCCGTCGCTGCCACCCCACCTGGCGATCGCCGTGTCGGCCGCCATCCCGAGCTTCACGCCGCCGGCCGAGGTGCCCGGCACGATCACACTGCCTGCGAACGCCGGGAGGTCGGCCGACGCTGCGGCGGGAAGCCCGAGCACGCCGGCGACGACGAGGATGAGGACGGGGAGACGCACACCTCGGAGCCTACGCGTTGCGGACCACGCGACGCCAGGGCACACACGCGGTGCTCCACGCGATGGCCGTCCTACCTCTTGGACGCGCTACTTCACCTTGACCGAGAACTTGCCGCCGCCGTCGCACGTTCCGCCGCCGTTGGGGTCGGGGTCCGGGTAGTTGAAGCTGGCTATGCCGGCGAGCTTGCGGCCCGTCTTCGAGCTGAAGGTCGCCTCCACGTTCCACCGGTTGCCGTCAACGAGCACGCTCTTGAAGACCGTGTAGAAGTCCGTCTTGCTGCCTGCCGGCTTCGTCTTCTTGACCTTGAAGGTGCCGAGATTCGCGCTGGTAACAGTCTTGCCTGGAATCCGGTCGCCGCGGCGGTTCGAACAGGTCGACGTGACGTTGGTCAGGTTGAACGTCGTGATCGTGCTGGCCACGCCCTGCTTGGACAGCTTGACCCCGACCTTGACCGTGCTTCCCGGTTGCTTCGTCACCGTGCCGGTGAGCACGTTGGTCTTGGCGGATGCGACGGCCGCGGTCGCGAACAGGGCGATGGCCGCGAGGGCGATGATTCGGACCTTCATGGTTCTCCTCGGCAGCTGTCAGTGGCGTCGTCGCGTTTGAAGACACCTCGTGCTCCGGTCGATCGTACACGCGGTCGGCTGGGCGCACCAGAACTCGGGACGCGCGACGTCGATCATCGCCGGCGTCTGATGCCTCTCACCCGTGAACGGTGAGTTCGCGACGGTGTGGGACTGCGTGCCCGCGCTCGACGGCAGTCCGCCTGGGTGACGATCGCCTACTTCGAGGACGCGCGCGGCTCGGCGCATGGCTCAGCTCTGAAGAGCCCGCCGGGGGCATGGGATACTCGTCGCATGGACGGAGCCCACGGGTCCGACCGGCTCGCGCAGGGGTGGCGCGCGCTCGATGACGCGCAGTGGGACGCCGCGCGTGCGGCGTTCGCAGCGTCACTCGACGACGAGGAGACCCCGGACGCGCTCGAGGGTCTCGGCCTGGCGGTCTGGTTCCTGGGCGACGTCAAGGAGGGCGTTGCACTGCGCGAGCGGGCGTTCGAGGGCTACGCGCAGGCGAAGCGCTGTGACGATGCCGCCCGGATCGCCGTCTGGGTATCCCACCAGCACCTCATCGCCGGCCGGTCGTCGGCCGCGCGCGGCTGGCTGGCGCGGGCCGAGCGCGCGGTCGAGGGGAGCGGCGACTGTTCGGGGCAGGGGTGGGTCGCCGTCGAGCGCGCGCGCCACGCCGAAACCGTGGAGGAACGCGTCGCGCACGCGACGCGGGCCATGGCGATCGGGGGCGAGCATGGTGACGCCGACCTCGAGGTCTTCGCACTCAGCCTGCTCGGGCGATCGGAGGTCGATGCCGGACGCCGGCAGCACGGCATGCAATTGCTCGAGGAGGCGCTCGCGGCGGCGAGCGCCGGGCGGATCCGGAACGTCCACACGCTCGCCGAGGCGTACTGCAACCTGATCATGGCGTCGACCGCGGCCGGCGACTGGGAACGCGCGACGGAGTGGTGTGAGCTCGTCGACACGTTCGCGCGCGAACACGGAACGACACCGCTGCTCGGGGCCTGCCGCACGATCCACGCCGACGTCCTCCTCGCCACCGGCCGCTGGTCGGACGCCGAGGACGCCCTGCAGGATGCGCTGGCGATGCACGACCGCTACGTGCCGACCATGGGCGCGCCGACCGTCGCCGCGCTGGCCGAGCTGCGTGTGCTCCAGGGCCGCATGCCGGAGGCCGAGCAGCTGCTCTCCGGGCGCGAGGAACATCCGGGCTCGCTGCGTGCGCTGGCGCACCTGCGGATCGTCCAGGGCCAGCCGCAGGTCGCTGCCGCGCTGCTGGAGCGTGGGCTCGTCGGCGCCGCCGACGACCTCGTGCGAACGATGCAGCTGCTCGCGCCGCTCGTCGATGCGCGCCTTGCCTGCGGGCAGATCGCGGAGGCCGAGGACGCCGCCGCGCGGCTCGATCGCCTGGTCACCGAGTCGGGCATCGGGCTCGGTGCCGCGCGCGCCGACCTCGCCGCCGCCCGCATCGCCCTGGCACGAGGTGACGGCGAGCGCGCCGCCGAGGCGGCCCGCCGCGCACTGGCCGGGTTCGGTGCGCTCGGCATGCCCCTCGAAGCCGGCGAGGCGCGACTCGAGCTCGCCCGCGCCGTCTCCGACGCCGAGCCGGAGCTCGCGCGCGAGGAGACGCGCGCGGCGCTCGAGGCGTTCCGCGAACTCGGCGCGGCCCGCGCGATGGACATGGCGGCGGCGCTCATGCGCGAACTGGGCACGGGAACATCGGTCCGCTCACGCGGGTCAGGCGAGCTCACGGCCCGCGAGCGCGAGGTGCTCGAGCTGCTCCCGCAGGGGATGTCCAACGCGCAGATCGCCCAGGTGCTGTTCATCTCCGAGAAGACCGCCGGACATCACGTCAGCGCGATCCTCGGGAAGCTCGGAGTGCGCAACCGTGCGGAGGCCGCCGCCTACGCCACGCGGATCCAGCGCACCGCACCGGTCGAGTAGGGCGTAGATAGGGAGGTCGCCCGATGCGCGCCGTGGCGCGCCGGTGGATGCTGCTCCGACACCCGCCACCGAAGGAGATGACCATGACCCTGACCACCGCCGACGCCGAACTGAAGGCCCGCCACCGCACGATGTGGACGTCGGGCGACTACCCGCTGATGGTCGAGACGTTCCTGCTGCCGCTCGGCCCGCCGCTCGTGGATGCGTGCGGGATCGGCCCGGGGACGAGGGTCCTCGACGTCGCCTCAGGCACCGGCAACGCGGCGATCCCGGCGGCGCAGCGCGGTGCGACGGTCACCGCGAGCGACCTCACCCCGGCGCTGCTGGAGGCGGGCGCCGCCCGGCCCGAGGCACAGGGGCTCGAGCTCGACTGGGTCGAGGCCGACGCCGAGAACCTGCCGTTCGCGGACGAGTCCTTCGACGTCGTCATGTCGTCGATCGGCGTGATGTTCGCGCCGCATCACCAGGCGGCGGCGGACGAGCTCGTGCGCACCTGCCGCCCGGGCGGCACGATCGGGCTCCTGAGCTGGACGCCGGAGGGCATGCTCGGCGCGCTGTTCGCGCACGATGAAGCCGTTCGCGCCGCCGCTGCCGCCCGGCGCCTCCTCGCCGCCGCTGTGGGGCAGCGAGGCGCACCTGCGCGAGCTGTTCGGCGACCGCGTCGATTTCCACACGGTCACGCGCGACAAGCTGGAGATCACGGCGTTCGATCGCCCGCGCGACTACGGCGAGCACTTCAAGGCCTACTACGGGCCGACGATGGCGGTGCGCGCGAACGCCGTGCGCAACGGCGTGGAAGCCGAGTTCGACGCCGCGCTCGACGCGTTCTGCGACGAGTGGAGCCACGGGACCTCGTCGCCGGCGCGGTTCGAGAAGGAGTACCTGCTGGCCGTCGGCACACGGCGCTGACGTCTCCAGTCGCTGTGGCGCCGGCCCTAGGTCAGCCGCGCCCTCGACGCCTTCGCCGCAACCGCGAGGAGGTCGGCGTTCCCGACGAAGGAGGCGGCGATCGACGCGGTCGTCGCCCTCCTTCGCGCCTTGGCGCTGATCGTGAGCGTCCCGGCGAACTCGCAGGCTCCGTCCTTCAGCTTGAGCGCGACCGTGCGCGCTGCCAGCGTGCGCCTGCCCGCCTTGGCGGTCAGCTTGACGTTCCCGCGACAGGCTGCCGTCAGGGAGCCTTTGAGGTTGGCGAGCACGAGCCGGCCGGACACCCTGAACGTGTGCGGTGCCTTCGCGTCACGGCTCTTCCCGAGCTTCAGTGTGAGCCTGTCCGGCTTCTCCTTCGCGGCCGGCGCGATCGCGGCCGGCGTCACCATGAACGACGCCGTGGCGTGGTCGTCCTCGGCAGCCACCAGGTTGCCGGGGCGGCTGTCGGGATCGAATCCGTCCGAGCGCAGGGTCTCGGCGGCGACCGTCGCGGGTCCTGCCTCGGTGGCGCGGACCGTGAGCACGAGCTGTGCGCTCCCCCCGCCGGCGATCGGCCCGGGCGACCACGTTCCCGTGCCGGCGTCGAATCCACCGGTCGACGCGGCTCCGCGGAGCAGTGACGCGCCGCCCGCGAGCCCGATGGCGATCGTCGGCTCGGCGGTGTCGAGGCCAGCGTTGGCGACGGTCAGGGTGACGGTCGTCTCGCCCCCGATGGGGATCGTCGCGACGGCTGCGGCGGCGCTGAGCGACACGTCCACGATCCGGCCGATGACCGGACGCCCGAGCTCGATCGGACCGAGCGCGGAGGGCGGCTCGTCATCGCCGACGCTGCCCGGATTGCCGTTGCCGAGGATGCCGTTTGTGCCCGCGCCCCAACAGCGCGCCGTCCCGTTGTCGAGCACCGCGCACGTGTGCACGCCGCCGGTGGTGATCGCCACCGCCGCGCGCCCGGCACCGATGTCGACAGGAGCGACGGAACCCGGTGTCTCGGTGTCACCGACGTCGTTCAGGTTCTGGTTGCCCAGTGCTGCGCTGCCGTCCCCCCAGCAGCGGACACTGCCGTTGTCGAGCAGCGCGCAGGTCTGCACGTTGCCGGCGGCGATCGCCGTCGCGGTCCGCCCGGCGCCGATGTCCACCGGGCCGACGCTGCCGGGCGCCTCGTTGTCGCCGATGTTGGCCGTGTTGCCGTAGCCGAGCTTCCCGTTGCCGCCGTGCCCCCAGCAGCGGACGGTGCCGTCGTCCAGGATCGCGCAGGTGTGGAAGTTCCCGGCGCTGATCGCGACGGCCCTGCGACCCGCGCCGAGGTCCAGCGGACCAACGCTGCCGGGCGTCTCGGTGTCGCCGATGTCCACCGCGTTGCCGTAGCCGAGCACACCGAAATCGCCCTCGCCCCAGCAGCGGACGGCCCCGTCGTCGAGGATCGCGCAGGAGTGGCTCGCGCCGGTCGTGATGGCGGTCGCGGTGCGCCCCGCGCCCAGGTCGATCGGACCCGACGCGGCCGCTGGCTCGTTGTCGCCGATCGTGGTCGTGTTGCCGTTGCCCAGGTGGGCGCCGAACCCCCAGCAGCGGACGCTGCCGGTGTCGAGGATCGCGCACGTCGACGCGAAGCCGGCGCTCATCGCGACGGCTGTCCGGCCGGGGCCGAGGTTGACGGGAGTCACGCTGCCCGGCGTCTCGTTGTCGCCGATCGTGTTGAGGTTGCCGTACCCGAGCACACCGTTCGAGCTGTTGCCCCAGCACCGGACGCTGCCGTCGTCGAGGACGGCGCACGTATGGCTGCTGCCGGCGACGATCGACTTCGCGGTACGCCCGCTGCCGACATCCACCGGCCCCGCGAATGCCGGGCTCTCGTCGTCGCCGACGTGATCGGTGTTGCCGTAGCCGAGGTCGCCGCTCGAGTTCTGGCCCCAGCAGCGAACGCTGGCGTCATCGAGCACGGCGCATGCGTGCGTGTCACCCGTATCGATCAGGCCCGCCTGGAAACTGCGCAGGCCCGAGCCCGCACGCTCGCCGAGCGCCGGCGCGGTCGTCAGGGTGAGGGCCGCCGCCGCGACCGCCAGGTGAACGAGCGTCCGTCGCATTCTCGTGATCCCGCCCCTCACGACCCGCGGATCGCCGCCTGTCCGCATGACCCCACGGTACGCACGCCGCACAGCCAGGTCAATCAGGCGCGGCACGGCGTGTGGGCGCTTGAGTCATTGACCTGCGCGACCGAGGTCGGCACTATCCGCCCATGAGGGGGAACGCCGTCCGCGCGTGCGCGTGCGCGACGATCATGGCGCTGGCGATCACGGTCACCGGTGGCGCGGCGAGCGCCGCGCCCGGCGCGCTGACCCACCAGCAGACCAAGCTCGGGGATCCGGGGATGGCGGGCGCGCGCGGGGTCGTCGTCTCGCCGGACGGCAGGAACGTCTACGTGGCGGCCGCGAACGCCGCGGCGATCGCGGAGTACACGCGCGCCGCGGACGGGACCCTCACGTATCTCGGATGCATCAAGGACGTCGGAGCCTCTGCGACGTGCGGCGAACAGGCCCAGGGCCTCGCGGCGCCGCAGTACGTGGCGATCTCCCCCGACGGGAAGAACGTCTACGTGGGCAGTGGCGGGGCGACAACGCGGTCGTCACGCTGGGGCGCGACGCCGGCACCGGGGCGCTCAGCGCCGGCGGCTGCTGGTCCGACACGTCGCCCGGGTCGGCCGACTGCGGCGCGAACAGCGCCCCGGCGCTGCAGGGATCCGAGGGCGTGACGGTCTCCCCCGACGGCAAGAACGTCTATGCGGTCGCACAGGGGGACAGCGCGATCAGCAGCTTCGCGCGCGACGCCGGCACGGGCGCGCTCACGTACACCGCGTGCATCTCGAACGGCGCCGTCGGCTGCGCGTCACAGACGAGCGGATCGTTTCTGTATCCGCGTGAGGTGACCTCCGCCCCGGACGGGCGCGGGGTGTACGCGGGCGCCGCCAACAGCGGCGTCGTGGCATTCCTGCGCAACCCGGCCGACGGTGCGCTCGGCTACGCGCAGACCGTGCCGGACCTCGCGCCCGCGCTGATCGTCGGCGTCGCCGTCTCGCCGGACAACGGCTTCGTCTACGCGGGCTCGGTGAACCGCTCGGCGGTCTACGCGTTCTCCCGCGACCCCGCAACCGCGATGCTCATCGCGATCGGGTGCTTCAAGGACACCAATGCCGGTGCCGCGATCGCCTGTCCGACGGCCTCGGGCCTGGCAGGGACGGAGGGTGTGGTCGTCGCCCCCGACGGCGCGAGCCTCTACTCCTCCTCGTACTACGGCTCGGCGCTCGCCTCGTTCGATCGCACCCGGACGACCGGCCTCCTCGCCCCGGCGGGCTGCTTCCGTGATCTGCCGGGTATGCCGTTCGGCTGCGGCGCACAGGTCAACGGGCTCGGCGGGTCGCGCGCGGTCACGACATCACCGGACGGCGGGAACGTCTACGCGACCGGGCAGACCGACGGCGCCGTGGCCGTGTTCAGCCGTGAACGTCCGCCGCCCGACCCGCCCGCCCCGGCGCCCGCCGGCGGGACCCCAGCGCCCGGCCCGCCTGCGCCGACCGCGCCACCGACCGCGAAACCGGCTGCGGTGAAATTCGCCTCGGTCACGACGTTGCCGTCGGCCAAGCGCTGCGTGTCGCGGCGCAGCTTCCGCATCCGGCTGCGCCAGCCGAAGGGCGCGAAGCTCGCCGGCGCGACCGTGAAGCTGAACGGAAAGACCGCTGCCACGCGCAAGGGCGCGCGGCTCACGGCGCCGATCGACCTGCGCGGCCTGCCGAAGGGGAAGGTGAACGTGTCGATCACGATCAAGCTCGCCGACGGGCGCACGATACGCGGGAGCCGCACCTACCGCACGTGTGCTCCGAAGCGCCGCGGCTGACCGTGGGCGCCATGCGGCGGATCGCAGTGATCGCCCTGCTCCTGCCGGCCCTCACCGCCGGCTCGGCGCATGCGATCGGGACCGACCTCGAGAACCAGGCCGCGTTCGGCGCCTACACGTGCGCGCAGGTCGAGGTCGGCGGCTCGCTGCTCCCGGCCGAGTGGACCTGGGGCATCACCGGGCCCGCCGCGGCCGATCAACGGCTGCACCTACCTCGCGACCGGCGCCGCCGCGATCAGCGCGCCGTCGGGCGGCTCATTCGCCGTCGCCGCCCGCGTCCGCGTGCCGACCGCCTCGACCGGGCCGATGCGGATCGACGTGCTGCGCTCGACGCGCTCGGCGGCCGGCGCGCAGTGCTGCACCCTCGCCGCCTCGTCGGCCACGTTCGTGCCGCCGGCGAACGCGACCACGCAGGTGCCGCTGGCGCTGCCGATGCGCAACGACCTCAATCCCGCGTTCGGCGAGACGGTCGACTCGCTCGCGCTGACCGTGCTCTCGCGCAACGTCGTCGTGCCGCTCGCGCGCGGCGCCGGTGCGACCGGCGCGCTCGCGTTCCACCCCGAGCTGCTGCCGAGCGATGCCGGACACAACAGCTCCGGCGTCGGCGCCCTGCCGCTGCTGAACGCCGACCTCGTCCCATGCGCCGGCACGAGCCGGTGCACGGGCCTCGCCCTGAGCGTCGCGACCCGGGTCCCGACGCTCGTGCGACTCGCGAACGGCGCCACACTGCCCGCGGTGTGCGCCCTCGCCGGCCCGGGCACGTGCGTGATCGTCGCGACCGTGCCGCGCCTGGCCGCGGCGGTCAAGCGCACGACGGTCGGCCGCGGCAAGGTGACCCTGACCGCCGCGGGCAAGCGCACGGTGAAGATCACGTTCACGAAGAAGTTCCGCCGCGCGATCGCCGCACGGCGCCGCTCGCTCGCCATCCGGCTGGAGGCGACCGCCACCGTGACCGCGCCGCTGCCGTCGAGCTCGAAGGCCGCCCGCACGGTCACCGTGCGGGCGGGCCGCTGACGGCTACCGGACGCGGACCGCCTTCCTGACGCTCGCGCCGCCGCCGGTCGGGTCTGCGAGCACGACCTCGGCGGTCACCTTCGAGCCCTTCGGCACCGAGCCGATCGTGATCGGCAGCGAGAACCTGCCCTTCTTGACCTTCGCACCACTCAGCTTTGCGGTCTTGCGGCGCACGACCTTGCCGCCCTTCGTGACGGTCGCGACGGCGGCGAGCATCGGTGCGCTGCCACGCTTGGCGACCGAGCCGGTGACGGTCAGCTTCCTGCCCGAGCGCTTGGCGCTGACCTTGCCGAGCGCGACCTTGCTCGAGCCGCGCATGCTGACGTTCCCGCGGCGGATGACACGCCCGTTCTGTGCCCGCAGCGTGTAGCGCACGCCACTGGTCAGGGACGACCACGAGCGCGGCGTGATGTCGAGGCGCTGGTCACGGCCGATCGTCATCGGCGCTGTCTCACCGTTCGCCGGCAGGCCTGCCCCGACCGAACCCAGCGTGATCGCGACCCTGGTCGGGGCGCCGTCGTGCGCGATCCGCAGCGTTCCACCGTTGAGCTCGGCCTCGTCGGAGCCGCCCTCGCGCGCGGTGGTCGTGATCGCCGCGGTGCGCGTGACCTTGCCGCGCTGCTGCTTGAGGTCGTAGACGACGCCGGCGCGCGAGGCTCCGGTCGCGAACTGCAGCGAGGATTCACCCGGCCGCACCGTCACGCGGTCGATCTGGCCCTTGGCGGTTTCGATCGACCGCACGCTCGCGGTCGAGGAGCCGGTCAGCAGGCTCGAGTCGTACCTGCCCTTGGCGGTCCCCTTGATCGTCAGCTCGTACTCACGGCCCTTCTTGAGCTGGTACTGCGGCGAGTCGCTCTGCGGCCCCGAAAGCACCGGGGAGAGCGCGACGCCGCTGCCGCCCGTCGGTTCACCGTCGCTGTCGAGCTGTGGCCTGCCGCCCGATTCGATGCCGGTGACCTCCGCCGGCGGCGGCCCGCCCGCCGACGAGAACAGGCTCGCGAGCGAGAAGGTGCTCGGGAGGTTGGCGTTGAGCGGCGGGATGTTCCCCTTGACGACGAGCGTCGAGTTGTCGCCCTTCCAGCCGAGGCCGGCATAGGACCAGCTGCCGTTCGGATTGACCGTGACGGTGCTGTTTCCGAGTGCCGCGATACGCGTGGCCTTGTCCGTCTCCTCAAACCGCTGATACGGAATGTTCGGGTCGTAGACGCTGATCAGCATCCCGCCGTCACCTGCGTCGCGGACGCCGTATGCGGTGATGGCATGGCCCTTGTCGCCCTGCCGGATGCTGAGCATCGCGGCGCCCTGCTGGGCGATCAGATCCTTGAGCAGCGTTCGCTCGTCGACATATGAGCGACCCTTGCCGCGCTGCAGGTCGTCCTGCATGCCCTTGTCGAACTGCGCGACGAACCAGCGCACGACGTCACGCTTGCCGAGCGTCCCCTCCTGCAGCGCGGTGACGTCCCACGCGCGTGTCGCGCCGCGCTGGTAGTCGCTCGGCTTCTGGCCGGTGCCGTAGCCGCGGAAGCGCGCCGCCATCGTCGCCCAGCCGTAGCAGAGGCCGTCGCCGCTCTCGACCTGCTCCTTGAACTGGTCGTAGTAGTCGCTGGCGATCGGGTCGTGGACGCAGACGATGAAGCACGCGTCGGTGTCATCGGTGCCGAACGTCCGCTCGAAGTCGTCCCAGCTGTAGGTGCCCTTCGAGCCACCCTCGGTGCTGTTGGAGACGATCATCCCGTACTGCCGACGGAACTCACGCACGTCGAGGTCCTGGCTGCGTGCGATCTCGGTGCCGGCGCTGTTGATCGCCCGCAGGGGCCGGACACCGCCGTTGCCGGAATGTTGAGGATCAGATCGTCCAGCAGCCTGCCGTTGACTTCCGTCTGGCCCGCTTCGCGCACCGACCACTTCTGGTTGAGCCCGTCGACGAAGTCCACGGGGCAGTTGAGCGGGAAATTGCCGATCACCCGTGCCGTGCTCCCGCCGTCGCGCAGCGGCAGCGGCGGACTGGGCGTCGGCACGCTGTCGATGACCAGCCGGTCGGTGAGCCAGTTCAGGGAAAGCTCGGCCTCGGTTGCGCCGTACGGGTCCATGACGACCTTGAACGTGCCCGACCCGTCCGTGTTGCCGGGGTCGAGGTTGTACTCGATCGGGTAGGTCCCGGCACCGCTCGGGTACACGGGCGAGCCGGTCGTCATCGACTTGAGCCCGCTGGTGGCGGTGGTGCCGCCGAAGTTGTAGCTCGTGTAACCGCCGAAGCCGCCGCGCACGTTGAAGCTGTCCGCGATCTTCTGCGGCCCGCAACCCGGAACGAGGCGGATCGGGGAACGCCCGCCCGTCGCGAAGTACAAGGCCGGAATGCCGGTGACGCTCTGCTGCAGGTTGGTGACGTTGACGCCGGTGCCGGCGGCCCCGCCGCCCGACGCCGCGCTGACGGAGAGCTGCCGCGTCGCCGCAAACGGGCTGTCCGCGGTGATGCGCAGGGTCGCCGGGTTGGATCCCGTGACGGCGGCGTCCGGGATGAACTGGGTCGAGGCGATGCCGGCCGGCAGGCTCGCGACGCTGAGGGTGACCGCGCCGCTGGAACCGTTGTAGCGGCGGACGCTGACGGGCACGTCGACACTCGAGCCCTCGACGACGTCGGCCGCCGGCTGCTGCAGCGCGAGGGTGAACTTCGGCGCGAGCGCCTGTGCGTCACGCGACATCACGAGATCGTCGATGAAGACGCCGCCGCTGTCGTACCAGTCCATCGCTTCGAAGCCCTGGACCACGGCGCCGATGATCTCGTTGCTCCCGCGGTCGTAGTCGATGTTGACCGTGGCGCCGGAGACCACGACGGTGGTGAGTGTCGTGAGTGGCGTCGAGCTGCCGATCGCGTAGAACTTCGTGACCGCCGTCTGCGTCCGCGGCGTGTTGTTCTTGAGCTTGAAGCGCACGCGCCGCTGCTCGTTCTGGAACTCCATCGCGGTCGCGAAGCGCCGGTCGGGAAACTCGTTGGAGCCCGAGGCGCATGAGATCTGCAGCGCTGTTCCGTTGAGCGCATTGTTCTGCAGGTAGGGGCTGCCGCAGTTCAGCAGCGGGGCCGGGGCCGGAAAGCCGAACCGCGTGGCGTTGCCGAACCGGACGAGGTAGGGAGCGACGGCGAACTGGTCCTGGATGATGGTGTACTCGGGCAGCCCGAGCTCGGAGAATCCGACCGACTGGTCGGCGGCCCGTGCGGCACCTGGCAGCGCCAGCCCGGCAAGGATTGCGACGGCGGCGGTGACTCGGCGCATGGCTAGCTCCTCTTCCTTCGGAGCAGTGACGCGGAACGACAGCACCTTGGCGGCGGTGCTCTTGCCGTCGCCCCCGCGCGCGGTGACCGACAGGCGGTAGGCACCGACTGCGAGCTTCTTCCTGCCGAGCGTGCCGCTGATCGCGACCGAGCCCGTCCCCGGGGCGAACGATCGGGTGATCGTGCCGACCCTCGTGTACCTGGTGCACCGCGTGCCCTTCTTCGCACCGACCCTGCACGCGCCCCTGACCCTGCGGCCCGAGGAGGAGCGCTCGAACCTCAGCGTCACCGTCGCCGCGGCGTTGAGTCGCAGCGTGAGTGCCGTGCCGACCTTGGAGCTGACGCGCTTGCCGGCCACGAACCGCGTCTTGCCGAGGGACACGCGGTCGAGGATCAGCTGGCCCGGCGTTTCACCACCACCGCCGCCACCGCCACCGCCGGGAGGCTGACCGGCCGGACCGGCCGGTGCGGCGCCGACCGTCACGGCCTTGAACGCCTGGGTGGACGTGCCGTCGGCGTCGGTCACGGTGACCGTCACGCCGTAGGTGCCGGACTGCGCGTAGTCGTGCACGCTGATCAGCCCGGGCTGCGGCGGTGTGCCGTCCCCCCAGTTGACCGTGCCCGTCAGCTGGTAGCCGTCAGGGTCGTCGGAGGCCGAGGCGTCAGCGGTGACGCGATTGCCGGCGATGGTCGTCGAGAGCGCGGCGACCGGGGCCGCGTTCGTGCCGAGGTCGCGCACGAACACGTCGTACGCGCCGTTCGTGTCACCTGGAGCCAGCTCGTCCGAGGTGGTGGACAGGGTGACGAAGCGCCCGCTGCCACCGCTGATGAACGCGTCGATGGCGCCACCGTTCGCCGGGGTGCCGGCCGACGACGAGTCGATCCGCTGGGTCAGGCCGGTGCAGCGGTCGCGCATGTTCACGCCACCGCTCGGAGATGTGGTCTGCAGGAACGACACGCGGCAGCCGTCGTCGGAGATCGTGATCGGGACGCTCGACTGCAACTTGATCTCCGAGTTGGCCCCGGTGACGGAGATGATCTCGGTGTTGCCCGACCCACAGCGATCCTTCGCGAAGACCTTGGGTTGCGGGGCCGACGTGTCGTTCAGCACGAGGTTGGTCGCGCTGGAGAAGAACGCGGCGATGCAGCCGTCGTAGTTGAGCGCAGGGGTGGATGCGTGGCTGTTGGCGGCACCGCCACCGTTGACGTCGCTGATGCGCTCGACGGCTCCGGTGCTGAGATTCTTGACGAAGATGTCGCGGAGGCCGGGGGTGATGTCCGGCGTCACGAGGTTGGCGGCCTGCGAGGTGAACGCGACGAACTTGCCGTCGCCCGAGATCGAGGGGTCGAAGTTGGTGTTGTCCGACGCGACGCCGGCGGCCGTCTGGCTCACGCGGGTGATCTGCCCGGTCCCTGCCTCCCAGAGGAAGATCTGGCTGAATGGCGACAACGTGGCGCGGAACGCGATCCTGCTTCCGTCTGCGCTGATCGCGTGGGCTCGTTCCGCGTTGGCGCTGTTCACGCCCGTGGCGGCCGCCGGCAGCGGGATCAGCTGCAGATCGTCGGTGACGCGGTCGTAGCGGTAGAGCCGGTAGGCGCCGTTCGTCGCGCCGGCATCCAGCGTCGTGGCGGCGGACCGGAACACGATGTACCGGCCGTCGGCGGAGATCAGCGGGTTGTCGATCAGGTCGCTGTTGTTCTGGACCCCTGCATTGCTGACGCTGATGCGCGTGGTCTGCCCGACCTTGCGGTCACGCAGATAGATGTCCCACTGGTCGTTCGTGTCGGCCGCGTCGAAGTCGGCGCTCGAGCGGAAGACGACGAAACGACCGTTGGCACTGATGCTGGCCCCGTTCGAGCCGTTCGGGTACGACGATTCGGCACCGGTGGAGCTGATGCTCACACGCGTCGTGGTGGGGGTCGCCGCGCTGCCGTCGGCTGCGGAGACCAGGAGCGCCGAGACTGCCGCGACGCAGCACCAGACGATGGAGGACCTGCTGCGAGAGAGCATGGTGTCGCGATCGTCCCACAGCCGATGGCACGGGGTGCGAAAGATGTCCGCGCGCGTCCGACTCGTGTAGCGTGGCTCCATGAGGGTCAGGAGAGCCTCGCCGGCGTTCGTGGCGGCCGCGTTCGTCGCGGCGGCCACACTCGCGGCGCCGGCTTCAGCGGCAACCCTGGACGCCGGTGGTCTGTTCGTGCTCACCGGTCAGTCGTCGCTGCTGGCGCCGTTCCCCGAGCCGGTCGGCGGCGTCCCGGCGACCACGCCGTCGGCGGCCAGCCAGGACGGGCGCTTCGTCGCGTTCACCGCCAGCTCGGATGGCCTGTCCACGGAGGACGACGACACGGTCTCCAACGTGTACGTCAAGGACCGGCAGACCGGCTCCGTCACGTTCGCCAGCCGCGGGAACGGCTCCGCCGGCGAGCCCTCACACGACAGGTGCTTCGACGCCTCGATCAGCGATGACGGCAACCGCGTCGCCTTCACCTGCGACGGGCCGCTCGATCCGGCCGACACGAACACCGACAGCGACGTCTACGTCCGGGATCTCGCCGCCTCGAGGACGATCCTCATCAGCCGCAGAACCGGGCTCGGCACCGTCGCCAACGACCCGTCGGACCGGGGAGTGCTGAGCCAGACGGGCCAGTACGTGGCGTTCGAGTCGCAGGGGAATCTCGCGTCCTCCAGCGCGGGCCCGAACATCTTCCGGCGCGAGATCGACGGCGGGAACGCGACGATCCTCGTGAGCCGCAAGACCGGTCCGGGCGGCGCGGCCGGCGGAGGGAACCATCCCTCGATCAGCGACGACGGCAACCGCATCGCCTTCGCGGCGGACCCCGGCAGCGGCTTCTACGACCCGGCCGACACGAACGGCAGGTCCGACGTGTTCGTCCACGACGAGGCCGCCGACACGACCGTGCTGGCCAGCCGGAAGGACGGCGCCACGGGGATCGTGGACGCCGACGGCGTCTCGACGCTGCCCGTCATCTCGGGCAACGGGGCGTTCGTCGCGTTCGAGTCGACCGCCGACCAGTTCGACAACGCCAACGACTCCGACACCCAGCCGGACATCTACCGGCGCTCGCTCGGTTCGAACGCGACCCAGCTCGTGAACATCAGCGTGGGCGGCACGAAGGGCGGCCCGGCGCAGCGGCCGACGATCGACGACACCGGCGAGGTCGTCGGGTGGGTGTCGACGACCACCGCCTTCGACCCGGCCGACGCCGTCGTCGCGGATCCCGACGTCTACCTCAGGAGCGGCAACGCAGTCTCCCGTGCTCGTCAGCCGCGCCGACGGGAACGACGGCGCGCCCTCGGGCGACGCCGACGGCGCGGCGGTCAGCGGCGATGGAACGAAGGTCGTGCTGCGGGTCGGCTCCCCGATCACGACCGACGTCGACCCGCGCCAGACGTCGATCGTCGTGCGCGACGTCGCCGCCTCGCCCCGGCGCACGTTCTCCGTCTCGCGCCCCGGCGGCGCCGGCCCCGTTCCGCAACGAGGGGGGCAGCAGCTTCGACCTCCGTCTCAGCGCGGACGGCCGCTTCGCCGTGTTCGTCACCGAGTCGGCGGCGTTCGGACTCCCCGACGACGCCCCGAACGCCGTCGTCGTCCGCGACCTCGTCACCGACGCTGTGACGATCGCGAGCCGCGCGGACGGGCCGTCGGGGGCCGTCTTCACCGACCGCGTCACGGACGCCGAGATCAGCGCCGACGGCCGGCGGGTGGCGTTCACGAGCTTCACGGGCTCCGGCGCGCTCGTCCACGTGCGCGACCTGGCGACGGGCCGGACGTTCCTGGCCAGCCGGGCCGACGGCGAGGGCGCGGCCGCCGGCGGCTTCTCGAATGAGCCCGCGCTCGACGGCGACGGCTCGCGGGTGGCCTTCACGTCCACCGCGACCGACCTCGGCGACGGCGACGCCGACGCGACGAGGGACGTGCACCTGCGCGACCTCGACACCGGCCGCACGCTGCTCGTGTCGCGCGCGACGGGCGCCGCGGGCGCGAAGGGCAACGGCGACTCGCGGAGCCCTGCGATCAGCGCAAGCGGGTCGCGGGTGCTGTTCACGAGCGTGGCGACGAACCTCGGCGACGGCGACACCGACACGGTCCGCGACCTGCACCTGCGCGATCTGGACGCCGGCACGACGACGCTGATGAGCGCAGCGCCGGCGGGACCGAAGAGCGACGGGGACACCGGCTCCGGTCAGATCGACGCGTCCGGGACGCGGGTGGCGTTCGCGGCGCGGTCCACGAACCTCCTGGGACTCGCGCCGCTGCTCGGGCGCGTCTTCGTCCGCGACCTCACCGCGGGGACGCTGACGCTCGCCAGCCGCGCGGACGGCGCGGGCGGGGCACCCGCCGACGCCGCTTCGGGCGAGGTCGAGATCAGCCCGGACGGCGGCTTCGTCGTGTTCGGCACCAACAGCACGAACCTCGCCCCGGGCGTCGAGCCGGGCTCCTACGAGGTCTACCGCCGCGATCTCGCCGGGAACCGGACGGCGCTCGTCTCCCGCGGCAACCCCGGGTCCCAGCTCGACCGCCCGCACACCGTCACGAACGGCGGCGCCTGCGTGGCGTTCGACGCGGGCGCAGCCCTCGTCGGCCCTCGCGGTCGAGAGCGAGCAGGCGCTACGTCCGCGCATTCGAGCGCAACTGCGGTCGCCCGGACCCGCCGGCGGACGGCGGTGGTGGTGGTGGCCCGGCGGCAGTTCGCGACGTCGTGGCACCCGTCCTCAGCAAGGCGCGGCTGACCCGCAAGCGCTTCCGGGTCGGACCCCGGCGGACGCCGCTCGTCGCCGCCGTCGGCCGCGGCACCGTCGCTGCGGTTCACCTCGTCCGAGGCCGCGAAGCTGACCCTGCGCCTCGAGCGCCCGGGCGCGGGCCGGCGCACCACCGCCAAGGGGCAGCGCGTGTGCAGGCCGGTCAAGCGGCGTCCGAAGACCCGCGCCTGCACGGCCTACCGGCTCGAGGGCACGCTCACGCGCAGCATCCGCTCCGGCGCCGGCGCGGTCGCCCTCAGCGGGCGCATCAACCGCCGCTCGCTGCCCCGCGGCACGCATCGCATCACGCTCGTCGCCACGGACGCCGCCGGCAACCGCTCGCGCCCGGTCCGGCTCACCTTCCGCATCGTCCGGTAGCTCGCCCCTCGAGCGAGTGGTCAGCCGCGCGCCGCAGCGGACGGCTCAGGTGCGCAGCCGGCGAGGCTCGGCGCGACCATCCGGCCGGCGGGCCGGAGGGTCAGCGCCGCCGCGCCCGCCCCGAGGGCCCAGACCGCGCTCACGAGGTAGGCGCGGTCGGCGGCCTCGAGCCCGGCGGCGACGGTCGCCGGCGTGCCGATCGCGGCGAACAGCGCCGCCGTCCCGAGCACCCCTCCGAACTGCCGGAAGGCCGACGAGACCGCGCTCGCGGACGCGAAGCGCGCCGGCGGGATCTCACTCAGCGCGGCGGCGCCGAGCGTCGGGAACGCCATGCCCAGGCCGGCCCCGTTGAGCAGCATCGCCGGAAGCCAGAGCGTGAGGAAGTCCGGCTCCGCGCCCGCGCTGCGGACGATCATGATCCCGGCGACGTAGAGCAGGCAGCCCGGCACGATCACGGCCCGGTGGCCGTGGCGGTCGGCCATCCGGCCGGCGGGGACGGAGACGATCGCGGTGGCGATCGCGCCGGGGACGACGGCGAGCCCGGCCGTCAGCACGCTGTACTGCCACACCGACGTCAGGAACAGGATGTTCCCGAGGATCGTCGAGAAGAACCCCATCGCCAGCAGCAGAATCCCGACGTTCGCGCGGCGAAAGCTCGCGATGCGCATGAGCGCCGGATCGATGATCGGGCGGGCGTGCGTCAGGCAGCGACGTGCGGTCAGCCCGAGCAGAACCACGGCGCCGCCGGCGGCGGCGAGCACCCGCGCGCTGGTCCAGCCCCAGCCGTCGCCCTCGACGATCGCGAGCGCGAGCAGGCCGAGCCCGGCGATCGTCAGCGCGGAGCCGCCGAGGTCGGGGAGGCCGGTCGACGTCTCGTCCACGCTCTCGAGCATCGAGCGCCGTCCCATCGACGTAGATGACCGCGCCCAGCGGGACGTTCACCAGAAAGACCCAGCGCCGTCGGCGGCCTCGACGAGCAGCCCCCCGAGCGGCGGCCCCAGCGCCGCCGCCAGCGCGGCTGACGCCCCCACGTCCCGACGCCGGCGGCCCGCGCGGCGACCGGGTACTCCGGGAGGATCAGCGCCAGCGACACCGGCACGATCACCGCCGCGCCCGACGCCCTGCAGGACCCGCGCGGCGACGAGCGTCTCCCAGCTCGGCGCCGCGCTGCACGCGAGCGACGCGGCCACGAACAGCAGACGCCGGCCAGGAAGACGCGCTTGCGGCCCGGGCCGATCGGCGTGAGGTTGGTCGTCGTGTCGCTGAGGATCGCGTCGTGGCCCGAGGAGAAGGTCGCGTTCGGGACGATGCCGGTGTAGCCCGAGTAGCCGTACACGGCGAGCGTGCCGTCCGAGGTGAGGTCGAGGCTCGCGGTGCGACGTACGAGCTCCAGCCGGCCTGCGAGGGCCCGCGCCGGCCGTGCGCCGAGGTCGCCTGGCGCGCCCCGACGCGGCCCAGCTCCGACCGCGCCTGGTCCGCCCAGCCGGGCGAACCGAGAGCATCGAACGCCGCGGCGGCCGCCTCCAGTGCGTCGCGTGCGGCGCCCCACTTCCTGCGGCGGCGCTGCGCCCGGCCGAGGCTCAGCAGCGACCGCGCCGCGTCGAATCGCAGGCCGAGTCGCTCGTAGCCGGCGGCCGCCTGCGCCAGCGCCGTCCCCGCCTCGTCGTCGTACGTCGCGGCCTCGAGCCGGATCAGCGCGGCGCAGCGCTCCGCCGTCTGGTGCCCCACGGATGCTCCTGCTCGGCTGCGAGCTCGCGCACCCGCTCGGCGACGGCCCGCGCCTCGTCGAGCCGGCCGAGCCGCGTCGAGCGCCTCGACGAGCTCGGGTGCCACGGGGAACGCCCCCGGCTCGTCGACGCCCTCGCGCCTGCGTGTAGCGCCCAGACCGCACGCAGATGCTCCGCCGCCGTCGCGGGATCGTGCGCGAGCAGCGCGGCGATCCCCAGCGCCCGCTGGGCCTCGAGCACCTGCCAGCGGTACCCGCGCGCCTGCGCGTCGGCCAGCGCCGGGACCGCCCACCGCTCGGCCTCGTCCGCGAGCCCGCGCCCGGCGGCGAGCAGCGCGCGACACCGCTGGTAGGTCGGCGTGATCAGCAGCTGCTCGTCGCCCTCCTGCGCCCACTCGTCCAGCAGCCGCTCCACGAGCGTCCCAGTCGCCCGCGCGCAGGCCGAGCTCGCACATGTTCAGCCGCAGCCACGCGTACGACAGCGCTTCGCCGCGCTCGTCGGCGAGCGTGAGGAACCGCTCGAGCGTCGTGCGCGCCGCGTCGACCTCGCCGCGCCAGACGAACCGCAGGCCCATGCACCGGCTCCGGGGAGTCGGTGATGTGGGAGACGGCGTCCGACGCGGCGGCGAAGCGCTCGCAGACATCGTCGATCGGCTGCCCGCGAAGCGCCCGCGCCCAGCCCAGCCCGCGCAGCGCGAGCCGCTCGACCTCCGGGCCGGCGAGGTCCGCCTGCGACAGCGCCTCCAGCGCCCACGCCTCCGCCTCGGGGATCCGCTCGACGCCTTCGGCGGCGGTGTTGATCGCCTTCGTCGCGAGGACGTGCGCGCGCAGCTCGGGAGCGCCCATGGTCTCCGCCAGCGCACGCTCGATGTGCCGTCCATGGTCGGCGTACGTGGTGATGTCGCCGCCCTCGGAGAGGAGCAGCCACGCCCGGACCCGCGCGCCGCCGGGCGGGAGCGCGTCGAGCTCCGGGGTCAGCAGATCGGTGACCCGCCGGCGCTCGCCCGCGGTCTCCAGATACCCGGCGAGCGTCAGGAGGCGCTCGCTGCGCTCCTCCAGCTCCGGCGGCGTGAGGCGCAGGGCCTGGGTGGCCAGCTGCACCGCATCGGCGACCGCCCCGCGCGCGGAGGCGTCGGCCGCGGCGGCGGCGACCGTGTCCGCCAGCGCGGCGTCCGGGTGGTCCGTCGCGAGCGCCACGTGACGCGCGCGGAGCTCCTCGTCGGCGACGACGCCGGCGAGCGCGAGGTGCAGCGCGCGCCGCTCCCGCGCGCGGTGCGCGCTTCTTCGCCGCCGCGGCCAGCAGCGGGTGCGACGCGCGGACACGATCGCCGTCCGCCAGGAGCACCCCGGCATCGAACGCATCGTCGAGCGCGGCCCGGCCTCCGAGTGCCGCCAGCTCGCCCGTGTGCAGGTCGCCGCTCAGCGCCACTGCGAGCAGCAGCTCGCGCACCGCGTCCTCCAGCTGCCCGACGCGCGTGCCGAGCATCTCCTCGACCGCGCCGGGGAGCGGGATGTCGTCGCCGATCTGCGGCAACGCGCCTCCGGCCAGCGCGCGTCCCAGCTCCAGGGCGAACAGCGGGTTCCCGAGCGTCGAGTCGACGACCCGCCGCAGCAGCGGACGCGGCAGGCTGAGGCCGAGGCGCTCGGACAGCAGCCGGCGCGTCGCGTCCAGGCCGAGCGGCCCGACCTCCAGACGCCCCAGCGCCCCCCGTTCCAGCGTTCGCTCCAGGCGGAGAGCGCGAGCGCCAGGACGCCGCTGCCGACCGCCACCAGCACCACGAGCCCGCAGCTCAGCCGGAGCGCGACGCGGCGGCGGCACCTGGACCGGTTCAGAAGCGGTCCGCAGAGCACCGCGCTCGGCCCGCTGGGCCGGGGTCCCGAGCACGCCGTCGTCGCACGCCTTCGCAGAGATCGCATCAGCACCGAACGACGTCCGCTCGTTCGTAGGGCATGCGCAGCGTCTCGCGCGCGACGTGCTCGCGCCCGACCGCCCCCACCCGGCCCTCGCCGGTCACAGCGTGACCTTCTCGCACCCGGTCAGCCTTGCAGACGGGCGCGGGCACCTCGTGACGATCACGACGGACGCCCGCCGTGGCCCGGATCCTAGGCGCCGTCCTTCGGCTCGTTGCACGTGGCGTCGCCGTCGTAGAGCTTGCGGCAGACGGCCGGGATGGTGCCTGCGGCCTCGATCTGGTGCCCCTCGGCCGTCGGGTGGAACGGCCCGCCCTTGTCCCCGGAACCGAGCGCGCCTCCCACCGAGCGGAAGAGCGAGTTGGTCGAGCAGTACCCGCGCCTCAGGAACGCGCCGAAGTCGTAGTCCGGCACCACCCACGAGCGACCGGCCGCGGCTCCCGCCGCCCGCACGTGCTGGTTGAGCAGCCCGCCGTTCGCGCTCAGCCATTCCCAGGTCGAGGGCAGGAAGTGCACGACGCTCCCGAACTCGATCCCGCACGCCTTGCCGTCGTCGCCGTACGAGAAGTTGGGGTACTGCGCGAGGAAGACGTGGTCGCGCCGGACCCGGAGCTTCGGCAGCGCCGCCTGGATGCCGCCGAAGCGCCCTTCGAGCCCGTCCTGGAGCTTCTGGAGCTGCGCTGCCAGCGTGATCCCGCTCGGGCTCTCCTTGTAGCCGCCGGTGCGCTTGCCGTCCGCGTGGCGGGTGGCGACGACCGTGCGCAGCTGGCAGGCGGGGTCGAGCCCCGACGTGAGCCCGAGCTTGACGCAGAACTCGAGCGTGGGCCCGAACGCGAGGTCGTTGACGCCGATCGAGATCAGCGCGACATCGACGTCGCGCCTCGGCGCGGCACCGCGCTGGGCCAGCAGGCGCTGCACCTGCGTGATCTGGGGCTCGAGCGGTGGCCGCCCGCCGCGGGTCCCGGCGTAGGTGGAGCTGACGAGGTGGTCGGTGCTCGCGCCCGAGCAGGAGGTGTGGATGAACGTGACGCTCGAGTGCGGATCCTTCAACTCGACGGCGAGCGCGGTCTGCACCTGGTAGGAGTCGACCGAGCGGTTGCAGCGCTTGTAGTAGAACGGCGCGTTCCCCTCACCCGAGCCGTTGGAGTCGCCGAGGCCGACGATCAGCTGGTCCTGCATCTCGACGGTGCCGCGGGCGGCCTTGCCGAAGTCGCGCCAGACGCCGCTCCCGGGCTTGCGCCGCTGCATCTGCGCCTTGACCGTGTACGTGCCCAGGCGCGTGACGTGCAGCTGCGTCTTGCAGCCGACCTTCGGCAGCTTGCCGCCGACGAGCTTGGCGGCCGGCTGCACGGTCCAGACGAACCGCACGTTGGCGTCGCACGTGAACTTCTTCTTGTTCGAGCGCGTGTAGAGCGCGGCCGTCCACGACGTCGGGTTGACCGTCTTGGCCGACGGGAACCCGTCGTCGTCCCAGTTCTCGACGCTCGCCTTGGTGAACCGCTTGTCCATCAGCCAGTCGATCTCGTCGGGCGGGCAGAGCTTGCCCGCCTCCACCACGGCCTTCGTCTGGTCGGACTGGGCGCCCCGCGCGGCCGGCGGGAGCGGGCGCGCCGCGCCGGACGCCGCCGCGTCCTCCGCACACGCGCGGAAGTCGACGCCGTCGACGTCGCCCTTGACGCTCACGCTGCGCTGCGCCGGGACGAACGTCGTGTCGCCGCGCCGCGCCGTCACCGTGTAGCGCCCCTCCTCACTCACGGTGATCGTGTACGTGCCGTCGGCGCCGGAGACGGCGCTCGCGTCGTCGGGGCCGGACGCGCGGACGCGCACGCCGGCGAGCGGCTCGGCGATCCCGCAGGCGGCGCACGTGATCGCCTCGACCTTGCCCTTGATGTGCGCGGGCGGCTCCTGCCCCTTCGGCGGCACACCGGCGAACGCCCAGGCGTTGGTCGCGAAGCCGGCGCAGATCACCATGCCCGGCACAGTTCGAACCGCGGGAGTTGATGAAGAACGTGCGCGGCATCGTCACGTGGAAGAGGCCCCACTGCCACTCCTTCGTGGCCTTGGCCGCAGCGACGACCGTGCAGGACAGGTCGGCCGCCCCGCACCCGGAGACGCGCCGGCCGGGGTAGGACCAGGTGATCGACTTCGTCTGCGGGGCGTACTGCGCGGAGTTCGAGCCCTGGTCCGGAACGGCGGTCATCGTCACCTTCCCGCCGGCCCGCACGATCTTCGACGGCATCAGTGCGCCGCTGCCGTCGGGCACGAGCGCGACGCAGCCCACGCGCTGTCCGCCGGACTCGGCGATCAGGATCTGGCCGCCGGTCGTGATGTACGCGGCGACAGGGTCGTCCAGCTGCCGGCGGTCCTCCTCCGACGACGAAGTTCCGCGCGATCCACTCCTCGTTCAGCGAGCGGAAGGTGGCGGCGTCCTCGGCGCTCTCCAGCGGCGGATCAGGAGGTCATCCACAACGGTAAGTGTGCCTGTTCGTGCAGTCCTCTGCTCGAGGTCCACCTCAGCGGCCCCGCTGCGCCAGGAACTCCGCCTCGGCCCGCCCGAGCTCGGTGGCGGGCGGCTCGCCGTGGAGGTACTCCGCGGCGATCGCGCCCCAGTCCGCTCCGGCGCGCAGCTGCGACATCACGACCGCGACGAGCCCGTGCATCCGGCGGATGAGGATCGACTCGGGCGGCAGCGTGAACTGGTTGATCTGATCGCGGGCCGCCGCGCGCTGCGCCGCGTCGGGCGGCTCACGGTCGGAGGAGCCGTGCCGGCGCTCCGGTGAGAAGCGCCTGCCTCCGGGGACGGCGTACCAGCCGGTCGCGAAACGCATGAGGCGCAGGGCCCACTCCGCGTCGATCGCCTCGGCGCGGTCGCCGGGGAGATAGTCGCCGTCGCGCAGCGCCGCCTTCAGCGCGGCCGGGTCACCGTCGCGCACGGCGCGCGCGATCGCGCGCTCCTTGTCGACGCGCCGCACGTCGATGTCGCGCAGCAGGCCGAAGTCGAGGAAGCCGACACGCCCGTCCGGGCACAGCAGGTAGTTGCCCGGATGCGGATCGCCGAGGGCGATGCGGTCGCGGTAGAGCAGGCCGAAGAAGAAGCGGAAGACGATCTCGCCGTAGCGGTCGCGGGTCGCCTCGTCGTCGCGGCGCACCTCTTCGAAGCGCTCGCCGTCGACGAACTCGGACACCAGGACGCGCCGGGTCGACAGATCGGTGTGGACGTGCGGGACACGGACGAACGGATGGCCGCGCATGAGCCGCTCGATGCGCCGGTGGCTCTGCGCCTCGAGCTCGTAGTCCAGCTCGCCCGCGATGCGCTCGCGCAGCTCGGAGAAGAGCGCCCGGCCGTCGAGGCCCGGCGCCAGGCGCCTGACGAGCGGCAGCAGCAGCATCGCGTTGCGCATGTCGGTGTCGACGGCCTCGGCGACCCCGGGGTACTGGACCTTCACCGCGACCTCGTCGCCGTCGACGGTGGTCGCGCGATGGACCTGCCCGATCGACGCCGCCGCGAACGCGCGCTCGTCGAAGTCCGCGAAGACGCGCCCGAGCGGGCCGCCGAGCTCCTCGCGCAGGAGCTTCTCGAGGTCGGCGAACGCGACCGGAGCGACGTCGTCGCGCAGCGCCGCGAGCTTGCGCTGCAGCTCCTCCTGCTGATCCTCGGGCAGCCCGTCGAACTCGACCATCGAGATGAGCTGCCCGACCTTCATCGCCGCGCCGCGCATCTGCCCGAGCTGCTCGACCAGCTGACCGACGAGCGCGCTGGTCCGCTCGCGCTCGGCGGCGGCGGCACGCTCCGGCGTGCGCACCCGGTTGGCGGTGCGCATCCCGGCCCAGCGCAGGCCCTGCCCGGTCACGAGCCCGCCGACGCGAGCCGTGCGCGCCATCCGGCCGGTCGGCAGCTTCCCGGCCTCGGGCGGCTGGTCCTCGTCGGCCTCGGCACCCATGCGTCCGAGGCTAGTGCCCGTCGTGTGTCGGCAAAGCCGCGGCGGGCAATGAGGTGCCCATCCGTCCGAGCAGGAGAGGAGCAGCACCATGACCGAGCAGGACCGCTGCTCAGGTGAGCGTAGCCTGGGCGCTCGTGGAGATCCTGACCGAGCGGCTGCGCCTGCGGCCGTTCCAGCCCGATGACCTGCCGGCGTTCGTCGCCTACCGCAGCGACCCGGACGTCGCCCGCCACCAGTCGTGGACCACGGCGTACGGGATGGCCGACGCCGAGCGCTTCCTCGCCGAGCAGCGGGACGTCGCGCTGGGCGAGCCTGGAGCATGGGTGCAGCTGGCGGCCACGCTGCGCAGCGACGGCGCGCTCGTCGGCGACTGCGCGGTGCACGTCCGCGGGGACGACCCCGCAGACCGCGGAGATCGGCATGACGTTCGCGCCGCGCCACCAGGGCGCCGGGCTCGCCACCGAGGCGGTGGGTGCCGTCGTGGACCACCTCTTCGAGCACGGCGGGCTGCACCGCATCGTCGCCGAGACCGACGACCGCAACGTCGCGGCGCAACGGCTGCTGGAGCGCCTCGGCTTCCGCTGCGAGGCGCGGCTGGTCGAGGCCGAGCGCTTCAAGGGCGAGTGGTGCACGATCCGGGTCTACGCGCAGCTGCGGCGCGAGTGGGACGCTTGCCCGCCGGCCCGGCTGACCGGACGACGGTCCGGCCGGGTGTAGGTTTGGCCGCATGCCCGACAGCGTCCTCGTCACCGGCGGCACGGGGTTCCTCGGCGGCCACTGCATCGCCTCGCTGCTCGAGCGCGGGTACGACGTGCGGACGACGGTGCGCTCCGCGGCCCGCGAGCCGGCGGTGCGCGCGACGCTCGACGCCGCGGGCGTCGACGCCGGGCTCGCGGCTGACGGTCGCCGTCGCGGACCTCGAGTCGGACGACGGCTGGGCCGACGCGGTCGCCGGCTGCCGCTACGTCCTGCACGTCGCCTCGCCGTTCCCGCCGGTCCAGCCCTCCGACGCCGACGAGCTGATCGTCCCGGCGCGCGACGGATCGCTGCGGGTGCTGCGCGCCGCCCTGGACGGCGGCGTCGAGCGGGTCGTGCAGACGTCGTCGATCGCGGCGGTCCGGCCGGAGCGCGACTCGTCCGCCGCGGCGCCCTACACCGAGGCCGACTGGACGGACGCGTCGAACACCGCGCGCACCCCGTACGTGCGCTCGAAGACGATCGCCGAGCAGGCGGCCTGGTCGCTGGCCCGCGAATCGGGCGCCGAGGAGCGCCTGGCGACCGTGTGCCCCGGAGCGATCATCGGCCCCGCGCTCAACGACGACCACTCCTACTCGCTGGAGACGGTCTCGCGGCTGCTCGGCGGCATGCCGGCCGTGCCGCGCCTGGGCTTCACGTTCGTCGACGTCCGCGACGTCGCCGACCTCCACATCCTCGCGATGACCGACGCGGCCGCCGGCGGCGCAGCGCTTCATCGCGACCGACCGGTTCCTCTGGATGGCCGAGGTCGCGGCGGTGCTGCGCGAGCGGCTGGGCGACGCGGCACGCAAGGTGCCGACGCGGACCGCGCCGAACCTGCTCATCCGCGCGATGGCGCTCTTCGACCCGAGTGCGCGGAGCGTCATCGGCGACCTCGGCAGGCAGTCCTGGTTCTCCAGCGCCAAGGCACGCGACACGCTCGGCTGGACGACGCGCCCGGTCGAGGACTCGATCACCGACTGCGCCCGCAGCCTCGTCGCGCAGCGGGCCGCGGCCTGAGCGGCGTCAGGCGCCCCAGCGCGCTCCTCGTCGCGACGCCATCCGCGGTCCTCGCGCCGCCGGTCGCCGTAGGACCAGCGCTTGCTGGGGTGACACATCCCGCAGCGGGCGCGATGGCAGCCGAGGTACCCTGCTCGTCGTCGAGGCGTCCTCGAACGTGCTCGGCGGGATCGACGAGCGACAAGAGCGGCCTGCGCGAGGCGCCTCGCGATGACGCGGTCGGTGTGGAAGCGCCGGCGGGCGGCGCTGGGACGGGACGGCATGGCGCTCCTCCACGAGACGCCCACCGGCCCGAGCCGGCGGGCTACGTTGTGAAGCGCAGGCGCGGTCGCATCGCCGCCGACCCTAGCGACGCTCGCCGCGCGTTCATGCCGCGCTCAACGACAGGAGGAACCGATGCCCGCTGACGACTCGCAGAACCCGACCGGAGGACTGCTCGGCCGCTTGGCCGACGCGATCGGCGCCCGCGTCGGCGCGTCATCGGTCTACGGCGCTCCGGTCGAGCGCGACGGGGTGACCGTGATCCCGGTCGCCGGCTCGCGGTTCGCATTCGGTGGTGGAGGCGGCTCGTCCCCCGGTGAGGCGGGCACCGACACGGGCGAGGGTGGTGGAGGCGCGGGCTGGTCACGGCCGCTCGGGTACATCGAGATGCGAGACGGTCACACCCGCTACCGGCGCATCGTCGACCCGCGTCGAGTTCGGGGTCGCGGCGTTCCTGCTCGCCGCGAGCCGCGGCCATCCTCGCCCGCCTGTTCGGGAGCGCGACCGCCTGCCGGCGCGCCGACGGCTGACCGTTCAGCTCGTCAGCGCCAGGACGAGCAGCACGATCGCCACGACCCCGGCGATCCCGACGACGACCGCGTTGGCCACGAGCAGCGGGGTCCAGGTGCGGGCCGCTCCGGCGGCCTCGTCCGCCGCGCCGGGCTCCGTCCCGCCGCGCCAGCCGACCGCGCCGGCCAGCGCGTTGCTCACGAACTGGTTGAGGCTGACGTCCTCGCGCTCGGCGGCACGCGCGAGGTCGGCGTGCAGCGACGGCGCCATCCGCAGCAGCAGCCGCCCGCTGTGCGACGCGGGTGCGCGCGGGGCCGGCGACCGGCTGCCCGCGCGCGAGCGCGAGCGCGATCCACGCCTCGAGCGCCTCGCGCACGTTCGCCACCGCGTCCTGGGGCGTGGCCCCGCGTGCCTCGCAGCCCTCGAGCTCCTCGACCTGCGCGACCCACGCCTCGTCGGCGGACGCCTCGGCGTCGTGCGCGATCGCCAGGTGGTAGGGACGTTCGGCGTACTCCTCCAGCGACCGAGCAGTCGGGCTCGCCATGGCAGCGATGGTAGGCGCGGAGGGCTGCGGAGTCCAAGTCCTGGTCCTCTGCCGGCGCATCTCGCCGCTGATACTGCCGCGGCCGACGGTGATATCGCCGCTCCGCGGCAGTTCGCGGCGCTCGCCGTCGAGCCGGTCGCGGAGCTTGGCGAGCGCGTCGCGGATGATGCGGGAGATGTGGGCCTGCGACAGGCCCGACCTGCCGCGCGATCTGCGTCTGGCTGAGCCCGCCGAAGTAGCGCAGGTGCAGCACGCGGCGCTCGCGCTCGTCGAGCGCCGCGAAGCCGTCCGGCGAGCAGCAGCGCGGTCCTCGCTCGCGCCGAGCCGCACCGTCGAGCTCACCGCCCTCCGGAAGCGGGGCGGGCGCGGCCGCCGACCCCGCCCTGGAGTGCCGCCGCGACGGCCGGCGGCGAGATGCCCGCCGCGGTGCCGATCTCCTCCTCGGTCGGGCGCGCGCCCGAGCTGCGCCGCGAGCTCGTCGCGGCTGCGCAGGACGCTCGTGCGCGCCTCCTGGACGCTGCGCGGCAGGCGGACCGTGCTGCCGCGGTCGCGCAGCTCGCGCCGGATCTCGCCCTCGATCGTCGGGATCGCGAACGACGAGAGCTTCGTGCCGCGCGCGGGATCGAAGCGGTCGATCGCGTGGATCAGCCCGATCGCCCCGACCTGCACGAGGTCCTCGAGCGGCTCGCCGCAGTGCTCGTAGCGGCGCGCGATCGTGATCACGAGCGGCAGGTAGTGCTGGACGAGGTCGTCGCGCGCGGCGGTGTCACCGGTCGCCAGGTACGTGCGCAGCGCGAGCGCCGCCGACGCCGCACCTCCCGTCCGGCCGTTCCCCGCGTCCGCTCCCATCCTGGGGGCTCGAACTGTTCGTGCCACAGCGGTTGACCCTCCCGGCGCATCGTAGACCTCTGCGACGCATGTATGGGAAATCCGCGCGTATGGCTCATCCCTTGCGCGGCGGGGTAGCTGTTCGCGCGATGGCCCGGACCGCACGCGACACCCGGCTGACGTGTCTGATGATCACGCTCTGCGTCGTGTTCTTCGCGTCTCGGCCCGGCGGCGACGGCATCGGCGCAGGACTCCGGCGCGACGGCGTCCGGCGCGCCCGTCGGGACGTCGCAGGCGGTGTCGGAGCAGGTCGCGGCGGCGGTGTCGCAGGCGAGCCAGCAGGCGCCGGCGAACGTCCACATCCCCATCAGCATCCTGAGTCCGGGCGACCACGGCCCCGTCACGCAGGCGAACGTCGTGACCGCCGGCGCGGAGGCGACGAACGTCGTGCAGACCGACGAGCGCGCCCGGCCGCCGCGGGCACGCCGGCGGCCACGACCGGGCAGGAGGCCGCGGCGGTGTCGCAGGCGACCCAGACCGCCCCGGCGAACATCTACATCCCGGTCAGCATCCTCAGTCCCGGCGACCACGGCCCCGTCACGCAGGTCAACGTCGCACAGGCACAGGCGGTGGCGACGAACGTCGCAGGCGCGGTCGCCGCTCCGGGCCAGGTCTCCTCCGCGGCGCCCGGACAGGCGGCCGCCGCGACCGGCACCGCCGTCCAGCAGGCGCCTGCAGAACGTCGCAGCGCCTGTGACGATCGGCGGCGTGGACGTCGGCGACCATCCGCCGTCGAAGCCGTGGTCGTGGTCGTGGACCTGGGAGCTCGACTGCAGCGCCGCCGTGCCGCCCCCGATCGCCGGGCTGGGGCCGATCATCGCGCAGGCGACCGGTGGCGCCTGGGAGTGGGACTGGACGTGGACGTGCGCGCAGCCGGACCCGTCGGCTCCGAGCACGCCGAGCGCGGGCACCCCGGCGCAGAGCACCCCGGTCCCCACGCAGGAGGCCCCGCGCAGCGGCGCCGCCGGCGCGACGCCCGAGCCCGTGGTCGCCCTGACGCACGACGCGAGCGCAGCCCCCGTCGCCGGCTCGGCGCCCGCGAGCGTGCGCGGCGGAGCGGGCCACGAGCGCACCGATCCCGCGGCCAAGCCCCGACGCGTCGCGAGCACACCGACGCCCGCGACGACCGCTGTCCCGGCCTTCGTCTCCGACGCCGCGGGCATGCTCGCCTCCGTGTCGGCCGCGCCCGCGCCGCAGGCAGGCGCGTCGCCCGCGTCCACGCCCGCCGTCCGGCTCGCACCCGCCGCTCCGGTCGCCGGCCGATCCCGGCACTCCCACCCTCTTCACCGCCGGAGCATCCGGCGGATCCGGCCCGGCTCCGCTTTCGGTCGGCCTCGCAGCCCTGATCGGGGCGTTCTGCCTCCTCGTGCCACGACTCGGCACGCGGGCGCGGACGCCGCTGGTTCACCGATCGCCGCAGGCCGTTCCCCATCCGAAGGATCGCCCGGGGTAGCTGATTCGAGCGGTTTCAGCGCAGGACGGCACCGAGCGCCCCTGCCCGGTGTCACCGAAATCGATTCGAACAGGAGAAGATCATGAAGGCAGTACTCCACGCAGTGCTTGCGAGCATGCTGCTCGTCGCTCGCCCTGGGGACGACGACGGCGATGGCGACCCCGCCCGCGCCGGCCGATCCGTCCGTCCAGGAGGCGGGCCAGTCGAACAGCAGCGACCAGTCGGCGACCTCGAACGCGACGTCGACGCAGTCGGGCGCGACCAACACGAACATCCCGGTGCGGGTTCTCAGCCCCGGGAACGACGGCTCGGTGAGCCAGTCCAACAGCTCGACCGCGGGATCGGTCGCAGCGAACCTGAACGCGACGAGCCAGTCGACCGGCCAGCAGCAGGCCGGCGCGGGCGGTGCGGGCGTGCAGGCCGCCGGTCAGGACAACGCGAGCTCGCAGTCGGCCGAGTCGACCGCGAGCTCGACGCAGGACCATCCGGCGAACTACAACATCCCGGTTCGCGTGCTGAGCCCCGGCCACGACGGTGACGTCGAGCAGAGCAACAGCTCGACCGCCGTCTCGATCGGCGCCAACGCCGAACCTGACCGAGCAGGACATCCACCAGAAGCAGGCCGGTGGCGGCGGCGCACCGTACGTGCAGGCCGCCGGGCAGCAGAACGCGAGCGCGCAGCACGCGAGCTCGGGTGCCACGTCGACCCAGACGGGTGCGGCGAACTACAACATCCCGGTTCGCGTGCTGAGCCCGGGCAACGGCGGGTCGGTCGCGCAGTCGAACGACTCGACGGCCCTCTCGGCGGCGGTGAACCTGAACAAGACCGGTCAGGGGATCGGGCAGCACCAGGCTGGGCCTGGGGCACTCGTACGCCCCGCTGGTCCAGGCGGCCGGGCAGGCGGCGAGCAACAGTCAGTCCGCCGGCTCGACGGCGACGTCCACGCAGTCGGACGCGACCAACACCAACATCCCGGTGCGGGTGCTCAGCCCCGGGAACGACGGCTCGGTGAGCCAGTCCAACAGCTCGTTCGCGGGATCGCTCGCGCTGAACGCCAACGCGCTGTGCCAGTCGATCTGGCAGCAGCAGGGTGGGCTGATGCTGCGCCGCTAGGGCGCCGCCTCGGACACGAACAAGCAGTGATGCACCGCGCATCCGGCCGGCCTGGGACCAGGGCCGGCCGGGGTGCCGGCAAGCCTGCGGGCACGGGTTGACACACCCCGTGCGGCAGGACTACGTTCACCGACAGGACGCGACCACGCCACATCGGGGGTTGGCACCGTGTTGCATCGCTCGATCTGCGCAGCATCCCGCGCGGTGATCGCCGCGGCGGTGGTGCTCAGCGTCCTCGCCTGCGGACCGGCGTCCGGCCTCGCAGCGTCGCCGCCCAGCCCGGACCCTGCTCCCGCCGGCTCGCTGCCCAGCCCGGACCCCGCGCCCGTCAGGAAGCCGGCGGCGCCGCGCACCGGCGCCGAAGGCGCGTGCCACGCCCGCCGTGACGCCCGCTCCGCGAGTCACCCCGGCGCCGCCGCGCCCGCCTGACGCCCGTCGCCACGACGACGGCCGCGACACGGAAGCCGTCGCGAGCCTCCGCTGCACGGTCGCGCTCCGACGCACCGTCGCGCGCGCCCGGCGGCCGGCCCGACGTGGAGGTCCCGCCGCGCGGCCGCATGGCGCCGTGGGCGACGCCGGCGATCGTCGCGCTGCGCTCGGCCCCCGAGCTCGCGCGGACCCGACGGCGTCGCGGCCGCGACACCGGCGCGCTCGCGCGCGGCGCGCTCGGACTGCTCGCCCTGGCGCTCGCCGGCGCCGCGCTCGTCGACCTGAACCTGCGAATGCGCCGGGGAGCGGCGCGCGGCTGACGGCGGGCGTGCCGATGACGCTGCGCTCGACCGCCCTGCTGCTCACCGCGTGCGGATCGCTCGCGCTGGCACCGGCCGTCCGCGCCGGCGAACCCGCCGGTCATCACGGCCAAGCTCTTCGGCACCGCGGGCCAGGGCGGCTGGTTCACGAGCGACGTGACCGTCAACTGGGAGATCCTGCCGCCGGGATACACCTCGTCCGGCTGCGACGCGATCGCGATCGAGACGGAGTCCAAGGGCACGCCGATCACGTGTCACGCGACGAACGCCGACGGGGACAGCCAGTCCACCGCGATCGTGAAGATCGACAAGAGCGCGCCGCAGTCGCTCAGCGCCGCTCCGCAGCCGCCCGCCGGACCGCAACGGCTGGTACGTGCGGCCCGCTGACGATCTCGTTCTCGGGCAGCCGACCCGACGTCGGGCATGGGCTCCTGCACCACCGCCGACTTCGCGGGGCCGGACGCCGCGGCGGCCACCGTGCCCGGGAACCTGCCGCGACATCGCCGGGCAACGTGAGCGCGCCGCTGCGTGTTCGCCGCTGCGCTACGACGCGACGCCGCCGCCGCCGCCGCGCTCACCTCGCAGGCCGGCGACGCGAGCGCGACGGTGACCTGGACGCCGTCGCCCGGACACGACCCGCGTGCAGCTCACCCGCTCCCCCGGCGTCGGCGGCGCGCCGAGCACGGCGATGTACACGGGGACCGAGCGCAGCTTCAGCGACTCGAAGCTCACCAACGGGATCGACTACCGCTACACGCTCACCGCGTTCGACGACGCCGGGAACAGCGACGGACGCGAGCACGGTCGCGACGCCCGTCGCGCCGCCGGTCGTGACGCTCGCGTCGAAGACGACGAACACGCGGCTGTCGAAGCCTCCGCAGCTGCGCTGGAAGGTGATCAAGGGCGCGCGCTACTACAACGTCCAGATCTTCCGCGGCGAGCGCAAGATCCTCAGCGCGTGGCCGCGCAAGGCACGCATGCGCGTGCGCGCAGCTGGCTCTACCGCGGCAAGCGCCAGCAGCTCGTCGCCGGCCGCTACCGCTGGTACGTCTGGGCCGGCTACGGGCGGCTCGGCGCACGCCGCTACGGGCCGCTGCTCGGCCGCAACCGAGTTCGTGATCGTGAAGCAGCGGTGAGGACCCGCGCCGGCTCCAGCGATCGGGACCCTGCGGACCGCCACGCGCGCCGTAGTCCCCCAGCCGCCGTGAGGTAGTCCGCGCGGATGGCCCGGGCGCGGGGGGACGGGTAGCGTCGTCCGATGAACCAAAAATGCATTGGGGTGCTCGCGGGCGGTCTGCTGATCGCCGCCCTCGGACCGGGCGTCTCCGCCTGCCCGTCGCCGCGCCGACCACCATGGTCGATCTCGGCGCGGCGTCCACCTACGCGGTGCTGAGCGGCGCGTCGGTCGGCAACACCGTGAGCGCCGACGGCGCCCCGCACACCACGCTCCGGGGCGACCTCGGCGTCAAGGCGAACACGCAGCCGACCGGCTTTCCGCCGGGTGTCGTCACCGGGACCGTCAACGTCGGCAACCTCGCCGCGACACAGGCGCACGACGCGCTCGTCGCCGCCTACGCAGAGGTCGCGGCGCGGCCGGGCGGCGAGCCGCTCGCGGGCGCGCTGGCCGGCGCGACCATCGCTCCGGGGCTGTACGCGATCGCGGGCGCCGTGTCGAACACCGGGACGGTGACCCTCGACGGCGGCGGCGACCCCGACGCCGTCTTCGTCTTA
>CAWGLQ010000004.1:0-52470 GCA_963823375.1 uncultured Actinomycetes bacterium | reverse complement strand
ACCGGATCGAGTCGTACACCTTGAACAGCGGCAGGTACATCGAGATGACGATGAACCCGACCATGCCGCCCACGACGACGAGCATCAGCGGCTCGAGGATCGAGGTCAGCGACTTGACGGCCGCGTCGACCTGGTCCTCGTAGAAGTCGGCGATCTTCGACAGCATCGTGTCGAGCGCGCCGGTCTCCTCGCCGACGGCGACCATCGCGACGACCATGCCCGGGAAGACGGGCGCGGCGCGCAGCGGCTCGGCGATCGTGCCGCCCTGCTTGACGGAGTCGATGACGGAGGCCATCACGTCCTCGACGACGCGGTTGCCGGCGGTGCGGGCGGTGATGTCGAGCGCCTGCATCAGCGGCACGCCGGCGCTGACGAGCGCGGACAGCGTGCGCGACCAGCGGGCGAGCGCGACCTTCTGGACGATGTCGCCGATCTTCGGCGGGGATCCGCAGGCGGAACGCGTCCCACTGCCCGCGGCCCTTCTCGCTGGCCTTCCACTTCTTGAAGGCCCAGACGATGAAGGCGACCGACGGCGATGACCGCCCACCAGTAGCCGGTCATGGCCTTGGACATCGTGACGGTGATCTTCGTGATGAACGGCAGGTCGCCGCCGAACTGCTTGAAGACGCCGACGAAGACGGGAACGAGGAAGGTGACGAGCGCGACGAGGATGATCACCGCGAAGCTGATGACCACGATCGGGTAGATCATCGCGGACTTGACCTGCCGGCGGAGGTTGTCCTCCTTCTCCAGCTGGTCGGCGACGCGCATCATCGAGGACTCGAGCACGCCGCCCGTCTCCCCGGCGCGCGTCATCGCCACGAACAGCGGCGAGAAGATCTTCGGGTGGCGCTCGAGCGCGTCGCTGAGCGCCAGGCCGGCCTCGACGTCCTTGCGGACCTGCGTGATCGTCTCGACCAGCAGCTCGTTCTCGGTCTGCGCCTCGAGCACGTAGAGCGCGCGGAGGATCGTCATGCCCGAGCTGACCATCGTGGACAGCTGGCGGGTCATGATCGTCAGGTCCGTCGGCTTGACCCGCTTGAGGAAGCCGAGGTTGATCTCCTTCGAGCTGTGCTTGTCGGAGATGTCGAGGACGATCAGGCCGCGCGACTTCAGCTGGTCGGCGACCGCCTGCTTGGTGTCGGCATCGACCTCGCCCGTGGCCTTCGCCCCGGTGAGGTCCATCGCCTTCCAGACGTAGACGCCCATCGCGCGACTCCCTATGCCGCCATGCTGCCCATGCCGCCGAACCCGAGCAGGCGACGCAGCTCATCCGGGGTCGAGGAGCGGGCTTCGGCGAGGCGCTGGGTGATCTTGCCCGAGCGCACGAGGGTCGCGAGCGCGGCGTCCATCGTCTGCATGCCGACGCCGCCGCCGGTCTGCATGACGGACACGATCTGGTGGGTCTTGCCCTCGCGGATCAGGTTGCGGACGGCCGGCGTCGGGACGAGCGTCTCGATCGCGGCGACGCGGCTGGCGCCGTCGGCGGTCGGCAGGAGCTGCTGGGTCATGACGCCCTGCAGGGCGACGGACAGCTGCACGCGCACCTGGCCCTGCTGGTGCGGCGGGAAGACGTCGATGACGCGGTCGATCGTCTGCGGCGGCGCTCTGCGTGTGCAGCGTCGCGAAGACGAGGTGGCCGGTCTCCGCGGCGGTCAGCGCGGTGGAGATCGTCTCCAGGTCGCGCATCTCGCCGACGAGGATCACGTCGGGGTCCTGGCGCAGGGCGGCGCGCAGGGCGAGCGCGAAGCTCGGGGCGTCGGCGCCCAGCTCGCGCTGGTTGACGATGCACTTCTTGTGCGAGTGGAGGAACTCGATCGGATCCTCGACGGTCATGATGTGCTCTTCGCGCGTCTGGTTGATCTCGTCGATCATCGCGGCGAGCGTCGTGGACTTGCCCGAGCCGGTCGGGCCCGTGACGAGCACGATGCCGCGCGGCTTGGAGGTGAAGTCGTGCGTGACGGGCGGCAGGCCGAGCTGCTCGATCGAGAGGATCTCGGCCGGGATCAGGCGGAACGCCGCGCCGATCGACCCGCGCTGGAAGTACGCGTTGACGCGGAAGCGGGCGTGGCCGGGGATCGCGTAGGCGAAGTCGATCTGCCAGTCCGTCTCCAGCCGCTGGCGCTGGTCGTTGTTGAGGATCGAGTAGACGATCTCGCGCGTGTCCTGGCCGCCGAGGACGGGGAAGCCCTCCATCGGGATCAGGCGACCGCGCACGCGGATCATCGGCGGGACGCCGGAGGTGATGTGGAGGTCGGATGCGTTGCGGCGCATCACCTCCAGCAGGACATCAGCGAAGTCGAACTGCATCAGGTGCTCCTATCGGTCCCGGCGGCGAATCGCTTGAGCCATGCCGGTCACGTCGTCGCTCGCGGCGACGCCGGTGCCGGTGACGCGAGCGACCTCGGCGATCGACGTGCGGCCCTGGCGGACCTTCTCGAGCCCGTCGTCGCGCAGCCGGCGCATGCCGTTCGTGCACCGCCAGCTCGGCGATCTGGTCGGCGGAGGCGCGCTCGATCGTCAGCGGTCCGCATCTCCTCGGTGACGGTCATGACCTCGTAGAGGCCGATCCGGCCCTTGTAGCCGGAGCCGCCGCAGCGCGAGCAGCCGCCCGGCTCGTAGGCCTCGATGTCGACGTTGGAGGTGAAGCCGTTGTTCGCGAGGACCTCGCGGGTGAGGATCGTCTCGCTTCTTGCAGTGCTTGCAGAGCGTGCGCGCGAGGCGCTGGGCGACGACGCAGTCCAGGGCGCTCGCGACGAGGAACGGCTCGATGCCCATCTCGGTCAGGCGGGTGATCGCCGTCGGCGCGTCGTTCGTGTGCAGCGTCGAGAGGACCAGGTGGCCCGTCAGCGCCGACTCGACCGCGATCTGCGCCGTCTCGCGGTCGCGGATCTCGCCGACCATGATGATGTCGGGGTCGGCGCGCATCATCGCGCGCAGGCCGTTGGCGAACGTCAGGCCGGCGCGCGGGTTGACCTGCACCTGGGTGATCCCGTCGATCTGGAACTCGACCGGGTCCTCGATCGTGATGATGTTCTTCTCGGGCGAGTTGAGCATGCCGACGCCGGTGTAGAGCGACGTCGACTTGCCCGAGCCGGTCGGGCCGGTGACGAGCACGGCGCCGAACGGCTGGCGGATCGCGCGCTCGAAGCGGGCGCGATCGTCCTCGAGGTAGCCGAGCGCCTCGAGGTCGTGCGTGACGCCGCCGTCCTGGTCGAGGATGCGCATGACGATCGACTCGCCGTGGACGCTCGGGAGCGTCACGACGCGCAGGTCGACGTGCTTGGAGTCGATCGTGAGGCCGACGCGGCCGTCCTGCGGGATGCGCCGCTCGGCGATGTCCAGGTCGCTCATGATCTTCACGCGGCTGATGGCGCCGGCGACCATGCGCTTGGGGATCGTCGTCGTCTCGTGCAGCACGCCGTCGACGCGGAAGCGCACGCGCAGCTCGCGGCCGTCGGGGGCGAAGTGGATGTCCGAGGCGCCCTGCTCGACGCCCTGGGCGATGATCGAGTTGACGAGCTTGATGACCGGCGCGTCGTCGGCGCTCTCGCGCAGGTCGACGACCTCGGCGACGTCGGCGGCGCCCTCCTCGATCGCGTCGTGGACGACCTCGTCGAGGCGGCTCAGGCGCGTGATCAGGGCGAGGATGTCCTCGCGGGAGGCGACGGCCGGCAGGACCTCCATGCCGGTGACGAGCGCGACCTCGTCGATCGCCATGACGTTGCCCGGGTCGGCCATCGCGAGCCGCAGCTTGCGTCTCGCCGATGAACGCGACCGGCACGGCCTCGTAGCGCTTGGCCTGCGCCGAGCTGATGAGGTTCGCGGCGGCCATGTCGACCTTGAAGACCGCGAGGTCGATGTGGTCGAAGCCGTGGCGCTCGGCGATGGCGCGCGACAGCTGCTCCTGGTTCAGGACGCTCTGCTGCAGGAGTGCCTCCTCGAAGGTCGTGCCGGCGATCCGTGCCGACTCGTGGGCGTGTTCGACGCGTTCGCGATCGGCGAGCCCCAGCTCGACGATGACGTCCTTCAGGAAGCGCTGGCCACCACGCGTCTGCGGGCGTGTGACGCCGTCCCAGTCGGGATCGGCCTCACGGGCGAGCGCCCCCTCCATCGGGGGGGATGCCGCGCCTACGGGTCGCAGATGGGGATGGTCGGGGTTCATGCGGTGCGATGGGCAGGTCCCGGCGGACGGCCTCCCGCATCACGTGGACCGGCGCCGGCAGGCCCGTCCAGGCCTCCAGACTCAGCGCGCCCTGCTGAACCAGCATCTCCAGCCCGTCGACGACCGCGCATCTCCCGGCGTGTGCTGCGTCGAGAAGTGGGGTTCCGCCAGGGCGGTAGACGAGGTCCACCACGGTCGCGTATGTATGTATGGAGTCGGCGGATACAGGCAATTCCTCGAAGTCGCTGGACGTCTGTTCGAGCCCGACGGACGTGCAATTCACGAGCAGGTCCGCCGGTCGCGCGTCAGCGACCGCTCGCCCCCCGAGCTCGGCGGTGAGCGCCTGCGCCCGCGCCGCCGTCCGGTTCCAGACGAGCACCTCCACCCCGGCCTCCACGAGCGCGTGGACGACCGCCCGGGCGCTGCCGCCGGCGCCCAGGACGAGCGCGGTGCTCCCGGGCCGCGGGGGCGCCGGCAGCGCCGCGAGGAACCCGGGCGCGTCGGTGTTGTCGGCGTGGATCGCGCTCGCCGTCGAACGTCAGCGTGTTGGCCGCCCCGATCGCGGTCGCGCGTTCGGTCGCGCTCGTCGCGAGCGCGAGCGCCGCCTCCTTGTGCGGGATCGTGACGTTCGCCCCGCGCAGCCCGGACGCGCCGAGCGCGCGCACGGTCTCGGCGAAGGCCTCCGGCGGCACCGGCAGCAGCTGGTAGCGCCAGTCCGTCGAGCCCGAGCGCCTGCAGCGCCGCGTTCTGCATCACCGGCGAGCGGCTGTGGGCGACGGGCCAGCCGAGGACGCCGAGGCGGGTGCTCACTTCGGGCACGTGGACGGGTCCTTGCCGCCGAGCTCCGCCCGCTTGCGGTTGTAGGCCGCGACGTCCTGCTGGAACTCCGCGTCGGTCCGCGAGAACGCGTGCCGGCCGTTGCCGCACGGCTTGACGACGTAGAAGAGCGCCGCCGTCCTCGCCGGGTTCGCCGCCGCGCGGATCGACGCGAGCCCGGGGTTCCCGATCGGCGTCGGCGGCAGGCCCTTGCGGCGGCGCGTGTTGAACGCGCTGTCGCGCTGCAGCTCGGAGACCTTCAGCGGCTGCGTCCAGTTGTCCTCGTCGTAGCGCGTCGTGGCGTCGATGCCGAGCGGGATGCCGCGCTTCAGGCGGTTGTAGATGACGCCGGCGATCAGGCGCCGCTCGGCGGGGACCGCCGTCTCGCGCTCGACCATCGAGGCGATGATCAGGACGTCGTACACCGTGAGGTTCTTCGACCTCGCCCGGCGCATCGGCACCGTCGCGATCGCGCTCTTGAACGCGGTGAGCTGCTCGCGCACGAGGGTGCGCACCGTCGCCGCGCGCTTGAGGCGGTAGGTCGCCGGGAACAGGAAGCCCTCGAGGCTCGGCGTCCCGCGCGGCGCCCCGTAGCTCCTGGGGTTCAGGACCGGGCTGCGCACCGATGCCGCGAGGTAGTCGCCGGGGACGTTCTCGTCGGCCACGAGTCGTGCGACCTCGCGCCGCCCCGGACCCTCGGGAATGAGGACGTTGCGGACGGCCGGCGTCGCCGGCACCGTCGTCAGCGCGGTGATCGCCGCGCCGTTGCTCATGTCGCGCGCCAGCACGTACCGCCCGGCGCGCAGCTTGTCGCGGTCACCGCCGAGCGTCGCCCGGAGCGAGAAGAAGAAGCCCGAGTCGACGACGCCCTTCTCGGCGAGCAGGTCGCCGACCTCGCCGGCGCTCGAGCCCGCGGGAATCGTGACCGCCACGCGGCCGCTGCCGTCGCCCTTGAACGGGCGTGTAGATCGCGTTCAGCACGAACAGGAGCACGCCGAGCGAGGATCACGATCGCCGCGACGAGCGCCGCGACCTTGCCGGGCGTGCGGCGCCGGCGCCGCGGCGGGACGGAGAGCGGGTGGCGCGGCATCCCGGGAGCGCCCGGCTGCGGGCCGGGGGCGGCCGTCGGTGAGCCGAGCCGCTTGAGGCCCGGACGGCGGGCCGGAGCGGGGCCGCGGGCTCGGGCTGTCGCGCGCGCGCCGGCGGTCGGCGGCGGGGCAGGCCGCGCGGCTCGGAGGGCGGCGGCGGCGGGGCCGGCGGGGTCACGCGGCGCGGGAGGCTGCTGCCCCGCCGCGGCCGCCCGGCGCCGCTCGCGCTCCAGGCGCGCGGCCTCGCGCTCGGCCTCGCTGCGCTCGCTCACGCCCCGGGCTCCCGGTGCTCGTGCCCGTGGCGGGCGAGCCAGTCGTCGAGCAGGACGGCCGCGGCACGCGAGTCCTCCGACGTGCCGCCGCCCATGTCGGTCTGCTGCGCGATCGCGGTCGTGAAGCGCTCGTCGTAGAGCTCGACCGGCGGCGCGGCGCCGAGGGCCGAGCGCAGGCGGTCGGCGAACGCGCGCGCCTCGCGCGTCTGGTCGGAGTCGCGCGCCCGACAGCGCCAGCGGCAGCCCGACGACGACCCGCTCGACCTCGCGGTCCGCGATCAGCTCGCGCAGCTCCCGCAGCCCGGCCTTCGTCCCCGGCCGCAGCACGGGCGCGATCGGCGTCGCCAGCGTGCCCGTCGCGTCGCTGAGCGCGCAGCCGCAGCGCGCCGAGCCGTAGTCCAGGGCCAGCACGCGCACGCGCCAGTGCCTAGGCGCCGAGCGCGGTGGCGATCGCGTTCCTCGCCGCTTCCAGCGCGTCCGGGAGCTTCTCGGGGTCCTTGCCGCCGGCCTGGGCCATCGTGTCCTTGCCCCCGCCCCCGCCGCCGGCGACCTGCGCGGCGACCTTGACGACGGCGCCGGCCTTGACCCCGCGCGCGACGAGCGCCGGCGTCACGGCGGCCACGAGGTGCACGCGCCCCTCGGCCGCGCTGCCGAGCACGATCGCCGCCTCCTCGCCGAGCCGGCCCTTCACGAGGTCGCCGATCTCCATCAGCGCCTTGGCGTCGACATCCGGCACGACCGCGGTGAGCACCTGCGCGCCCGCGACCTCGACCGCACCGGCGGCGAGCGCCGCGGCGTCGACGCTGCCGTTCGCCTGCGCCCCGCGGGCTGCCTGCTTGGCGCGGTCGCGCAGCTGGCCGACGGCCTCGGGCACCCGCTCGGGCTGGGTGCGCAGGACGTCGGCGGTGTCGCGCAGCAGCTGGTCGTGCTCGCGCATGAGCGTCACGGCCTCGGGGCCGGTGATCGCCTCGATGCGCCGGACGTTGGCCGCGCTGGAGCCCTCGCTGACGATCCGGAACAGGCCGATCTCGGAGGTCGTGCGCACGTGGGTCCCGCCGCACAGCTCGCGCGACAGGCCGCCGTCGCCGATCTCGACCATCCGCACGATGTCGCCGTACTTCTCGCCGAACAGGGCCATCGCCCCGCGCTCCTTGGCCTCGTCGAGCGTCGTCGTGATCGGGCGCACGGGCAGGCTCTCGAGGATCCGCGCGTTCACCTCGTCCTCGATGTGGCGGCGGTCCTCGTCGCTGAGCTTGGCGCGTGTGGGTGAAGTCGAAGCGCAGCTTGTCGGGGCCCGACGTACGAGCCGGCCTGCCGGACGTGGTCGCCCAGCCGCGCCCGCAGCGCCGCGTGCAGCAGGTGCGTCGCGGTGTGGTTGCACGCGGTGGCATGGCGCGCCGCACGGTCGACCTTCGCCACCACGCGCTCACCGGGGCGCAGCTCGCCCTCGACCGCGCGCACGATCAGCGCCTGGTCGTCACCCGAGCGCACGACGTCGACGACCTCGACGTGGCAGTCGCCGTCCTCGCAGGCGACCGTGCCCTCGTCGCTCACCTGGCCGCCGCCCTGGGCGTAGAACGGGGACTCGGCGAGCTTCACGAAGACGCGCCCGTCGTCCTCGGTCGCGAGCCCCTGCACGACCGTGTGAACCTCGAGGTCCTCGTAGCCGACGAACGTCGCGGGCTCGGAGCCAAGCGCACGGACGGTCTCCTCCTCGCGCCCGACCTTGCCCGCCCTTGGCCGCCGCGGAGCTGCGCGCGCGCTGCTCGCCCATCAGTCGCTCGAACTCGGTGTCCTGCGCGAACGGGACGCCGCGCTCGGCGGCGATCTCGCGCGTCAGCTCGATCGGGAAGCCGAAGGTGTCGTGGAGCTTGAACGCGTCGTCCGCGCCGACCTCGCCCGCGTCGAGGAGATCGTCGAGCAGCTTCGTGCCCTGCTCGAGCGTGCGCCGGAAGCCCTCCTCCTCCCCCGCGACCCACTTGAGGATCGCGGGACGGTGGGCGACGAGCTCGGGGTACGCGGGGCCCATCAGGTCGATGACCTGCTCGACGAACCCGGGCAGGAACGCACCCTCGATGCCGATCCGGTGGCCCTGCTGGATCGCGCGGCGCATGACGCGGCGCAGGATGTAGCCGCGGTCCTCGTTGCTCGGGACGATGCCGTCGCCGATCAGGAACGTCATCGCGCGCGAGTGGTCGGCGAGGATGCGCAGCGCGCGCTCGTCCGTGGGACGCGTGGAGTCGGAGAGCTCGCGGCCGAGCGTCATCAGCGGCGCGAACTGGTCGGTCTCGAAGATCGTCGCGGCGCCCTGCTCGATCAGCGCCATGCGGTTGAGGCCCAGGCCCGTGTCGATCGACGGTGCCGGGAGCGGCGTGAGCTTGCCCGGGGGATCCTGGTCGTACTGCATGAAGACGAGGTTCCAGTACTCCAGGAAGCGCTCGTTCTCACCGCCCGGCAGGTCGTCGGGCGAGCCGAACTCCACGCCGCGGTCGAGGTACAGCTCGCTGCACGGCCCGCACGGACCGGTCGGCCCGGCCTGCCAGAAGTTCTCCGAGCGCGGGCACAGGACGATGCGCTCGCGCGGGACGCCGACCGCCTCCCAGGCGGCGATGGCCTCCTCGTCCGGCCCGAGGCCCGAGCTCGTCGTCGCCCTCGAAGACCGTGATCCAGATGTCCTCCGCGCGGAAGCCGAAGCCGTTGAGCGAGAGGTCCCAGGCGAGCTCGACCGCGCCCTCCTTGAAGTACTGGCCGATCGAGAAGTTGCCGAGCATCTCGAAGAACGTGAGGTGCCGGGCGGTGTTGCCGACGTTCTCGATGTCGGTCGTGCGGAAGCACTTCTGGCAGCTCGTCAGCAGCGGCGCCGGCGGCGTCTCCAGGCCGAGGAAGTAGCCCTTCAGCGGGTGCATGCCGGCCGTGGTGAGCAGGACGGACGCGTCGAACGTGGCGGGAACGAGCGATGCCGACGGCAGGCGGCGGTGGTCCCGCTGCTCGAAGAACCCGAGGAAGGTCTCGCGGATCTCGTCGGAGGTCGTGCTCATCGCGCGATCGTCGCACAACCCACGACGACGTCGCCCCGCAGCAGGACCGCCGTCTGGCCCGGCGCCGCCCCCCACACCGGCTCGCGGAGCGTCAGCACGCCGCCGTCGAGCGCGGCGCCGACCGGCGTCGCCCGGTAGCGGAGCTTCGCGGCGTCGATCTCGCCGGCGGGCCGGTGGAGCGTCACGTCCGTGAGCGACACGCTCGTGCGCCTCAGGGCCTCGCGCGGGCCGACGGTGACGGTGTTCGCGGCGACGTCGGTCTGTGTCACGTACAGCGGGCTCTCGCTGCCACCGCCCGCGCCCACCCCGCGGCGCTGGCCGACGGTGTACGCATGCGCGCCGCGGTGGCGCCCGACGGCGCGGCCGCTGCGGTCGAGCGTGAGACCCGGGCGCTCGCGCGGGCCCCCGTGGCGCGCGAGGAACGCCTCACGGCCGGTGCCGGCGAGGAAGCAGAGGTCCTGGGAGTCGGGCGTGCGGGCGACCGGCAGCCCCTCGCGCTCGGCGAGGTCGCGCACCTGCGGCTTGGTGAGCTCGCCGAGCGGGAAGCGCATCCGCGCGACGCTCGCCGGGTCCAGCGCCGCGAGCATGTAGCTCTGATCCTTGGCCGGGTCGGCCGCGGCGCGGATCAGCCCGTCGTCGCTGACGCGGGCGTAGTGGCCGGTCGCCAGGCGGGCGGCGCCCAGGCGCTGTGCGAGGTCGAGCATCGCGTCCAGCCGCACGCTGCCGTTGCAGCGCACGCACGGGTTCGGCGTGACGCCCGCGGCGTGCCCGGCGATCCACGGGTCCACGACGCCGGCGCGGAACGCCTCGCGCAGATCCAGCGTCAGGTGCGCAAGGCCCATCCGGTGCGCGAGCGACCGCGCGCTGCGCACCGCGCTCGCCGAGCAGCAGGAGCGCTCGGCGTCGTTCTCCGCGTCGCGCCACAGCTCGAGCGTGACGGCGACGGGTTCGGCGCCATCGTCGTGGGCGCACAGCAGCGCGGCGACCGCGCTGTCCACACCGCCCGACATCGCGACGAGCGTGCGATCCGCCGCCGGGGCGAGCGCGGCGTCGGCACAGGCCGCCGTCCCGAGGGCGCGTGCGAGAGCGTCGGCGGCGAGGTCGGCGGCATGGCGCTTGCCCAGGCTCAGGCCGCCCAGCGCGTCCGCGACGTCGTCGACGCCGATCCGGGCCGCATCGAGGACGTGCGCGCCGTGGACGAGCTCGACCGCGGCGCTCGCGGCCGCGATCGTCGCACCGCAGCCCTCGGCGTCGAATCCCGCGTCCGTCACGCGGTCGCCGGCGACCGTCAGGTCGATGCGCACGACGTCACCGCACGCGGCGGTTCCGGCCGTGGCCATGTGCGAGCCGGCGGGCACGTGGCCGCGTCCGCGCGGGTGGCGCAGGTGATCCTCGAAGCGCTCGTCCGGCATCGCGCCGGAGTGTAGGAGCGCGGGAGGGCTACGTGCCGGAGCGGCGCACGTCCGCCACGGCCTGGGCGATCTCGCCCGGGCTCGTGAAGCCGACGATCAGCACGGCGTTGCGCTTGGGACCGATGACCATCGTCGTCGGCGCCTGGGCCACCGGAGTGGCCGAGGTGAAGGTGCTGTACTTGCCGACGTCCTTGATGCTGACCACCCGGGCGACGACCTTCCTGCGCTCACCGATCGAGCGCACCATCGTCGCCACCGAGGCGCTGTCGGTCGAGCTGTTGCGGAAGAGGATGACGACGACCTTGCCCTGCTTCAGCGCTGCGAGGAGCGGCACGGCCGGGTTGGCGGGCGTGACCTTCGTCGACTTCGTCACGGCGCCCTTGCCCGAGGGCGTCTTGGCGACCGACGTCGACTTCTCGACCGTCGCGCCGCTCTGGGTCTTGGTGACGGTGGTCTTCTTCGCGGCGGCGGTGCCGTCGGCGGCCGCGGCGGCTGCGGCCTCGGCACGCTCGGCCGACGCGTCGGCGGCCTTGGCCGTCGCCTCGGCCTTCGCCGTGGCGTTGTTCAGCCCTGTCACGCCGGGAGCGGCCGGCAGCGGTGCGTCCGAGCCGGCGTCCGGCTTCGGGCGCAGCGCAATGAACCACACCGCGCCCAGGAGCGCGATCGCCACCAGCGCGATGCGAAACGGAGGGGAGATCTGGGCCATTGCCCACCCCATCGGCTCATCGGGCCGATCGCTTGAGCGCCGCGTGCGCGGCTGCGACTACGCCGGGGGCGGCTGGACGAGCGACTTGAGCGCCAGATCCTTCAGCTGGGGCTCGTCCACGGGCGCGGGAGCCCCGGTCAGCGGGTCGGCGCCGCTGGCGGTCTTCGGGAACGCGATCACGTCGCGGATCGAGTCCAGGCCGCAGACGAGCGCCACGATCCGGTCGATGCCCATCGCGATGCCGCCGTGCGGCGGCGCCCCGTAGCGCAGGGCCTCGAGCAGGAAGCCGAAGCGCTCGCGCGCCTCCCCCTCGGGCAGCCCGAGGTGCTCGAAGACCGCCTGCTGGACCTCGGGTGTGTGGATGCGGATCGAGCCGCCGCCGATCTCGACGCCGTCGAGGACGAGGTCGTACGCGCGTGAGCGGAGCGCCGCCGGATCGTCGAGGTCGCCCTCGGGCGCCGTGAACGGATGATGCAGCGCAGCCCAGCGGGCCGTCAGCCCGTCGGCCTCGTCGCGCTCGAACATCGGGAAGTCGGTGATCCAGAGCGGGTCGTGGCGACCCTCGGGGATCAGCCCGAACCGCTCCGCGAGGTGCAGGCGCAGGCCGGCCAGCGAGGCGGCCGCGATCTTCGCGCTGTCGGCGACGAACAGCAGCAGGTCGCCGTCGGAGGCCTCGAGCTCGGCGTTGACCGCCGCGATCTGCTCCGCGCTGAAGAACTTCGCGAGGTTCCCCGCCCAGCCGCCGTCCCCCGCATAGATCGGCGCGACGGCCTTCGCACCGTGGACGCGGACGACGTCGTTGAGGCCCTCGAGCTCCGAGCGCGACATCTCGCGGGCGCCCGCGTTGATCGCGCGGACGACGCCCCCGCCGCCGAGCACGCTCTCGAACACCTTGAAGTCGCTGCCCTGCAGCAGCGGGCCGACGTCATGGATCTCCAGCCCGAAGCGCGTGTCCGGACGGTCGACGCCGAAGCGCGCGACGGCCTCGTCGTAGGCCATGCGCGGCCACGGTGTCGGCGGCAGCTGGAAGTCCGTCGCCGCGAACACGGCGGACATCACGGCCTCCATGACCTCGATCACGTCGTCCTCGGCGACGAACGCCATCTCGAGGTCGAGCTGCGTGAACTCGGGCTGGCGGTCGGCGCGCAGATCCTCGTCCCGGAAGCAGCGGGCGATCTGGTAGTAGCGCTCGAAGCCGGCCATCATGAAGAGCTGCTTGAACAGCTGCGGGCTCTGCGGCAGCGCGTAGAAGTCGCCGGGGTTCATGCGGCTCGGGACGAGGAAGTCGCGCGCGCCCTCCGGCGTGGAGCGCGTCAGGATCGGGGTCTCGAGCTCGAGGAAGTCGCGGTCGTCGAGCACTTCGCGCATCGTGCGCACGACGAGCGTGCGGGCGAGCATCGCGTCGCGCATGCCCTGGCGGCGCAGGTCCAGCCAGCGGTAGCGCAGCCGGGTGGTCTCGTCGACGGGCGAGTCCTCGTCGATCGCGAACGGCGGCGTCTCACTCGTGGCGAGGGGGTCCAGCGCGGTGATGCTGACCTCGATCTCACCGGTCGGGAGGTTCGGGTTGACGTTCCCCTCCTCGCGGCGGACGACCGTCCCGACCGCCGAGACGACGTGCTCCGGGCGCAGGCGCTCGGCGAGCGCGAACGCCTCGCCGCTGGTCTCCGGGTGGAACACGAGCTGGACGAGCCCCGTGCGGTCGCGCAGGTCGATGAAGATCAGGCCGCCGTGGTCGCGCCGGCGGTGCACCCAGCCCGCGACGCGGGCCTCCTCACCCGTCCGGCTCGCGTCGAGCGAGCCGCACCAGCTGTCGCGGTAGGCGTTGGCCGTCGGTGCGCGCATCAGACGAACCGCCCGCGCAGCACCTGCGCGACCACCGCGGACGCGCTCTCGACCGGCTCCTGCTCCCCGCTCTCCATGTCCTTCAACTCGATCCCCTCGTCGCCGAGCACGGCAACGTACCGGGCCTGCAGGCGCGCGGCCTGCTTGAACTGTCCCTTCACCGAGCGCCCGGCGAGCTCGACCTGGGCCGGGACCCCGGCGCGCCGTGCCTCCGCCGCGAGCGCGATCGCCTCGGGCCGGCGCACGTCGAGGTCGCCCGAGAGCACGATGTAGAGATCGCAGACCGGCGTCGGGAACGGGACGCTCCTCGGCGGCGAGGAGCATCCGCTCCACGCCCGCCGCCCAGCCCATGCCCGGGCGTCGGGGCGCCGCCGAGCTGCTCGGCGAGGCCGTCGTAGCGCCCGCCTCCGCCGACGCCGCTCTGCGCGCCGAGCGCGTCGCTCGTGAACTCGAAGACCGTGCGCGTGTAGTAGTCCAGGCCGCGCACGAGCGAGCCGTCGATCTCGTACGGCAGCTCGACCGCGTCGAGCATGGCCCGGACCTGCGCGAAGTGGTCCGCGTCCTCGGCGTCGAGGTGGTCCATCAGCAGCGGCGCGGAGGCCATCACCTCGCGGGTGCCCGGATGGTCGCTGTCGAACGCGCGCAGCGGGTTGAGCTCGATGCGCGAGCGGACCTCCTCGGACAGCCGGTCCTCGTGCTCGCGCAGGTGGGTCTGCAGCAGCTCGCGGTACGCGGCGCGCGAAGCCGGCGTGCCGAGGCTCGCGAGGCGCAGGCGCAGGCCGCGCACGCCGAGCTCCTCGAGCAGCGCGGCCAGCAGCAGGATCAGCTCGGCGTCGACGGCCGGGTCGTCGGAGCCGATCGCCTCCGCGCCGATCTGCCAGAACTGGCGGTAGCGGCCGGCCTGGGCGCGCTCGTGACGGAAGCAGGGCCCGAGGTACCAGAGCTTCACGGGCTGCGGGAGCGTGTGCATCCCGTGCTCGAGGTAGGACCGCACGATCGGCGCGGTGACCTCCGGGCGCAGCGTCAGCGAGCGGCCGCCCGCGTCGTCGAAGGTGTACATCTCCTTCTGCACGATGTCCGTGCTCTCGCCGACGGTGCGGCGGAAGACGTCGGTGTCCTCGAAGATCGGCGTCTCGATCCGCCGGTAGCCGGCGGCCTCGAGGATCCCGCGCGCCGTCGTCTCGACGACGAGCCGCAGCGCGGACTGCTCGGGCAGCACGTCGAACGTGCCGCGCGGCGCCTGGAGGCCCTTCGAGGTCATCGCTGCGGCGCCGGCAGGTCCTGCAGGAACGGGTTGCCCGCACGCTCGGCGCCGAGCGAGGTGACGCCCATGTGCCCGGGCAGCACGACCGTCTCGTCGTCGTAGCGCTCGGCGAGGCCCGCGATCGACGCCAGCAGCGTCTCGTGGTCGCCGCCGGGCAGGTCGGTCCGCCCGATCGATTGCTGGAAGAGGACGTCGCCCGAGGCGAGGACGACCGGGACGTCCGGATGGGCCTCGTCGCGGTCGAAGGCGTACGTCACGTGCCCGGGGCTGTGACCGGGCGTGAAGATCACGTCGATGTCGAACCCGGCGAGCCGCAGCCGCTCACCGCCGGCGACCGTCTCCTCGGCCTCCCAGGACTCGAACGGCCCGAATCCGGCGAACGGGACGAAGCTCATGATGTCCGCGAGGACGTGGGTCTCGAGCACCGGGCAGTAGACCGGCGCGCCCGTGGCGCGCGCGACCGGTGCGACGGCGCCGACGTGGTCGAAGTGGGTATGCGTCAGGAGGATCGCGTCGAGCCCGACGCCGAACTCGTCCAGGGCCTTCAGCAGCTTGTCGGCCTCGTCGCCCGGGTCGACGAGGACCGCGCGGTCGGCCTCGGCGGAGCGGCGCAGCAGGAAGCTGTTCTCCTGCACCGGCCCGACGGTGAACATCCGCACGTCCACTACGCGGCGTCCTTCTTCGGCTTGCCCCCGTCGCCCTGGAGCTTCTTGGCCTGACGGCGGCGGTACAGCCAGAGGTCGGTGTAGAAGCTCATCGGGATGTAGACGAGCAGCAGCACGGCGCCGAGGGCGACGGCCGGCGCGACGTTCTGCTTGAACAGCAGCACGATCACGGCGATGAAGATCATCACCGCGATGAGCGAGCGCTGCGCGGCGCCGCGCCAGGTGGGCGGACGATCGAAGCGGTCGCCCTTGAGAGCGGACTTGCCCCCGGCGGCGGCGTTCTTGCGCTTCTCGTCCTCGGTGAGCTTGCGGCCGGTGCGCCCGCGAGCCTCGACGACGCCTGCGGCGTTGCCGCGATGCTTGGTGGACCGCTTCTTCTTCGTCTGCGCCATGGTCGGGTCTAGCCTAGAGGGCGTCCTCGATCGTCGCGCGGCCGCAGACCGGGACGTGGTCCGGCCAGCCGTCGAAGGCGGCCTGCGGCGCGAGCCCCACGAGCTCGGCGCGGGCGACGGGCGCGTGGCGCGCGACGGCCTCCAGGAGCGCCGCGAGCGGGACCGCGTGGTGATCCTCGACGTTCGTCGACACCTGCGCCACCCCGTCCCGGTGGGCGAGCTCCAAGCCGATCGCCCGCACGCCGGGCAGGCCCTCGGCCCCGCCCTCACGCACGAGCGCGGCGACCCGGCGGGCGTCCTCGAGCGTCGCGGGAGGCGCCAGCTCGAGGTTGAACGCGACAAGCGGCGGCCGGGCCGCGACGAGGACCGCGCCGGCCGTCGGATGGGGCGCGCGGGGCCCGAAGTCCGGCACGAGCTCCCCTGCACGCATCCGCTCCGCGAGCGCGCCCGGCCCGCCGCGGCGCAGCTCGGCGCGCGTGCGCCCGCCGCCGAGCAGCCCGTAGAGGAAGACCGGGAGGGCGAGCTCCTCGGCGAGCCGGTCGGCGACCACCAGCGCCTCCGCGCAGGCCGCGCCGCGCCGCGCGTCGTCGAGATGGACGACGGGAACGACGTCGATCGCGCCCACGTGCGGGTGGAGCCCGTCGTGCACGGCGAGGTCGATGCGGGCGACGGCCTCGCGCGCGCCGGCCACGAGCGCCTCCGCCAGCGCGCCCTGCGGCCCCGCGAGCGTGAAGACCGCGCGGTCGTGATCGGGATCGGCGTGGGGCTCTGCCGTCAGCAGGCGCGCCCCGGGAGCGCTCGCGAACCCCGCTGCGATCGCCCTGAGCGCCGCCTCGTCGCGGCCGTCGGAGACGTTGGGGACGGCGAGGAGTGTGGTGGCTAGAATCGCTCGTCCCTCGCCGGAGTAGCTCAGTCGGTTAGAGCAGCGGAATCATAATCCGCGTGTCGGGGGTTCGAGTCCCTCCTCCGGCATGTGGCGGTCCCATGCGGACCGCCCCGAGCTACTTCTTCTTCTTCGGCTTGACCTTCAGGACGAGGTTGACCTTGAAGGCGGGAGCGAGGACGACGGTCGGCTCGACGCTCTGCGAGCGCACGATGAGCTTCGCCTTCTTGGAGACCTTCTTCGGCTTGGAGACCTTGCCGAGCGTGCAGCCGGCCGTCTTGAGCTTCTTCGTCGCCGAGGCGAGCGTCAGGCCCTTGACCTTGGGCACGGTGCAGGGGATCGGCGGAGCGCCGACCCGCAGGACGGCCTCGGCGAAGGCGGCCGGCGGCTGGGTGTCGTTCGTGAGGCCCACCTCGAGGTAGGCGCAGAACCGGTAGTTGCCGGCCTGCTCGAAGACGACGGTCGACGTGAGGCTGAACGGCGCGGGGCTCTCGACGAACATGTCGCCGTCGAACTTCGAGTTCGGCCACGTGCGCTGCGCGGCCGACGTGCCCTGACAGGACGCGGCGTCCTTCTGGTAGAAGGTCCGCAGCTGCATGTTGGGGCCGGTGCCGGTGATGTCCGTGGTCCCGGGAGCGTCGGCGAACCCCGCGTAGGTGATGTTCACCGGCTTGTTGATCTCGGACCCGTTGGGGATCTCGATCGACAGCGTGGCCGCGCCTGCGGGGGCGGCCAACGCGAAGGTGGCCGCGATCGCGGCGAAGGTTGCACTGAGGACTCGACGTCGCACGTTCATACAGATTCTCCCGGGGATTCCGACCAGCTGCGCCGCTACACGGTACGACCAACCAACCCGGCCCCCGTCACGAAGTTGCGCTGTGGATTCGCCCGATTGGGGCGATTCCGGCGTCCGGATACGGGTCTACCTTCCGGCGCAACCCAGTTCAAGCCCGATCGACGGAGGTTGATGTCCCCATGGAGTCCGGTGGCCCGTCCGTTCCCCCGGCGGCCCGGCGGCCGGCGAGTACCCGCCGCCCCCCGGCGGCTACCCGCCCGCGAAGCAGGGGCCCGGCGGCGGCTGGTGGGCGGGAGCCGCGGCGGTCGTCGTCCTGGCCCTCGCCGGCGGCTTCCTGATCGGCAAGAGCGCCGGAGAGTCCTCGAAGGAGGACGACTACAAGGCGGGCGCCTCGGGCTACCAGGCGATCTACGACAAGGGCTACGAGGAGGGCCAGTCCGCGGGCGAGGAGGCCGGGACCTCCGCCGGCGAGCAGGCCGGCAAGGAGGAGGGCGCGAAGGCCGGGTTCGAGAAGGGCAAGGCCCAGGGCGAGGCCGAGGGCACCGCAGCGGGCGCGAAGGCGGCGCTCGGCGGCCTGACGGACTGGGACACGAACGCCCACTACATCATCCGGGTGCAGGGCGGACCGTCCGACGAGATCCCCTACGTCATCTCGACGCGCACCGCAGATGCAGGCCGGCGACAGCTACGCGCTCTGCCAGAGCGATCCGGACGTCGTCTGCGTCAAGCCGGAGAGCAGTTCGTCCACGGGCGAATAGCGACGGAGGGGCGTCGCCGCCGCGGCGCCCCTACCGCCCGCGCCCGCTGAGAAAGACGCCGGCCCGCTGCTCGAGCGGGCCGATCAGCGTGCGGACCTCCGCGAGGCCCGCGCGCAGCTCGGGGTCGCCGACCTCCACCGGCGCCATCGAGTCCTGGAGGTCGGCGAGCGTCTGATCGGCGTCGAGCGTCGCCTCGACGGCCGCCTCGACGAAGCCCTGCGGACCATGGGACGGCGCGCCCTGCACCGCGGGCGTGAACGCCCGGCCCGCGAGCCCGCTGCGCTCGGCGAACGCCGCGTGGGTGCGCTGCGCGCGTCCGTAGGCCGTCTGCACGGGCCGGAACAGCTGCTCCTCGAGCAGGTCGGCGTTGCGCTCGTCGAGCAGGTCGTAGGCGCCGCCGAGGGCGGCCAGCGCCACGGCGAGGTCGTCGATCGCGGCGGCGACGGTGTCGAGCAGGTTCTGCCGCGCTGCGGCGGCGTCGTACGTCATCGCCGCAGCGTAGTGGCAGGATGCGGCGTCGATGAGCGCCCCCGCCCGCAACCTCGTCAACCTCAAAGGCGTCGGCAAGGGCTACGGGAGCCGGACGGTCCTGAGCGACATCACGCTCGGGATCGCCGCGGGCGACCGGATCGGCGTCGTCGGCCGCAACGGCGACGGGAAGTCGACGCTGCTGCGGCTCATCGCGGGCGTCGAGGACGCCGACGAGGGCCTCGTCACGCGCTCCGGCGGCGTGCAGCTCGCGCTGCTGGGCCAGGGCGACGACCTCGACCCGCAGCGGACGATCCGCCAGGAGCTGGTCGGCGACCGCGCCGACCACGAGTGGGCCGGCGACGCGACGTTCCGCGGCGTCCTCGACGGCCTGCTCGGGGGCGTGGACCTGCGCCGCTTCCCCGACGGGATGGACACCCTGATCGGCCCGCTCTCGGGCGGCGAGCGGCGCCGGATCGCGCTCGCGCGCCTGCTGCTCGGCAGCCCGGAGCTGCTCCTGCTCGACGAGCCGACGAACCACCTCGACGTCGAGGGCGTCGACTGGCTCGCGCGGCACCTCGCCGCCCGCCGCGGCTCGCTCGTCGTGATCACCCACGACCGCTGGTTCCTCGACGCCGTCTGCAGCGCGACCTGGGAGGTCACCGACGGCACGGTCCACCAGTACGAGGGCGGCTATGCGGCGTACGTCCTCGCGCGCGCCGAGCGCGACCGCCAGGAGGCGGCGAGCGACGCGCGGCGCCGCCAGCTGCTGCGCAAGGAGCTGGCCTGGCTGCGCCGCGGCCCGCCGGCGCGCACCGCCAAGCCGAAGTTCCGGATCGAGGCGGCCAACGCGCTGATCGCCGACGAGCCCGAGCCGCGCGACCGCGCCGAACTGCTGCGCTTCGCCTCCTCGCGCCTGGGCGACAAGGTCCTCGACGCGGAGGACGTGTCGGTCGCCTTCGGCGACCAGGAGGTCCTCCACGACGTGACCTGGCGCCTGGGCCCCGGGGACCGCGTCGCGCTCGTCGGCGTGAACGGGTCCGGCAAGTCGACGCTCGTCAAGGTGCTCGGCGGTGAGCTGCAGCCCTCCTCCGGGACGGTGGAGACCGGCGCGACCGTCCGCCTCGCCCACCTCTCCCAGGACACCGCGGAGATCCCCGGCGACCTGCGGGTCCTGGAGTCGCTCGAGGCCGTCAAGGGCGCCGCGATCCTCAGCGACGGGGTCGAGATCACCGCCGGGCTGCTGTGCGACCGCTTCGGCTTCCGCGGCGACCGCGCGCGCACGCTCGTGCGCGACCTCTCCGGCGGCGAGCGCCGCCGGCTGCAGCTGATGCGGCTCCTGATGGACGGGCCCAACGTCCTGCTGCTCGACGAGCCGACGAACGACCTGGACGTCGACATGCTCACGGCGCTGGAGGACCTCCTCGACGGCTGGCCCGGGACGCTCGTCGTCGTCAGCCACGACCGCTACTTCGTCGAGCGCGTGTGCGACGACGTGCACGCGCTCACGGAGCGCGGCGAGATCCGCCACCTGCCCGGCGGGATCGAGCAGTACCTCGAGCAGCGCCGCGCCGAGCAGGCGCCGCCCGCGGCGCCCGCGCCGCAGAAGGCGGCCGCGCTCAGCCGTCGGCGGGCGCCGTCGTCCGGGCCGCGCGCAAGGACGTCCAGCGGCTCGAGCGCGCGCTGGAGAAGCTCGGGGAGCGCGAGACCGCGCTGCACGCGGAGATGGCGGCCAGCGCCACCGATCACGCGCGGCTCGCGGAGCTGCAGGCCGGACTCGACGCGCTGAACGCCGAGCGGGACGAGCTCGAGGCGGCGTGGCTGCAGGCGTCCGAGCTGCTCGAGGGCTGAGCGCCGCTACGAGGCGAGCCGCAGGGCGGGCTCGCCGCCGAGCGACGCCTCGAGGTCGATCGCCGGCGCCGGGCGGGCGAACAGGTAGCCCTGGCCGTAGGTGCAGCCCAGGCCGCGCAGCGTCTCGGCCTGATGATCGTGCTCGATGCCCTCGGCGACGACGGGCACGCCGAGCGCGCTCGCGAGCGCCAGGACGGCGCCGGTGATCGCGTCCTCGCTGCCGCCGTGGCCGATGCCGGAGGTGAAGCTGCGGTCGAGCTTGATCTCGTCGAGCGCGAACCGCTGGAGGTAGGAGAGCGACGAGTAGCCGGTGCCGAAGTCGTCGAGCGCGAGCCGCACACCGTGGCGGCGCAGGGCCGCAAGCGTCTCCGCGGGCCCGGCGTCCTCGTCCATCAGCGTGCTCTCCGTGAGCTCGAGCGTCAGGCGCGAGGGCGCGATGCGCGCACGTCGCAGCGCCGTCTCGATGTTCGTGAGCAGGTCGGGGTGCGGAAGCTGCCGTGCGGAGAGGTTCACGCTCAGGGAGATGCCGGCGAGCGGTCCGCCGGAGGCGTCCCAGGCGGCGATCTGCACGCACGCGCGCTCCAGCACCATCCGCCCGATCGGGACGATGAGGCCGGTCTCCTCGGCGACGGGGATGAACTCGGCCGGCGAGACGAGCCCGCGCTCGGGGTGGCGCCAGCGGATCAGCGCCTCCACCCCGACGATGCGCTGGCTCTCGAGCGAGACGATCGGCTGGTAGTGGACCTCGAGCTGGTCGCGGTCGAGCGCGGGCCGCAGGTCGTTCTCGACCTTCAGCCGCTCGACCATCCGGCTGCGCAGCGACTGGCCGAAGAGCTCGCAGCGAGCGCGGCCACGCGCCTTGGCGGCGTACATCGCCGCGTCGGCATCGCGCACGAGCGTGCCGCTGTCGGCGTCCTGGCTCCCGGACAGGGCGATGCCGACGCTCGCCGAGACGCGCAGTTCGTGCTCGTCGATCTGGAAGCCGGCGGCGAGTGCCTCGTTGAGACGGCGCCCGATGGCGAGCGCATCGTCCTCGTGACTGACGTCGCGGCACAGCAGCGCGAACTCGTCACCGCCGAACCTGGCCGTCAGGTCGTCGGGACGGGCCGTCTGCTGCAGGCGCTCGGCGACCGCCTCCAGCAGGCTGTCACCGACCTGATGCCCGAGCGAGTCGTTGACGTACTTGAAGCCGTCGAGGTCGAGGAAGAGCACAGCGACCGATCCGGCCCGCTGATCCTCGCGCGCCGTCTCGAGCGCCTCGTCGAGCGCCGTCAGGTAGAGCCGGCGGTTCGCCAGCCCGGTCAGCGGGTCGTGCAGCGAGCGATGCCGCAGCGCCCCGGTGAGGAAGCGGACGAGCAGACCGGCTGAGAGGGTCGTGCCGATCGTGATGAGCCAGCGCGCGACCTCCTCCTGCCAGATGTCGCGCTGGACGACGAGGACGAACCCGAACGCGAGGCCGACGAGCGCGGTCTGGGCGAGCGCCTGGCGCAGCGGGAAGAACGAGAAGGCGTAGACCGTCGCCCAGAAGTAGAAGAAGACGTAGACGCTGCCGTTCTCGTGGTTGGCGAGCAGCGCGCCGGTGATCACGATCGTCGCGGCGGTCACCGAGCCCTTCAGGACGACCAGCGGCAGCCGGTCGAACCCGACCATGAGCACGATCCCGACGGCGTAGCCGCCGATCGTCATCGCCAGGACGCCCGTCTCGTTCGCAGTGGCCTCGTGCGGGAGCTTCAGCCACAGCAGCGAGATCGTGGCCCCCGACAGGAACAGGAACGCCAGCGCCCGCGCGATCAGCGCGCGGTCCTCGGCGGGATCCTCGGGCGCTCGCCTGCCGGGATCCGGCACGCCGAGACGCCTGGCCAGCCAGGTGGGAAGCCACTCATGCGCCCTGGACAGGCGTGCGCTCGGCCGTTCAGCCATTGCGTCCGTATCGGCCGCGGCAGGGCACGCGCTTGAACGCAATCGTGCGGCGGTGGACGACGGCCTGCGCCTAGGCTCAGGCGGTGGACTTGCCGGAGGCCCTCGCCATCCTCGCCGCCGGGCTCGCCGCGGGCACCATCAACACCGTCGTCGGGAGCGGCTCGCTGATCACCTTCCCCGTGCTGCTGGCCTTCGGCTACGCGCCCGTGACGGCGAACGTCTCGAACAACATCGGGCTCGTCCCCGGGTCGATCTCCGGGGCGATCGGCTATCGGCGCGAGCTGCGCGGCCAGCGTCATCGCGCGGTCTGGCTCGGGCGCGCGTCGCTCGTCGGCGGCCTCATCGGCGCCGTGCTGCTGCTGGCGCTGCCCCCGTCGTGGTTCGAGGCGATCGTCCCCGTCTTCATCGCGCTCGCGCTGGTGCTCGTCGTGCTGCAGCCGCGCCTGGCCGCGATGCTCCAGCGCCGGCAGGAGGAGCCGCACGAGCACGGCGGGCGCCCCGCGCTGGCGGGCGTCTTCGGCACCGGCGTCTACGGCGGCTACTTCGGCGCCGCGCAGGGCATCCTGCTGCTCGCCGTCCTCGGGCTGACCGTCGACGACGACCTCCAGCGCATCAACGCGCTCAAGAACGTGCTCGCCGGCATCAACAACGGCGTCGCGGCGATCGTCTTCCTGCTGGCGGCCGACGTCGCCTGGGCCCCGGCCGCGCTCATCGCGGTCGGGTCGATCGCGGGCGGCCAGCTCGGCGCCCGGTACGGGCGGCGGCTGCCGCCCACGCCGCTGCGCGCGCTCATCGTCGTGGTCGGCCTGACCGCGATCGTCGTCCTGATCGCGAGCTGAGTCAGACGGGATCGGCGTCCGCCGCCAGGCGCGCGCCGACGCTCGCCAGGACCTTCTGCGCGATCGTCGGGGAGTCGCGCAGCAGCGCGCTGAACGCGCCGCGGGTGATGATCAGGACGACGATCGGCGTGCTCGCGGTCACCCCCGCCGTCCGCGGGATGTCGGAGATGAGCGCGATCTCGCCGGCCCAGTCACCGGGGCCGAGCGTCGCGACCTCCCGTCCCCCGCGCGTCACGGTCGCCTCGCCCTCGACGATCACGAAGAACTCGCTGACCGCGTCCTGACCGTCGACGATCAGGCGCTTGCCCGCCGGGAAGTCGATCTCGTCGGAGATGGCCGAGATCTCGACCAGCTCGTCCTGCGAGCACCCCGAGAAGAGCGGAACGGACCGCAGCAGATCGAGCTTGGCGTTGCTGCTTGAGCGCATGGGTCACCCTAGCCGCGGTGCGGCGCGGGTGCAAAGCCCGTCAGCGCGCCGCGAGTCGCCGCGCGGCGGCGGCGGGGTCCAGCAGGCTCGCGGGGATCTCCGGGAACGCGCCGGCATCCGTCGCGGCCCCCGCGGCGCTCGCGCCCGAGCCGAGCGCGACGGCCACGCGCCGTCCTCCGAGCATCCCGGAGGCGACGCGCGTGGACCGCAGGTTCAGCGTGCCGGAGTAGCGGCCGCTGACGGTGATCCTGCCGGTGACGCCGTCACCGTCGACGGTGACGCGCCCGCTGACGCGCACGCCCGGCACGTAGCTGTAGTCGCGCAGGGTGAGCGTGCCCTGGAAGGCGTCGGTGGCGGAGAAGCTGCCGCCGCGCAGTCCGCCGCCGCGCGGGAGCCAGCCGCTGTAGACGGCCTCCAGGCCGGTGAAGCGGGCGTCCTCGACCGAGCGCAGCGCGGCGAGCAGGGCGCGGCCGCGGCCACCCGGCACCGACGCGGGCGCCTTGATCTCCGAGAGCGTGCGCGGCGCGCGCGGGATCGGCGGCAGCAGGTTGGACGTGTTGCGGCAGGGCTGACCGACCGTGCGGCGCGCCGTGAAGCGCTCCAGCGCCTCGGCGACGCAGCCCGTTCCGTCGCTGTCGACCTGGTCGTGGCCGTTGCCGGGCACGGTCACGAGCTGCGACTTCGGGAGCAGCGCCTTGACCTTCACGGCGTCCTCGACCGGCGTGCGCATGTCGAGCCGGCCGGACAGCAGCAGCGCGGGGACGTTCGGCAGCGGGCCGCGCGCGGGAACGGGATGGTCGTCCCGCGGCCACAGCAGGCAGTCGTCGGCGTAGCTCGTGTTCCGCACCGTGTCGGTGGACCACGGCGCGTACGACGCCGGCGGGATCGCGGCGAGCGCCGCGTCGGCGAGCGGGGCGCGCTTCGCCGGGTCGCTCGCGAGCGGGAACGGGAGCTGGGCGTCCAGGCAGCCGGTCGCGACGGTGAGGCCCCAGCTGAACTCGCGGACCTTCGACGGCGGCCCGTCGCCCATCCGCTTGAGCCGCAGCAGCGGGCCCAGGTCGCCGCGCACCGCGGCGTTCATCGCCCCGGGCATGCGCGCCTGAATGAACGGGTTGAGGTCACCCGACGTCACGAGGAAGAAGAGCTGGCTCTGCGCGGTGTAGGCGACCTTCTGCCTGCGGCCGTTCGCGTCGTACACCGTGCCGGCGAGCGGCCCCTGCTGGGACTTGGCCGCGACGCGGGCGACGTCGCCGGTGAAGTCGCTCGTGGCGTTCTTGCAGCGCCCGCGCGAGCACAACTCGTTGAAGATGCGCGGCAGCCGCGTGTATCCGTCGATCGCGTAGGCGTCCTGCGGCTCGGGGCCGACGATCGAGTCGAGGATCAGGCTCTCCGTCTGGCGCGGGTGCGTGCGGGCGTACTCCTGTGCGACCCAGGTGCCGTAGCTGATCCCCATCACGGCGACCTTCCTGGCGCCGAAGGCCCGGCGCAGGTCGTCGAGGTCCTCGACGGTGTCCGCCGTCCGGTAGAAGGCGCGCCGCGGCCCGATGTCGGTCGCGCAGCGGCGGACCTGCTCGGGCGTGAACTCGGCCAGGCCCTTGATGCGCTGCAGGCCGGGGCAGTTGAGCGCGCCCGAGAGGCCGGTCCCGCGCTGGTCCAGGACGACGAGGCGGTACTTGCGCAGCATCGGCTCGAGGCTGATCGCGAACGAGCCGGCGGCGTCCACCGAGCTCTGCCCCGGGCCGCCGGAGAGCGCGATCAGCAGCGGGGCGTTCTTGGGATACGAGCGCTGTGCCGCGACGGCGATGCTCACCGTGCCGGGCGTGGCTCCGCCGTGGTCGAGCGGCACGCGCAGGGACCCGCAGGCGAAGCTCGTCTCCGATGCGCAGGGCTTCAGCTTCAGCGCCGACGCGCCCGCGGGGACGGCGAGCAGCGCCGCGCCGGCGAGCAGCGCGCACAGCGCCGCGCGCGCGGACCGGGCACCCGGTACACGCGACCACCGGGTTGCTGCGCCGGACTCGCCCATCCCCCGGGACGGTATCTGCTGGACAGCGCCCGTGCGCCCGTTACGCTGGCCCGGCGATGCCCGCTGAGGACCAGCCGAGCACCACGACGCCCCGACGATCGAACGCGTCGACCGGTGGCTGACGGGCGCAACGCCGCCGTCCGCCTGCGCGTCGCCCAGGCACGGCTGGACCGGCTCGGCTGGTACCCCCGCCCGGTGAGCCTGCGCGGCGTGCGGCTGGTCAGCGCGCCGCTCGCCTTCCGGCTCCCCCGCCTGCGCCGGTTCGACGGCTTCGCCACCTGGCGCCTGATTCTCGTCCGGCGCCCGCTCGCCGAGGTCTCCGACGACCTGATCACCCACGAGCTCTGCCACGTCTGGCAGATGCAGCACGCGCCGCTGCGAATGCCGCTGTCCTACCTGATGCGGCCCTACACGCAGAACCCGTACGAGCGACAGGCGCGTGCGGCGGCCGCGCTCACGCGCGCTGCGGCGGGCCCTCGTGCGCCGGCCGCGGCGTGAAGCCCTGGCAGGCGACGACCGGGACCCGCGGGTACTTCGGGTAGCGGTCGTCGGTGCGCGAGCGCTCGCACAGCGAGAAGACCGATCCGCGGCCCGTGCGCACGAGGCGCTGATGCACGCAGGCGTCGCACAGTCCGAAGCGGGTGGCCATCACGGATCAGTATTCCGTGCAGACCCCGATTGCCGGACATGCTGCAACACTCATGTTCCGGTGTGATGAAGCCGTTGCTCCACGCGATGGCCCGTTCCCCGGTCCTCCGCAGCGTCCTGCTGGGCACCATCGCCGTGGTGCTCGGCGTGCCCATGCCCGCGCAGGCGCAGGCGCCCTCGCCGGCACCCGGAACCGAGCGCGCCGAGCAGGTCGAGCAGCTCTGGGCGTTCGTGGACCGGCGCGCCGCCGAGCTCGACGCCCGCTGGCGCCCGAGCCTCGGCGGATACGTGACGCGCGGCGGGTCGTTCAGCACCCGGATGAACGCGAACATCACCGCCGTCCATGCGCTCGCCGCGATCGCCGGCCACGTCGGCCCGGCACGCCGGGACGAGCGGATCGCGCCGATGGTCGACGCGCTCACGCGCGCACCCGCCTTCCTGGACTTCGCCAAGCGCCCGGCCCGCGCGACGGCCCACTTCCACGTCCCCGGCTGGACGCCGGACGCCGGCAGCTACCTGCCGCTGCGCGAGCACGTCTCACTCGACCCGCAGGCGGCCGAGGGGCTGGCGCTGGCGGTGCGCGCCCGGAACATCGTCGGGCTGCCCCAGGCGCTCGTGGACCGCGTCCAGAAGGCGGTGAGCTCCACCGCCAACAGCGAGTTCTACACGTGGCCGCGTCAGAAGCTCAACCAGTTCAACTGGCCCGCGGACATGGCGCTCGCCGACGCCCGCGTGTCGGGCGACGCGACGTTGCTGCTGCGCGACTTCCCGCAGTACCTCGGGCACTTCCTGGACCACGCCCACCGCCGCGACGGCAGGAACCGCACGCCGAACCTCAACGACGGCATGGGCTTCAACTACCTGCCGAACGTCCGCCCCACCTCGCCGAGCAACCGCGTGGGCACGTCGGAGTACGCGAACATCGTCTTCCACGCCCTCGACGACTATGCGCCGGCGCTCGCCGCCGGCATGCCGCCGCTGGACGAGAAGCGCATGTGGGTGCTGCGCTCCTGGGCGCGCCGGATCCTCACGGGCGACTGGACCCACGCCGGGTACCTCAACTGGGACACGGGCCTCGCCTACCGGCGCTGGCACCTCTCGCGCTACTGGGTCTTCGCGCTCGGCGGCCTGAGCACCCTCGCCGAGGCGCCCGTGCTGGAAGAGCGGGAGCAGCGCTGGGCGCGCTGGATGTTCGACCGCGCGCTGGGCTACTACGAGCGCCTGCAGGCCGGACGCCCGCAGCCCGCGGTGCCTTCCACGCTCCACGGCGTCCGCTCGCCGGAGGCGGACCCGAAGTCCGACCCGCAGTTCGTGGCCGCGCGGATCGCCGGCCTGGTCGCCCACCAGGCGCTCGCCCGTGCCGCGGACGCCCCCGCCGAGCAGCCGCCCCCGCTCTTCGCCTACGACCCCGGCAGCCGGCGACTGGCCGTCACGACGCCGAACTACAGCGCTGCGGTCGTGGACCAGACGATCCGGCTCGGATACGGCGGCGTGGACCTCGCCCGCCTCTACGACGGCCGCGGGCGACCGCTCGGCAGCATCGGCAGCCACGACCGCACCGGCTTCGGCGTCGCGATCACCCGCAAGAACGGCCGCCGTCTGCTCGAGACGCAGGGCGGTCATCGCACCGCGACGCGCTTCCGGTCAGGCAAGCCGCTGCGCGGGTCGTTCACGACGCGCACGATGACCGCGACGCGTCAAGGGCCGGCGCCGCACGTCCGTCAGGGTCCGCCGGACGTTCCTCGCCGACCGCATCGTCACGACCTACGTCCTGCGCGGGCCGCGGACGTCGATCGCCCACATCCGCTTCCCCGTCTGGGACCGCCTCACCCGCGCCCCGCGCCCGCGCGTGACCTCCGCCGGCCGCCGCGGCCTCTCCGTCCGCGTCCGGCAGCCCGCCGGCGGCTACCGCGCCTTCGTGCGCACCCGCAGCAACGTGAGCACCAAGTGGCGCGTGATCCGCCGGCCGCCGCGCTCCTCGCCGGGCACGCGCGGCGTGCTCGAGGTGCGCCTGCGCCTGGCCCACCGCCGCGCGGCAGTGCAGGTCACGATCGTGCCAGGCACGCGCTAGCCGCGCCCCGGGCCGCCGCCCGGCGCCCACTACACTTAATGAAGTGAGGACGTTCGGGCGACTTCTGGGATTCCTGCGGCCATATCGCCGCGGCGTCGTGCTGTCCCTCGTCCTCGCCACCGCCGCGATGGCGGCGACCGTCGCGATCCCGGCGCTCACCGGCAAGGCGATCGACCAGATCAACGAGGGCGACGCGAACGACCTGAAGCTGCTCGGCGCCGCGGTGCTCGCCGCCGGCATCCTGCGCCTCGCGCTGACCACGGTCCGCCGGCTCGTCGCCGGCCGCGTCTCGCTCGGCGTGGAGCGGGACCTGCGGGGCGGCATGTACGAGCACTTCCAGGCGCTGGAGCTGGCCTTCTTCGACAACCAGCAGACCGGCCAGCTGATGTCGCGCGCGACGGTGGACCTGCAGTCCGTGCGCTTCTTCCTGGGCTACGGACTCGTGTTCATGATCCAGTCCGCGCTGACGATCCTGCTGTCGGCGGTCGCGATGTTCATCGTCAACCCGCCACTGGCGGCGATCAGCCTCGCGCCCGTGCCCTTCGTGGTGTTCGTGGCCGCCCGCTACGGGTATCGCTCGCGTCCCGCGCTCCAGGAGGTCCAGCAGCGGCTCGCCGAGCTCACCGCCGAGGTCGAGGAGAACGTCTCGGGCGTGCGCGTCGTGAAGGCGTTCGCCGCCGAGGCCCGCCAGCGCCGCCGTTTCGAGCATCAGATCAGCCGCGTGTTCGAGCAGTCGATGATCTCCACGCGCATCCAGGCCTTCTACGCCCCGTTCATGGGCTTCCTCCCCCAGCTCGGCCTCGCCGCCGTGCTGGCGATCGGCGGACGCCAGGTCATCAACGGCACGATCACGCTCGGCCAGTTCAGCGCCTTCTACACGTACCTCCTGATGCTCATCGGGCCGATGCGCACGCTCGGCATGTCCCTCGGCATGGCGCAGCGCGCCACGGCCTCCGGCGCGCGCCTCTTCCAGATCCTGGACCGCGAGCCGCAGATCACCGCGCGCCCGGGCGCCGGGCCGCTGCCCGCCGGTCACGGCCGCGTGGAGTTCCGCGGCGCGACGCTGCGCTACGACGGCGCGACCCGCGAGGCGGTCAGCGACGTGACCCTCGAGGTGCGCGCCGGCCTCACCGTCGCCGTCGTCGGCGCGACCGGGTCGGGCAAGACGACGCTCGTGCAGCTCGTCCCGCGGCTCTACGACGTGACCTCCGGCGCCGTGCTCGTGGACGGCATGGACGTGCGCGACGCCGACCCGTCGGCGCTGCGCTCGCAGATCGCCGTCGTCACCGACGACCCGTTCCTGTTCTCGGCGACCGTGCGCGAGAACATCGCCTACGCCAGGCCCGGCGCGAGCGACGCGGAGGTCGAGGAGGCGGCGCGCCGCGCGCAGGCCTCGGACTTCATCGAGCGCCTGCCCGACGGCTACGAGACGCGCGTCGGCGAGCGCGGCCTGACCCTCTCCGGCGGTCAGCGCCAGCGGCTGGCGATCGCGCGCGCGCTGCTGGCCGACCCGCGGATCCTGATCCTCGACGACGCGACCTCGAGCGTCGACGCCTCGACCGAGCACCAGATCAAGGAGGCGCTGCGCGAGGTCATGACGGGCCGCACGACGTTCGTCATCGCGCACCGCCTGTCGACGATCTCCCTCGCGGACGAGATCGTCGTCCTCGAGGAGGGCCGCCTGATCGCGCACGGCACCCACGACGAGCTGCTCGAGGACTCCGAGCTGTACCGGGAGATCGTCGAGAAGGGCCTTCCGGACCAGGTGTTCCTCACCCGCAAGCCGCTCGAGCCCGAGGTGGCGGGCCTGTGACCCCGCACGGCCACTGGGGCCCGCCCGTGGACGACCGCCCGCCGGTCGCGCCCGAGGACGCGGGCTTCCGCGAGCGCCTGCACCTGCTGTGGGACGACTCGCGCCGCCGCCTGCGCGGCACCGGCGACCGCGGCCGCAAGGTCCGCGGGCTCGCAGCGCTCCTGCATCCGTACCGCAGGCGGGCGATCCTCTCCTTCGTGGCGATCACCCTCGGCGTCGCCGCGTCGCTCGCGCCGGCGCCGCTGGCCGCCGCCGCGATCGACAAGGGCATCATCCCGGGTGACGTCGCCGCGCTGAACGTCGTCGTCGCGCTCTACGTCCTGAGCGTGCTGGTCGTCTGGGGCACCTCGTACGCGCAGACCTGGCTGACCGGATGGGTCGGTCAGCGCGCGCTCGCCGACCTGCGGCAGCGCATCTTCGCCCACCTCCAGGCGATGCCCGTCTCGTTCTACGAGCGCCGGCCCGCAGGCGTGCTGATCAGCCGCATGACGAACGACGTCGAGGCGCTGAACTCGCTGGTCACCGACACGATCGTGACGCTGATCCAGGCGACGCTCACGCTCCTGGGCTCGATCGTGATCCTCCTGCTGCTCGACTGGCAGCTGGCACTGATGGTCTTCCTCATCTTCCCGCTCATGGCGATCGCGTCGCTGATCTTCCGCATCGTCAGTGCCGACGCCTACCGGCGCACGCGCGAGACGATCGGCTCGATCACGGCGGACCTCCAGGAGACCCTGTCGGGCATCCGCGTCGTGCGCTCGTTCGCGCGCGAGCCGTTCCACAGCGAGCGGTTCGCCGACCTCAACGAGCGCAACCGCGACGCGAACATGAAGACCGTGCACCTCAACGCCGCCTACTTCCCGGCGGTCGAGTTCATCGGCTCGCTCGCGACCGTGCTCGTCATCGTCGTCGGCGGCCTGCAGGCGATCGACGGCAACATCGAGATCGGCGTGCTCGTCGGCTTCGTCGCCGCCCTCAACGGCTTCTTCGACCCGATCGGCCAGCTGAGCCAGGTCTACACGACCTACCAGTCCGGCATGGCGGCGCTCGACAAGATCTTCGAGCTGCTCGACACCGAGCCCGACCTGACCGATGCCCCCGACGCGACGGACCTGCCGCCGATCCGCGGCGAGATCGAGCTGCGCGACGTGTCGTTCCGCTACCGCAAGCACGGCGAGGAGTCGGCGACGAAGCTCGCGCTCGACGACGTCTCGATCCTGATCCCGCCGGGGCAGACGGTCGCCCTCGTCGGCGCGACGGGCGCCGGCAAGTCCACGATGGCCAAGCTCGTGGCGCGGTTCTACGACCCCGCCAGCGGGCATCGTCCTCGTGGACGGCCACGACCTGCGGACGATCACGGTGGCCTCGCTGCGCTCCCAGATGGGGATCGTCCCGCAGGAGGCGTTCCTGTTCAGCGGCACCGTCGCCGACAACCTCGCCTTCGGCAGGGAGGGCGCGACGCACGAGGAGCTCGAGGACGCGGCGCGCGCGATCGGGGCCTGGGACTTCATCAGCCGGCTTCCGAACGGGCTCGACACGGAGATCGGCGAGCGCGGCGTCCAGCTCTCGGCCGGTCAGCGCCAGCTGATCGCGTTCGCCCGCGCGCTCGTGGCCGACCCGCGCATCCTGATCCTCGACGAGGCGACGTCGAACGTGGACCTTCACACCGAGGGCACGATCGAGCACGGCCTGCGCAGGCTGCTCGCCGGGCGCACCGCGATCGTCATCGCCCACCGCCTCAGCACGATCCGCCAGGCCGCGCGCATCGTCGTCCTCGACCACGGCCGCATCGCCGAGCAGGGCACGCACGACGAGCTGATCGCCGCGAACGGCGCGTACGCGGCGCTCTACCGCGACTGGGCCGAGCACGCCGCCGCCTGACGGCTTGTGGCCACGCCGAGGTCCCGTTTAGGGTCCGGGCATGCCCTCCGCCGCCGAGACCGTCGATCGCTGCCCCCTCTTCGCCTCGCTCCCGCCGAAGGCGCGCGCGCGCGTCGCCGCAGACCTGCGCGAGCGGCGGTACGCCAAGAACGACACGATGACGAGCGAGGACCAGGGCGGGGTCGGCTTCTTCCTCATCGGCGAGGGCACGGCCGAGGTGCGCATTCGGCGACGACTACGACGCGGGGACGCTCGGCCCCGGCGACACGTTCGGCGAGATGGCCCTGATCACGGGCCAGACGCGCAGCGCGCGGATCACCGCACAGACCGACGTGCAGTGCTGGGTTCTCTCGCAGTGGCACTTCAAGCCGCTCGTGCTCGAGCACCCCGAGCTGGCCTGGGCGCTGCTCGAGATCCTCGCGAACCGTGTTCGCGAGACGCAGGTCCGCAGCACGAATTCCTGAGGCGCTCAAGCTCCGGCGCGGGACCGCCGACATCGCAGGGGACTCGCCCGCGTGGGCGCCGTCATTCCCCGTCCCCTCTCCTCAGGAGCAGTTGTGCACACCACCCGCAAGGTTCTGCTGTCTGCGCTCATCGTGGGCGCGATCGGCAGCGTCGCAGCGCTCGGCGCCTTCTCGGCGTTCTCGAGCCAGACGTCCAACTCCGGCAACACCTTCACCGCCGGCACCGTGAACATCAGCGACAACGACGCCGACGGCGCGCTGTACCAGCTGACCAACCAGAAGCCCGGCACGACGACGGATCGCTGCATCCGCGTCACCTACACCGGCTCGCTGGCCTCGACCGTCAAGCTGTACTCCTCCTCGGTCACGGCCGGCGCGCAGTACATCAACCTGACGGTCACCCCGGGCACGCAGGGCCCGGCCACGTTCCCGAGCTGCACGGACTTCACGGCCGGCGGCGCGCCCGTGTACTCCGGCACGCTGCAGAACTTCGCGAGCACGCACTCGAGCTTCGCGAACGGCCTGCCCGTCGACGGCCCGACCGTCGCGAGCTGGGCGACCGGCGACGACGTCGTCTTCCGGTTCAGCACGAGCGTGCAGGACACCAACAGCGCGCAGGGCGCCGCGAGCGGCACGCACGCCTACACGTGGGAGGCACAGAACAACTAGCCCCGCCCGAGAGCGGACGCTGCATCGCCGGTGGAGCGGGGGTCCCCGCCCCCGCTCCACCGGCCGCAACGTCCCACCGAGCACCGTGCCCACCATCACCATCACGAAGGTCGCCGGGCTCGTGCTCGGGGCCGTCGCCTGCACGGTCCTCCTGGTCGCCCCCCGCATCTCGCGTCCCGCCGGCGTCCTGGACGCCAGGCTGACGCTGACGGCGACCCCGACCGGTGAGCTCGGCATCACGCCGAAGGGCACCGTCCTGAAGTCCGGGCGCCTGGCCCCCGGCGCCCCGCCCGTCCGCGCGACGCTCGCCGTCCGCAACCAGACGGGCGTCCCGCTCGCCGTGACGCTCGCCGCGCGGCCCGCCACCGGCGACCTCGACGACGTCGTGCGCCTGCGCATCAGGACAGCCGACGGCACCCTCTTCGACGGCACCCCCGCGCGCCTGCGCTCGGGGACCGCGCCGCTGCAGATCGGCGCCGGCGACGGGCGGCGGCTGCGGATCACCGCGACGCTGCGCGGACACGCGCCCGCAGGCGCCGAGGGCCGCGCGGACGAGATCGCGCTCGAGCTTCGGTCCAGCCCGACCGGGAGCCCCCCGTGAGGCGCCCGCGCCCCATCCTGCGGTCGCTCGTCGTTCTGGGTCTCGTCGTCCTGTGCGTGGCGACCGGGACCTTCGCCGCGTTCTCGGCGGGCACGAGCAGTTCCGCCAACACCTTCTCCGCCGGCACGGTCGCGCTCGCCGACAACGACGCAGGCGCGGCCGTCGTCTCGCTGCCGGCGGCCGTCCCCGGCCAGTCCAGCACCGGCTGCATCGCCGTCACCTACAGCGGCTCGCTCGCGGCGGGCGTGCGGCTGTACGCCGACCTCACGGGGACGCTCGCCCCGCACCTGTCGCTCACGGTGACGCGCGGCACCCAGGCCGCACCCGCCTTCGCCTCCTGCACCGGGTTCACCGCCGACGCGACGAACTACCTCGGCCTCGGCGCCGGGGTCGTCTACTCGGGCACGCTCGCCGCGTTCCCGACCTCGTACGCGTCCGGGATCGTCGATCCGATTCCCGGTTCGCCGGAGAGCTGGACGACGGGCGAGCGGCACGTCTACCGCTTCGTCGTGACGCTGGCCAACACCACCGCTGCGCAGGGCCTCTCGCAGAGCGCGACGTTCAACTGGGAGGCGCGCAACCAGTGAGGCGCCACCTCGTCACCTTCGCCTGCTGGGTCCTGATCGGCGCGGGCGTCGCCGCGCTGCTCTCCGTCACCGCCCCCTACGCGCTCGGCGGGCGCAGCTACACGGTGATGTCCGGCAGCATGGAGCCGCGCATCCACACCGGCGACGTCGTCGGCGAGGAGAAGATCTCCCCGGCGCAGATGCGCAGCGGCGACATCGTCACCTTCCAGGACCCGCAGACCGCCGGCAGGATGATCACGCACCGCGTGCGCAGCGTGCGCGAGGTCGCCGGCGTCTACAGCGTCGTGACCAAGGGCGACGCGAACACGACCGTCGAGCGCTGGACGATCCCGGCCGACGGTCACCTCGGTCGCGTCAAGTACCGCGTCGCACACGTCGGGCGCCTGCTCGTCTTCACGCGGGGGCCCGCCGGGATCCTGCTGCTCGTCGTCCTCCCGGCGCTGCTGCTCGGAGCATTCGAGCTCCGGCGCATCTGGGCGCGCCCTGCGGAGGCCCGGACGTGACCCCCCGGCGCCTGCTTCTCGTCGTCGCCGCCCTGGCGATCAGCATCGGTGCCGGCCGCACAGCGGGCACGACGTTCGGCGCCTTCAGCGCGACGACGTCCAACCCGACGACGATGTCCGCGAAGGACGTCTTCCCCGGAACGCGGTCGTGGTCGGCATGGGACCTGCGCGACGCCGCCGACGGATCCGAGGCGGACGCGTCCGACGCGGAGGCCTTCGTGGGCACGACGACGACCACCGGCAACTGGGCGACGACGTGGACGACTTCGCGCTACCTCACGTTCGACATGAACAGCCCGCTGCCCGCGGGCGTCGCGGCAAACGGCGTGACGTTCGACTTCGACTTCGCCGACGATCGCAACGGCGCCGGCGACCAGGTGTGCTTCTACTTCGAGGTCGTCCGCCGATCCACGAACACGGTGATCGGCACGCACGGCAGCACCGTCGCGCCGGTGGCCTGCGCGGCCACGAGGACGGTCATCCAGACCTCCACCGCGCTACCCGAGGTGACGAACTCGGACGTCGCCAACGACCTGCGAATCCGGCTGTACGGGCAGCACACCGGTTCGGCGCGCGCGATGCGCGTCGATCGCGCGGTCGTCTCGGGCAGCACGACCGTCGCCCCGTTCACGCTCTACGAGACGACGTACACCGACGCCGCAGACTCGACGCCCGCGACAGTGCCGTGGCCGATCGCCACCGCCGACGCCGTGGCCCGGCAGACCAGCTCCAACTGGTCGACGGCGTTCAGCACGGCGCGGTACCTCAAGGCGACGTTCCCGTCGTATCTGCCGTCGAGCGCGACGGTCACGTCCGCGCAGCTCGTGCACACCTTCCGCCCGACCACCGCGTCGGCGACCGCGTGCTTCTACTTCCAGGTGCTCCAGGGGACGACGGTCGTCGCGACCTACGGAAGCACGACGACGCCGTTCTGCGCGACGGGCGCCGCCTACACCACGAACACGATCTCGATGCCGGCGCTCACCACCGCCGCGCTCGTCAACGGCGCGATCATCCGCATGTTCGTCCGCACGACGAACGGCGGCTCGACGCAGCACGACCAGTTCCGGCTCGACGTGGGGTACTCCGTTGACTAGCCGTCGCGTGCTCGCGCCCGTCGGGATCGCGCTGATCGTCCTGGCGGTCTGCTCGGCCGTGGCCCTCGCCGTGAGCGGCGGCCGCCTGCCGTTCCGCTCCACCGATCCGGCGCATGCCCGTGCCGCCGCCGTCTCCGGATCGCTGACGCAGTCCAACTCCCGTGACGGCGGCGCGATCCTCGCCGCCAGCGGCATGCGCCCGGGCGACGTCGTCGGCGGCGAGGTGACGATTGCGAACACCGGCGACCTCGCCGGAGCCTTCCAGCTCTCGCAGACGCCGATCACCGAAGTGCCCGGGCCGGGCGGGGGGCACCTGTCCTCCAAGCTGCGCCTCCAGGTGTTCGACGTGACCGACCCCGCCGTGCCGCAGACGATGTGGGCCGGCGGCCTCGGCGCGTTCACCGAGCGAGACCTCGGCACGTTCGGCGCCGGCCAGGCGCGGACCTACCGGTTCGTCGTGACGTTCCCGGACGCCGGGAGCGCGGCCGACAATGCCTTCGCGGGCTCCTCGTCGACGGTCCATTTCGTATGGACCGCGACCGCCGACGATCCCGCACCCGCCACGCCGGTCTCCCCCGTTCCCGCCGCTCCCGGCGTGGCCACCACGCGCACCACGACCGTCAGGACGCCGGGCGCGCTGATCAGCCTCACCCTCCCGAGGGCCTGCGTCAGGCGCGGAGGCGTCTTCAAGACGACCCTGCGCTGGAAGAAGGTCAAGCGCAAGGGCAACGTGTTCGTGAAGATCAACCGCACCGACTTCTACGTCAACGCGAAGCGCGTGCGCATCGACCGCAGGGCGCCGTTCGCGGCGAGCTTCCGGATCCCGTTCTCCGCGAAGGCCGGATCCACCATCGTGGTCCGCGCGCGCGCCTACATCAAGGTGAAGAAGGGGCGCGCGCCGAAGAAGTCGATCCGCGCGTCCGTCCGGATCTGCTCCTGAAACGCCGAACGCCCCCGGCCTGGAACTCGGGGGCGTTCGTGCGGAAAGGTCATCCGCGGACACATCGGGACGTCCTTGGCAGGGGTACGGCACTGACGTGCCCGCGGTATCAGCTTCAACCCTGCCCGGATCGAAAAGTCGCGGTGCTCCGATCCCGGTTGCGCCTGCGCCCGTGGTGGGCGTAGTGTCGGCCCGGGCCCACCGGGTCCATGGAGGGGGAGGGCATGTTCCAGCGACCACTGTTCGCGCCGTCGATGATCGTCGCGATCATCGCGCTGATCGTCGCGCTCGGCGGCGTCGGCTACACCGCCGTGAAGATCCCGCGCAACAGCGTCGGCCGCGACCAGCTGCGCAAGAGCGCCGTCACCGAGTCGAAGCTCGCCAAGGGCGCCGTCACGAGCTCGAAGATCAAGGACAGCTCGATCAAGGGCACCGACATCGACCCCACGGCGCTGCCCAAGGTCCCCACCTCGGCCACGGCCGACCGGGCGAAGGTCGCCGACGAGGTCGCAGGGCAGCACGTGACGAACGTCGCGGCGACCGTGCCGCTCGGCGGCTTCGCGCGCGTCGTCGGCGGAGACGGCGGCCTCGAGGTCTACGCGACGTGCAGCCTCTCCGGGTCGCTGGTCGTGAGCGTCAAGTCGGCGAGCGAGCACGCCCAGCTGCGGGCGAGCGTCGTGAGCGCGTCGGCGCCGCCGGCGACGGCCTCGGTCGTCGACGACGCCGACCTGAACACCGGCGAGGAGGTCACGATCTTCGGCTCCGGCGGGCGCGGCACCGCGCAGATCGTCTACCTCGCCGCCGACGGCCATGTCTCGACGGCCGTCCTGGGCTTCAGCGAGCTCACCGGGACGCAGACGTGCACCGTCGCCGGGACGCTCATGCGGACCTGAATGGCCGCTGGCGCGCTCCCGCTTCCTGCGCCGTACACTGCTTTTCAGAAGTGCCGTCCCGTCCTTGGAAGTACCCCTGCCGGGCGGGGCGGCACTCTGCAGTTCGGTCTCTGGGCGTGACATCCGGCCACCTCGAGCGTCACAAGCACGAGGGGCAAGGACCAGACCCGGCGCAGTGGCTGTCTCCCCCCACAGTCTGCGCCGGGCCGCCCCGCCCCGTCGCCACCTCGTCGCGGCGTGATCCGGGGCACATCGAGGTCGCTGAGCGACCTTCAGATGCCCCGATCCGCGGGCGCGGAGGCGCGGAGCGCGACCCTCGGTCAGGTCTTGCGGCCAGGCGAACTGCGGGACTAGGACTCGAACCTAGAATCCCTGCTCCAGAGGCAGGTGTGTTGCCGATTACACCATCCCGCAACGGCGACGACGCCGGAGTATAGGAGGTCTCTGCGGGCGCCGAATCACGGCCTCCCGGCGGCCACCGCGGTGCCCGGAGCGGGCGGCGGCGCCAGTCCCGCGTCGGCGTAGAGCGCCGCGATCAAGGGCTCCAGGCGCCCCGCCTCCAGGTCGCCGATGGGGTCCTTCGTGAACGGCCGCAGGTCGCCCCAGTCCATCCCGAACGCGGCGCGCATCGCCAGCAGGCGCCGCCGTTCCGCGCTCACCGGTCCGCCGAGCGCGTGGTGGGCGTTCGTGAGCTTGCGGATCTGCCGGCCGCGCAGCGGGATGAAGAACGCCACCAGCACGAGCGAGGGCAGCAGGAAGGTCACCCAGCCGAGGACCATCGCTGTGTCGTTGACCGCGGTCTCCCCCGCGTCCGCGGCGGTGATGACGTTCCCGCCCGTCGCGCCTCCCGTCGTCTTGAGACTGTCGGCGAGCGCGCCGCCGACGATCGGGATGCCGTCGACCGCCCCGGCGACATTCGCGAACCCGTCCTGCACCGACGTCCCGGCCTCGCGCACGCCGGTCGTGATCGACGTCAGGTCGTTGACGGTGTCGTGGACCTTCAACCCCGCCCAGGCGAAGAAGATCAGCAGCGCGACGACGATGACGTCGCCCGCGATGGTGCGGGTCCGGTTGGACGGGAGCGTTGGGTAGAGGCGCATAGGGCCTTCTACCGCGCCGCGCGGCGGCGGGGAAGCCCGGTCAGCCGGTGAAGAGCGGCGTCACGTCGTCCTCGAGGCCCGGGTCCAGGCACACGAGCACCTCGTCGCCGGGCTCGATCACCGTGTCGGCCTTCGGGACGAACCCGCCGTCCTCGCGCAGCACCGAGATGACGAGGCTCCCCTCGGGCATCGCGATGTCCTGCACGGTGCTGCCGGCGGCCGGCGCGCCCGGGACGACCTCCATCTCGATGATCTCGAGCTTCTCCCCCGGCAGGTCGAGCAGGTGGACGGTGCCGTACTGCGGCACCTCGTGCTCGATCAGGCGCAGGATGAGGTCGGTCGCGGACACCGACGGCTGGATCCCGAGGAGGTCGAAGTACTGGCGGTTGCGCGGGTTGTTGACGCGGGCGATGATCCGGTCGCACGAGGTACTTCTCGCGCGGCGATCTGGCAGACGAGCAGGTTGTCCTCGTCGTCGCCGGTGACCGCGACGAGCAGGTCCGCGCGCTGGATCCCGGCGCGCTCGAGGACCCACAGCTCGGTGCCGTCGCCGTACTGGGCGACGTACTCCAGCTCCGCCTCGATCGCGTTGAAGCGGTCGCGGCGCTGCTCGATCAGCGTGACCTCCGCGCCCTTGTTCGAGCAGCTCGCGGGCGAGGTTCAGCCCGACCTTGCCGCCGCCGACGACGATCGCGTACATCAGCGCGGCACCTCGAGCTCGGCGAGGCGCTCCTCGAACATCGTGATCGCGAACCGCGTCGGGACAGATCGTCTGCAGGCCCTGCGCCTCGTACCACTCGGCGCGCGCCGGGTCCATCACGCGGACCAGCACGTTCGCCACCTCGAACATGCGCTGCGCGATCTGGGCGATCGTCAGGTTCGTGTTGTCGCCGTCGGTGGAGGCGATGAAGACGTCGGCCTGCTCGATCCCGGCCTCGACGAGCGCGTCGAGCTCGAGCGCCTGACCGATCGTGAAGCGCCCGCCGGCGTCCTCCCACGTCGTGCGCTGCCCGGCGTCGAGCCGCTCGTGCGAGAGCGGGTCCTCGTCGAGGACGGAGACCTCGTGCCCGGCCTCGAGCATCTTGCGGGCGACCGCTGAGCCGACGCGCCCGGCGCCGACGATGAGAATGAAGGCCATCGGCGGGCGACTCTAGCGGTCGCGCGGCCCGCGTCTGCACCGCTCAGTGGCCGCCGGGCGCGGCGCGGTGCCCGCCGAGACCGCCTGGTCGTCCATCGGAGGCGCGGTGAGGATCACCGTGCAGGGGCCTTGGCGATGACCGTCTTCGTCGCCTCGCCGACGTAGTTCTCCGCGCCGCCCGAGCCCGCCCAGCCGCGCGCCGCCGCGGATCTTCGAGGGCTCCTCGGCGGCGAGGACGATCGCCTGCACGCCCGCGGCGCTTGGCCTCGTCGACGATCGCCTGCCCGGCGCGGCGCGCGCGCACCGTGGCGGTCGCGACCTCGACGTTCTCGTACTCCTCGCCGACGGCCTTGGCGCGCGCGAGCGCCGTGCGCGCGCGGGCCAGCTCGCCGTCGGGCAGCCGCGCGTCGATCGGCAGCGACATCGGGACCTCGAAGACCCAGATCGCCTCGATCGTCGGGCCCTCCCCCGTGTCGAACTCCTCCTCGGCGGCGAGCCGGCCGGCCGTCTGGATGATGTCGTCGTCGAGCGTGCTGCCGAAGATCGGGACGAGGATCGACCCGTACTCCGCGCCGTGGTGGTCGCCGAGCAGCGCCTCCTTGGGCACGGTCACCCGCCGCAGCAGCGACTTGCCGGTCGAGCGGCGGTAGACGACGTAGAGGACGAGCCCGAACAGCATCCAGCCCAGGCCGACCCAGCGCGCCGACGGTGTGCGTGACGACGACGCTCGTCCACGCGGCGACGCTCAGCACGATGCCGAGCACCGCGGGCGTCGGGATCGAGTTGCCGCCGATGCGCACGTTCGCACGGCATCGCGTACGGGCGCGGGCGGTCCGGCTCGCGTGACGCGCAGCCGCAGGATCGACGCGTGGGCGATGATCAGGCCCAGCAGCGCGCCGAACGCGTACAGGCCCGAGCAGCATGTCCAGGTCGCGCGGGATCGCGAGGCCGGCGGCGATGAGCGTCGCCAGGACGATCAGGACCCAGGGCGTGAAGCGCGTCGGGTGCAGGCGGCCGAGGGCGCTCGGGATCTGGCGGTTCGTCGAGAGCGCGTACGCCAGCCGCGAGAGGCCGAGCATCGCCGAGTTCGCGGCGGCGACCAGGGTGACCGCGGCGACGGCGGCGACCGCGTACTTCAGGCTGTCGCGCAGCCACTCCTGGTCGAACGCCGCGACGACCCCGAGCATCGGCGCGTCGCGGTACTCGCCGCCGAGCGCCGTCTGCCCGTCGACGACCGGCTGCGCGCTCATCGCCACCAGCGCGATGCCCGTGTAGACGATGAAGACCGTGCGCGACGACGCGGTCACCAGGCGCCGCAGGTCGCGGCGCGAGACGTCGACCTCGCCCGCGAGCCCGGCCGCGGACTCCAGGCCGGTCGAGACGACGGTCGCGATGCCGAGGGCGACGATGAGGTCCTCCCACGTCGGCGTCGTCCCCAGGTCGATCGAGCTCGTCAGCGCGTCGGCGTCGAACAGCAGCGCCATGCCGAGCACGATGATGAGCAGCTGGATCCCGACGTCGGCGACGACGAGCAGCCGGATCCGCGAGGAGCGCGTCGTCGAGAACCCGCGGATGTTGCGCGCGGCGACGTAGACGAGGATGCCGAGCAGCGCGGCGATCTCGACGGCGCCGCCGTCCCCGAGCGGCTCCCAGAACGCGCCCAGGTAGTTCGTCGCGCTGAACGCCGTCGCCGCGATCAGGATCACGTAGTCGAGCAGCACCGCCCAGCCGGCGATGAAGCTCCACAGCTCGTTGAACGCGTAGCGGGCGAAGATCGTCGAGCCGCCGCGGTCCTGGTGCAGCGAGGACGCCCTCGACGTACGTCATCGCCGCGAGCAGGAACATGAGGCCCGGAGGCGAGGAAGACGACCGGGGTCAGGCCGAGCGCGTAGTCCGCGACGACGCCGAGCGCGAAGTAGATCGCGCTCGCCAGGACCGTCCAGACGACGCTGAACAGCATCGGCGAGCCGAGGCCGCGCCGGAACAGCTGCTCGCGCCGCTGGCGTGCGTCCTCGCTCATCCGCGCGACCTCCGCGCCATCCACAGGCGCCCGGCGCCCGCGGCGATGAAGAGCACGCCGAGCAGGATGCCGGTGGCGAGCGGGCCGCCGCCCTCGGCGATCGTCCGCACGAGGATCGCGACGCCGAGCAGGATCAGCAGTGCCCGACATGACGGTCGTCATCTGGCGATGTGCGTCGCGCCCCGACATCACGCGCGTCCGCTGCCCGGCCTTGGGCTTCTGCTGCTCGGGGTCCGTCTGGATGATGACGCGGCACGGCCGGTCCTGGAGGACCGTCTCGAGCGTCTTGCCGAAGATCGGCGCCGGCCTGCCGCGGCGGCAGCGGCATGACGATCGCGCGGGCCCGCAGCGCCGTCGCCTCCTCGACGATCAGCCGCCCCGCCTGCCCGGCGCGGACCTTCTGCCAGTGCCCGGTGACGCGGCGCCCGCCCTGCAGGCGCGCCTGCTCGATCAGCGCCTGCGCGGCGGACTCCTGCTCGGGCATCGCCGCGTCGATCGGCGAGGAGGCCGGGACGACGATCGGGACGAGCACGTGGATGCCGCGCCGGCGCCGCGCCGCCATGCGCACGGCGGTCGCGACGGCGCCCGGCGAGTACGTGCGCGGGTCGAGCGCGACGAGGACCGACTCGTACTCGGCCTCGTGGGCGACGACCGGCTTGGGCACCGCGACGCTGACGGTCTCGGTCAGGTTCAGGCCGTGGCGGTGGCGGTACCACGGGTAGAACGCGCAGCCGACGGCGAGCCAGCCGATGCCGGCGATCGCGACGTCGACGTGCAGGACCGTCACGACGGCGAACGCCAGCGCCGGTGCCGATCGCGCCGAGGATCGCGAACAGCGGGACGTCGATGCCCGCGCGACCGTCATGTTCCCCGGCCCGCGGTAGGGCCGCGGGACGTCGGGCTTGCTCACGCGCAGCTTGATCAGCGCGAGCTGCGCGATCGTGAACGACAGCATCGCGCCGAACGCGTACATGTTGCCGAGGAACGTCGGCCTGGCCCGGGATCATCGCCAGGCACGCGATCGCGCCGAACAGCAGGATCCCGATCCACGGCGTGCCGTACTTCGGGTGCAGCTGGCGCAGGCGGTCGGGCACCTGCCGGTGGATGCCCATCGAGTACACGAGCCGCGAGACGCCGATGATGCCCGGCGTTCGTGGCGATGAAGAGGATCGTCGCCGCGAGCAGGCCGACGTAGATCTCCGCCGCGCCCTGGAGCGCGCCGAGGTCGATCTGCTTGACGACGCCGAGGATCGGGTCGCCCGCGAAGCCGCCCTCGTCCTCGGGCTCGCCCAGCAGCGTCGAGTACGTGCCGTCCGGCTGCTGCGTCACCGGGCAGCGCCGAGAGCGCGACCGCCGGGAGGACGGCGTAGATCGCGAACACGGCGATCACGCACGCGGTTGATCGCCGCTGGGGATCGTCGTCTGTCTCGTCCTTGGCCTCCTCGGCCATGTTCGAGATCGTCTCGATCCCGGTGTAGGCGATCATGCCGATCGGGATCGCGAGGAAGAAGTCCTTCCACGTCGGCGCGATGCCGAAGCTCGACGTTGTCGATCAGCGTGTCGGGCGAGAAGACGAGCAGCAGCCCGACGAGCACGAGCAGCAGCTGCGTGACGAAGTCGAGCGACCGCGAGCGTGATGTTGACGCCCGGCGGACTCCTTCACGCCGACGACGTTCACCAGCGAGCAGCACGATGACGACGCCGATGCCGAAGATGATGTCCGCCGGGCGAGCTGCGCAGCGGCTCCCAGAACAGCCCGCCGATGTAGTGCGGCACGAAGAACGCGGAGATCGCGATCGTGATCGTGTAGTTGAGCATCTGCGCCCAGGCGGCGAAGAAGATCCAGAACTCGTTGAACGCGTGGCGCGCGAAGCTCGACGAGCCGCCCGCCTCCGGGTACATCGCCGTCGCCTCGGCGTACGTCGACGGCGACGAGGAAGAAGATGAACCCCGTGATGACGAAGACGAGCGGCGTGAGGCCGAGCGCGAACGACGCGACGAGGCCGAGCGCGTAGTAGATCGACGAGCCGACGTTCCCGTAGGCCGTCGAGAAGAGCGCGTTGACCCCCAGCACCCGCTGGAGCCCGTGGAGCCGGCGCTCAGCCATCTCGGTTGTCGTCCCCCATCAGCGCCGCGGGAGTCTACGACCCCCGGCGCTCAGGCACTCGCGGCGACGGCGGCGATCGCCTCGCCGATGGCCGCCCCGGCGGCGTCGATCTGCTCGCGCGTGGCCACCAGCGGCGGCGAGATCGCGACCGCGTCGCCCAGCGGCCGCACGAGCACGCCGCGCTCCTTGGCGGCGGCGAAGGTCCGCAGCGGCAGGTCCGGGCGCTCGGCGAGCGCGTCCGCCTCGAAGGCCACGGCCCCCAGGGCGCCGACGCCGGTGCGGATCTGCCCGACGAGCGCGGCGCCCTCGAGCCGGCCCAGCGACGCGGAGATCTCGTCCTCCAGCTCGCGACCGCGCTCGAGCAGCCCCTCGCGCTCGATGATGTCGAGGTTCGCCATCGCGGCGGCGCAGCAGGTCGGATGGCCGGAGTACGTCTGCCCGTGCCGGAACCAGACGCCCGGGCCCTCGGCCGGCGGGGTCCAGAACGGCTCGGCGATCGCCCCGCTGACGACGACGCCGCCGAGCGGCAGGTAGCCGCTCGTCACGCCCTTGGCGAACGTGATCATGTCCGGGCGCAGCCCGAACCGGTCGACGCCGAACCAGGTCCCCATGCGTCCGAACGCGCCGATGACGCTGTCGGCGACCAGCAGGATGCCGTGGCGCCGGCACAGCTCCTGGAGGCCCTGCAGGTAGGTCGGCGGGACCCGGTGCACACCGCCGGCGCCGATCACCGGCTCGGCGAACACGGCGGCGACGCGCTCGGGGCCGACGCGCTCGATCTCCGCCTCCAGTGCCTCGAGCGAATCCCAGGGCACGTGGGAGGTCTCCGGGTCCATCGGTCCCATGCCGGCCTGGTTGGCGGGGATGCCGCCGATGCTCGTGCCGAGCCCGTGGGTGCCGTGGTAGCCCTGGGAGCGGCCGATGATGTGCACCCGCTCGGGCCGGCCGATCGCGGCGAAGTACCGGCGGGCGAGCTTGGCCGCCGTGTCGATCGCGTCGCCGCCGCCGAGCCCGAGGAAGATGCGCGGGTCGTCCACGACGTCCTCGGCGTAGCCGGCGAGGCGCTCGGACAGGTCCAGCGCGGGGCGGCTGGCGAACGCGCCGAACGCCGAGTAGCTGGCGAGCTCGCGCATCTGCGCCGCGGCGGCGTCCACGATCTCCTCGCGGCCGTGGCCGACGTTGACGCACCACAGGCTCGCGGTGCCGTCGAAGTACTCGTTGCCGCCGGCGTCGGTGACGGTGCACCCCTGCCCGCCCGTGATGACGATCTCCGACGAGCGAACCTGCGCCATGTCGGCGAACGGGTGCCAGAACCGCGTATCCGTGCTCATGCGGTCCACGCTACCCAGCGTGGACCGGAGCGGCAATCGTCGCAGCGGCCAACGAGGAGGCCGGGCGTGCGCCGCTCGGCTCGGCCGCTCAGATGCGGACGAAGAGCGACCGGGCGCCCGTCGGCGCCCAGGACGCGGACGACGTAGCGGTGCGTTCCCGGCGGGCAGCGTCCCCCTGAGCGCCGCGCGCCAGCGCAGCCCGTCGGCGGCCGGCCGCGTCGTCGCCGTGATCCAGCGCGCAGTCGCGCAGGCGCTGCGGCGTGGTGCGCCGAAGCGCCCGGCACGCACGTTCCACCATGCGCAGCCGCGGGTGCGCGAGCCGCGGCGGATCGCGACCTGCACGACGGTGCCGCGCGGCGCGTCGCGCAGGCGACCCGCCAGCGACGTCGGGCCGAAGGCCGACGGCGCGTCGAAGCTCAGCACCGGGACGCGGCGCGCGCCGGTCACCGAGATGCCCGCCTCGGGCGCCCTGGTGGCGGCGGGCGCCCCCGTGCCGCTGATCGGGCCCAGCGCAGTGCCGATCTCGATGCGCGGCGCCGGCTCAGGGTCCGGCGTCGCCGCGGGCGTGGTCGCGGGCGCCGGCTCGGCGACCGGAGCGACGACGGGCGTCCAGGCGCCGTCGTTCCCCCGATCGCCGCCGCCGTCGGGCTCATCCCCCCGGGAGCCCTCATGCCCTGCGTGTGGATGCTCGTGCGGACGCCCAGGGCCGTCCATGGCCCCGTGCCCGTGTCCGTGTCCGTGCGGCGGCCAGAGCGCTGCCCGTCGCCGGCGACATCGCCGCCAGCGCCAGGACCGCCCATCCCCCCAGGGCCGCCTTTCGGAGCGTGCTTCCCGCCGCTCGTCGCATCACGACACGGAAGCTACGGGTCGCGCGGGCGCCTGAACAGATCGGCAATCCGTCTGCCAGCGCCCCGGCGAGCGTCCAGAGCGGGCTGGACGCTCAGCCGGCGAACGGCCGTCTCAGGCGTACAGCTCCTCGATCTCGGCGGCGTACTTCTCGCCGATCGGCTTGCGCTTGAGCTTCATCGTCGGCGTCAGCTCGTCGCCCCCGGGCTGCCACTCGCCCTGGATGATCGTGAACTTCTTGATCTGCTCCACGCGGCTGAGCTGGCTGTTGGCGAGCTCGACCGCCTCGGTGATCAGCGCGCGCGTCTCGGCGCTCGCCGGGTCGTGTCCGGCCGCGCCGTCGGGGTCCAGCGCGATCAGCGCGACGTTGTACGGGCGCGCGTCGCCGATGCAGACCGCCTGGCCGATCAGCGGCGAGGCGGCCTTGATGCGCGCCTCGATGTTCGCGGGCGACATGTTCTTGCCCGCCGCGTTGATGATCAGCTCCTTCTTGCGGTCGACGATCCGCACGAAGCCGTCGTCGTCGATCTCCGCGATGTCGCCCGTCGCGAGCCACCCGTCGTCCGACAGGCACTCCGCCGTCTTCTCCGGCTGGCCGCGGTAGCCCTTCATGACGTTCGGGCCCTTCACGAACAGCTCGCCGTCCTCGGCGAGGCGCAGCTCCACGCCCGGGATCGGGCGCCCGACCGTCCCGAGGCGCATCGCGTCGGGGGTGTTCATCGTCGAGATGGCCGACGTCTCGCTCATGCCCCAGACCTCGCACGGCGGCAGCCCGATCGCGGCGAAGAACTCGAGCACCTCGAGCGGCGTGGGCGCCGCGCCGACGACGCTCCACTGCACGTTCTCGAGGCCGAGCCGCGCGCGCAGCGGCGCGAACAGCTGCTCCTCGGCCTGCGCGACGCCCGCGGCCAGCGCGTCGGGAACCGGCTGGCCGGCCTGCTCCAGGCGCACCTTCTGGATCGCGGCCTGGATCGCGCCCTCCATCTTCGCCCGGACGGCCGGGTCCTCCTGGCCGGCGACCATCGCCTCCAGGCCCGCCTTGAGCTTCTCCCAGATCCGCGGAACGGCGCCGAAGAACGTCGGCCTGACCTGTCCGACGACCTGCATGACCGCCTTCGGGTCGGCGCACGCCGTGATCGTGTAGCCGTAGGTCATCAGCGAGGCGTAGTGGAAGCCCCAGCGGTCGGCGATGTGCGCGGACGGCAGGAACGACACGCCGCTCCCCTCCTGCGGCCACGCGTACGCCTGGTGCATCCCGCCGATCATCCCGAGCAGGTTCGCGTGCGTGAGCATCACGCCCTTGGGCGGGCCGGTCGTGCCGGACGTGTAGATCAGCGTGAGCACGTCGCTCGGCTCGATCGCGGCGACGGACGCCTCGAGGTCGAAGTCCGGGTCGGCGGCGGCCTCGGCCTGCGCGAGTGAGATGACGCCGTCCGGAAGGCTCTCGTCCGGCTCGGCGTCGAGCAGGATGATCGTCTCGATCTTCGTGCCCGCGTCCCGGGCGGCGAGCACACGCTCGACGAACTGGCGCTCGGTCAGCGCGATGCGCGTCCCGGCGTCGCCGAACAGGTACTCGATCTGCTCCGGCGCGGAGGTGTTGTAGATCGAGAACGGCGTCGCGCCGACGTGCAGCGCCGCCAGGTCCACGACGTGGAACTCGGGCCGGTTGACGAGCATGATCCCGAACGTGTCACCACGCCGCAGACCCAGGCCGTAGCAGGCCCGCCGCCAGCCGCTCCGCCCGCTCACGGACCTCGGCGAACGTGTACGAGACGCCGTCATCCGGCGTCCGCGCCGCAACACGATCGGGATGGGCATCAGCGGTGAGGCGGAACGCCTCCACCATGGTCCGCGCGCCAAGCGCGGGAACGTCGGCGACCTGCTCGGTCATCGTCATGGCGCGCAGTCTGCCCGAAACCAGCAGCGCAGCGGGAAACGTCGCCACCGACACCAGTGAGCGAGATATCGGGATGCCTGACGCCGCACGCGCGCCGAGGTGCTGTGCTGGAGGCACAGCCCTCGGCGCGCGGGTGGCGTCAGGCGCCGCGAGATCCGCGAACCATCATCCCGATCAGGTGATGATCGGGATGATCAGGATCGCGACGATGTTGGCGACCTTGATCATCGGGTTGATCGCCGGGCCGGCGGTGTCCTTGAACGGGTCGCCGACGGTGTCGCCGGTGACCGATGCGGCGTGGGCCTCGGAGCCCTTGCCGCCGAACGCGCCGTCCTCGATCAGCTTCTTCGCGTTGTCCCATGCGCCGCCGCCGGCGGTCATCATGACGGCGAAGAAGAAGCCGACGACGATGACGCCGATGAGCAGGCCGCCGAGCGCCTGAACGCTGATCAGGCCGACGATCGTCGTGAGGACGATCGGGATCAGCGACGGGATGATCATCTCGCGCTGCGCCGACTTGGTGACGATGTCCACGCACGCGGCGTAGTCGGGCTGGTCGGTGCCCTCCATGATCCCCGGCTTCTCGCGGAACTGGCGGCGGACCTCCTCGACGACGGCGCCGCCGGCGCGGCCGACGGCCTCCATCGAGAGAGCTGCGAACAGCGTGACCATCATGCCGCCGATGAGCAGGCCCATGAGGACGGCCGGGTCGTCGACGCGGAACAGCGTGCTGACGTCCGCCTCGCCGAGTTCGGCCTTGAAGCCGGCGAAGAGCACGATCGCGGCCAGGACGGCCGAGCCGATCGCGTAGCCCTTGGTGACGGCCTTCGTCGTGTTGCCGACCGCGTCGAGCGGGTCCGTGACGTTGCGGACCTCCTCGGGCATGTCCGCCATCTCGGCGATGCCGCCGGCGTTGTCGGTGATCGGGCCGAACGCGTCGAGCGCGACGATGAGGCCGGTCAGCGAGAGCTGACCCATGACCGCGACGCCGATGCCGTAGATGCCCTGGTCGGGGTTCTCGGCCGAGCCGCCCGCGAGCTTCCACGAGGCGAGGATGCCGAGCACGAGGACGAGCGCCGGGAGGGCGGTCGCCTGCAGGCCCTGCGCGAGGCCGGAGATGATGTTCGTCGCGTGACCGGTCTGCGAGGCCTCGGCGGTCTTGCGGACCGGGCCGAACCGCGTCGACGTGTAGTAGTCGGTGATGACGAACAGCATCGCGGTGACGGCGATGCCGACGAGCGAGCAGAGGTACAGGTCGGTGACGCTCGGGACGGACAGTGCGCCCTCGGCGCTGCGGTACGTCAGGTCGTCCATCATCCAGGCGGTGATCGGGTAGAACGCGATCGCGGCGAGGATGCCCGAGACGATGAGGCCCTGGTAGAGGGCCCGCTCGACGTTGCCGGTGGTCGTGCGGACCGCGAACGTGCCGATGATCGACGCGATGATCGCGGCGCCGCCGAGCACGAGCGGGTAGAGCGCGACCGCGGTCTGCTCCTGGAACGTCAGGACGCCGAGCAGCATCACGGCGACGGCCGTGACGGCGTACGTCTCGAAGAGGTCCGCGGCCATGCCGGCGCAGTCGCCGACGTTGTCGCCGACGTTGTCGGCGATCACGGCCGGGTTGCGCGGGTCGTCCTCCGGGATGCCCGCCTCGACCTTGCCGACGAGGTCGGCGCCGACGTCGGCGGCCTTGGTGAAGATGCCGCCGCCCAGTCGGGCGAAGACCGAGATCAGCGAGCCGCCGAAGCCGAGGCCGATGAGCGCGTCGACGGCCTCCTTCTGCGTCTGGTCGAAGAACGAGGTGAGGACGCCGTAGTAGCCGGCGACGCCCAGCAGGGCGAGGCCGACGACGAGCATGCCGGTGATGGCACCGCCGCGGAACGCGACCTTCAGCGCGGGGCTGATGCCGCCGCGCGCCGACTCGGCGACGCGGGCGTTGGACCGCACCGACACGTTCATGCCGATGTAGCCGGCCGCGCCGGAGAGGATGCCGCCGATGAGGAAGCCGACGGCGACGTAGCCGTCCTGGATGAACAGGAGCGCGACGAACAGGACCACCCCGACGCCGGCGATCACCGTGTACTGCCGGTTGAGGTAGGCGCGCGCACCCTCCTGGACGGCACCGGAGATGCGCTGCATCTCCGCGTTGCCGGGCGACAGCGCAAGCAGCTGCGTCGTCGTCAGGACGCCGTACGCGACGGCGACGAGGGCCGTACCTAGGTGATGAGCGGGATGATCAGGAGCGCGACGATGTTCGCGACCTTGATCATCGGGTTGATCGCCGGGCCGGCGGTGTCCTTGAACGGATCGCCGACGGTGTCGCCGGTGACCGACGCGGCGTGGGCGTCGGAGCCCTTGCCGCCGTGACGCGCCGTCCTCGATCAGCTTCTTGGCGTTGTCCCACGCGCCGCCGCCGGCGGTCATCATGACGGCGAAGAACAAGCCGACGACGATGACGCCGATCAGCAGGCCGCCGAGCACCTGGACGCCGATGCAGGCCGACGATCACCGTGACGACGATCGGGATCAGCGACGGGATGATCATCTCGCGCTGCGCGGCCTTGGTGACGATGTCCACGCACTGGCCGTAGTCGGGCTGCTCGGTGCCGTCCATGATGCCCGGGCTTCTCCCGGAACTGGCGGCGGACCTCCTCGACGACGGCGCCGCCGGCGCGGCCGACGGCCTCCATCGAGAGCGCGGCGAACAGGCAGACCATCATGCCGCCGATGAGCAGGCCCATCAGGACGGCGGGGTCGTCGACGACGGAACAGCGATGCTGACGTCGCGCCTTCGCATCGAGCTCGATCTTGAAGGCGGCGAACAGCACGAGCGCGGCCAGCGCGGCCGAGCCGATCGCGTAGCCCTTGGTGACGGCCTTCGTCGTGTTGCCGACCGCGTCGAGCGGATCGGTGACGTCGCGGACCTCTTCGGGCATGTCCGCCATCTCGGCGATGCCGCCCGCGTTGTCGGTGATCGGGCCGAACGCGTCGAGCGCGACGATCAGGCCGGACAGCGAGAGCTGCGCCATGACGGCGACGCCGATGCCGTAGATGCCCGGCGGCTCGGACGAGCCGCCCGCGAGCTTCCACGAGCCGAAGATGCCGAGCACGATGACGAGCGCCGGGAGGGCCGTGGCCTGCAGGCCCTGCGCGAGGCCCTGGATGATGTTCGTCGCGTGACCGGTCTCCGACGCCGCGGCGGTCTTGCGGACCGGGCGAAGCGCGTCGACGTGTAGTAGTCGGTGATCACGAACAGCGTCGCCGGTGACGGCGAGGCCGATCAGGGCGCAGAGGTAGAGGTCCATGACGCTCGGGACGACGTGCGCCCTCGGCCGCGACGCAGGTCGTCCATCATCCAGTTCGGTGATCGGGAAGAACGCATCGCGGCGAGGATGCCGGCGACGATGAGGCCCTGGTAGAGCGCGCGCTCGACGTTGCCGGTGGTCGTGCGCACGGCGAACGTGCCGATGATCGACGCGATGATCGAGACGCCGCCGAGCACGAGCGGGTAGAGGACGACCGCGCGTCTGCCCTGGAACGTCAGGACGCCGAGCAGCATCACGGCGACCGCGGTGACCGCGTAGGTCTCGAACAGGTCGGCGGCCATGCCGGCGCAGTCGCCGACGTTGTCGCCGACGTTGTCGGCGATCACGGCCGGGTTGCGCGGGTCGTCCTCGGGGATGCCGGCCTCGATCTTGCCGACGAGGTCGGCGCCGACGTCGGCGCCCTTCGTGAAGATGCCGCCGCCGAGTCGGGCGAAGACCGAGATCAGCGAGCCGCCGAAGCCGAGGCCGATGAGCGCGTCCACGGCCTCCTTGTGCGTCTGGTCGAAGAACGCGGTCAGGGCGCCGTAGTAGCCGGCGACGCCGAGCAGCGCGAGGCCGACGACGAGCATGCCGGTGACGGCGCCACCGCGGAAGGCGACGTTGAGCGCCGGGCTGATGCCGCCGCGGGCGGCCTCGGCGACGCGCGCGTTGGCGCGCACCGAGACGTTCATGCCGATGAAGCCGGCGGCGGCGGAGAGCAGGCCGCCGATGCAGGAAGCCGACGGCGACGTAGATGTCCTGGAGACAGGAGCGCGATGAACAGGACCACACCGACGCCGGCGATCGTCGTGTACTGGCGGCGCAGGTAGGCCTGGCGCCCTCCTGGATGGCGCCCGAGATGCGCTGCATCTCGTCGTTGCCGGGCGACAGCGCCAGCAACTGCGTCGTGGTCAGCACGCCGTACGCCACGGCG
>CAWGLQ010000003.1:0-219180 GCA_963823375.1 uncultured Actinomycetes bacterium | reverse complement strand
GGGAGTCGGGGGTGCGGTGTTCCCGCTGGCGTTCGGGATCATCCGCGACGAGTTCCCGCGCGACCGCGTGCCGGCTGGGATCGGGTTGATCTCGGCGACGTTCGGGATCGGCGGTGGCGCCGGCCTGATCTTGGGCGGCGTGATCGTCGACCACCTCGACTACGAGTGGATCTTCTGGTTCGGCTTGATGATGACCGTCGTGGCGATCGTGACGACCAGGCTGTTCGTGCCCGAGTCGCCTGTGCGAAGCCCGGGGCAGATCGACTGGGGCGGCGCGGCGCTGCTCGCGGCGGGACTCGTCTGCCTCCTTGCTCCCGGTGAGCGAGGGCAATACCTGGGGCTGGGGATCGGCGCGGATCCTCGGCCTGTTTGCGACGGCGCTCGGGCTCCTTGCGATCTGGGCGTGGTATGAGCTTCGCGCTGCTGAGCCGCTCGTCGACATACGGCTCCTGCGCCAGCGGCCGGTGTGGAGGCGACGAACCTCGTGGGCCTGCTTGTGGGGTTCGGGATGTTCGGGTCGTTCCTGCTGATTCCACAGTTCGTTCAGGCCCCGCCGCAGGCCGGCTACGGGTTCGCGGCGACCGTCACGCAGGCCGGCGTGTTCTTGATGCCGTCAGCGGTCGTGATGTTGCTGGCCGGGCCGATCGCCGGGGCGCTTGGAACGCGTGTCGGTTCGCGGCTCCCGCTTCAGATCGGCACGCTGGTGACCGCATCGAGCTTCGGTTTCCTTGCGGTGGCGCACAGCGAGCGCTGGCAGATCTACGTCGGGTCGGCGCTGCTCGGGATCGGGATCGGCTTTGCCTTCGCGTCGATGGCGAACCTGATCGTCGACGCAGTCCCGCAGGAGCGCACCGGTGAGGCAACCGGGATGAACACGATCATGCGCACTATCGGCGGCGCGTTTGGAGCGCAGATCACTGCGTCGATCGTCGCCGCGCATCTCATCTCCGGGAGCCCGCTGCCCGCCGAGCAGGGCTACACCGACGCGTTCATCATGCTGTGCGTCGCCTGTCGATCGCGTTCGCCGCGTGCCTGGCGATCCCGCGGCCGCGGAGCCCCGCGGGGGTTGAGCCACTAGTCGAACCAGCGGCGCCCAGTGCCAACCCGCGTGATCGGGAGCTGGCGCAGAGATGATGGCGCGGGTTCTCATCGGCTACGACGGCAGCCCGGCCTCCCGCGCCGCACTCGATGTCGCGGTGGCACTGGTTCGGGAGGCACAGGGGACGCTGACGCTCCTGACGGCTTTGCCAAGCGTGTCTGCGGCAGTAACCGCGGCGCCCATGGCAGCGGCTGAACAGATCGAGGCGCTCGAGCAGATGCACACCAATCTTGCGACCACGCGCGACTCGCTTCCCGATGACATCTCGGTGACGAGTCTCGTCAGCCACCTCGCCCCTGGCCCGGCGTTGATCGGCGCGGCCGATAGCGGAGCCTACGACACGATCATCATCGGGTCACCACAAGGGCTCTGGCACAGACTGAATGGTGGCGTCCTCGCCTACCTCCATCGTCACAGCCAGGTTCCCATCGTGGTCGTGCCACCCGCCACGGCCGGCATGACAGAACGTCAGACATGAAGACCACCACAAGCACCGCCAGTCGCGCGCCTCGCAGCTCCCGAGGGCCGCGAGTGGTCGAGCCATCGCGGTCCGACGCGTTCGACGAGTTCGCAGCAGCGTGGGACCAGATGTCGAGGGTTGTGCGGCGGGCACGCGGCGGGCCAGCGCCACACCACGAAACGGTCTCACGGTCTCGCAGTTCCATCTCCTCGACACGCTGTCGCTCAGGCGGACGCCGCCCTCAACATCACAGAGGTCGCCGAGGCCGCCGGCGTCACCTGCCCGACGGCGACAAGGATGCTGAATACGCTCGAGCGCGAGGGCATCGTCCGACGCCAGCGGGCCAGAAGCGACGCGCGCGTCGTCGTGGTGCGGCTGACGGTTGACGGCCGGCGCGCCGTCGCCGCTACCCGGGAGCGCCTCCGCACGGCACAGCGCACCGTCTACGAGAACCTCACCGCAGCGGAACAGCGCCAGGCCTCTGTGCTCCTCTCCCGCCTCTCCGAGGCAATAGATCAACTCTGAACGCGATCAGGCGTTCAGGCAGATGATCGCGCGTCACCCACGGTTGGACTGAGTCTGGCTGGGGTCGCCCACGCTCTAGGGTTTGCCGTGTGAGCTTCTCCCCACCGCCGACGACGAAGGGTGTCCAGCAGTCGGAGATCATCGTTGCGGCAGCCGTACGATGCTTGGCGCGCGATGGTTATTCCGCGAGTTCGATCGCGCGGATCGCCGACGAGGCCGGGGTTCAGAAGCGAATGGTCCTTTACTACTTCAAGAGCCGTGAGCAGCTCTTTGACGTCGTTATTCGGCGGATCGGCGATCGGCTGATTGGGCAGGTCGAGGCGCGGCTTGATGACCTGGAGGCCTCTGCTGATGTGGCCGTCACTGGACTTGACCAGCTGTGGGAGGCCGTGACACATGACCGCGCGCTGCTGACCGCCTATTTCGGGCTTGTCGCTGAATCCGTCACTGACCCGCAGCTGCAACCATCTATGGACGACGCCGGTGAGGGCTTTCGCCGGCTGATCCGCAGGCTGGTCGGCGCACTTCAGGGCGGCGGGAGTCGTGTGGCGATCGACGAACAGGTCTTGACGGTGGCCATGGTCGCCGCGATGCAAGGCTTCACGCTGGAGTATCTGCAGCACGGCGATACGCCCGCGCTCCGTTCTGCCATCGCGCTCTTCCAGGGCTGGCTGACGCAGGACTAGCGACAGCAAGCGGATACTGGTGGCTGTGTTTCGCCTGTCCCGTAGCAGCGGCCACGGGCAAGGGTTCACCGACCGGTACGTTTCCGCTAGGGTGCCGCTCGAAGATAGGGCTTACCCCCCAACGGACCTAACTGAGCGGCCCCAAGGAGGGGCCGCTCAGACTGGCCAGCGGATCGGGTTCCACCAGCCGCAGATACCGGAGGATCAGGCAAGATGATTCGAAGCGCGTCCGACCGCGCAACAGCTCCCGGCGCGGGCGTTCTTCGAGGAGGTCGGCGACATGCTGATCCTCACGGGGAAGACGCTCGTGTCCGCCGTGAGGCCTCCGTTCCCCTACGGCGGGGAATTCGTCATCCAGTTCATGTTCGCGCTGCGCTTGTGCTGGTTCCCGCTGATGATCTCCACAGTCGCGTTCGGCTACGCGGCCCCCGGGCTGCAGGCGGCGAACTTCCTCGTCCTGTTCGGCGCGCTCGACCGTCTTGGCGGCTTCTTCGTACTCGCATCAATCCGTGAGTTCGCGCCGTTCGTGACCGCGATCGTGCTGGCCGGCGTTGCGGGCACGGCGATCACGGCTGACCTCGGCGCTCGTAAGATCCGCGAGGAGCTCGACGCGCTGCAGGTTCTCGGCGTGGATCCGATCAAGAACCTCGTCGTCCCGCGCTTCCTCGCGCTGATGCTTGCGACCGGGCTGTTCGACGTCTACGCGCTGATCTTCGGCATCTTCGGGGGTATCGCGACGACGCTTGTCAACCACGCCCCGCTCGGCTCGTTCTGGGCCTCCTTCTTCAACCAAGCCTCGGTCACCGACCTCTGGGGCTCGGTGCTCAAGTGCCTGCTGTTCGGCGCGATCATCGCAATCGTCTGCTGCTACAAGGGCATGACGGCGTCAGGCGGGGCCGCCGGCGTCGGACGCGCAGTCAACCAGGCCGTGGTCATCTCCTTCCTCGGCGTCTTCGCGTTCAACTACGTCTTTACGCAGACGCTCCTCGCCACCCACCCCGAGATCAACGTCATCCGCTGACGCTGTCCAGCGTGCGCCCACGACGTCCCTCAATTGCCACTCGCCTCCGCATTGCTCAGTCGGGTGGCGTTCGTCCTGCCCGCGGACGGTCCAAGTCGCCTGACGAACCGCCGTGGCTACGGCCCGCGATGACGGTGAAGAGCGGCCCCGACGACCCGAGTGCCCCTGGGCTCGGACGCCAGCGTGTGAGCGGCGGCGGGCGCGCTGCCGACTTCGGCCGAGCGCCCTGGTTCACCGGGATGGCCTGCGCGGGACGCCTTCTGTTGCAGACGCGTGCGCTGTTGCTGGGTATCTACGTTGGGCCCGTCTCTGTTCTGGGCCCATCTGACAGGCTCGGCTGAAGGGGCCACCAGTGCGGGGCATCGCGCAGTTGTGCCACGATCGGCACCGCCGTGTCATCGGCCTGTGGCTTTCCGCGATCATTGCCTGCGGCGCTGTGGCCGCCGTCTCGGGTGGCGGCTTTGTCGACAGCTTGTCGCTCCCAGGTACTGATTCGCAGCGCGCCGTCGACCTGCTCAGGAGCAAGTTCCCAGAGCAGGCCGGGGATTCGAGTCGGGTCGTGTTCAAAGCGAATATCGGGACCATCTCGGACGTTCGTCGTAGGCGCGAGGTGCAGGCGCTGCTCGCCAAGCTCCGCGCGCTGCCGAGCGTCGCGAGCGTCCAGAGCCCAGATGCGCGCCGGGGTTCGATCAGTCGCGACGGCACGGTCGGCTTCGCCACTCTTGCGTTCGACAAGCAGGCCAATGATCTGGAAAAGGCGGATGTCGATCGTGTGGTCCAGACCGCCAGGGCCGCAGCCAGCCACGGTCTTGAGGTCAACGTCGGCGGTGAGGCGATCAAGATCGCACAACGGCCCAAGCCGTCGGCCGCCGAGGTCGTCGGCGTCCCGGTGGCGATCGTCGTACTACTCGTAGTCCTGGGGTCGTTCGCGGCGATGACGATGCCGCTGATCGTTGCGTTCGCGGGGATCGCGGTGGCGATGGCCATCGTGCTGGCTGTGTCGCCATTATTCGACATTGCAAGCTTCGCGCCGACGCTGGCGGTGATGATCGCGCTCGGTGTTGGGATCGACTACGCCCTTCTGATCCTCAACCGCTTTCGCGGCGAGAGGCGAGCCGGCGAGGACGTGCGCGAGGCGACGATCAACGCGCTGGACACCGCCGGGCGCTCAGTGCTGTTCGCCGGTGCGACGGTCGTCGTTGCCCTCCTCGGGATGCTGCTGCTCGGCGTCTCGTTCCTGAATGGCCCAGCCATGGCTGCCGCGCTGGCGGTGTTCTTCACGATGGTCGGCTCGTTGACGCTGCTCCCTGCACTGCTCGGCTGGCTCGGCCACCGGGTCAAGCCTGGCGCGGTGAAGGCGCCCGAGGCTACGCCCCACGGCTTCGCCCGTTGGGCAGGCACCATCGAGCGACGCCCGCGGCTGTTCGCCGTCGCGACGCTCGGGGTGCTGGCCATCCTCGCGCTCCCGCTCTTCGGGGTGCAACTCGGTTCCGGCGATGCGGGCAATGACGTACCCGGAAGCACGACGCGGATCGCCTACGACCAGCTCTCGGAGGGTTTTGGGCCTGGGTTCAACGGCCCGCTGCTGGTTGTCGCCGAACTGGCCCGTAACGGTGATCGAGCCGCGCTCGACAAGCTCTCGGCGGCGCTTGCGGCCGAAGACGGTGTGGCCGAAGTCGGCCGACCCGTCCTCAACGTCGCCAAGGACACCGCCATCTTGACCGTGTTCCCAGCCACCAAGCCGCAAGCTACGGCGACGACCGACCTGATCGGTCGGCTGCGCGACAACGTCGTGCCGCCCGTGGAGCGGGTGACCGGCGTCCGTGCCTGGATCGGTGGCGCGACCGCGACGACCGCAGACCTATCCGCAGTATTGGCGTCCAAGCTGCCGCTGTTTGTCCTCGTCGTGGTCGGCCTGTCGCTTCTCCTACTCGCCGTGGTATTCCGCTCGATCTTCATCCCGGTCAAGGCAGCGGTCATGAATGTCCTCACCATTGCCGCGGCCCTCGGGGTGATCACATGGGTCTTCCAGGACGGCCACTTCGCGTCACTGATCGGCGTTCACACGACCGGTCCGATCGAGGCGTTCCTCCCTGTGTTCATGTTCGCTCTCGTGTTCGGCCTGTCGATGGACTACGAGGTGTTTCTCGTAACCCGGATGCACGAGGAGTGGGAGCACCACAAGGACGCCGCCGGCGCCGTGCGCAACGGCCTGGCCCTCACCGGCAAGGTCATCACAGCCGCCGCGATCATCATGATCGCCGTCTTCAGCTCCTTCATGCTCGGCGACGATCGCACGATCAAGCTGTTCGGCCTCGGCCTGGCCACCGCTGTCCTGGTTGATGCGTTCCTCATACGCCTCGTGCTCGTGCCGGCGCTCATGTTCGTCGCCGGTCGTGTGAGTTGGTGGATGCCCGGCGGCCTGGCTCGGCGACTTCCACGGCTCTCGATCGAGGGGCCCGATACGCCAGCAACGAAATAATCGCTGACAAACCACGAAAGCCAGCAATCCGTTCCGTCAGCAGCCTGTCCTCTAGCCGCGCCGCGTCCCGGGCAGCGGCTGGCCGGCGCTCCAGGCGTGGTCGAGGCCCACCCCATGAACCGGCCGCGAGCCGTCGGGATTCAGGTGACTTAGGCGACGATGTGCCGCCGAGCGCTACGCATGTGCCCGTCGGGAACGAGGCTCGCAACTCTGCCCTTGACGCGCGCCCGTGCGGAAGGCACTGGCCGCGCGGGTCAGCCGAGCGAGCGCGCGATCTCGCGCAGAAGGCGGTCGGTCGCGAGCTTGTCCTGGATCGCCACGCGCACGTGTCGCGCGTCGCCGAGCGGCCCGCCAGCGCGCACGACCACGCGCTGGCGGCCGAGGCGCGCGGCGAGCTCGGCGCCGTCCATCGACCGCGCGGCGATCCAGACGATGTTCGCCTGGGTCGGGGTGACCTCGAGCGGGAGTTCGCGCAGGCCCTCGAGGAGGCGCCGGCGCTCGACGGAGATACGCCGTGTACGGTGGTCGACCGTCTTGCCGCCGTGGCGCAGCGCTTCGAGCACGCCCGCCTGGGCGAGTTCGCCGATGCCCAGCGGCGGGCCGAGCTCATCGATCAGCGGCTCGGATCCGGGGCCGCCGATCGCAAAGCCGCAGCGCAGGCCGGCGAGGCCCCAGGCCTTGGAGAAGCTGCGAAAGACGATTAGTCGCGGGTGGTCCTCGCAGAGCTCCAGGGCGGCGTCGCGCTCCTCGGCGTCGACGAAGTCGCGCAGGGCCTCGTCGAGCAGGATCACGACGCGCTCGGGCAGGGCCTCGAGCAGGCGGCGCAGCTCGGCGACGGGCAGCAGCTCCCCGGTCGGGTCGTTCGGGTTGCACAGGACGATGAGGCGCGTGCGCTCGTTGACCGCAGCGAGGATCGCCTCGACGGTGAACCCGTGGACCGGTACGAACGTGCCGCGCGCGCGGCGCGCCATGATCGGGTAGAGCGGGTAGGAGGGCCACGGCGTGACGAGCTCGTCGCCGGCCTCCATCAGCGCCTGGGCGGCGGAGGCCAGCAGCTGCGACGCGCCGTCGCCGACCGCGACCCGCTCCGGCTCGACCTCGTGGGCGAGCGCCAGTTCGGCGCGCAGCTCGGTCGACCCCTCCGTGTAGCGGTGCAGGCCGGCGCGTGCGACGAAGGTGATGGCGTTGACGACGCCCGACGGCGGGTAGTCCGGCCAGGTCGTGCGGGACAGGTCGAGGTCGTCGACCCGCGCGAGCGCGGTGCGGCGCCGCTCGTCGGCCTCTTCGCGCAGGCGGGCGCTGACCTCCTCGTCCGAGAGTTCCTCGAACTGCTTGTAGTGGTCGAGCAGGCCCATCAGGTCGGCGGGTTCAGCGAGTCGGCGAGGCCGCCGCCGAAGATCATCCACAGACCGAACAGCGAGGCGCCGATCAGGGCGGTGTAGGCGAACACCGGGCCGATCACGCCGCTGCGCTGGTCGACGCCCGCGGCGCGGCGCACGAGCACCCAGGCGTGGTCGAGCTGCTTCAGAAGCACGAGCGCGGCCATCAGCGTCAGCAGGATGCCGATGAACGCGACCACCAGGGCGAAGAAGATGTGGTCGGCCAGGAACGCGATGTGCGAGACGATCCACAGCCAGCCGGCCGGGACCGGCCCCCAGAACAGCAGGTTGACCAGCACCATCACGCCGAGGATGCCCGCCGCGAGCAACGCGTCGCGGCGTCGCTGTGCGGCGCTTGCGGCCTGCGGTGGCGCGGCGTAGTGGACCGGCCTCGTCCCGGGCCTGCGGGCGACGAAAAGGCCGCCGTTGTCTGTCGGATCCGTCCGCACTTCCGGGCAGAGACGCTATCGCATCTAGTTCACCGAGAGGTACGTTCCGTGGAGCCTGACAGGGGAAGGGATCGTCGTCGCGGTCACGCTCCGGTACTCCTCACGCGAGTCATCGCTAGCTCCTCCGAGCGCTACGACCCGCAGATCGCCGAGCGGATGCTCACTCTCGGCGACCAGATGACCAGGCTGCCGCAGTACCTCGGGGTGACGCTGCTGCGCTTCGAGCCGGGCCAACTGTGGGCACCGAGCTGAAGCTCAACTATGTCGCGCCGATCACCCCAGGCCTCGTCCAGGCGCAGGCCTCGGTGCTCGCCATCAGCAACCGCAGCGCCGTCGTCCGCGGCGAGGCCCACCAAGGCGAGACTCGTCGCGGCCGCGCAGGGCACGATCACGGTCGTCGCCCCGCGAGCGGCCTGACCTGCAGCACGGAGATCGACGTCACTCGCCACACTAGCCAGGCGCGCTCGCTTGCGCTCGTGCACTGCACGGGTTGCGGAGCATGCTTCTCAGTTGCTCGCGCGGAGGTCGGGGAGTAGCGTCGGCCGGGTACCCGACCTAGGGAGGTTGAGTGATGCCGAAGGCGTCGAGAGCGACCGCTTCGGAGTCCGTTGAGGTCGAGGGCTATGAGGGCCATTTTGAGCGTTTCGAGGGCGGCTACACCGTCGGCTTTGAGACCTACACGCAGGATGCGGATCTGAGCCCGTTCTTCACCGGGCTGCCTGATGACCGCTGCCAGTGTCCGCACTGGGGGTACGTCATCGAAGGCGAAGTGAGTTTCAAGTTCGGCGACGGCCGCGAGGAGACCTACGTGACCGGGGACGCGTACTTCGCGCCGCCCGGGCACACACCGGTGCTGTTCGCGGGGACGAAGGTCGTCGAGTTCAGCCCGACGAGCGAGCTCCAGCAGACCATGGCGGTCGTGGAGAAGAACATGACGGCGGCAGCGCAAGCCTGACTGCTGCCGGCGGAGCCGAACGGGGCGCCACGCATCGAGGCGCCCCGTCGGCTCATGGGTCTAGCGCTTGATGCTGGACGTCCCCGGGCCGCGTCAGGCCTTCGGCGGGAGCCCGGCAGCGAACGACGCGCCAGGGTCGATCCAGCGGGCGAGATCAGCGTCCGCCGCGACCGCTTCAGCGCCAACCTTGATGAAGCCGCGCATCGGGCGTCCGGTGAAGTCCATCGGGTCGACACGCGGCTCGTCTAGCGCTCGCTCGGCGTCGTCGGGATCCAGCCGCACCATCAGGTCTTCGCCAAGCGTTCCGCGGGCCATGTTGCCGCTGACCATCCACGCGATGCCGCCGAACATTCTGCGCTCGGTGATCCCGTCCCGACCCCCGACGACGTCTCGAATCCTCGCGGCCAGCTCCTCCGAGTACGCCATTGCGCGAGTGTATTCCGAGGTCAATCGAACGCGGCGAGCGAACGACGTGGTTTCGGATCCCGGCAGGCTGGGTACGAGCGCGCCCGCGTGTCGACCCTATTTCTGAAAATCGCAGTCGGGGCGGGCATCCTCTGCGCGGTTGCCGCGGTGGCGCTGGCCGTGGCGTCAGCCTATTGAAGCGCAGGTCCCTCCGCGCGAGGGCGGGAGCGCAACCGGCATCGACCGCGCTCCCGCTTTGGACGAAAAGCAAGAGCGCAGTGGGCTATCCCGGAGGGGATTTGAGCGGATTCCCTAGTCCGCTGCGAACGCTCGTCGTAGGGGCCATCGAACTTGTACCGTCGCTGAATGTCCTACGAGGCTCGGACATTCGCGCGGAGCCAAGCAGCTCGGAAGGGCTGGGCCCTGCGTCGCGGCAGCTGGGAGGAGTATGTGTTTCTCCAGGATTCGTCGGATCGGCTGGCTGCTCTAGCTCGAATCGCGTCGTCCGTCGAGTCAGATGCTCAGTATTGGGAGCTTGTCTCACTGGTCTGGACTCTCGAGGAGTCGCCCGGCGACAAGGCATTCGTTTGGCGGGGATTGCTGTCCGCTTCCCGTGCCGGGCGTGACGCGATGATGAGTGATGATGAGCGTCGGACGCTCGCGAGCATGACCATGCCACTGACGATCTACCGCGGCGCCGGCACATCGGAGTTTGCGGACGGGTTCTCATGGACCGTGCGCCTTGGCGTGGCTGAGGCGTTTGCTCGGCGCTTTTCCCCGCCGACCGGCGGGGTGCTGATCACAGGAAAGATCGAGCGGGCTGGGGTTGTTGCTTACCTCACGGGCTGTCGGGAAGACGAGGTCCTTGTGTTGCCGGGCACGGTCACGATCTCATCCGTCGAACCGGCAGAATCAGCGAGTGGCTCGGACGCCTCCGGGCCGGGTAGCCGCTGACGCCAGCATCACGATGGCGACAGACGGCTCTGCCGAGCGTTCTGCTCGGCGTCGCGGATGATCTGAGAGAGCGGCGTGTTGAGGCAGGCCGCGATCTTGAGCAGGTTGCCGTAGCTCGGGTTGCGCTCTCCGCGCTCGATGCCCCCGACGTAGGTGCGGTCGAGTCCGCTCTCAAGGCCCAGCCGCTCCTGCGAGAAGCCCTGCGTGCGTCGGGCGTGCCGGATCGCGGCACCCAGGGCGGCGTGGGCGTCGGATCGGACGTACACGCCTCCAGCGTCGTGCATTGTCGCCTATGAGTCCACGGACAGCCGGCGAGCCTGAGACCTGGCAAGAGGTCCCGCGGCTCAAGTCTTGGCCCCGTGACCTGGGCTACCCGACGCTCGACCAGATCGCCGTCTTCCAACAGATCAGCACCAGCAGCACCATTCACGAAGCCGATGCCTGAGGCGGTCGCCCAATACCGCTCAGCGATCACAGACGCACTCGGCCGCGTGATCCCCGACCGCGGCGAGCTGCGGGTCTGGCTGGACGACAACCTCGAGGACCGTTCAGCACCCGAGGGGTGGATCCATTGCGTGACCGCTCGCGAGGTCTGCTTCCTGATGCTCACCGGCCGCATCGTCGAGCTCTCCCTCGACAACGACCTCGACGGCGATGTCCGTCACGGCCTCGGCCACCAAGTCATCGATCTCATCGTCGAGCAGCCACCTCTGGCAGCGCTTCGAGGGCGAATCGCTTAGAAGGTCTTTCATAATGAGTTGAGGCGTCGCCAGCAGAGGATTGAGCAGGCGAGCGAGAGGAACGCTTCGTGGATCGCGGGGTCGCGTTCGTAGCGGGTTCGGAGCCGGCGGAAGTTGTGCAGGTGGGCGAAGCCGCGCTCGACGACCCAGCGCTGGCGGCCCAGTCCGGAGCCGTGCTCGACGCCGCGGCGGGCGATCACCGGCTTGATGCTCCGTGCCCAGAGCAGGCGGCGGTACTTGTCATGGTCGTAGCCGCGGTCGGCGAGCACGAGGTCGGGCTTCTGGCGCGGCCTGCCCGGCTTTCCAGCGACCGGCCGCGAGTGCAGCAGGTCTAGCAACGGCATCAACTGGGTGACGTCGTTGCGGTTGCCGCCGGTCAGGCAGACGGCCAGCGGGATGCCGCTGGCGTCGACGAGCAGGTGGTGTTTGGAGCCCGCGCGGGAACGATCGACCGGGGACGGCCCCGTCAGGAGCCCCCCAAAAGCGCGCGAACATGGGAGCCATCGACCGACGCGCGCGACCAGTCGATCGCGCCGGCGGCGTTGAGCTTGGTGAGCATCTGCTGGTGCAGGGCGTCCCAGACGCCGGCGTGTTGCCAGTCGCGCAGGCGTCGCCAACACGTCACGCCCGAGCCGTAGCCGTACTCCTGGGGCAGGTCCTCCCACGCGACGCCGGTGTGCAGCACATGCAGGATCCCGCTGAGCACCAACCGATCACTGATTGCCTTGCGACCGGGATAGCGACGACGACGCTGGCGGACCGGGATCAGCGGCTCGATCTCAGCCCAGAGCTCATCATCGATCTCGAAACGAGAGGGCACCTCCACGACCTCCAACTGTCGACGACACCGCCGACAGATTCCCGGTCAGGAGACATAACCCTTCATTTTGAAAGACCTTCTTAGGCGTTTCGATGCGTATGAGCTGCGCCACTTCGGGGCCAGCTACATGCTGAACGAGCTGAGGATCGAACTGTGGGTCATCGCAAAGCAGCTCCGGCATTCCGACGGAGGCCGGCTCGTCATTAAGCTCTACGGGCACCCAAGGCGGGATGAGGCGATTGACCGTATCCGCGATGCGTACCGCCAAGACAACGTGGTCGAACTTCGGGGGATACGGGCCAGCAATCGGTCCTCCGGTACGGGGAACTTCGGGGGCGCTTCATGACGAATGCCAATGCTGGAGCCGGATGTCCGGCCCATCGTTCCTGCTCCCTCCATCGGTCCGGCCCGCACGTCAGGGCCGGGCCCCGCAGGCTGCAATCCCCGTTGTGTCGGCGTGCCTGCGTGGGGGTAGGGTGCCCCCGGCGTCCACACACTCGGAGGGGGATCCATGAGGTACGCAATTCGGCGTCTGCCGGTCGTGCTCGGTCTGGTGATGCTGGTCGGTCTCTGCGCCCAGGGTTCCGCCTACGCCGGAGGCGGCAGCTGCGTCCGGTATGTGGAGGGCGGATCGGCCGACGCGCTGATCTACAACGGCTCGGGTGACGTGAGCATCCAGGGCGTCCCTGGCGGAACGGGGTACTCGATCTCCACGACGCCCGTGAACGCCGACTGCGTCAAGCCTCCGTGCCGGATCGAGACGGTCGACGGCGTCGCTGATCCCACACATGTCTTCTGCCCTTCCCGCGCGGCAGCACCGCAGACCGTGCGCGTCGTCACCGGTGACGGCCCCGACTCGGTCACGTTGTGGGACTTCGTCAAGGCCGACGTCACGATCCACACGCATGGCGGGGACGACCGGGTGACGCTCGACTACTACAGCCCGGGAGGGGCGGGCGCCGGGGAGACGTCGGTCGCCACCGGTTCCGGGAACGACTCCTTCACGGTCGGCCTCTGCGAGCGTCTCTACTACCGGCACGTGACCGCCGGGATGGGCGCCGGCGACGACACGGTGCTCCTGGGCCGCGGCGAGGGGACGCTCACCACCGGCTGCGCTGCGTCGATCGACGGCGACGGTGGTGACGACGACATCACGACGTGGTCCTTCGGTGAGGTCCGCGGTGGCGGCGGGGACGACACGATCCGCAGCCGCGGCACGAACCTGGGCCGTGCGAGCGAGACCTTCCTCTACGACGGCGGCCCCGGTGCCGACCAGATCCTCGACGCCACGCGCTCGTTCCCCTGGTTCCTCACGGCCATCCCGGTGCGCCTGCGCGGCGGCGCCGGCCCGGACTCCATCGACGGCGGCGGCTCCCCGCTCTCCGACACGGGCGGCGAACCCGGCGCCTTCGGCATCCCCGATGACATCGACTGCGGGCCCGGCCGGGACATCGCCGTGTCGTATGAGCGCGACACGCGCGTCGGGTGCTGACCCACGGCCCTGGGAGATCCGGCGCATCGCTCCGGGCCACGCGCGAGAATGCGCGGGTGCTTCTGCGGTCCAGGTCCTTCGCGGCCTTCTTCGTGCTGGTCGCCCTTGCCGCCGTCTCCGCGCCGGCTCTGGCGGAGGTCGTCACCGCGCGGCCGCCGATCGTGGTGCAGGCATCGGTCCGCGGCATCGCACTGGGCATGACGCCCACGGAGGCCCGGGACGAGCTCGGGGCGCCGAAGGCGTCCGTCGTCACGCCCAACCCGATCATCGGCAAGGTCCGCATCTGGCGCTATTCGGGCCTACGGATCATGTTCGACGGCGTGGGCCCCGGCCGCACGGTGCTGTCCGTCACGTCGACCAGCAAGGGCGACCGGACGGCCGCCGACATCGGGGTCGGATCACGCGAGCTGGAGGTCCAGCGGCTCGTGCGCGGCGTGCGCTGCGCGACGCGCTACGGCTACCGCTCGTGCACCGTCGGCGGCGAGAAGGCGGGGCAGATCACGACCGACTTCTCGATCTCGGGGACGGGGAAGGTCACGCGCGTGACGCTCTCCCGCGTCGTCGACTGACAGGGGTGTGGCGCCCTCGCGCGCCCCGGCGTGCTATCAACCCCGGCCGTATGACAACGCGCACTCGTCCCGCAATCCTCCTGCTCCTCGTGGCCGCTGCCACCTCGGTCGGCGTCGCCGGCTGCGGTGACACCGAGCAGAGCCAGGCCGACAAGGCCACGGAGCTCGCCATCGCCCAGGAGAAGAACCCGCCGAAGATCGAGGACCCCAAGAAGGCGGATACGACCGTCACCGCGGTCAAGGTCACCCCGGGGCCGGGTGAGGGCGACATCAACAAGAAGCCCGTCATCCCGAAGCAGACCGGCGCCGACCCGAAGGACATGATCGTCCAGGACCTGATCGTCGGCACCGGCAAGGAGGCCAAGGACGGCGACACGGTCGACGTGCGCTACGTCGGCGTCCTGCGCAAGGACGGCAAGGAGTTCGACAGCTCCTGGAAGCGCGCAGACAACAACTTCTCCTTCACGCTCGGTGGCGGCCAGGTCATCCAGGGCTGGGACCAGGGCGTCGTGGGCATGAAGGTCGGCGGTCGTCGCCGGCTCATCATCCCCGCGGAGCTGGGCTACGGCGCCACCGGCTCCCCGCCCACGATCCCGGCGAACGCCGCGCTCGTCTTCGACGTCGACCTCAAGAAGGTCACGTCCGCGAAGTCGTAGGCCCCGGAGCGCGCCCGGGGCGGTCCGTCCGTCCCGGCGCCCATCCTGGCCGGATGATCGTCATGCGCCGTGCGCTCGTGACAGCCGCGGCCGTGCTCGTCGCGGCGGTCGCCTGCCCGGCCACGGCGCTCGCCGTGAGCGCCGGCGGCGCGGCGCACGCGTTGGAGGCCGACGGCTCGCCGCTCGACCTGCGCAGCGTCGCGCTCGGTCAGGTGGACCGCGACCTGGTGCTGACCGTCCGCGCGCGGACACGCATCGATCCGCAGCAGCTCGCCGCGGGCGCCGGCCATCTCTGCGCGACCGTCGGAACGAGCGTGCTGTGCGTCGAGCGGCGCAAGGGGGCCTGGACGCTGCGCCACGGCCGGCGTGGGGTCGAGGGCACCGTGACGCAGCCGAGCGCGGGGACGCTCGTGGTCCGCGTCGCTCCCGGAGCGCTCGGGCTGGCGCCCGGAGCGCTGCGCTGGTCGGTCGTCGCGAAGCCCGCCTCGTGCGGCGCCGCGTCCGCTGCGCAGACGGGCGGCGCGACCCCGGACGCGCAGACCGGCGGCGGCGCTCCGACGCAGACGCAGACCGACACGCAGGCGCCCTGCCGGTCGCGCGCCCCGCGCGGCAGCGGGACCTACGCCGGGCGTGTCTGGCGCACGGTCGTCACCGGCTGCACGCGTCACGGCGCCGGGCAGGTCAATCACGGCCCGCGCCGCAAGGAGGTCGCGCTGACCTACGACGACGGCCCCTCGCCGTACACGCGGCCGCTTCTGGCGACGCTCGACCGGCTCGGGGTCCCCGCGACGTTCTTCATGATCGGCCAGCAGGTGCCGGGACAGGGCGCGCTGCTGCGGCGGATGCTCGGGCACGGGCACGAACTGGCGAACCACAGCTGGAACCACGCGAACCTCGGCGGCGGCGGTCCGGCCGCCTCCTCGCAGCTGGCGCGCACGAACGCGGCGATCCGCACCGCGACGGGCTTTACGCCGTGCGTCTTCCGCCCGCCGTACGGCAGCACGAGCGGGGACCTCGTCGCGCGCGCCAACGCGCTCGGCCTGACGTCGGTCATCTGGAGCGCCGACCCGCTGGACTGGCGCACGCCCGGCACCGGCGCGATCGTCGGCCGCGTCCTCGGCCAGACGGGCCCCGGCGGCATCATCCTGGGACACGACGGGGGCGGGAACCGGACGCAGTCGCTCGCCGCGGCGCCGCAGATCATCTCCGGCCTGCGGGCGCGCGGCTATCGCTTCGTGACCGTCAGCCGGCTGCTCGGCTACGCCGAGCGCATCACGCTGCGCCGCTGACGCCGGTCAGCGGGACGGCGCGCGCAGGAGCCGGCGCGGGATCTGCGGGAGGCCGTTCGACGCGACGCGCGCGGCGCGCACGTAGGTCGCGACGTCGTCCTTCGGCACGACGAAGACGCGGCGGTTCTGCAGGTAGCGGCCGCTGTCGGCCGACGAGTCCGGCGGGCGGCGGTAGACGTCCAGGTGGCGACCCTTGATCGCGCCGCCGGTGTCGTCGGCGCGGAACCAGCCGTCCTTGTTGAGCGGCTTGTAGGCCGGGACGTAGACGAGGCTCCCGAGCGGGATGAGCGCCGGGTCCACCGCGACGCTGCGGTAGGCGCGCAGCGGCCGCGAGGGCCCTGCGGCGAAGCTGATGTCGGCCGGCTCGACGTAGCGCTTGCCGGCGCCGGCGTACCAGCCGCCGCCGTCGAGCGGGAAGGTCACCGCGCCGTTGCTGTTCTTCCAGTAGCCGGCGGCGCGCCAGAAGGGCGCGAAGATGCCGCCGCGGCCGAACTGGGCGCGGCGCCCGCGCTCGGTGATCCAGCCGCTCGAGCCGATCGAGGAGATGTGGTACTTGCGGCCGTCCATGCCGATGCCGTCGCCCTCCATCGAGACGCCGCGCGCGGAGTAGAGCCAGTCGATCTTGCTCTTGCGCGCAAGGCCGGGCGTCTTCACGGACGCGCCGACGAACCACCACTCGGGGGCGGGGTAGTACTCGGTCACGACGACCTTCGACAGCCATGTCGGCTTGGTCAGGACCTTCGCCGACGCCACGCCCGGGAGGGCGAGGACGACGAGGGCGCCGAGCAGCGCGACAAGCGCCGAACGCCTCATGCTGGTGGGGAGAACCGGCATATGAAGCTCTCAGAACGGTATCGGAGGCTCACGGCTCCGGCTGAAGTCCCTTGTGCAGCGCGGTCAGTCGAGCGGCGTGATCGCGTCGCCGACGGCGATCTCACCGTCGCAGAGGATCTCCGCGTTGAGCCCGGCACGATGGGCGAACGCCCGCATCAGGCCCAGGTTGCCGACCATCTTCTGCAGGTCGTTGCACGGCTCGCACAACTCGATCCCGCGGCACTCGACCTCGCCGACCCTGAAGCGCCGGCCGACGAGCGGGTTCAGGCGCACGCCGCGCGTCGTGAGCTGCCTGCGCGACTCGCCGGGCGCGAGCGCGATCCCGTCCTCGGTCGCGAGCCGCTCGAGCTCCTCGCTCTCGACGAGCGTCAGCTGGCGCGCGGGCTCGGCGCCCGGCTCGAAGTAGCGGTCACCGCGCAGGCCCGCGCCGGCGACCGCCTCCACGCGGTCGACGGGATGGACCGGGCCGGACAGGACCTCGGCGAGATGGATGGCGACGACGGCGGCGGGCTCGGACATGGGCCGAGGCTACCGCCGCGGCGGGAAACGACCGGTGACTGGTCGCAACCCGCCACGAGCGCTCGGGCGGCCGCGTTCGCGGCGAGAAACGACCGGTGACTGGTCGCGCAACCCGCCACGAGCGCGCGTGGGGCGGCGGGCGGGGCGCGAGCGGTGGACGCGCTCCCGCGCGCGCGACCGCTACCCTGCTCGAACCTGCCCTCCTAGCTCAGTTGGTAGAGCACTTCCATGGTAAGGAAGGGGTCACCGGTTCGAGTCCGGTGGAGGGCTCTGGCGGAGGCGGGGACGTCCCGCGCTCGGCTCACTTCTCGCGCCGACCCCGCGCTCGCAGCGCCAGGAACATCCGCGTGCGGTGGATGAACGCCTCCCGGCTCTCAGGATGCGCCAGCGAGATCTCGAACGACGCGAGGTAGCGGCGGGCTGCGGCGGTCAGCGGGATCAGGAGCGGATGCGGCCTGCCGGTCGTGTGCGTCCGCGTGCGGTGGGGACGGCATCCCTCGCAGTACGAGCGCGGCTTCCCGCGGCCGGTCGGTCGGGGATCGAACGTCACGCCGCAGCACAGGCACGCACGATCGCTCCGCCTGATGAGTCCGGGCGAATCGGACATCGCGCCAATGTGCCACTGGGGCCACGTGGGGCACATCGGTATGGACTACGCGCGGAGAAACCGCAGACTTCCGCCGTCAGGTGCGCGCGGCGAGCGCGCCCGTCCAGTGCTCAGTCCATGCGCGCGACGCCGGAGGGCGTGACCGTCATCGTGCCGTTGTTCGTCCAGCCGTCGGCGCCGGTGGTGACGCCGCCCTGGATCGCCTGGCTGCCGCCGGCATAGGGCACGGTGAAGCCGTTCGGGCCCGCGGTCGTGAGCGCCGGGCCCGCCTGACCGGGGATCGGCGGGGGATCGGGGTCGCCCGGGCAGTCGACGCTGGCGGTCGCGAGGTCGGACCCGGTCGGTGCCCACTCGACCTTCAGGTTCCCGTCGCCCTGATCGGTCAGCGTGACGCTCCACGGGACGACCGGGGCGATCGGGCTGATGTACGAGCACTCCGTCTTCGACGTGAACGTCAGGCCCAGCCACTGCAGCGTGCCCTGATCACGCCAGACGCGCGCCTTCCTGTCGCTGCGCCGGGCGCGCAGCGTGGACGAGAGCCTGCCGCCGGCGACGTGCGTGGCGAACGTCGCCGAGTCGACGACGTCGAGCTTCACCTCGTAGACGTCGCTGAGCTTGCAGAGCTCCTCGTTGAGCCGCTTGGCGAGCGCCTCCTCGCCGTCGAAGACGCCGCCGCCGCCGTTCATCGATCCCTGCAGCCGGCCGACGTCCCTGCCGCTCTTCTTGTCGATGATCCGCACGTCGTAGTCGAGCTTGGAGCCCACGGGCAGCGGCGCGCGGCGCGTCGTCAACGTGCCCTTCACCTGGACGTCGCCGATGACGAAGTTGCGCTGCACGCGCGTCGCTGGATCCACGTACGGCGACTGCTGGAACTCGAGCTCCTTGAGGACGTCGCCGATGCGGTCGACCTCGATCACCGTGGCGCCGCAGTCCTCGCCGGCGCCGTTCACCACGTCGGTGATCAGCAGGTTCGCCATGCCGCGGTTCATGACGGACAGCTCGCCCGTCGCGCCGGTGAACGGCGGGATCTCGACCGCGACGCGGCCGGGGGTCACCTGGCCACGCTCCTGGCTGTACGCCGTCCGCGCCGAGGCGCTGCGCTTCGCCCGCGGCTTCTTGCGCTTCTTGGCCTTGAGGCTGGCCTTCGTCCGCCGCTGGCCCGCCTTGAGGCTCACGCCGATCCGCGTCTGCACGAGCTTCGCGGGCGACCCCTTCGCGGGGATGACGGATCCGGCGACGACGTATGCGCCCGCCGGCAGCTTGAGGCTGAAGCGCCCGTTGCGCCCGACCGTGCGCGTCGCGGCGATGCTCCCGTCGGCCCGGCTGATCGCGCGCACCTCGGCCTGCGCGCCCTTCGGGACCGTGACGCCGAGTGACCCCGCGAACGTGCCGGACGTCGCGGCGCCTGCAGCCGGCGCGGCGATCGCCAGCGACGCGACGAGCGCGCCCACCGCGGCACTGCTGGGAAGCCACCGCCCGCTCGACACGGCGCGGATGCTACCCGGGCGTGCCGACCCGCTCAGCGGATGGCGCGGCTCCGCGGACGCGCCACCGGAGCGCGAACATGGACCGCCACGCGCGTCGGCCGTGACGTCTCCCCGAGCGTCAGGAAGTCGCGCACGCTCCCGTTGAGTCCGCAGAACCCGCACGCGAGCGGCTGCGACGGCGGGACCGGGCGCTCGGGCGAGGCGACGGGCGCGTCGCACGCCGGGCAGGCGAGCGTGCCCGATGCCATGCGCGTCGTGCGCGTGTCGCGGCGGATCTCGTTCCATCCCGAGCCGCCGCCGACGGGCTCGGGCTCGAGCGGCGATCCTCCGTCGAATCCGCGGGAGAGGCTCACCCCGCGAAGTCTAGGTGCGCACGCGGGCGCGTCAGCCGGCGGTGCGTGCACACGCGATGCACAGCACGCTCTCGGGCATCGCCCGCAGGCGCGGCGGCTCGATCGGCCCGCCGCACGCGTCGCAGACGCCGTAGGCCCCGTCGGCGAGCTTCTCCAGCGCGCGCCGCACGCGCAGCTCCCGCGCCTCCAGGTCGTGGCCCACGCCGACGTCGGTCAGGCGGCTCACCGCCTCGGTCGTCCCGTCCCCGATCCGCTTGCCGAACCCGAGCTCGGCGCCGCGCTCGGGCGGCTTGGCGAGATCGCCGACGCGCTCGCGCAGCTGCGCGTCGCGGGAGCGCAGCTCACGCTCGATCGTCTCGAGGTCGAGCGGCGCGTCCTCGTCGTCGGCCCGGCCTGCCATGACGTCAGCGCACGCTCAGCCGCCGCGTGACGACGCGGCGGTTCCCGGCGTCGTCGATGGCCGTGACGCGGACCGCCAGCTTCCTCGCACGGGCCAGCAGGCCCTGCTGCGGTCGCAGCCGGCCGGCGGCGCTTCCCGTCAGCCCCCTGCGCGTGACGCGCGCGAGCACGAGGTTGTCGGTCAGGGCTGCCGTCGATGCGACACGCCGGGCGGTGGCGAGGAGCTCCACGCTCACGGTTGCGCGCTCGTTCGTTCGCACCCGCACCGACACGCCGCGACCCAGCCGCGAGCGGCGGATGGATTTCCCGACGGTCACGGTCAGGACGGGTGCCACCCGGTCACCGGCCGTGCCTCCCGCGCCCTGCGAGCCCGGCGGGACGAAGCCGGGCGGGGCGGGCGCGCGATCGACGGTCTCGCAGTCCGCGGCGACGATGTCGAGCACGTCGACGATGGCGGCGTCCGCGCCGCTCGCGCAGGCGACGTCGCCGAACAGCGGGGATGCGTCGCGCGCACGCATCGTGTCGTCGCCGGGGCCGCCGCGCAGCACGTCGTGCCCGCCCCCGCCGCCGTCCACGGTGTCGTTTCCCGACAGCCCGTACAGATGGTTGAACCCGGCGTCGCCGACGAGCGTGTCGTCGCCCAGGCCGCCGGTCGCCGCCTCGACGCCGGTGATGGTCACCGGGCGGCCCTGCGGCCCGTCGTTCGCCACGCCGTCGAAGCTCACCGCGACCGGCACCGTCTCCGCCCCGAACGAGATCGAGTCCTGCGTGCCCTCACCGCCGTCGACGGTCTGGTTCGTGCCCTCGCCGGGGACGAGCCCGTCGTCGCCCGGCCCGCCGCGCAGGACGTCGTTGCCCTTGCCGCCGACGAGCGCGTCGTCGCCGGGTCCGCCCTCGAGGATGTCACCGGCGTTGCTTCCCGACAGCGCGTCGTCGTCGGCGCCGCCGATGAGCGTCCCGCCGTCGGCGACGCTCGCGTTGATCGCCCCGACCGTCGTCGGGGTGCCGTCGACCCTGTCACCGGCGGAGGCGCCGCCCAGCACGATCGTCAGCGTCATCCGCACACCCGGCCGGTCGAGGTCCACCGTCCAGCGGTCCTCGGCGAGGTTCGTCGGCGAGTTGATCGAGATCTTCGTGCGCGGCGTGCCCGCGAACGTGAGCGCGCACTCCATCCCGCCGCTGACGATCGGACAGCCGCTGCCCGCCGGCACGGGCGTGAAGCGCACGACGTCGTCCCCGACGCCCGGGCCCTTGGCCAGGATCGTCACGGCCGCCGTGCCCCAGCCCTCGTTCACGGCGTTCGTCGTGAACGTCACCGTGTCGGCGTTCAGCGACGCCGACGGCGCCGCGCTCGCGGGTGCGGCGGCGACGCCGAGCGCCGCGAGCGATGACAGCGCGAGCAGCAGGCGGACGATGGTGCGCGACATGGCTGATCCCCTCGGGTCCCGGGACGGGCGCCGAGTATCCCAGTCGGCCCGACGGCGGACTACGCCTCTGCGAGCTCGGGCTCAGGACCGGGATCGGAGGGCTCGCGCGGCGGCCGGCGCTGCAGCCAGCGCGGCACCCACCACGTCCGCTCGCCGAGGAGCTTCACGAGCGCCGGCAGCAGCACGAGCCGTACGACGGTCGCATCGAGCAGCACCGCGACGGTCGTGCCGACGCCGAACTGCCGCGTGTTCATCACCGGCGAGACGGCGAACGCGAGGAAGACCGCGGCCATGATGAAGGCCGCGCCGGTGATGATGCCGGCGGTCTTCTCGAGCCCGTGGCGGATCGCGCCGTCGGTCGTGCCCGTGAGCTCGCGCCCCTCGACGAGCCGGCTCATGAAGAAGACCTCGTAGTCGATCGAGAGCCCGAAGACGATCGCGAAGATGCCCATCAGCGCGATCGCGTCCAGCTGGCCGGACCCGCCGAGCAGCGGGTTGTCGCCCTGGAAGCAGAGGACGAGCACGCCCACGGCGGCGCCGACGGTCACGAGGTTCAGGAGCACCGCGAGCAGCGCGAGCATCGGCGCGCGGAAGGCCGCCAGCAGGACGAGGAACGTCACCAGTGAGAGGACGAGGACGAGCAGCAGGAAGCGCCCGCTCGTCGCGTTGTCGAAGTCGTCCAGGACGACGGCCGGGCCGCCCACGACCGCGGTCGCGTTCATGCGTCTGGCGCTGCGGTCGGCCTCCTGCTGGAGCTCCGGGCGCAGGTCGGCGCTGTCGGGCGCGAACGGCCCGTCGCGGGGGACGACGATCACCCGCGCCGTGTTGCCGCCCGACTTCGCGTTCGTGGCGAAGCCGACGTTCGTCTGCGTCTGCGTCTCCGCGCCCTCGATCGCCGCGAGGACGAAGTAGCCCGAGTCCGCAGCCTTGTCGACGCTCGTGCCGCCGCGGCGCAGCTGCGCCTGGCGCACGTCGTTGGTCGAGCGCACGCGCACGACGCTGTCGAGCATGAGCTGGAGCGCGCGGCCGATCTCGTTGCTGCCGCCGTAGGCGCGCCGCAGCGCCGCCGCGAGCGCTTTCGCGCCGTCGTTGCCGTTCGGGCCGTTGAGCAGCTGCTGCAGCCCGCCGGTGAGCTCCGCCGTCCCGCTGCTGAGCTGGCCGACGCCGTCGGCGACCGCCTTCGCGCCGGCGGCCGTCTGCTCGATCCCGCCCTCGAGCTTCCCGCTGCCGGCGGCGAGCGCGTCGAGCGCGTCGGCGAGCTCCGCGATGCCGCTCGCGAGCTCCTTCGCCGCGGTCGCGTTCGTGCCCAGGTCGGTCGTGTAGCTCGCGATGTTCGTCTTCAGCGGGCCGAGGGCGGACAGCGCGCGGGTGAGGTCGGCCTTCGCGCGCTGGACCGCGGGGTTGCCCGAGACGGTCGGGTCGGTGATGCCGCCGAGGTTGCGCAGCGCGGACTGCACGGCGGACTGCGTCTCGGCGGCCGGCGTGGAGAGCTTGCTGTCGGAGTCCGCGTCGGCGTCGACGAGCGAGTCGCGCAGGACGTTCATGTTCGTCTCGGCCTTGCGCGCGCCGTCGCGCGCCTGCCCGAGCCCGCCGGTGAGCTGCCCGGCGCCGTCCGCGGTCTGCTGCACGCCGTCGGCGAGCTGCTGCGTCTTCGGGGCTGCGGCGCTCGTGCCGTCGGCGATCGCCTGCGAGCCCGCGGCCGCCTTGCCGAGCCCGGCGGCGAGCTGGCCCGCGCCGTCGGCGCCCGCGCCGAGGCCGTCGCGCAGCTGCCCGGTGCCGTTGCGCGTGCGCTTGAGGCCGCCCTCCAGCCTGCGGACCTGCTTCTGCCCGCCGACGAGGTCGCGCGTGAGCCGGCGCAGGACCGCCGTGCGCTCCAGCAGCGCCGCCGGCCCGAGCACCGCCTCGACGCCCTTCCGCTTCGCGACGCGGTCCTGGAAGCGGCCGAGCTCGCGCAGGCGCTTGGTGGTGGTGATCGGCCCGTTCGTGTGGAAGACGACCTCGTACGGCGTCGACCAGCCCGCGCCGCGGTCGCGCTCGAACGCCTCGTAGCTCACGCGCGCGGCGTCGTCGGGCGGGAGGTTCGCGACATCGGGCGGGCCGGTGTTCAGCGCCAGGGCGGGCGCCGAGAGCAGCACGAGCGGGAGGAGGACGAAGAACGCGGCGGCACCGGGGGCGCGCAGCGCACGCCGGGAGATGCGCACCCACGCGCCGCCGTGGTGGGTGCGGCGCACGGGCCAGCGGTTGACGTTCGTCCCGAGCACGGCGAGCGCGGCGGGCATCGCGAGCACGGTGACGGCGACCGCGCCGATCGCCGCGACGACGACGCCGATCCCGGAGGAGACCAGGAGCGACCCGGGCGCGACGAGCATCCCGCACGCCATCCCGAGGATCAGCGCGCCGCCGGCGAGCACGACCGTCCTGCCCGCGCGCACCGCGGCCTCCTCGGCGGCGTCGGCGACGCTCAGCCCCTCGGCGAGCTCTTCGCGGAAGCGCGAGACGACGAGCAGCGCGTAGTCGACGCCGAGCGCGAGCCCGACCATCGTCACGAGGTTCAGCGCGAGCGCGTCGATGTCGATCTCGCGCCCGATCAGGCCGAGCACCGCGATGCCGATGCGGGTGACGAGCAGGCCGCTGAGCGCCGGGACGAGCGCGGCGACGGGGCTGCCGAAGATGAGCAGCAGCATCACGAACAGGATCGGCAGCGCGAGCAGCTCGCCGCGGTGCAGCGAGTCGATCGACGACTCGTTGAGGGCGCGCACGAGCGGCGCCAGACCGGTGATCTGTGTCTTCAGCGGGGGCCGCGCCGCTCGGTCGATCGCCTGCTCGACAGCCGGCACGGTCTCCTCGGAGATCCGGTCGAACGGGCGGCGCACCTGCAGCGCCAGCAGCGCCTGGCCGCGCGGCTCCTTGAGAACGCGCTCGCCGCCGATCGCCCACGGGCTCAGGACCTCGACGCCCTCGATGTCCTGCAGCTCGCGGACGAGCCGGGGCCCGCGCTGCTCCACGACCTTCGGCGGACCCGTGAGCAGCACGGCCATGCTGATCGTGCCGCCGAACTCGCGGTTGGTCAGGTCCGCCGCGCGTGCGGAGTCGCTGCCGGGGATGCGCAGGCTCGGCTGGCCGATGTGGTCGGTCGCGCTCGCGCCGAACGCGAGCGCGGCGGCGAGCACGAGCACCCAGACGGCCAGGGTCAGGCGCGCGTGCCGAATCGTGAAGCGGGCGATCGCCCTCAACGGTGCTCCCGCCCGGTGAGCGGAACCGGGTGCGGGCGGGACGGCGCCGCCCGGGTGCGGCGCGTGACCTGGCCCATCCCTGGCACCCTACAGAGCGTCATGGCGCACGGCGCCGCTCGGACATGGACGTTCGACGGCCTGGCGCATTGCGCATACCCGCCCTCCATCGACGCGGAGTCACCGTGAAACGGATTCTGGTTTCGGCGCTGCTGCTCGCTCTCCTCGGTCCCGTCGCCGCCGCGCAGGCCGCGCCCGTGCAGGAGTTCAACGTGCAGCTGAAGGACGTCAAGCCCGACGGCCGATACACCATCGGCTTCACGGCGAACTCGTTCGACACCTCCGGCGAGCCGCCGCCGCTGCTGACCTCGAACACGGTCCGCTTCGCCGCCGGCGTGAACATCCGCAAGGAGTTCAAGACCAGCGCCTATAAGTGCGACGTCGGCAAGCTCCGCGACGCCCTGATCGCGGCGCCCGAGGGCGGCTACTTCTTCAAGCGTCTGGACAACCTGCCCGCGACCTACAAGCGCGTGAAGGAGCGGATGACGCCCGAGTCGCGCAAGGTCACCGAGACCTGCATCCGCTCGCAGATCGGCTCGGGGTCGGTCGTGGTCGACGCCCGCACGCTCGGCCTGCCGGACCCGCTCCCGGCGAAGCTCTACCTGTACCTGTCCAAGCCGGCGGTCAAGGGCGCGTTCGCCTCCTTCGGGATCTTCGCCGTGCTCGACGAGGCGGCGCCCGCGATCCAATCGCTCGGCAGCCTCGCCACGCTGAAGCTCGTCTTCTCGACCGATCTCTTCAACGAGCCCTCGGCGGACGGCCTCTACGGCGTCAAGATGGTGCTCCCGACGGGCTCCGGCCTGCGCATCAGCGTCGCCGAGCTCAAGGTGACGACGCCGGGGATCACGAAGACGACGGTCAAGAAGACGTGTCTGACCAAGCGCAAGGGCAAGTGCGTCAAGTCCAAGTCGCAGGTCAGCAGGCTCTTCTGGCTCACGCAGCCGGCCTGCCCCGCGTCAGGCCAGGTGTCGTTCCGCTCGGACTACGGCTACGAGACCGGCCTGGCCACCGAGCGGACGATCCAGGTCCCCTGCCCGCGCTTCCAGCAGTAGCCCCGGGCGCCTGAGGGCGTCCAGAGACCGTCCAGCGCGCCGGGGCGACCGTCAAGCGCGGCGGCCCGCAGGACGACATACCGTCCAATGGACGCGCACGGCACATGGCTCTGCCCCGAGCCGCTGGACCGGGCCCGCTTCGTGGACATGGAGCGGCGGATGCGGCGTGTGCGCAATCTCGTCTTCTGCGCCGTGGGCGCCGGGGTCGCGGTGCTGGCCGCCGCCTGGGGCTGGCAGGTGCTGGCGCTGTTCGGCGCCGTGTCGATGCTGATCCCGCTCGTCGACCGCCGCATCGCGACCAGCCGCACCCCCGAGTACTGGCTCATGCTGCTCACGGTGGGCGGCATCGTCGGCATCGGCGGCGCGATCGTCATGACCGGCGGCGCCCGCAGCGCGGCGCTCCCGTGGCTCGTCGTCCCGGTCGTGGCGGCGACCGCGGTCTTCACCAGTCGCGGCGTGGCTGTGGCCGGGGGCTCCGCCGTCCTCACGGCCGTCTGCGCGCCGCTCATCGCCGGCCCGTCGACGCTCGTCGCCGCGCCGGAGTACCTCGCCGCGACGGTCGTCCTGATCGCGTCCGTCGGGCTCTACGTCAACGGGCTGATGCGCGCCGAGGTGCGCCACCGCGGCGAGTCCGTCCTCGACCCGCTCACCGGGCTCCTGAACCGCGCGACGCTCAACCAGCGCTTCGAGGAGGTCCGCCAGCAGGCCGTCCTCGCGCACGTGCCGGTGTCGTTCGTGCTCTTCGACCTGGACCGCTTCAAGTCCGTCAACGACACCTACGGGCACGAGACCGGCGACGCCGTCCTGCGCGACGTCGCCTACGAGATGCGCAAGGCGCTGCGCTCCTTCGAGCTCGCCTACCGCGTGGGCGGCGAGGAACTGCTGCTGATCCTGCCCGGGACCGACGAGGCCGAGGCCGCGCAGCTCGCCGAGCGCGTACGGCGCCACATCGCGGCCAGCCGCCCCGGCGGCATCAGCGTGACGATCAGCGCCGGCGTCAGCGCCGGGTTCGGCGAGGGTCTGTCGTACGAGCGGCTCTTCGAGCGCGCGGACGCGCGGCTCTACGAGGCCAAGGACGGCGGGCGCAACCGGGTCGTCCCGAGCCCGCTGGCCGGCGGCTCGCCGCTGCGGCTCGCCGGCTGACGCGCGCGCCGCGGTTCAGCGGCCGCGAACCGAGAGCGACCGGCTCACACCCTGCTGGTGCGCCCCGCCGTCGTTCGGCACGGCCACCACGCGCACCTCACTGGTGCGCCGCGAGCGTGGCACCCGGACGCGGTAGCGCGAGCGGTTGCCGGACAGCTCTGTGACGCGGGAGCGCTTCACCCGCACCCAGACGCCGGCCAGGGTGCGGCGCTGCACGGACACGCGGCCCTGCGGGATCGCCGGGCGGATCGCGCCGCTGAGGACGACCGCGCGCCGACCCGCCGCCTGGCGGCGCACTCCGACGCGCACGCGGACGCCGACCGTCACGAGCGCGCTGCGGGCGACCGTCGTCGTGCGTGTGACGACCTGCAGGCGCGTGGTCTCCCACAGCGGCCCGATCGTCGTCGAGAAGCGCGCGTCCTTGGCGGCCGAGAAGTTCCGCGGCACCCAGAATCCGCGGGCGAACGGGAAGTCGCTGCGCTGCACCGACAGGGCGGTGCCGCCGACGCCGTTCCCGAGGACCTGGCCGGCGAGCTTCACCGTCGCGCCCCAGTCGACCGGGTTCGGCGTGGTCGTCAGCGTGATGCCGGTGGGGGCGCGCAGCGTGCGCAGCGAGCGGTTGCTGCCGCGCGCGGTGCCGCCCGGGCCGGACGCGACGAGGCGGTAGTGGTACGTCGTGTACGGCGTCAGGCCGGTGATCTGGGCCGAGACGGTCTTCGAGCCCGACCAGGAGGCCGCCACCACGGGGGTCGAGCTGCCGTACTTCGTCGTCGGGCCGTACTCGAAGCGGTAGGTCGTGCTCTGCCCGCGCGGGTCGAGCTTCGCGCGCAGCACGGCGGAGTCCGCGCGCACCGAGGTCGCGCTGCTCGACGAGATGCCCGGAGCGCGGACAGGGGCGAGCGTGCGGAACGTGCGGTCGCTGCTGCGGGTGACGCCCGCCGCGTTCGTCGCGACGATGCGCACGTGGTAGGTCGTGTCGCTGGTCAGCCCTGTGACGGGCACGCTGACGGCGGCCGCGTCGGTGCCCGAGCCCGCGTCGCGCTCGCTCGTCGTCAGGCCGTACGAGTCCGTGGTGCCGTACTCGAACCGGTAGGTCGTGGCGGCGCCGTTCGGCGTCACCGAGCCCTTCAGCGTCGCGCCGGTGAGCGTGATCGCGTCCGGGGCGGACGTCGATGCCGCGGGCGGCTCGGGGTTCGCTGCGCCGGCGGGGACGGCGAGGGCGAGGATGAGCAGGAGGGCGGCGAGGACGCCGATCGGCAGGCGGGTCATGCCCCAATGACACCTGCGGGCGCCACGGGTTGCGGTGCCGGGCCGGATCCCTACAGCCGCACGCCGCCCTCACCGTCGAGATGGACGTCCCGCCCGGTGATCGGCGCGGTCGCCATCGCCGCGAGATCCTCCGGATCGGTCGTCTTGGCCACGGCCCGTCGGCCGTCCGCGAGCAGCGCGGTGAGCGACCCCACGGTCGGCTCGCCCTCACGCGAGAAGACGACGGACACGGACTCGGCCTCGGCGGTGCCGGCGACCCCGGCTGCGCTCTTGCGCCTGGGGGTCGCGTCGACCTCGTCCTGGACGTGCGCGGCGACGAACGGCCCGCGCGGCTCGCGCGCCCCGTAGATCCCGACGGCGTGCTTGGTGAGGTACCAGCCGACGGAGGTGCTCAGGCCGAGCGCGTCCGGGTCCTCGCGCAGGCGCTCCACGAGCGCGGCGATCGCATGCGTGACGTAGTTGTTCCCCGGCCCGCCGGCGAACGTCAGCCCGCCGGTGACCGTGAGCGGGCGCGCGTCGGCGAACGGGTCGACGCCGAGTTCGCGGCAGGCGATCTGCACGGCGCTGGGGAAGCACGAGTAGACGTCCAGGTGGGCGACGTCGTCGATCCCGGCGCCGGCCGCGTCGAGCGCCGCGCGCGCGGCGAAGCGGATCGCGGGGGACGAGTGCAGGTCCTCGCGCTCGCTCACGAACCAGTGGTCGTAGGCATGCCCGGCGGCCTGCGGAAAGACCCAGCGGTCCCGGCTGATCCCGAGCTCGCGCGCCGCGGCGTCCGAGCAGAGGATGAGGGCCGCGGACTGGTCCGTCTGGATGTTCGAGTTCAGGAGCTTCGTGTAGGGGAGCGTCACGAGCCGGTTGGCGGGCGAGGGCGTTGCGATCTCCTCGGCGCTGCGCTGCTCGGGCGACCACGCATGGGGGTTGCGCGCCGCCACCGCAGAGAAGCCGGCCCAGAGCTCGCCGAGCCGCGCGCGGTGCTCCTCGAGCGTCGTCCCCTCCTGTGCCCAGAGCGCGTTCTCGAACAGCGGGTACATGACGATCGGCGCGATGAGGTTCGCGCCCGACTCCGCCTGCGTGGCCGGCGGGCGGTCGGCGCCGAGCAGCCGGCTCGGCGCGGCGCCGTCGTCGACGGGCTCCCACGGCGGGTCGCGGTGGTCGCGCATCGCGCGCCCGAGCGTCGCCAGCGCCTCGGCGCCGCAGACGATCGCGACGTCGAGATCGCCCTGCTCGATCCGCGTGGCCAGGTGGCTCACGAGCACCTGCGGCCCATCGCCGCCCAGGTTCGTGCGGATCGTCTCGGCCGGCGTGATGCCCAGCCGCGCGGCGACGAGCGCCGCCGGGTCGTTCCAGCGCCGCGACGCGATGTCGACGACGCCGATCGCGCCGGCGCGGCGCAGCAGCGCATCGCCGGCTCCGGCGTCCGCCGCGGCGGCGGTCACCGTCTCGGCGCACATCTCGATCGGGGACGGCGCGTCGCCGCCGCGCCAGGTGCGCTGGGCGACGCCGACGATGACGGGGTGGCGTGGGTCCGTGCTCATGCGGGCGCGGACCCTAGCCACCCCGGAGCGGTCAGGGCGCGCCGCCCTCGCCCATGAGCTTCGTCTTCTCCGCCTCGAACTCGGTGTCGCTCAGCGCGCCGCCGTCGCGCAGTGCGACGAGCCGTTCGAGCCGCGCCATCTTGTCGGTGACCTCGCTGCCGGAGCTCTCGGCCGGGGGGCGCGAGACGGCGGCCTTCGCCGAGGTCGCGGCGCCGGTGGCCCGCGCCTTGAGCCCCGGTCCGCCGCCGGCGATCGCCAGCTCCCGGTCGGGGTTCTCCTCGAGCGTGAGCTTGCGCCACGCGTAGGCCCCGCCGACGATGACCGCGAGGAACACGATGATCGTGAGCAGGCGCCGCGTCGCGGGGACGGGCTCCCAGACGATGAGGAAGAGCACGATGAGGACCGCGCCGCCGTAGAGGAACTCGGGACGGTCGTAGGCGAAGCCGGCCGAGCGCGCGCGCAGGTCCTTCGCCCACGTGTACGGCCCGAGCAGCAGGCCGACGATGATCGCCGGGATGCCGACGAAGATGGCCGACCAGGCGATGGTCGTCAGCAGCTCGGTGCCGATGTCCCACGCCGCGGTCGCGGCGGGTCGCACCGCCTCCGTCGTCGCGAGGTCGTCGACGACCGTGCCCCCGGCGATCGAGCGGATGACGAGGGCCGCCAGGCCGGCGACGACCAGGCCGATGCCGGACGCCATCAGCGCCTGCGCGCGTCGTCCGCGTGCGAGCCAGATCGCCAGCGCGAAGCCCAGGAAGACCAGGATGCGCAGGAACCAGTCGGACGCCTTCAGGCCCTTCGCGGCGCTCTGGGCGGTCGACAGCTGATCGGACTTGAGGATCTCGATCTTCGCCGCGTCCGGCGGGATCTTGCTCTGGACCGCCTGCGGCAACCCGACGCGCGCGGCGATCGCGACGAGGATCGGCGTCAGGTCCAGATTCACCGTGTCGCCGTTGATCGACGTGTACGTGCCCTTGTCCTCGATGACGTTCACGAGGCCCTGGTGGGCCGTGCGGTTGGCGTCCGCCCAGGCCTGCTGCACCGTGGGGTTCTGCAGCGCCTTGCCGGCGACGTCGTCGACGACGTTGCGCACGGCGCCGGCGGCCGGCGCTGCGAGCGGCTGAAGCTCGGTGGGCAGAAAGCCCTGGATCTCGCCCTGGACATCGACGTTCGCATAGAGCTGGTCGGCAAGGTACGTCGCGGTCTGGTCGCGGATCGCCTGGTTCTGGAGCAGCTCCGTGCTGGTCTCGGTCCAGTTGTCCGTGTTGAGGAGCTGGCGGTTGGCCCAGACCGCGAAGATCGCGACCGTCGCGAGGATCGTCGTGAGGACGAGGACGGTCCAGTAGGCGATGCGCCGGCCGGTCCCGGTCCCGGCGTCGGTGGAGGCCGAGGCCTCGGCGGGCGGGGCTTCCACGGTCTGCTGGTCCTCGGCGGTCATCGGATGCTCCTCATGTGGCTGACGGGCGCGAGCCTACGCCAACTCCAGGGCACGTCGTCACCCGACCTGGGTGAGGAAGCCGCGGAACAGCTCGCGGCCCACGACGTTCCACGACTCCAGGTGCTCGGCGACGCCCGCCTCGAGCAACTCGGCGTCCCGGGCCTGCGGCGGAACGCCGCGGTCGAGGTCGCCGAGCCAGCCGTGCAGGATCGCGAGATCGACCTCGGGGTGGAACTGCACGCCCCAGGCCGGCCCGATGCGAAACGCCTGTGCGCACACGGGACTGCGGGCGAGCACGACCGCCTCCGCAGGCGGCTCGACTGCGTAGCTGTGCCACTGCAGCGCCGTGAACCGCGACGGCAGGGCGCCGAGGACGGGATCGCTCGCGGCCTCCGGGAGCAGTTCGACATCGAGCCACCCGAGCTCCCGCGTGCTCGCGCGCACGACGCGCCCGCCCGCGGCCTCGGCGAGCAGCTGCGCGCCGAGGCAGACGCCGAGCACGGGGCGCCCGCCGGGCAGCCAGTCGCGCAGGAGCGCGACCTCGGCGGCGAGATACGGGAAGCGGTCCTGCTCGCACACGTTCTGATCGCCGCCGAGGACGACGAGCGCGGCGTACTCGCCGAGCGGCCGCGGCGGCTCGGGGCGCTCGGCGGGCAGCCACTCGTCGATCACGTGGCCGCTCTCGCGCGCGGCGTCGTGAAAGACCCCGCTCGTGCCGCCCCCGGGATGGCAGACGGCGAGGACGCGGCTCATGCCGGCACCGCGCCCTGCCGGATGCCGCGGGTCGAGAACCAGCCGAGCAGCGCCCCCGCCAGACACAGCGCCCCGCCGACGTAGAACGCGGGCGGGTACTCGCCCGTCAGCGACGCGACGAGGCCGGCGAACGGCGCGCCCAGCCCGACGCCGAGATCGAAGAACGCCGTGAACGCGCCCATCGCGGCGCCCCGCCGCGCCGGATCGACGCGATCGACGACGAGCAGCGCGAGCGACGGGAACAGCAGCGACATGCCGGCGCCCATCAGCGCCGCGGCCGCGAGCGCGGCGGGCAGCGACTGGGCGGCGCCGATCGCGATCAGGCCGAGCCCCTGGACGAGGCCCGCGCCGAGCGCGGTGCGCCGCGCCCCGAGGACGTCCGGCAGGCGCCCGAGCACCAGCCGCGACACGACGACGGATCCGGAGAAGACGGTGAAGGCCGCGGCCCCGTGGCCGATGCCGCGCTCGTCGAGCAGCAGCACGACGAAGCCGGCCATCGTGCCGAAGCCGATGTTGGCGAGCGCGAGTGCCGCACCGGGGCGCAGCGCCTCGCGCGGGATCCACGGGCTGCCGGCCGGCGCGCGCAGGGGCGGGGCGGCGCCGGGCGTCAGCGCGGCGCCGAGCTCGGCGGCGGCGAGCTCCTCGTCCACCGGCTGCGCCGTCGGCGGAGCCTCGGGCACGAGGCGCGCGACGAGCAGGCCGGCAAGCGGGGCCAGCGCGGCGAACGCCCACACGGCGGAGTACCCGCCGAGCGCGTACATGCCCTCGCCGATGACCGAGCCGAACGTCAGCCCGCCCCAGATCGCGAGGCCGAACATCCCGATCGTCTGCCCGCGCCGCTCCTCGGGCGCGAGGTCCACGATCCACGTCACGCCCGCGGTGAAGACCCACCCGTCTCCGAGGCCGACGACGAGCCGCGCGAAGATCAGCCCGGCCACGCCGAACGGGAGGAACAGCAGCAGCCCCGCCAGCGAGCAGATCGCGAGCCCCGTCGCGTGGATCGTCTTGCGCCCGTGCCGGTCGGCGAGCCGCCCTCCGACCGGCCGCCCGACGAGCGCGGAGATCGCGAACGCGCCGACGACCACGCCGACCGCGACGTTCCCGGCGCCCAGCTCCTCGGTCACGTATCGCGGCAGGATCGGCAGCACGGCGCCGATCGCCAGGAAGCAGAGCAGCGTCGCGGAGAACACCCCGAGGAATGCCACGAGCGCCGGTCGCTCCGCGCCGGACGCGCGCAACCGGTTCAGCCGCGTGGCGCCGGCGTCCATCGTGCTGAGGCTATCGCCGCGGTCGTGCCGGTCGTCCAAACGCGGAGCGGCATCTTTCGCCACACGTCGAACCCACCGGTGTCCTCGAAGAGCGATGATGGGGGTGATGACCACCAAGGCCGCCGGGGCCTCGCCCGAGCCCGCGTATGAGCCGCGCCCGTCGTTCCACGACGAGTTGTTCGATGCGGACGGGATGCCGCGTCCGGTGGCCGCGCCGCTGATGGCGGCGCTCGAGCGTCTGGGGCCCGCCGGCCTGGGCGACGCGGGCCGGCGCCGCGACGCGATCTTCATGCAGCAGGGCATCACCTTCGAGACGGTCGGCGAGGACGGTCCCAGCCGCGAGCGCCCGTTCCCGCTCGACCTCGTCCCGCGGATCCTGTCGGGACCGGAGTGGCGGTCGATCAAGCAGGGACTCGCGCAGCGGATCCGCGCGCTCAACCACTTCGTCGACGACGTCTACCACGGCCGCGAGATCGTCCGCGAGGGCATCGTGCCGTGGAGCCTCGTCGCCGGACGCACGCACTTCGCGCGCGCCGTTCACGGCATCCGCCCGCCCGGAGGCGTGTACTGCCATGTCGCGGGCTGTGACCTCGTGCGCGACAGCGACGGCACCTGGAAGGTCCTCGAGGACAACGTGCGCACGCCGTCCGGCATCTCCTACGTCCTCGAGAACCGGGTCGCGATGGCGCGGCTCGTCCCGGACCTCTTCGCCGCGTACCGCGTGCGGCCGGTCGACCAGTACCCGCAGCTCCTGCTCGCCGCGCTGCGCTCGGTCGCGCCGTCCGCCGACAGCGAGGCCACCGTCGTCGTGTGGACGCCGGGGCCGCTGAACTCGGCGTACTTCGAGCACGCCTTCCTCGCGCGCCAGATGGGCGTCGAGCTCGTCGAGGCCTCGGACCTCGTCGTCCGCGACGACGTTCTCTACATGCGCACGACGCGCGGGCTGGAACGCGTACACGCCGTCTACCGCCGCCTCGACGACGACTTCATCGACCCGCTCGAGTTCCGCGCGGACTCGATGCTCGGTGTACCGGGCCTCGTGCGGGCCTACCGCGCCGGCACGGTCGCGATCGCCAACGCGCTGGGGACCGGGGTGGCGGACGACAAGGCCGTCTACCACTACGTGCCGGAGATGATCCGCTACTACCTCGGCGAGGAGCCGCTGCTGGAGAACGTCAACACGTACCTGCTCACCGATCCCGAGCAGCTCGAGTACGTGCTGGAGCACCTCGGCGACCTCGTCGTGAAGCCGACCGGCGAGTCCGGCGGCAAGGGCGTCTCGATCGGGCCCAGCGCCACCGACGAGGAGCTCGCCCGGCTCGCCGACGCCGTGCGGGCGAATCCCGAGCGCTGGATCGCGCAGGACGTCGTGAAGCTCTCCACGGTGCCGACGGCGGGTCGCGACGGGCAGCTCGCCCCGCGGCACGTGGACCTGCGGCCGTTCGCGGTGTTCGGCGAGCGCATCGACATCGTCCCCGGCGGCCTCACGCGCGTCGCGCTCGAGGAGGGGTCGATGATCGTGAACTCCTCACGCGGCGGCGGCTCGAAGGACACGTGGGTGCTCGAGGACGGCGAGGCCGACGACCGCGCCGAGTCGCGGCTCCCGGACCCGCTCCCCCCGGCGCTCCCGGACCTGCGCTACGGCGGCTGGACGGGCCAGGCACAGCAGCAGCAGCAGGGCGGGACCGCCTAGTGCTCGCCCGCATCGCGCACGAGCTCTACTGGCTCGGCCGCAACCTCGTTCGCGCGGAGTTCACGGCGCGCGTCGTGGACGGCGTCTTCCAGGTCGAGCTCCAGGGCACCGCGGCCGACGCGACCCCGGGCGTCGTCCTGGGCTGGAGCGAGCTGCTGGCGATGCTCGGCGGGACGGAGGCCGGCGCCGAGCGCGTGGTGCGCAGCGAGGCGCTCGAGCGCCTGACGATCGACGGCGCGGCGCCCGCCTCGATGCGCTCCGCCATCGAGCGCGCCCGCGAGGGCGCCCGCACCGTGCGCGACGTCATCAGCGCGGACATGTGGGAGGCGATCAACACGTCCGCCCTCACGCTCCGCGGGGACGGCGACGGGAGCTGGATGGCGCCGGGAGGGCCCTACCTCTCGTGCCAGTACGTCAAGGAGCGTGTCGCGCTGATCGCCGGGCTCGCCGACCGCACGATGCTGCGCGACGAGGCCAAGGCGTTCCTGGACGCCGGGAGCTACATGGAGTCGGCGGACATGGTGCTGCGCATCCTGCGCGTCGCGTTCCCGCCCGGCGACGACGACGCGGCCACCGGCCAGGCGCTCGCCCTGCTGCAGGCCGTCGGCGGCTTCCAGGCCTATCGCCGCGCGGTGCCCGCGCCGCCGAACGCCCGCCCGGTCGCGCGCTTCCTGCTCTTCGAGCGCGCCTACCCCGACAGCGTCGCGGCCTGCGTGGACTCGCTGCACGACGCGCTCGAGGCCGCCGACGCGAGCCCGCGCAACTCCGAGCCGGTGCTGCGGCTGAGCCGCATGGCCGCGGACCTCGACTTCCAGCGCCGTACGCTGCCGGACGACGCCGAGATCGGCCAGACCTGCAAGACGGTGGCCGCCGAGCTCGCGCGCGTCGACCACGACCTCGCCGAGCGCTACTTCGCCGGCGCCGCCACCGAGCGGCGCACCACCACCGTCGTCTGACACGGGCCGATGCACTTCGCCATCCGACACCTCACGAGCTACGCCTACGACGGGCCGGTCTCCGACAACCTCAACGCGCTGCGCGTGCGCCCGGCGACGACGTCCGCACAGCGCTGCGACGAGTTCCACGTGCGCATCGACCCCGAGACCCGTGTCAGCCGCCACATCGACTACTTCGGCACCGAGGTGCTCGAGTTCGGCGTGCCGACCGCCGCACGAGCACCTCACGATCGACGTCCGCGCCCGCGTCGTGACCTCCGCGCCGCCCGAGCCGCCGGAGGGCCCCTGGAACGCGCTGACGAGCTCCGGCTACATCGAGGCCGGCGGCGAGTACCTGCTGCCGTGGCAGGACGACGGGCTCAACGGGCGGCTCGACGACCTCGAGGCCGCGATGCGCGCGACAACGCCGCTGGCGACGCTGCGCCTGCTCAGCCAGCTCGTCCCCGACCGGTTCGAGTACCGGCGCGGAGCGACGTACGTCGGGTCGACGGTCACCGACCTGCTCGACATCGGCGCGGGCGTCTGCCAGGACTTCGTGCACCTCGCGCTCGTGCTGCTGCGCCGCCAGGGCATCGCGGCGCGCTACGTCTCCGGGTACCTGTGGGCCGCGCCGGAGGACGGCGGGTCCGACTCGCTCGAGGTCGACACGCACGCCTGGCTCGAGGCGCTGCTGCCCGGAACCGACGGCCGCGGCGAGCCCGTGTGGGTCGGCGCGGACCCGACGAACCGCCGTCTGGCGAGCGAGACGCACGTCAAGATCGGCCACGGCCGGTTCTACTCCGACGTCCCGCCGGTGAAGGGCGTCTACCGTGGCCCGGCGGCGTCGGAGCTCGACGCGGCGGTCACCATGTCGCGCCTGGACCCGCAGGCGGGCGCGCGGGCCTGAACCGCGGCCTCGGAGCACGTCGCTCAGCGGCGCGCGATCGCGCTACACTGCCCCTTCTTGACCCGCCCGGGGCGGGTCGTTTTTCTGCCCCGGACAGGTCGAGCAGTTCCTCTCGACCGGAGTCGCCACATGGCCCGCGGAGACGTACGCATCGCTGTCACCCTCGCGTGCGAGGAGTGCAAGCGGCGCAACTACCAGACGAATAAGAGCAAGCGGAACACGCCCGATCGCATCACGCTGCGCAAGTACTGCCGCTGGTGCCGGTCGCACACGTCCCACAAGGAGACCCGCTAACCCGGGATCGCCTGTCGTGGCTCGTGACCGACAGCGTGCGAAGCAGCGCCGTGCCCGCCGTGAAAAGCAGGGAGGCACGCCTGCGCCCGCCGCGCCCAACCAGCCGCTGAGGGAGAACGTCCCCGGGGAGCTCGAGCACGCCTCCGGCGAGAGCGAGATCTTCGAGGCGAAGCTCGTCTCCGAGGCCCACGGGGAGACCGCTCCGCCCGACGCCACCGACGGTCTCGGCGGCGAGACGGCCCCCGAAGAGCTGACGGACGAGGAGTTCGCCGCGCTCGAGGACGACGTCGATCACGTCGAGGAGGCCTTCGAGAACGGCGACGAGGAGGAGATCGAGGCCGCCGAGGAGACGGCCGACGCCGACGCCCTCGAGCGGCACAAGGACTCCCCGGCCGGCGCCCCCGCCCCGACCAAGAAGGGCGGCTTCCGCTTCGTCGCGTTCCTGCGCGCCTCCTGGGCCGAGCTGCAGCGCGTGCAGTGGCCCGATCGCAAGCAGGTCGGACAGGCCACCGCGGTCGTCCTGGGCTTCGTCGTCGTCGCCGGTCTCTACCTCGGCCTCGCGGACGCGGCCGCCAACTGGCTCGTCGATCGGATCATCTAGACCCATGTATCGCTGGTACGTCGTCAACACCAAGTCCGGGCACGAGAAGAAGGTCAAGCAGAACCTCGAGCACCGCATCGTCTCGCTGGGCCAGGCCCGCGCGGTGCGGCAGATCGTCGTGCCGACCGAGACCGTCTCCGAGCTCAAGGACGGCCAGAAGGTCAGCGTCGAGAAGCGGACCATGCCGGGCTACGTGCTCGTGAACATGGACCTCACCGACGACGCCTGGATCCTCGTCAAGGGCACGCCCGGCGTCACCGGCTTCGTCGGCTCGTCCAACGAGCCCGTCCCGCTCACCCAGCCCGAGGTCGACCGCCTGCTGCACCGCGAGGTCGCGCAGAAGGTCGCCACGAAGGCCCAGTTCTCGATCGGCGAGTCCGTCAAGGTGGTCTCCGGGCCGCTGTCGGACTTCTCCGGCGAGATCGCGGAGATCAACCAGGACGCCGCCAAGCTCAAGGTGCTCGTCTCGATCTTCGGTCGCGAAACGCCCGTCGAGGTCGGGTTCGATCAGGTCAAGAAGATCTGATCGACGCCCGTCCGTCCATTCCGTCTACCCTCACTGGTTCCCCATGGCGAAGAAGGTCCTCACCCAGATCAAGCTGCAGGCCCCCGGCGGCGGCGCCAGCCCGGCTCCGCCGGTCGGTCCCGCGCTGGGCCAGCACGGCATCAACATCATGGAGTTCTGCAAGGCGTTCAACGCCCAGACGCAGGACCAGGCGGGCGTCACGATCCCGGTCGTGATCACGGTCTACGAGGACCGCTCGTTCACCTTCATCACGAAGACGCCGCCGGCCGCCGTGCTGATCAAGCAGGCGATCGGGCTGGACAAGGGCTCCGGGGAGCCCAACCGGAACAAGGTCGGCCAGATCACGCAGGCGCAGGTCCGCGAGATCGCCGAGAAGAAGCTTGCGGACCTGAACGCCAACGACGTCGATCAGGCATCGAAGATCATCGCCGGCACCGCCCGGTCGATGGGCGTGGAGGTGGTGTGAGGATGTCGGCAAAGCACGGCAAGGGCTTCATCGCAGCGCGCGAGAAGGTCGATCGCGAGCGCGAGTACGAGCCCACGGACGCCGTCCAGCTCGTCAAGGAGCTCGGGCGCGCGAAGTTCGACGAGTCCGTCGAGGTGCACATCCGCACGGGCCTCAACGTCCGCCACGCGGACGAGCAGCTCCGCGGCACGATCGCGCTGCCCAACGGCCTGGGCAAGGACGTCAAGATCATCGTCTTCGCACAGGGCGACAAGGCCCGTGAGGCCGAGGAGGCCGGCGCGGACGTCGTCGGCGCCGAGGATCTCGCCAAGCAGGTCGAGGAGGGCTTCGACGACTTCGACGTCGCGATCGCCACGCCGGACCTCATGCCCGTCGTCGGCCGGCTCGGCCGCGTCCTCGGGCCGTCGGGCAAGATGCCCAACCCGAAGGTCGGCACGGTGACGATGGACGTCGCCAAGGCCGTCGAGGAGTCGAAGTCCGGCAAGGTCGAGTACCGCACGGACCGCAACGCGATCGTCCACCTCGTCATCGGCAAGACGAGCTTCGACGAGCGCGCGCTGCTCGAGAACTACGTGGCCGTCATGGAGGAGATCGTTCGCGCGAAGCCCGCCTCCACCAAGGGCCGCTACATCCGCTCGATCACGCTGGCCTCCACCCAGGGGCCGGGCGTCAAGGTCGATCCCACCCGTATTCGCGACGTCCTGGAGGCCACGCCGGCCGCGGCGTAACGCCCTTCAGACGCGCCACCGTAGACCTCCGGCAGCCCGCGACGGCGGGTGGAAGACCGGACGAGGAGGCTCATGAACAGAGAACAGAAGGCTGCCGCGGTCGAGGAGATCGCCGAGCAGATCAAGGAGTCCGACGCCGTCTTCGCCGTCGACTATCGCGGGATCACGGTCGCTCAGGCCGCCGAGATCCGCGGGAAGCTGCGTGAGTCCGACGCGACCTTCCGCATCGTCAAGAACACGCTCACCGAGCGTGCGGCGGACGCTGCCGAGATGGAGGCCCTGAAGGAGCTGCTCAGCGGCCCGACGGCGCTGACGTTCGTGCGCGGCGACGCGGCGAGCGCGGCGAAGGCCATCGCCACCTTCAACAAGGAGACCGAGCTCCTCGCCTTCAAGGGCGGGGTCATGAACGGCGAGACGCTGGAGGTCGCGCAGATTCAGGCGATCGCCAAGCTCCCGTCGCGGGATGTCCTGTACGGGCAGCTCGTCGGGATGATCGCGTCGCCGCTCACCGGTCTGGCACGCGGCCTGGGCGGCCTGCTCGGCGGCATGGCCGTCGCGCTCGGCCAGCTCCAGCAGAAGAAGGAGTCCGGCGAGGTGCCGGCGGGCGAGGCGCCCGCGGCCCCCGAGCCGGAGGCCGCAGCCCCGGAGGCGCCCGAGACCGAGACCGAGGCGCCGAGGCGCAGGCCCCCGAGGCCGACGCCGAGGCACCCGCCGAGGCCCCCGAGGCCGACGCATCCGAGAACACCGAGACCACTTCCGACAACGAGAACGAGGCGGACGCTTCGGCCTAGTGCCGGACAGCGCGCCGAAGCGACCACCAAGGAGAACACAGACATGGCTACCAGCACTCAGGACTGGATCGAGGAGCTCAAGGGCATCTCGGTCCTCGAGCTCGCCGAGCGCATCAAGGCGCTCGAGGAGGAGTTCGGCGTCTCGGCGACGGCCGTCGCCGCGGCGGCGCCCGCAGCCGGCGGCGGCGGTGGCGGCGAGGCCGCCGAGGAGGAGTCCTCGACCGTCGACGTCGTGCTCACCGCAGCAGGCGACAAGAAGATCCAGGTCATCAAGGTCGTCCGCGCGGCGACCGGCCTGGGCCTGAAGGAGGCCAAGGCGCTCGTCGACGAGGCTCCCAAGCCCATCAAGGAGGGCATCGAGCGCGACGAGGCCGACGCGCTCAAGAAGGAGCTCGAGGAGGCCGGCGGGTCGGTCGAGCTCGAAGTAGGTACGGCCCCCTGGCAGGACAGCCCGCGCCGCAGGCGCGGGCTGATCGTCTCCGACCGGGCGCCCCACGCGGGCGCCCCCGTCGTCGTTCCGGCGTCCGGCCCGGCTGCTCGAATCCCGTCCGTGAGCGGCATCCGCGAACGGCTCAGGGGGGAGGACCCCAGCCACAGCTACGGCCTCGTCCTGCTGATGGTGCTGCTGGTCGTCTTCCTGACGATCGCGCTGCCCGACACCGAGGCCGGGCGCTTCGTGCTCGTCGTCGTGGACGCCGCGACGCTCGTCGTGGCCGTCTGGACGTCGAACGCGCAGACGCGCGTGCGCGAGGTCGCCGGCATCGTCGCGCTGGTCGCGGTCATCGGCGGCGGGTTCACGCTGCTGCTGCCGGGCGATGCCACGTCGGTGCTCCGCGCGATCACCCTGGTGCTCGTCGCGGGCCTGCCGCTGGTCCTCGCCCGCGGCGTCGCGCGGACGGTGCGCACGAACGGCGTGACCCTCAACGCGGTGTCGGGCGTGCTGACGATCTACCTGATGCTCGCGCTCGTGTTCGGTGTGCTCTACATGCTCTGCAACGACCTGGGCGACGCCGCGTTCTTCGCCGGCAAGTCCAAGGACGTCGTCCCCGGCGACTTCGTGTACTTCGCGGTGACGACCCAGACGACCGTCGGCTTCGGCGACTTCGTGCCGGGCACGTCGGTGGGCCGCGCGTTCGCGGCGGCGCAGGCCGTGATCGGCCAGATGTATCTCGTGACGGTCGTCGCGGTCGTCATCTCGCATCTCGGGCCCCGGCCGCGCCGGCCGGCCGAAGACGCCTGAAGCGGCGACGCCGGCCGATCAGCACAAATCCGGCTCAATTGCCACCGCGGCTTCCCGTGATGTTCTGCATGGTGCCTGCGGAACGTCCGCACTGTTTCGGACAGGTATCGACGGACCCTTGACAAACGTCCGGCGAATCGGAGATGGTCTGTGCAGATGGATGAGGAGCCGAGCACAGGGTCGCTCGAGGCGCTGCGTCATCGCAACCGCCAGCGGGTCGTAGGAGCGCTGGCCAGGACCGGCCTGGCGAGCCGCGCCGACCTGGCGCGCAGCACCGGGCTCAGCCGCACCACCGTGTCGAGCCTCGTCGGCGAGCTGCTGGCGACCGGCCTGGTCGTCGAGCGCGAGGACCTGCCGGGAACCTCGCCCACCCCCGGAGGCGGCCGCCCGCCCGTGCTCCTCGGCCTGGAGCGCTCTGCCGGCGCCGCGGTCGGCCTCGACCTCGGGCACGGCCACATCCGCGCGGCCGTCGCCGACCTCTCGCACACCGTGATCGTCGACGAGCAGCTCGAGATCGACGTCGATGCGCTCGGCCTCGACGCGCTCGACCGCATCTGCGATCTCATCGAGGAATCGATCGAGCGGTCCGGCTTCAGCCACGACGCGATCATCGGCCTCGGCATCGGGCTCGCAGGCCCGGTGCGGCTGGGCACCAGGACGATCGGCTCGTCGACGATCCTGCCCGGCTGGCAGGACGTGCCGATCGCCGCGACCCTCGAGGACCGGCTCGGCATCAACGTGCTGGCGGAGAACGACGCCAACCTCGGCGCGCTCGCCGAGCTGTCGTTCGGCGCCGCCCAGGGCGAGGACTTCGTCGCCTACATCCGCGCGTATTCGGGCATCGGCGCCGGGCTCATCGCCGACGGCCGGCTGTACCGCGGCGCCGGAGGCACGGCCGGCGAGCTGGGACACGTCATCGTCGACGAGAACGGCCCGGTCTGCCGCTGCGGCAACCGCGGCTGTCTGGAGACCGTCGCCGCCGAGGGCGCGATCCTCGACCTGCTGCGGCGCACGCACGGCCCGGACGTCACGATTCCCCAGGTCCTCGAGCTCGCCGCCGACGGTGACCCCGCGTGCCGGCGCGTCATCGCGGACGCCGGCCACCACATCGGCGTGGCGACGGCGAACCTCGTCAACATCTTCAACCCGGGCATGGTCGTCGTCGGCGGGACACTCGCCGGCGCGGGCGATCTGCTCCTGGGACCGATGCGCGACGCGGTCGATCGCTACGCGATCTCGAGCGCGGCGACGGACGTGCGAATCGTTCCCGGAGTGCTCGGAGAGCGCGCCGAAGTGCTCGGCGCACTTGCATTGATCTTCGCGGAGGCGGAGGGTGTACTTCCCATCCGCGTGGCGGCCCGAGGTGCGGCATGATCGAAGGGCCGATTTCCCCCCAAACCAACAACGGGGCGGACGTCCGCCTCAGGAGGAGCAGCATGCACAGAAAGACGCTTCGCGTCGCGGCCCTGGCGGCCGTCGCCGTGCTGAGTCTCGGCGTTGCGGCCTGCGGCAGTGACGACGACGGCGGCAGCGGAGACTCGGGCTCGGACAAGGCCGACAAGGTCGCGGTCCTGCTGCCGGACACGAAGTCCTCGGCCCGCTGGGAGACGGCGGACAAGCCGTTCCTGCAGCAGGCGTTCGACGCCGCCGGCGTCGACGCGACGATCTACAACGCACAGGGCGACAAGTCGACCCAGCAGCAGCAGGCGGAGCAGGCGATCACGAACGGCGCCAAGGTGCTCCTGCTGACGAACCTCGACTCCGGCTCCGGCGCGGCCATCCAGGCCAACGCCAAGTCGCAGGGCGTCAAGGTCATCGACTACGACCGCCTGACGCTCAACGGGCAGACCGACTACTACGTGTCGTTCGACAACGTGGCGGTCGGCAAGCTCCAGGGCGAGGGGCTCGTGAAGTGCCTCGACGGCGCCAGCGGCACCCCGAACATCGCGGTGCTCAACGGCTCGCCGACGGACAACAACGCGACCCTGTTCGCCGAGGGCTACAACAGCGTCCTCGACCCGAAGTTCGACGACGGCAGCTTCAAGAAGGCCGCCGATCAGTCCGTGCCCGACTGGGACAACCAGAAGGCGCTGACGATCTTCGAGCAGATGCTGGCGAAGACCAACAACGACATCCAGGGCGTGCTCGCGGCCAACGACGGTCTCGGCAACGCCGCCATCCCGGCACTGAAGGCGCGCAAGCTGAAGCAGCTCCCGGTCACCGGCCAGGACGCGACGGCGCAGGGCCTGCAGAACATCCTGGCGGGCGACCAGTGCATGACGGTCTACAAGGCCGTCAAGAAGGAGGCCGACGCGGCCGCCGCGATTGCGATCGCGCTGGCACAGGGCAAGGAGCCCACGACGGTCAACGGCAAGACGAACGACGGCAAGCGTGACGTCCCGTCCGTGCTGCTGACGCCGGAGGCCATCACGAAGGACAACGTCGACGTCCCGATCAAGGACAACTACGTGACGTACGACGACGTGTGCACCGGCGAGTACAAGGCCATGTGCACCGAGGCCGGCATCGAGCCCACCTCGTAAGCAGAGAGTCGGCCGGGGAGGGGGCGTCCCGTCAGGGGCGCCCCCGGACCCGCCGCACAGTCAAGGAGGAGGAGGAGCAGTGACCGCAGACCCCGCGGCAACCCCGCTGTTGCAGCTCAAGGGCGTGTCCAAGCGCTTCGGCGCCGTGCAGGCCCTGACGCACGTGGACTTCGACGTGCGCGCCGGCGAGGTCATGGCGCTCGTGGGCGACAACGGCGCCGGCAAGTCCGTCACCATCAAGTGCTCGCCGGCATCCATCCCTTCGACGAGGGCGAGGTCCTCTGGCGAGGGTAAGCCGGTCCAGATCCACGGCCCGAAGGACGCGGCGAACCTCGGCATCGAGATCGTCTACCAGGACCTCGCGCTCTGCGACAACCTCGACGTCGTCCAGAACATGTTCCTGGGCCGCGAGGACGCTCGACCGCGTCCACCGCCTCGACGAGTCCGGCATGGAGCAGCGCGCACGCGAGACGCTCTCCGGCCTGAGCGTGACCACGCTGCGGTCCGTGCGCCAGCAGGTCGCCAGCCTCTCCGGCGGCCAGCGCCAGTCGATCGCCGTCGCCAAGGCGGTCATGTGGAACTCCAAGCTCGTGATCCTCGACGAGCCGACCGCCGCCCTCGGCGTCGCCCAGACGCGACAGGTCCTCGACCTCGTCAAGCGCCTCGGCGACCAGGGGCTCGGGGTCGTCCTCGTCTCGCACAACCTGCACGACATCTTCGAGGTCGCCGACCGCATCACGGTCCTGCGGCTCGGGCACAGCGTCGCCGTGTTCGAGGCCAAGGACGTGACCCAGACCCAGGTGGTCGAGGCGATCACCGCCGGCAAGCTCTCCACCGTCCCCGGCCACCAGGAAGGGGCGCAGGCATGAGCACCGTGCAACCCGATACGACCCCCGGCGCGGGCCTCGGCCCCGACGTCGGCCCGGCCGAGATGGGCGAGGCCAAGACGCTCGGCGAGGCGGTGCACAACTGGTGGGTCGGCGTGCGCTCCGGCGAGCTCGGATCGCTCCCGATCTTCGTCGGCCTGATCATCATCGCGATCGTCTTCCAGTCGCAGAACAGCAACTTCCTCACCGCTCCGAACTTCGTCAACCTCATCGTCCAGATGGCCCCGATCGCGGTGATCGGGATGGGCATCGTCTTCGTCCTGCTGCTCGGCGAGATCGACCTCTCGGTCGGCTACGTCAGCGGCGTGGCGGGCGTCGTCACGGCGCTGCTGCTGAACCCGGACGGCAACGAGCTCCCGGTCCTGCTCGTGATCCCGATCGCGCTGCTCTGCGGCGCCTCGATCGGCACGTTCCACGGGCTGCTGATCACGAAGATCGGCATCCCGTCGTTCGTCGTCACGCTCGCCGGCCTGCTGGCGTGGAACGGCGTCGTGCTGCTGCTGATCGGCGACGCCGGCACGGTGACGGTCCAGAACGACGTGATCATCGGCTTCGCCAACGACTTCCTCTCGCCGGTCGGCGCGTGGATCGTGATGCTCGCCTCGGTCGGTGTCTACGCGCTGATCGAGTTCGTGACCTACCGGACGCGCACCAAATCCGGTCTGCCGAACGAGCCCATCTCCGTGATGGTGCTCAAGGTCGCCTTCCTCGCTGCGGTCGGCACCGTGATCGTCGCCGTGGCCAACCAGGACCGCGGCGTCCCGTACGTCGGCGTCCTGCTGATCGCCCTGCTGATCGGGCTGACGTTCGTGACGGACCGGATCCGGTTCGGCCGCTACGTCTACGCGGTCGGCGGCAACAAGGAGGCCTCGCGTCGCGCGGGCATCAGCACCGACCGGATCACGATCAAGGTGTTCGCCATCTGCTCGACGATGGCGGCGCTCGGCGGCATCGTGCTGGCCTCGCGCCTGCGCTCGGTCGACACGAACGCCGGCGGCGGCTCCATCCTGCTCTACTCGATCGCGGCCGCCGTCATCGGCGGCACGAGCCTCTTCGGCGGCCGCGGCACGATCCGCAGCGCGCTGCTCGGCGCGCTCGTGATCGCCAGCATCGACAACGGCCTCGGCCTGCTCAACGTCGGCGCGGGCCAGCGGTTCGTCATCACGGGCCTGGTGCTCCTCGCCGCCGTGACGGTGGACTCGATCTCGCGGCGTGGCCGCGAGCAGTCCGGCCGAGCCTGACCTGTGGGGGCGCGGGCCTGTGCCCGCGCCCCCACCCCTTCGATTTTCGTCAAGGAGGAACCATGGGTGCATTCGAGGGTCGCGTGGCCTTCATCACGGGGGCCAGCCGCGGCATCGGCGCAGCGGTCGCCCAGCGCCTGAGCGCGGAGGGCGCGAAGCTCGCGCTCGCCTCGCGCAGCGGCGACGACCTCGGCCTGCCGGACACGGTCGCGCTGCCCACCGACGTCCGTGACCCGGAGGCGCTCGAGGCGCTCGCGTCGCTGGCGGCCGAGCGGCTCGGCGGGATCGACATCGTCGTCGCCAACGCCGGCGTCGGCGCGTACGGCCCCTTCGAGGAGCTGTCGCTGGAGCACCTCGAGGAGATGATCGACATCAACCTCAAGGGCACGCTCTACACGGCCCGCGCGACGGTGCCCCACCTGCTGCGCTCAGACGCCGCGGACTTCGTCTCGCTCGCGAGCGAGGCCGGCAGGCGCGGGCTGCCCGGGGAGGCGGTGTACTGCGCCTCGAAGTTCGGCCAGGTCGGCTTCACGCGCGCGCTCGAGGGCGAGCTGCGCGAGCGCGGCGTGCGCTGCACGAGCGTCTGCCCGGGCGGCGTGCACACGGACTTCGCGATGGGCACCGGCCGCGAGCCGGGCATGCCGATGCTCGACGGCATGATGAGCGCCGAGGACGTCGCCGACGTCGTCCTCCACGTGCTGACGCGCCCGCGCCACCTGCGGATCCTCGAGACGGCGCTGCGCCCGATGTCGGAGGCGTCATGGGGCTGAGGCTCGGGCTGCTCTCGACAGCGCGGATCAACGACAAGATCCTCGCCGGGGCTGCGCCCGCGGAGGGTGTCGACGTCGTCGCCGTCGCCGGCCGCGACCCGGCGCGCACGCAGGCGTACGCGCGCGAGAAGGGGATCGACCGCGCGCTCGACGGCTACAACGCGCTGCTCGCCGACCCCGATGTCGACGCGGTCTACGTCTCGCTGCCGAACGGCATGCACGTCGAGTGGGCGATCGCGGCGCTGCAGGCCGGCAAGCACGTGCTCTGCGAGAAGCCGCTGACGCGCCGGGCCGCCGACGCCGCGCGCGCGTTCGACGCCGCCGACGCCGCCGGCCGTGTCCTGATGGAGGCGTTCATGTGGCGCCACGGCGCGCAGACCGCGCGCTTCGCGGAGCTCGTCGGCTCCGGAGCCGTCGGCGAGCTGCGCCTGGTGCGCGCGTCGTTCTCGTTCCCGCTCACGCGCGAGGGCGATCCGCGGCTGAGTGCCGCGCTCGAGGGCGGGGCGCTCATGGACGTCGGGTGCTACTGCGTCAGCGGCGCGCGGCTGCTGGCGGGCGAGCCGCGCGAGGTGGCAGCCGTCCAGGTGACGAACGCCGAGGGCGTCGACACGCGGCTGGCCGGGGTGCTCCAGCACGACGGCGGCGTCCTGACGACGTTCGACTGCGGGCTCGACCTGCCCGACCGCGCCCAGCTGGAGGCCGTCGGCGCGCAGGGAGTCCTGCGCGCCTCCTCGCCGTGGCACTGCCGCGACGAGTGGCTGGAACTGGACCGCGGCGGCGAGGTCGAGCGCATCGCGCTCGAGCCGGCCGACAGCTACCGCCGCCAGCTCGAGAACTTCGCCGCCGCGATCCGCGGGGACGCCGCGCCGCTGCTGGGCCGGGCCGACGCCATCGGTCAGGCACGCGCGATCGAGGCGCTCTACGCCTCCGCTGACGCCGGTGGCACGACCGTCTCCGTGTAGCGGCGACGGCGCCGCCTCAGTCGCCGGCGTTCAGCTCGGCGAGCTGCCCGCGCACACGGCGGATGTGCGCCAGGCGCTCGTCGTCGCGCGCGACCGCCTCGACGTGCGTGCCGCGGCGCGTGTCCCAGCCGCGCGCGATCTGCGAGGCGTCCCCGAGGCCGAGCGCCGACGCCGCGAGGGCCGCGGCGCCCAGCGCCACCGCGTCGGTCTCGTCGGGGATCTGCAGCGCGCGGCCGGAGAGCCGTCCGGCGGTCGCGCGCCACGCGGCGCCGCGGGCGCCGCCGCCGACGAGCACGAGCGGGGCCTGCGGGTCCAGGAGCCCGCACTGCTCCTGCAGCACGTCGAGCCCGGTGAGCAGCGCCTCGAGCGCCCCGTCGTAGACGGCCTGGAGGATCTGGCCGGGAGTGGTCGCGTGGCGCAGCCCGGTGACGGTGCCGGCGGCCGCCGGCAGGTCGGGGGTGCGCTCGCCGTCCAGGTAGGGCAGGACGACCACGCCGCCGGACGGCTCCACGGCATCGCGATCGACGCCGAGCCAGGCGGCGAAGCGGTCCACCGCGAGCGTCGCGTTCAGCGTGCAGACCAGCGGCAGGAACCGCGACCCCGCATCCGCGAAGCCCGCCACGACGCCGGTGGGATCGGCAGCCGGGCGCTCGGTCACGGCGAACGCGGTGCCCGAGGTGCCGAGGCTGACCACCGGAACGCCCGGCTCCAGGCCGAGCCCCGTCGCCGCGCCCATGTTGTCGCCGGTTCCCGCCGCGACGACGGCGCCCTCGGGCAGGCCCAGCTCGGCGGCCACGGCGGCGCGCACACCACCCACCGCCTCGCCGCCCGGCAGGACGCGCGGCAGCAGCGCCGGGTCCAGGGCGACGCGCTCCAGTCCGAGCACCTGCTCGGCATAGGTGCCCGCGGCGGGCGACCACCAGCCGCTGCCCGACGCGTCGCCGCGGTCGGTCACGGCCTCACCGCAGAGCCGCTCCGTCAGGAAGTCGTGGGGGAGGCGGACGGCCGCGGCCTGCGCCGCGCGCCCCGGCTCCTCGCGGCGCAGCCGCGCCCACTTCGTGACCGTGAACGACGCGGTCGGGACCGAGCCCACGGCGGCGGCCCAGGCCTCGCGCCCGCCGAGGTCCTCGAGCAGCGCCGCCGCGTCCGTTGCGCTCGTCGTGTCGTTCCACAGCGCGGCGGGCCCGGTGGGGCGGCCCGCGGCGTCGAGCACGACGAGCCCGTGCTGCTGCCCGGCGACCGCGACGGCGCCGACGCGACCGGCGCACCCCGTCTGCGCGAGGGCGTCGCGCAGCGCCGTCCACCAGTTCTCGGGATCCGTGCGCCGCGCGCCCGCGTCCCCGGTGACGGCGTGCGGCGCGCTGCCGCGCCCGACGACCGTCCCGTCCTGCGGGTCGACCACGAGGACCGTCGTGCTCTGCGTCGAGCAGTCGATCCCCGCCACGAGTCCTTCGCCGCCCGCCATGCGGCCACCCTACCCCCGAGTCCCACCGACCAGGAGCACCAGCGATGAGCGCCTACGAGCCCCGCCCCGAGCACAAGTTCACCTTCGGCCTGTGGACGGTCGGCAACCCCGGCCGCGATCCCTTCGGCGACCCCACCCGCGCCGTCGTGGATCCCGTCGACACGGTCCGGCTGCTCGGTGAGCTGGGCGCGTGGGGGGTGAACCTCCACGACAACGACCTCGTGCCGTTCGGCGCGCCGGCGGCCGAGCGCGACCGGATCGTCGCCCGCTTCCGCGCGGCGCTCGACGAGAGCGGCGTCTGCGTGCCGATGGCGACGACGAACCTCTTCACGCATCCCGTCTTCAAGGACGGCGCCTTCACCGCCAACGACCCGGCGGTCCGGCGCTTCGCCCTGCGCAAGACGATGGACGCCATCGACCTCGGCGTCGAGCTGGGCGCGACGACGTACGTCTTCTGGGGCGGGCGCGAGGGCAGCGAGGTCACGGCGGCCAAGCCGACGGGCGACGCCTACGACCGCTACCTGGAGGCGCTGAACTTCCTCTGCGGGTACGTGCGCGACCAGGGCTACGACCTGCGCTTCGCGCTGGAGCCCAAGCCGAACGAGCCGCGCGGCGACTCGTTCCTGGCGACCGTCCCGCACGCGCTGCACCTTCATCGACCACCTCGACCACCCGGAGATGGTCGGCGCTCAATCCCGAGGTCGCCCACGAGACGATGGCCGGGCTCAACTTCGTGCACGCGGTCGCGCTCGGCGCTGTGGGCGGGCAAGCTCTTCCACATCGACCTCAACTCGCAGCGGATCGGGCGCTACGACCAGGACTTCCGCTTCGGCGCAGGAGGACCTCAAGGAGATGTTCCTGCTCGTGCGCCTGCTCGAGGAGTCGGGCTACGACGGCCCGCGGCACTTCGACGCGCACGCGCTGCGGGTCGAGGACGCCGACGGCGTGCGCGAGTTCGCGCGCGGCTGCATGCGCACCTACCTGATCCTCGCCGAGCGCGCGCGCGAGCTGGGGGAGGATCCCGTCTTCAGCGAGGCGCTCGCGGCCGCGCAGGTGCCGGAGCTGGCGCAGCCGACCGTCGGGCCCTACAGCTCGCAGGCGGCGGCGACCCTGCGCTCGGAGGACGTCGACGTCGATGCCCTGGCCGCCCGCGGCGCCGGGCACGAGCGCGTGGACCAGCTGCTCGTCGAGCGGCTGATGGGCGTCAGCGGGTGACGGATGCCCGATTTCCCGCTACCCTGTCGCGCAGTCGACCGATAGTCGCAGCCGTCTGAACCGCGCTCCCGCGCCACATACGTGGGGGTGCAGGCGGGGTCCGTGAGCGTCGATACGCCCCCTCGAGGGGTCCGCCGCGCTGTGCTATCTTGGTCGTTCGCGCTTTTTCTCGGCGCGATCCTCGCCCCATACCGTCCGCCTCCGACCCCACCAGGAGTCGCCTGCCGTGCCTCGCGTAGACGCCCTCCGGACGCGCCGCACCTTCGCGCGTCTGAACAAGGCCCTTGACGTCCCGAACCTCATCGACATCCAGCGCCGCTCGTTTGCGTGGCTGGTCGACGTCGAGAAGGGAGGGCTCAGGGAGACCATCGACGACATCTCCCCGATCGAGGACTACACCGGCAATCTCGCCGTGCAGTTCGGCGAGTTCGTGTTCGACGAGCCGGCCGCGTCGATCGCCGAGTGCCGTGAGAAGGACCTCACGTACGCGCGCCCGCTGACGGTCACCGTCGCCTTCATCAACCAGGAGACGGGCGAGATCCGCGAGCAGTCGGTCTTCATGGGCGACTTCCCGTGGATGACCGAGCGCGGCACGTTCATCATCAACGGCACCGAGCGCGTCGTCGTGACGCAGCTCGTCCGCTCGCCCGGCGCCTACGTGATGGAGCCGAAGGACCGCGAGAAGCAGATGTTCACGGCGAACCTCATGCCGGCGCGCGGTTCGTGGCTCGAGCTGGAGATCGACAAGAAGGGCAAGGTCTTCGTCCGGATCGACCGCAAGCGCAAGCTGCCGGTCACCGTCCTCCTGCGGGCCATGACGTACAACCCGGAGACGGACGCCGACGTCGAGGAGAGCCTCGAGGACATCGAGCGCCTCGACCAGGAGCTGCTCGACCTCTTCGGCGGCTCGCGCTACATGCGCCAGACGATCGAGGCGGACACCGAGAACACGAAGACGAAGAAGGGCGCGCTCATCGAGCTCTTCAAGAAGCAGCGTCCGGGCGAGCCGCCCAGCGTGGACGCCGCCTACGCGCTGCTGCAGCAGCTGTTCTTCGACCCCAAGCGCTACGACCTCACGCGCGTCGGCCGCTACAAGCTGAACTCGCGCCTGGGCCTCGACGTCGACCTCGAGACCCGCACGCTCACGCACGACGACATCCACGCGCTCGTCCAGGAGCTCGTGAACCTGCCCAAGTGGCTCGGCATCCCCGAGGAGGCCGAGGTCGAGATCAAGGACTTCGCCGCCGAGGCCGCGTCGCTCCCGCGTGACCGCGAGTACGCGCCCGGCCACACCGTCGCCGACCGGCTCGACGAGTACGAGCACTTCGGCAACCGCCGCCTGCGCACCGTCGGCGAGCTGATCCAGGACGCCTTCCGCGTCGGCCTCTACCGGATGGAGCGCGTCGTCCGCGAGCGCCTCACCACCGAGGACGAGGACACGATCACGCCGCAGACGATCGTGAACATCCGCCCGGTCGTCGCCGCGCTCAAGGAGTTCTTCGGCTCCTCGCAGCTCAGCCAGTTCATGGACCAGACGAACTCGCTGGCCGGCCTGACCCATCGCCGCCGCCTGTCGGCGCTCGGCGCCGGCGGCCTGACCCGCGAGCGCGCACCCATCGAGGTCCGCGACGTCCACCCGACGCACTACGGCCGCATGTGCCCGATCGAGACGCCGGAGGGCCCGAACATCGGCCTGATCGGCTCGCTGTCGAGCTTCGCGGAGGTCAGCGACTTCGGCTTCGTCACCACGCCCTACCGCGAGGTGAAGGACGGCGTCGTCACCGACAAGATCGTCCGCCTCGACGCCAACCAGGAGGCCGAGCGCCTGATCGCGCAGGCCAACCACCCGGTCGACGAGAAGACCGGCAAGCTCCGGGGCCCCGAGGTCGTCTGCCGCACGCAGGCCGGCCAGTACGTGACCTGCGCGCCGAAGGACGTCGACCTCGTCGACGTCTCGCCCGAGCAGATCTGGTCCGTCGCCACGGCGATGATCCCGTTCCTCGAGCACGACGACGCCAACCGCGCGCTCATGGGCTCGAACATGCAGCGCCAGGCCGTGCCGCTGCTCGTCGCCGACGCCCCGCTGATCGGCACCGGCATGGAGCGCCGCGCCGCCCACGACACGGGCGACGTGCTGCTCTCGGAGATCGACGGCGCGGTCGCGTACGTCGACGCCGAGCAGATCGTCGTCGAGGGCAAGGACGGGCGCCGCGAGTACGAGCTGAACAAGTTCCAGCGCTCCAACCAGGGCACCCTGATCCACCAGCAGCCGCGCATCATCACCGGCGACCCGGTGAAGAAGGGCGACGTGCTCGCCGACGGCGCCTCGACCGACCACGGCGAGATGGCGCTCGGCAAGAACCTGATGGTCGCCTTCATGTCCTGGGAGGGCTACAACTTCGAGGACGCCATCATCCTCAGCAAGCGCCTCGTGAAGGACGACGAGCTCACCTCGATCCACATCGAGGAGTACGAGATCGACGCCCGCACGACGAAGCTCGGCGACGAGGAGATCACCCGCGACATCCCGAACCGCTCGGAGGAGTCGCTGCGCAACCTCGACGACCGCGGCATCGTCCGCGTCGGCGCCGAGGTCGGCTCGGGCGACCTGCTCGTCGGCAAGGTCACGCCGAAGGGCGAGACCGAGCTGACGGCCGAGGAGAAGCTGATCCGCGCGATCTTCAAGGAGAAGGCGCGCGAGGTCCGCGACACCTCGCTGAAGGTGCCCCACGGCGAGGGCGGCGTCGTCATCGACGTCCTCACGTTCTCGCGCGACAACGGCGACGACCTGCCGCCGGGCGTCAACGACCTCGTGCGCGTGTTCGTCGCCAAGAAGCGCAAGATCTCCGAGGGCGACAAGCTCGCCGGACGCCACGGCAACAAGGGCGTCATCTCGAAGATCGTCGACGAGCAGGACATGCCGTTCCTGGAGGACGGCACGCCCGTGGACGTCATCCTCAACCCGCTCGGCGTCCCGAGCCGCATGAACGTCGGCCAGATCCTCGAGACCCACCTCGGGTGGGTCGCGGCGCAGGGCTGGTACGACGACGGCACGCAGGCCTACAAGAACTCCCGCAAGCCGGGCGTCAAGGAGCGCGTGTACGTCTCCACGCCGGTGTTCGACGGCGCGACCGTCGCGGACGTCGACAACGCGCTCGTCAAGTGGCAGGAGGAGCACCAGGGCCGCATCCGCATGGACGTGGACACCTCGCGCGTCGAGGGCCGCAAGGCCTCCGGCAAGTTCACCCTCTTCAACGGCCGCACCGGCGAGCCGTTCGAGCAGCAGGTGACCGTCGGGTACATGTACATCCTGAAGCTCCTCCACCTCGTGGACGACAAGATCCACGCGCGCTCGACCGGCCCGTACTCGCTCGTCACCCAGCAGCCGCTGGGCGGCAAGGCGCAGTTCGGCGGCCAGCGCTTCGGCGAGATGGAGGTCTGGGCGCTGGAGGCGTACGGCGCCGCCTACACGCTGCAGGAGATGCTCACCGTCAAGTCCGATGACACCGTCGGCCGCGTCAAGGCCTACGAGTCCATCGTCAAGGGCGAGAACATCCCCGAGCCGAGCATCCCCGAGTCGTTCAAGGTGCTGCTGAAGGAGATGCAGTCGCTGTCGCTCGACGTCAACGTGGTCTCCGAGGAGGGCACGAGCGCCGAGCTGCGCGACGAGGACGACGACCTGCTGCGCGCAGCCGAGGAGCTCGGCATCGACCTGTCCGGCGTGCGCGTCGGCGGTGAGGAGCCCGAGGGCGTCGAGGAGGTGCCCGGGCAGGACGAGGGCGGCGAGTCGGCCGCCCCGGGTGCGGACGCCGCGGAGGCGGCGATCGACGTCGACCCGGCAGCGGCCGGCGGCGCCGACGAGGCGCTGACGGTCGAGACCGACGAGGCGCTGGCATTCGACGAGGACATCGCGGACCTGGAGGCCGAGGCGTAGGCCCGCCGGCCACGTCTTCGCCCCCACTGAGAGGAATCAGCAGATGATCGACATCAACAACTTCGACGCCATCGAGATCGGCCTGGCCTCGTCCAAGCAGATCCGCGCCTGGAGCTCCGGCGAGGTCACCAAGCCGGAGACGATCAACTACCGCACGCTCAAGCCCGAGAAGGACGGCCTCTTCTGCGAGCGCATCTTCGGTCCGACGAAGGACTGGGAGTGCTACTGCGGCAAGTACAAGCGCGTCCGCTACAAGGGCATCGTCTGCGAGCGCTGCGGCGTGGAGGTCACGCGCTCCAAGGTGCGCCGCGAGCGGATGGGTCACATCGACCTCGCCGCGCCCGTCAGCCACATCTGGTTCTTCAAGGGCGTCCCGAGCCGCATCGGCTACCTGCTCGACATGGCGCCGAAGGAGCTCGAGAAGATCCTGTACTTCGCCGCGTCGATCGTGACGTGGGTCGACCAGGAGGCGCGCTGGCGCGACCTGCCCGACCTCGAGGTGCAGATGCAGGCCGAGCTCGACCGCTACGCGGCCGAGCAGAAGGAGCGCGTCGACGAGCTGCAGTCCTCGCTGGACGCGCGCGTCGCCTACCTCGAGAGCGGTGACCAGGGCGCGTTCCAGGACGAGGACCACCTGTGGGCCGAGGGCCTGGAGATCAACGTCAAGAAGCTCTCCGACGACGAGCGCAAGAAGCTCATCGCCGACGTCAAGAAGACCTTCAACGCGGACATCGACGACACCGAGGCGTACTACGAGGACGCCCGGATGCGCCTGCGCGAAGTCTGGAAGCTGTTCGCCAACAAGGACGAACCGAGCGACGATCCGCCCGCCGAGGGCGAGGAGTGGCCGCTCTCCAGCTTCACCGAGAAGCCGGTGGAGAAGGACGAGTTCAAGCCCAAGAAGATCATCGCCGACGAGACGTTCTTCCGTGAGCTGAAGAGCCGCTTCGGCTCGCCGTACGGCTTCGGCGAGTACTTCGGCGGCGGCATGGGCGCCGAGCACATCCGTGAGCTCCTGCGCGAGAAGCCCGAGTACGACCTCGAGGCCAAGCCGCGCAAGGTCGACCCGGAGCGGATGGCCGGCGGCGACCTGGCCCCGGCCGACCTCCCGGGCATCGTCATGGAGCACGAGCGCCCGAGCTCGAGGACCTCGTCAAGAACGGCAAGGGGCAGAAGCAGGCCCGCGCCGTCAAGCGCCTGAAGGTGCTCTCCGCGTTCCTGAACTCGGAGAACAAGCCCGACATGATGGTCCTCGAGGCCGTGCCGGTGATCCCGCCGGAGCTGCGCCCGATGGTGCAGCTCGACGGCGGCCGCTTCGCCACGTCGGACCTCAACGACCTCTACCGCCGCGTCATCAACCGCAACAACCGCCTCAAGCGGCTGCTCGACCTCGGCGCGCCGGAGATCATCGTCAACAACGAGAAGCGGATGCTGCAGGAGGCCGTCGACGCGCTGTTCGACAACGGCCGTCGCGGCCGGCCCGTCACGGGCCCGGGCAACCGCCCGCTCAAGTCGCTCTCGGACATGCTCAAGGGCAAGCAGGGCCGGTTCCGCCAGAACCTGCTCGGCAAGCGCGTGGACTACTCGGGCCGCTCGGTCATCGTGGCGGGCCCGTACCTCAAGCTCCACCAGTGCGGGCTGCCGAAGCTCATGGCGCTCGAGCTGTTCAAGCCGTTCATCATGGCCCAGCTCGTCGAGCGCAAGAGCGCGCAGAACATCAAGGCCGCCAAGAAGATGGTGGACTCGATGATCCCCGAGGTCTGGGACGTGCTCGAGGACGTCATCCACGAGCACCCGGTGCTGCTCAACCGCGCGCCGACGCTCCACCGCCTGGGCATCCAGGCGTTCGAGCCGGTGCTCGTCGAGGGCAAGGCCATCCAGGTCCACCCGCTCGTCTGCCACGCGTTCAACGCCGACTTCGACGGCGACCAGATGGCCGTCCACGTCCCGCTGAGCGCCGAGGCGCAGGCGGAGGCGCGGATCCTGATGCTCTCCTCGAACAACATCCTGTCCCCGGCGCACGGCGCGCCGCTGGCGACGCCGACCCAGGACATGGTCCTCGGCGCGTACTACCTGACCTACGGCCCCGGGCGCCGAGGAGCTGGCGACGCGCCAGGAGACGCTGCAGAACGGCACGTGGCCCAAGAACGAGCCGCGTCCGCACGTCTTCGGCACCGCGCAGGAGGCCGAGCTCTCCTACGAGTCCGGCTTCGTGAAGCTGCAGGACCTGGCCGAGTACCGGCCGCTGGGCCGCGAGGGCGGGCACGTCCTGACGACGGTCGGGCGCATCATCTACAACGACCGCATCGAGCGGGCGCTGCAGGCATCGCTCGGCGACACGTTCGACGAGGACGAGTACCCGTTCGTCAACGACTCGGTGCGCAAGCGCGACACCGTCCGCGTCATCGACGACCTCGTCCAGAAGTTCGGTGCCCCGGCGGTCTCGCAGGTCCTCGACGCGTTCAAGGACCTGGGCTTCCGCTACGCGACGCTCGCCGGCATCACGATCTCCAAGAACGACGTGATCATCCCGCCGAACAAGGGCGAGATCCTCGGCAAGTACGAGGGCGAGGTCGCGGAGATCCAGGACCAGTACGACATGGGCCTGATCACCCAGCAGGAGCGCCACGAGGCGGTCGTCGACAAGTGGACCGAGGCGACGGAGAAGGTCGCCGACGCCATGGAGGAGAACTTCGACGAGCTGAACCCCATCTTCATGATGGCCAACTCCGGCGCGCGTGGATCGTTCAAGCAGATCCGCCAGCTCGCCGGCATGCGCGGCCTCATGGCCAACCCGAAGGGCGAGATCATCGAGCGCCCGATCAAGGCCAACTTCATGGAAGGCCTGACGGTCCTCGAGTACTTCATCTCGACCCACGGCGCCCGCAAGGGCCTCGCGGACACCGCCCTGCGCACCGCCGACTCCGGGTACCTCACCCGGCGCCTGGTGGACGTCTCGCAGGACGTCATCATCCGCGAGCTCGACTGCGGGACCGACGAGTTCATCACGCTCCCCACGCTCAACGCGCAGGGCGAGCCGAACCAGAACCTCGTCGGCCGCGTGGCCGCCCTGCAGGTCAAGACCAAGCGCGGTCGGGTCATCGTCGAGGCCGGCGAGGAGATCGATCGCGGCGAGCTCGCCGCGCTCGTCGAGAGCGCGGACAACCTGCCCGACGAGGCGCAGATCCCCGTGCGCTCGACGCTCAAGTGCCGCGCCCCCATCGGCGTGTGCCAGGCCTGTTACGGCCGCGCGCTGGCCACCGGCCAGCTCGCGCAGATCGGTGACGCGGTCGGCATCATCGCCGCGCAGTCGATCGGCGAGCCGGGCACGCAGCTGACCATGCGCACGTTCCACACCGGCGGCGTCGCCGGCGCGGACATCACGCACGGCCTGCCGCGCGTCGTCGAGCTGTTCGAGGCCCGCAAGCCGAAGGGCCTCGCGGAGATGGCGGCCGAGTCGGGCAAGGTCGCGATCGAGGAGACCGAGAAGAACCTGACCGTCGTCATCACCGACGACGCCGGCGAGGAGCACCGCACCGCGTTCCCGCGGCGCACGCGCCTCCACGTCGAGAACGGGCAGAAGATCGAGCAGGGCACGCAGCTCAACGAGGGCTCGCTCTACCCGCACGATCTGCTCTCGCTCCGCGGCCGGACGGACACCGAGCAGTACCTCGTCGCCGAGGTGCAGAAGGTCTACAAGTCCCAGGGCGTGGACATCGACGACAAGCACATCGAGCTGATCGTCCGCCAGATGATGAAGAAGGTCCGCGTGGATCAGAAGGGCGACACCGGCTACCTGCCGGGCGCGCTCATCGACCGCTACGACTTCGCTCGCGAGAACGAGGCCGTCAAGAAGAAGAAGGGCGAGACCGCCCAGTTCGAGGAGGTCATCCTCGGCATCACGAAGGCGTCGCTGAACACCGACTCCTTCCTCTCGGCCGCCTCCTTCCAGGAGACGACGAAGGTGCTGACGGACGCCGCGCTCGAGGGCAAGAAGGACTCGCTCGCGGGCCTCAAGGAGAACGTCATCATCGGCAAGCTCATCCCGGCCGCGACGGGGCTCAAGCGCTACCGCCGCATCGAGATCGAGCCGACCGAGCCGCTCCCGCGCGCCGACGACGTCGCGCTGCTGGACTCCGACGACCTCGCCGCCGAGCTGGGCCTGGTCGAGGACGACTTCAGCTCCGGCCTCGGCGCCGGGTTCGAGCAGGACCTGTCGACGCTCGAGGAGATCGGCGCCGGCGGCCCCGCCGAGACCGGTTTCGCCGAAGAGCTCGCCGAGCTCGACCTGCCGGCGGACGACTCGTCCAAGTAGTCGCTCTGTCGCATCGCCGTCCGCCCGGCCGGTTGTGGTCGGGCGGGCAGCGGTGTCACCGCGCCCGGGGCGCACGATCGCCTTCCAGGCGATCGTGCGGATTTCCCCGGGCACGGCGCACCGTGCCCGCCTCGCTCGGGCGATCGCGTACGGTGCCGGGTGACTGTCCCTCATTCCGAAGGAGACTCATCCCATGGCCGGCGAGAACCTGATCCTGTATGTCGCGTCGTATGACGATGCGACCGCTGCCGAGGCGGACTTCAAGTCCCTGAAGGAGGCGCAGCGCGCCGAGGACTTCGCGGTCGTCGGCGCCGTCGTCGCGAGCCGCAACGAGGCCGGTGAGGTCACCGTGGACGAGCACGGCGTCGCCTCGCCCGTCGGCGGCGGCACGGTGCATCGGCGCGGGCGCCGGCCTCGTCGTCGGGCTGTTCGCCCCGCCGCTCCTGCTCGCCACCGCGCTCGGCGCGGGCATCGGCGCCGGCATCGGCGAGCTGAAGAAGCGCCACGAGGAGAAGGAGCTCGGCGTCGACGTCGAGGAGTACCTGCCGCCGGGCACCTCGGCGATCATCGTCGTCGCCGACGACACCTACGCCGACCGGATCGACCGCGCGCTCGAGAAGTCGATCAAGAAGGTCAACAAGGCCGTCGACAAGGGCGACTACGAGAAGCTCGAGAAGGAGCTTCGGGACGCGGACAAGCGGATCACGGACGCGGTCGACTCGTAGAGGGTCGGGTCGGGCGGGCAGCGGTGTCACCGCGCCCGGGGCGCACGATCGCCTTCCAGGCGATCGCGCGGATTTCCCCGGGCACGGCGCACCGTGCCCGCCCCGTCGCAGGTCAGAGGGCGCGGGCCCAGCGGTGAGCGCCATGACGTGCTCGTCCGCCAGCCCCTCGTGCGGGACTGTCTCGACGAGCAGCGTCGGCGCCGCCCGCTCGCCGGCCCACGTCCGGCACGCGTCGTTGAGCGCGTCGTCGACCCACGCGAGCGGCCGGTCCGGCCCGGCGTAGCCCTCGATCGCCGCGAGCTTCCAGTGCGCGTGCCCGCGGCCCGGATTGCGGTCGAAGCTCAGCACCGGGAGCTCGCCCGGCAGTCCCAGCACCGCCGGCAGGTACTCGTTCGCCTTCTCCTCCCAGCCGGTGCACCAGACGAGGTCGAAATCGGCGCCGAGCGCTTGCAGGTGCCCGGCCGCGGCGGCCGAAATCAGGTGGGGCGACCCGTCGACGAACATCCAGGAACCCGCTGGACGCTCATTGGACGGGAATCCGAAGAGCGAGATGACGCCATCGACGTCGACCAGGAGCATCGGTTTGCAGGGGTTTTGCGACAGTCACGGGGGAACCGGCGTACCTGGAGGGGGGTTCCGGAGTACCCTATGCATCGCGGATCGGTCAACCCCGTCGGTGCGGGTGCCGATGACAAGGACAGTCCCCGGCTCCCGTCACCGCACCGGTCCCGTCGTACCCCTCCAAGCATGACGCTCCAACTCGGCATCCTCTTCGCGCTGCTCTGTGCCATCGGCAGCAACCTCGCGTTCTTCTTCAAGCACCGCGGTGCCTGCGTCGCCCCCTCGGTCGACATCCGCCGCCCGCTCCACACCGCGGGCCGAGCTCTGGTCGTCGAAGTGGTTCGCGATCGGCATGGGCGTCGGCGGCCTCGCCTGGCTGCTGCACGTCGCGGCGCTCGCGCTCGCGCCGATGTCCACCGTCCAGGCGGTCGTCGCCGGCGGCGTCGCGCTGATCGCCGTGATGGCCGACCGGATCTTCGGCATGAAGGTCAGCCGCCGCCAGTGGTGGGGCCTGGGCCTGACCGCCGCCGGCCTCGTGCTGCTCGCCGTGACGATGCCGGCGCAGACCGGCTCGCACGCCTCGTACTCGCTCGCCCCGATGATCGGCTTCGAGGCCGCGCTGCTCGGCATCGGCGCGCTGCTGATCGTCGGCCCGCACGCGGCCGGCGCCCGCGCCGAGCACCACGGCGTCGCGCTCGCGATCGCCTCCGGCATCCTCTTCGGCGTCTGCAACGTCTCCGTGAAGGCGCTCTCCGGCCTGGTCTCCCACCACGGCGATCCTCGCGCTCCTCAGCCCGTGGACGGCCGTCGCGCTCTGCGCCTCCGTCGCCGCGTTCTACGCGTCCGCCCGCAGCCTGCAGGACGGCGAGGCGGTCTCCGTCATCGCCCTCACCGGCACGGCCATGAGCGTCGCCTGCATCTCCGGCGGCATCCTCGTCTTCGGCGACCCGCTGCCGGGCGACCCGGTCGGCATCGTCCTCCAGGGCGTCGCCTTCCTGCTCGTGATCGTCGCCTCGGCGCTCACGCCGGCCCCGCGCGCCGCCCTCGGCGGAGCGCGCACGCCGGTCCCCAGCGCGGGCTGACCCCCTCAGCACGGCGCCTCGCAGGACGCGTCGGACGAGCGTCCGGCTCCGCCTGCTCCATCCCGGACAATCCGTGGACCGCGACTGCTGCGCCGTGGCGGCGTTCCAGCGGGGTAGGCTGGGCATGAGGGTTGTCCAGATCGACCAATCGATCTGACGGAGTGGAGAAGAGCGAGGGTCAGATGGCGACAGAGACGTCAGCAGGCACGGCGATCGACTACCAGGAGCTGGCGAAACGGCACCTGTGGCTGCACTTCAGCCGCATGGGCGCCTACGACCGCGGCGCCGAGGTGCCCGTCATCGTCAAGGGCGACGGGTGCTACGTCTGGGACGAGCACGGCAATCGCTACCTCGACGCGCTCAGCGCCCTGTTCTGCGTGAACATCGGCCACGGCCGCGCCGACATCGCGCAGGCCGGCGCCGACCAGGCCAAGGAGCTCGGCTTCTTCACGACCTGGTCCTACGCCCACCCGCGCGCGATCGAGCTCGCCGCGAAGGTCGCCTCGCTCGCCCCCGGCGACCTCAACCGCGTCTTCTTCACCTCCGGCGGCGGCGAGTCCGTCGAGACCGCGCTGAAGGTCGTCCGCCAGTACCACAAGCTCACGGGCAACCCGAACAAGACGAAGTTCATCGCCCGCGAGATCGCCTACCACGGCACCACGCTCGGAGCGCTCTCCGCGACCGGCGTCACCGGGCTGCGTCAGCCGTTCGAGCCGTTCACGCCCGGCGGCTGCCACGTGCCGAACACGAACCTCTACCGGCTCGCCCCGGGCTACGGCGTCGAGAACCTCGCCGAGGCCATCGCCGCCCGCATCGAGTTCGAAGGCCCCGAGACCGTCGCCGCCGTGATCATGGAGCCGGTCCAGAACGCCGGCGGCTGCTTCGTCCCGCCGGAGGGCTACTGGCAGCGTGTGCGCGAGATCTGCGACCACTACGACGTGCTGCTGATCTCCGACGAGGTCATCTGCTCGTGGGGCCGGCTCGGGACCTGGTTCGGCGCCCAGCGCTACGACTACCAGCCCGACATCATCACCACCGCCAAGGGCCTCACCTCGTCCTACGCGCCGATGGGCGCGATGATCGCCTCCGACCGCGTGATGGAGCCGTTCCTCGAGGGGTCCACCTCGTTCGTCCACGGGTTCACGTTCGGTGGTCACCCGATGGCCGCGGCCGTCGCGCTCGCGAACATCGCGGCCTTCGAGGAGGAGGGCATCCTCGAGAACGTCCGCGAGAACGAGCCGCACCTGCGGGCGATGCTCGAATCGCTGCGCGACATCCCGATCGTCGGCGACGTGCGCGGCGCCGGGTACTTCCACGCGATCGAGCTCGTCAAGGACCGCGACACCAAGGAGAGCTTCCACGGCGAGGAGGCCGAGACGCTGCTGCGCGGGTACCTCAGCGGCGAGCTCTTCCGCCGCGGGCTGATCTGCCGCGCGGACGACCGCGGCGACCCCGTCATCCAGTTCGCGCCCCCGCTGATCGCCGGGCCCGAGCAGTTCGAGGAGATCGAGGCCGTGCTGCGGCCGGTGCTCGAAGAGGCCTCGCGACGGATGGGGAGCCACTAGGCGGCACCGCCGCCCGGGTGCACCGATGCTGACCGTCCGCGACGTCTTCGCCGACCTCGATGTGCGCCTCCTCGCCGGCGACGAGGGGCTCGACGCCCCCGTCCGGTGGGTCCACATCTCCGAGCTCGCGGACCCGACGCCGTTCCTGTCCGGCGGCGAGCTGCTGCTGACGACCGGGATGGCGCTCGACACGGCGAAGGCCCAGCGTGAGTACGTCGCGCGGCTCGCCGACCACGGGCTCGCGGGCCTCGGGCTACGGGACCGGACTCGGCCACCAGAAGGTGCCCAAGGCGCTCGTCGACGCCGCGCAGGCCCGCGGGTTCCCGCTCTACGAGGTGCCGTACGACACGCCGTTCATCGCCATCACCGAGCGCGCCTTCACGCGGCTCGTCAACGAGCAGTACGCGCTGCTGCGCCGCTCGATCGCCGCCCAGGAGCGCCTGCAGCAGATCGTCCTCAGCGAGCGCGGCCTCGACGCGATCGTCGCCGGCATCGCCGCGCTCATCGGCGGCCCGGCGCTCGTCTTCGACGGCCGCGGCGAGCTCGAGGCGCTGCACGCCTTCCGCCGCGAGCTCGACGCCGAGACCGTCGCGGCACTCGGCGCCGAGCTGCGCGAGCGCGCGCGGCGCGGGGATGCACGCGGCTTCGTCCCGGCGACACCCGACCTCGCGACCCGCGCGCTCGCGCTGCCCGTCGGGTCGCCCGACGGTCCGGACGACGGGCTGCCGCAGGCCTGGCTCGTCGCCGCCAAGGACACCGGCAGCCTCGCCGAGATCGACCGCCTCATCCTGCACCAGGCCGTCACCGTCATCGCGCTCGAGCTGCTGCGCCGCCGCGTGGCCGACAGCACCGAGCGGCGCCTCGCCGGTGACGTGCTCTCCGCCGCCGTCGGCGGCGACCTCGAGGGCGCCGAGCTCACGCGCCGCCTCGAGCCGTTCGGGCTCGGCGGGCGCGTCACGACGCTCGTCCTGGCACCCGCCGATCGCCGCGCCGACGCCGTCGAGACGCCGCTCGTCGACGCGCTGCGCGGCGAGGCCGTCAGCGGGCTCGTCGCCCAGCACGGGCGCTTCGTCGGCGCGCTGCTGCCCGGCTTCCTCGACGAGGAGCTCGCCGAGGTCGCGGCGCGGATCACCGCGCGCGTCGCCGAGCAGACCGGCGCGGTCGCCGGCGCCGGCGCCGGCCGCGCGCTGCCCGCCGGGCGCGTGCGCGAGAGCTGGCACGAGGCGCGCTTCGCGCTCGAGGCGCGCGAGCTCACGCGCGTCGAGCACGGCGGGGCGGGGACGGCGCGTCAACGGCAGCCCGATGCCCGTCCCGCAGGTCGCCACCTACCGCGACCTCGGATCCTTCCGCCTGCTCCTGTCGCTCCAGGACACCGAGGCGCTGCGCCTCTACTGCGACTCGCTGCTGGCCCCGATCGAGAGCGGCGACGGCCACTACGGCGGCGAGCTCATGCGCTCGCTCGAGGCCTTCATCGAATGCAACGGCCAGTGGGAGGCCGCCGCGCGGCGCCTCTACTGCCATCGCCACACCCTGCGCTACCGCATCCGCAAGATCGAGCAGCTCACCGGGCGCGACCTGACGTCCGCCCGCGACCGCATCGAGTTCTGGCTCGCCCTGCGCGGCAGCGAGATCGTCCAGCCGTCCCGGCGCACCACCGCGTCATGACACCAATGACTGAGAGGACCACATGAAGGTCGGCGTGCCCACCGAGATCAAGACCGACGAGTACCGCGTCGCGATCACCCCGTCCGGCGTCCGCGAGCTGAGCCGGCACGGCCACAGGTCGTGATCCAGCACGGCGCCGGCGAAGGCTCGGCGATCAGCGACGGCGAGTACGAGGCGCAGGGCGCGCGGATCGTGCCCGACGCCGACGCGGTCTTCGCCGAGGCCGACATGGTCGTGAAGGTCAAGGAGCCGCAGGCGGTCGAGATCGCCCGGCTGCGCGAAGGCCAGATCCTCTTCACCTACCTGCACCTCGCGCCCGACCCCGAGCAGACGCAGGGCCTCGTCGCCAGCGGCGCGACCTGCATCGCCTACGAGACCGTCGAGGATCAGCAGGGCCGGCTGCCGCTGCTCGCGCCGATGAGCGAGATCGCCGGGAAGATCGCCACACAGGCCGGCGCGTTCATGCTCGAGAAGCCGCTCGGCGGACGCGGCCTGCTGCTCGGCGGCGTGCCCGGCGTCGCGGCGGGCAAGGTCATGGTGATCGGCGGCGGCGTCGTCGGCCAGAACGCGGCGCAGGTCGCGCTCGGCATGGGCGCCGAGGTCTACATCTACGACCGCAACATCGACCGCCTGCGCGAGCTCGAGCACCAGATGAACTGGCTGGCCTCCACGTGCTTCGCCTCGACGCTCGAGATCGAGCAGCGCCTGCCCGAGGTCGACCTCGTCATCGGGGCCGTGCTCGTCAAGGGCGGCAAGGCGCCGCACGTCGTCACCCACGAGCAGCTGCGGCTGATGAAGCGCCACACCGTGCTCGTGGACGTGTCGATCGACCAGGGCGGCTGCTTCGAGACGTCCAAGGCGACGACGCACACCGACCCGACCTACGAGGTCGACGGCATCACGCACTACTGCGTCGCGAACATGCCCGGCGCGGTGCCGATCACCAGCACCTGGGCGCTCACGAACGCCACGATGCCGTTCGTCCTCAAGCTCGCCGATCAGGGCGTGCACGACGCGCTCGCGAGCGACCCCGGGTTCCTCAAGGGCCTCAACGTCGCCGCCGGCAAGGTCACCTACGAGCCGGTCGCCGCTGACCAGGGCCTGGAGTACACGACACCCGCCGACGCGCTCGCGCTCGTGGCCGGGGCGGCGTAGGCCCCACCGCTGCTACTCTCCTGCGTCGCATGCCCACGACCAGCCAGCTCATCCGCAAGGGCCGCACGCCCAAGCCGAAGAAGCTCTCCACTCCCGGTCTGAAGACCGGAAAGGGGCGCAAGAAGAAGACTGCCGCGCCCCAGCGCCGCGGCGTCTGCACGCGCGTCTACACCACGACGCCGAAGAAGCCGAACTCGGCTCTGCGCAAGGTCGCCCGCGTCCGCCTGTCCGGCGGCGCGGAGGTCACCGCCTACATCCCGGGCGAGGGTCACAACCTCCAGGAGCACTCGGTCGTGCTCGTCCGCGGCGGTCGCGTCAAGGACCTGCCGGGTGTGCGCTACAAGGTCGTGCGCGGGACGCTCGACGCCGCAGGCGTCAGCGATCGCAAGAAGGCCCGCAGCCAGTACGGCGTCAAGAAGAGCTAGGACCCCACATGCGTCGTAATCAGGCAACACTCCGGCCGGTCGAGCCGGACCCCATCCATCGCTCGCGCCTCGTCCAGCAGGTCGTCAACAAGGTCATGCTCGACGGCAAGAAGTCGACGGCCGAGGCGATCGTCTACGACGCCCTCGCGATCCTCGCCGAGAAGACCGGCAACGACCCCGTCGAAGCCCTCGAGGCCTCGATCAAGTCGCTGACCCCGGCCCTCGAGGTCCGCTCCCGCCGCGTCGGCGGCGCCACCTACCAGGTGCCCGTCGAGGTTCCGGCCCGCCGCGCCCGCACGCTCGCCGTGCGCTGGCTCGTCGAGTTCGCCCGCCAGCGCCGCGAGAAGACGATGGCCCAGCGCCTCGCCAACGAGCTGCTCGACGCACAGAGCCAGCAGGGCGGCGCCTACAAGCGCAAGGACGACATCTACCGCATGGCGCAGGCCAACAAGGCCTTCGCCCACTATCGCTGGTAGCGGACGCCGGGTGCGCCATCCGCGCCCGTGCATGCGTCGCCGATCACGATCTGGCGGCGTCCTCGCCTCACCGATAGCGGTGCTATCGGTTTCGGCTGCGTCCTGGCCAGCTCGCGCCGGCGCCACCTGCCCGGACGCGTCTGACGCCCCCGACGCCCGCTCCCAGCGGCGTCTGCTGGTCAGACAGCTGACCGTCATGGGCGTCCGCGACGAGATCCGGTTCTCCGTGGAGGCGCTGCGGCGGTTGCCGTGGCCGGTCGCGCGGTTCGTGGTTCGTGCTCGTGCGCGGGCGCGGCGGGATGGGGATGTGTTCTCGCTGGATTCGGCGCTGCGGCCGGCGAAGCTCGAGGCGCTGCTGGAGGCGGCGGACGGGCGGCGGCGGGTGGTGGAGCTCGGGACGGGGACGGCGTGGGCGACGGTCGCGCTGGCGATCGCCGATCCGCAGCGGACGATCGAGAGCTGGGATCCCGTGGTGCGCGAGCAGCGCGAGCGGTACGTCGACCTGGGTGGGCCGGACGTGCGCCGGCGGATCACGTTCGTCGAGGGGCTGGGGGAGAACGGCCCGGGAGCGACCACGGGCGTCGACCTGCTGTTCATCGACAGCTCGCACGAGCGCGAGCCGACGCTCGCGGAGGTCGCCGCGTGGCGCCCCGCGCTGGCCCCCGGCGCGCTGATCGCCTTCGACGACTACGGCCACCCGGACTACCCGGGCGTCGCGGAGGCCGTCGCGGACCTGGGCGCCGACGGGGAGGAGCGCGCGTCGCTGTTCCTCTGGCGGCTGCCCTGAGGCTCCGGTCGGGCCCACCTACTCCCGCAGCGCCAGCAGCACCCCGCCGCCCAGCACGACCAGCACGCCTGCCAGCGCCTCGGCGTAGGCGCCCGCTCCGGCCCGCAGCGTGCCCTCGACCAGCCGCCCGCCCACGAGCCCGGTGTCGTCGATGTCGGGCAGGTCGCCGAGCAGGACGATCCCCAGCAGGACGATGCCGGTGAGCGTGATGGCCCCGGCGGCGGCGGTCACCCCGCGCACCGCCGCGGGAAGCAGCACGACGGCGAGGATCGCGAGCCCGATCAGCGCGGGCCCGTGGAGGTCCCAGCCCGTGCGGTCCAGCGACGGCTCGAGCTCGCGGTCGATCGCCACGCGGAGCACCGGCAGGAACGTCGCGGCGAGCGCGGCGAATGCGCCGAGAAGCACCGCGACCGCCGCCGCCCGGCGGCCCCTGGCGGCCCCGCGGGAAACCTCCGAATCGGCCGCGTGGGGGCTGCTATCATCGTCGATCCGGTGCGGCGCGCTGTTCATGTGCGCGCCTTGCCGGAACCGTCTCTGCTCACAGATGGATCGCTCGAGCACATAGCGCCACGACCGGGTTCCAGACCCTGCTGTGCGCGCGGGCCCGAGAGGCCCGTTTTCTTTGCCCTCACTCCACACCAAGCTGACGCCCATGCCCCGTAAGTTCACGCTCGAGAAGACCCGGAATATCGGGATCATGGCGCACATCGACGCCGGTAAGACGACGACGACCGAGCGGATCCTCTACTACACCGGTCGCACCTACAAGATCGGTGAGGTCCACGAGGGCGCGGCCACGATGGACTGGATGGAGCAGGAGCAGGAGCGCGGCATCACGATCACGTCCGCCGCGACGACCTGCGAGTGGGACGACCACCGCATCAACATCATCGACACGCCCGGACACGTCGACTTCACCGTCGAGGTCGAGCGCTCGCTGCGCGTCCTCGACGGCGCGATCGCCCTCTTCGACTCCGTCGCCGGCGTCGAGCCGCAGTCCGAGACGGTCTGGCGCCAGGCCGACAAGTACGGCGTCCCGCGCATCGCCTACATCAACAAGATGGACCGCATCGGCGCGGACTTCGACAAGGGCGTCCAGACGATGATCGACCGGCTCGGCGCGCAGCCGGTGCCGATCCAGCTTCCGATCGGTGCCGAGAGCGACTTCCTCGGCATCATCGACCTCGTCACGATGAAGGCCATCGATCTACAAGGACGACCTCGGCAAGGACGTCGTCGTCGGCGAGATCCCGGCCGAGCACCTCGAGCGCGCCCAGGCCGCTCGCGAGCACCTCCTCGAAGAGGTCAGCCACTACGACGACGAGCTCGTCGAGCTCATCCTCGAGGACGCCGAGATCCCGGTCGACCGCCTCAAGCAGGCGATCCGCAAGGCGACGCTCGAGATCGCGTTCACGCCGGTGCTCTGCGGCTCGTCGTTCAAGAACAAGGGCGTGCAGCCGCTGCTCGACGCCGTCATCGCCTACCTCCCGTCGCCGCTCGACGTGCCGCCGGTCGAGGGCATCGACCCGAAGACCGAGGAGATCGTCGTCCGCAACGCCGACGACACCGAGCCGTTCGCGGCCCTCGCCTTCAAGATCATGGCCGACCCGTTCGTCGGCAAGCTCACCTACTTCCGCGTCTACTCGGGCAAGCTCGAGGCCGGCTCCAAGGTGCTGAACGTCTCGACCGGCAAGTCCGAGCGCATCGGCCGGATCCTGATGATGCACGCGAACGACCGCGAGGACGTCCCCGAGGTCTTCGCGGGCGACATCGCCGCGGCCGTCGGCATCAAGCAGATCGTCACCGGCGACACGCTGTGCGAGCCGGACAAGGCCGTGAAGCTCGAGCAGATCGACTTCCCCGAGCCCGTCATCAAGGTCGCCGTCGAGCCCAAGACGAAGTCCGACCAGGAGAAGATGTCGGTCGCGCTCGGCCGCCTGGCCGAGGAGGACCCGACCTTCCGCGTGCAGACCAACGAGGAGACCGGCCAGACCGAGATCTCCGGCATGGGCGAGCTGCACCTCGAGATCCTCGTCGACCGCATGCGCCGCGAGTTCAACGTCGAGGCGAACGTCGGCAAGCCGCAGGTCTCCTACCGCGAGACCGTGCGCGGCACGGCCACCAAGATCGAGGGCAAGTTCGTCCGCCAGACCGGTGGCTCGGGCCAGTACGGCGTCGTCTACATCACGATGGAGCCGGCGCCCGGCGAGGGCTTCGACTTCGTCAGCGAGATCAAGGGCGGCTCGATCCCGTCGGAGTTCATCCCCGCGGTCGAGAAGGGCTGCGAGGAGGCCATGGGGACCGGCGTGCGCGCCGGCTACCCGATGGTCGACGTGCGCGTGCGCCTCACCGACGGCAAGTACCACGACACGGACTCGTCGGAGATCGCCTTCAAGATCGCCGGCTCGCTCGCCTTCAAGGAGGCGGCCAAGCGCGCCAAGCCGGTCCTGCTGGAGCCCATCTTCAAGGTCGAGGTCGTGACGCCGGAGGACTTCATCGGCGACGTGATCGGTGACCTCAGCAAGCGCCGCGGGCGCCTCGAGGGCCAGGAGCCGCGCGGCAACGCCGTCGCGATCACGGCCGAGGTCCCGCTCGGCGAGATGTTCGGCTACGCGACGGACCTCCGGTCCAACACGCAGGGCCGCGCCAACTACACCATGCAGTTCGAGAAGTACGACGAGGTTCCGCCGAACATCGCCGAGAAGATCGTCGAGCACCGCACCGGCGAGGCGGTCGCTGCCTAGACAGCACCGCCGGCCGATCTGAGCTAGCTTTCCCTGGTTCGCCCAGAGAGCGGCTTCGAGACCCCGACAGACGCAGAGAGACACAGGAGCAACCAGTGGCCAAGGAGAAGTTCGAGCGGGACAAGCCGCATGTCAACGTCGGCACGATCGGTCACATCGACCACGGCAAGACGACGCTGACGGCTGCGATCACCACCGTTCTCGCAGAGAAGATGGGCGGCGAGGCCAAGAGCTTCGACGAGATCGACAACGCGCCCGAGGAGAAGGAGCGCGGGATCACGATCGCGACGTCGCACGTCGAGTACGAGACCGAGAACCGGCACTACGCCCACGTGGACTGCCCCGGTCACGCCGACTACGTCAAGAACATGATCACCGGCGCCGCGCAGATGGACGGCGCGATCCTCGTGGTGTCCGCCGCGGACGGCCCGATGCCGCAGACGCGTGAGCACATCCTGCTCGCCCGCCAGGTCGGCGTGCCGTACATCGTCGTGTTCCTCAACAAGGCCGACATGGTCGACGACGAGGAGCTCCTCGAGCTCGTCGAGGTCGAGGTCCGTGACCTGCTCAGCGAGTACGACTTCCCGGGCGACGACATCCCGTTCATCACCGGCTCGGCGCTGAAGGCGCTCGAGGGTGACGAGGACTACAAGGCGAAGATCGTCGAGCTGGCCGAGGCCCTGGACACCTACATCCCGGAGCCCGACGCGCGACCTCGACAAGCCGTTCCTGATGCCGGTCGAGGACGTCTTCTCGATCACCGGCCGCGGCACCGTCGCCACCGGCCGCATCGAGCAGGGCATCGTCCACACGGGCGACACGGTCGAGATCGTCGGCATCAAGGACACGACGAACACGGTCATCACCGGCGTCGAGATGTTCCGCAAGATCCTCGACGAGGGTCAGGCGGGCGACAACGTCGGCTGCCTCCTGCGCGGCACCAAGCGCGAGGAGATCGAGCGCGGGCAGGTGCTCTGCAAGCCGGGCTCGATCACGCCGCACACGAAGTTCAAGGCCGAGGTCTACATCCTCAAGAAGGAGGAGGGCGGCCGTCACACGCCGTTCTTCACCGGCTACCGGCCGCAGTTCTACTTCCGCACGACGGACGTCACCGGCGTCGCCAACCTGCCCGAGGGCACGGAGATGGTCATGCCGGGCGACAACGTCGCGATGACGATCGAGCTGATCCAGCCGATCGCCATGGACGCCGGCCTGCGCTTCGCCATCCGCGAGGGTGGCCGCACGGTGGGCTCGGGCGTCGTCACCGAGATCGTCGAGTAGTTCCGGCACAGGGGCGGGGCCTCACGGCCTCGTCCCGCGCCGACCACAGCAGATACGACACACGCCGGACCTGACGGCGGGCCCCCAGCCGGTTCACGGGGATCCGCCTTCAGCACGCAGTAGGGCAGTACGAACCTTTCATCAGACAGCAGACGGAACGAGACGAAGAGCAGCCACATGGCAGCCGCCACCCAGAACAAGATCCGCATCCGGCTCAAGGCCTACGACCACCAGGCCATCGAGACCGCTGCCAAGGAGATCGTCGAGACGGCGTCTCGCACCGGCGCGACCGTCACCGGTCCCGTGCCCCTGCCGACCGAGAAGAACGTCTACTGCGTGATCCGCTCGCCCTTCAAGGACAAGGATTCGCGCGAGCACTTCGAGATCCGCACGCACAAGCGTCTGATCGACATCCACCAGCCGACGCCCAAGACGGTCGACTCGCTTCAGCGCCTCGACCATCTTCCCGCGGGCGTCGACATCGAGATCCGCCTCGCCGGGTAACCACCATGTCCGCGATCCTCGCCAAGAAGCTCGGCATGACGCAGGTGTTCCTCGAGGACGGCCGCGTCGAGCGCGTCACCGTGCTCGAGGCCGGTCCGTGCCCCGTGACCGCCAAGCGCACCGCCGACCGCGACGGCTACGACGCCGTCCAGCTCGCCTTCGGAGCCACGAAGGAGAAGCACCTGTCCAAGCCCGAGCTCGGCCATCTCAAGAAGGCCGACGCCGCTCCGCACAAGCACCTCGTCGAGTTCCGCGACGAGGGCGGCGAGCTGAGCGTCGGCGACACCGTCACCGTCGACTCGTTCGCCGAGGGCGACAAGGTCAAGGTCGCCGGCGTCTCCAAGGGCAAGGGCTTCCAGGGCACCATCAAGCGCCACGGCTTCTCCAGCGGCCCCAAGTCCCACGGCTCGCACAACGTGCGCGCCCCGGGCTCGATCGGCGCCTCGGCCTGGCCGGCGCGCGTGATGAAGGGCATCCGCGGCCCGGGCCAGATGGGCAACAAGCGGATCACGCAGCGCGGCCTCACGATCGTGCGCGTCGACCCGGCACAGAACCTGCTCCTGATCCGCGGCGCCGTCCCCGGCGCCCGCGGCGGCCTCGTGGAGGTCCGCACCGATGGCTAAGGCCCCGATTCTCGGCGGCTCGAAGACGGTCGCGCTCGACGGCGACGCGTTCGGCGCGCGCTTCAACGGCCCGCTCGTCCACGAGACCGTCCGCGCCGAGCTCAACGCCCGCCGCCAGGGCACCGCGTCGACCAAGACGCGCGGCCTGGTCCGCGGCGGCGGCGCCAAGCCGTGGCGCCAGAAGGGCACGGGCCGCGCCCGCGCCGGCTCGTCGCGCTCGCCGATCTGGACCGGCGGCGGCACGGTCTTCGGCCCGCAGCCGCGCCACTACACCTTCAAGGTCAACCGCAAGGAGCGCCGCGCCGCGCTGCGCAGCGCCCTGTCGGTGCACGCCGAGCGCGGCTCGCTCGCGGTGCTCGACGTCGCGGCCTTCGAGACGCCCTCGACCAAGCAGGCCGCCGCGCTGCTGTCGGACTGGTCCGGCGGCGGCACGGTCCTCGTCCTCCTCACCGAGGACCAGGCGCTGGTCTCCCGCTCGTTCCGCAACCTGCCGCGCGTCACGGTGCTCCCGTCGACCGAGGCCGGCATCGCCGACATCATCGGCGCGGCCCGGCTGCTGGTCAGCGAGGACGCCCTGACCGAGCTCGCAGCGCGCGCCAAGGGCGAGCGCGTCGAGTCGGAGGAGGAAGCCTGATCATGGATCACACCCAGGTCATCATCCGCCCGGTCGTCAGCGAGAAGAGCTACGTGCTCGCCGCCAACGACAAGTACACGTTCCGCGTCCACCCGGACGCGCACAAGACGCAGATCCGCCAGGCCGTCGAGGCGCTCTTCGAGGTCAAGGTCCTCGACGTCCGCACGATCACGGTCCGCTCCAAGCCCAAGCGCCGCGGCTACACGTCCGGCCGCACGCGGCAGTGGAAGAAGGCCATCGTCACGGTGCGCCCCGGCGACACGATCCCCGTCTTCCAGGGCCTGCAGGGGCTGGAGGGGTAACTCATGGCCATTCGCAAGCCCAAGCCCACGAGCCCGGGTCGTCGCTTCTCGACGTACCCCGACTTCGCGGAGATCACGAAGACCGAGCCCGAGCGCACGCTCGTCGAGGGTCTGAAGAAGACCGGTGGCCGCAACGCCAACGGCCGCAAGACCTCGCGCCATCGCGGCGGCGGCGCCAAGCGCCTGTACCGCCGCGTGGACTTCAAGCGCCGCAAGGACGACGTCCCGGCGAAGGTCGCCGCGATCGAGTACGACCCCAACCGGACCGCGTACATCGCGCTGCTCCACTACGTGGACGGCGAGAAGGCGTACATCCTGGCCCCGGCGCGGCTCGAGGTCGGCGCCATGGTCATGTCCGGCCCCGAGGCCGAGATCACGACGGGCAACTGCCTGCCGCTGGCGAGCATGCCGGTCGGCACCGTGGTCCACAACGTCGAGCTCCAGCCCGGCCGCGGCGGCCAGCTCGGCCGCTCCGCCGGCACGAGCATCCAGCTGATGGCGAAGGACCAGGGCATGGCGACCCTGCGCCTGCCCTCGGGCGAGATGCGGATGGTGCGCGCCGAGTGCCGCGCCACGATCGGCACGATCGGCAACGCCGATCACCAGAACGTCAAGGTCGGCAAGGCCGGTCGCAAGCGTCACATGGGCGTCCGCCCGCAGACGCGCGGCACCGCCATGAACCCGGTGGACCACCCGCACGGCGGCGGCGAGGGTTCGACCACCGCCGGTCGCCACCCGGTCACGCCGTGGGGCAAGCCGACGCTCGGCTACCGCACGCGCAAGAAGAACAAGGCATCCGACCGCTACATCGTCCGTGGTCGCCGCCGTGGGAAGGGCAAGAACCGATGAGTCGCTCGAGCAAGAAGGGCCCGTTCGTCGAGGAGCGCCTCATGGGCCGCATCCTCGCCATGAACGAGGAGAACAAGAAGGTCATGGTCAAGACCTGGTCGCGGACCTCGACGATCTTCCCGGAGATGGTCGGGCACACGATCGCCGTGCACGACGGGCGCAAGCACGTGCCCGTGTTCGTGAGCGAGTCGATGGTCGGCCACAAGCTCGGCGAGTTCGCGCCGACCCGCACCTACCGCGGCCACGCCGGCACGGGGAAGGTCCGCTAGTCGTGGCCGAGCCCAAGAAGACCAGCCCCAAGGCGCGCGCCGCCAAGGACGAGGCTGCCGAGACGGCCGCCGAGGTGAAGGCCGCCGTCGCCGCCGAGCAGGCCGACGAGGCCGCCGAGGCGAGCGCGGAGCAGGCCAAGGATGCCGAGGCGGAGGCCGAGGCGCCCGCCGAGGAGAAGCCCGCGCCCAAGCGCCGCACGCGCAAGAAGGCCGAGGCCGAGCCCGCGGAGGAGCCCAAGGCCGCCCGCAAGCGTGACCGCACGCCCGGCGAGCGCCCGGTCGTCCGCGCACAGGCCAAGTACGTCCGCACGTCCGCCCGCAAGGCGCGGCTGGTGTGCGACCACATCCGCGGCAAGTCCGTCGCGGAGGCGCGCGCGATCCTCGCGCACACGCCCCGCGCGGTCGCCGAGGACTGGCAGAAGCTGCTCGAGTCGGCCGTCGCCAACGCCGAGCACAACCACGAGCTGATCGGCGACGAGCTGCACATCGACTCGATCACCGCCGACGAGGGTCCGACGCTCAAGCGCTTCCGGCCGCGCGCCATGGGTCGCGCGTCCAAGATCCGGAAGCGCACGAGCCACCTGACGATCACCCTCACGCCCAAGGAGTAAGGAAGAGACATGGGACAGAAGGTCCATCCCGAGTCCATGCGCGTGGGGTACATCCACGACTGGAAGTCGAACTGGTTCACCGAGAAGCACTTCGCCGACTACCTCGCTGAGGACACACGGATCCGCTCACACATCGAGAACCGGCTCTCGCACGCCGGCATCTCGTCGACATCACGATCCGCAAGGACGCCAACGAGGTGGAGGTCAACATCCACACCGCGCGTCCGGGCATCGTCATCGGCAAGTCCGGCAGCGAGGTCGACGCCCTGCGGCGCGACCTGCACCGCCTGACGAACAAGTCGGTGAAGGTCAACATCCTCGAGATCAAGCGTCCCGAGCTGGACGCGACGCTCGTCGCCCAGTCGGTCGCCGAGCAGCTGCAGAACCGCGTCGCGTTCCGCCGCGCGATGAAGCGCGCGCTCACGAGCGCGATGCGCTCCGGCGCCAAGGGCTGCAAGATCCAGGTCGGCGGTCGCCTCGGCGGCGCCGAGATGGCCCGCAGCGAGAGCTACTCCGACGGTCGCGTCCCGCTGCACACGCTGCGCGCGGACATCGACTACGGCTTCGCCGAGGCGCGCACGACGTTCGGCCGCATCGGCGTGAAGTGCTGGATCAACAAGGGCGAGATCATGCCCGAGGGCTTCACCGGCGTGGACCTCACCGACCTCGAGGGCCCGTCCACCCAGCAGGCGCGCGACGACGATCGTCGTGGCGGCGGCCGGGACGAGAACGGTCGCGGTCGCGGTCGTGGCGGTCGCGGTCGCGGCGGCCAGGGCGGCGGGGCGGGTGGCCCCGGAGCCGGCGGCTTCGGCGGCGGCCCGGGTGGCGGCGGTGGCTGCGGCGGCGGCGGTCGTGGACGCGGGGGTGGTCGCTGATGCTGGCTCCCAAGCGCGTCAAGCACCGCAAGGTCATGCGGGGGCGCAGCCGCGGCTACTCGCGCGGTCAGACGACCGTGCAGTTCGGCGAGTACGGCCTCAAGGCGCTCGAGCACGGGCACCTGACCAACCGCCAGATCGAGGCCGCGCGTATCGCGATGACCCGCAAGATCAAGCGCGGCGGCAAGGTCTGGATCAACCTCTTCCCGGACAAGCCCTTCACGAAGAAGCCGGCCGAGACCCGCATGGGCTCCGGCAAGGGCAACCCGGAGGGCTGGGTCGCGGTCGTCAAGCCGGGCCGCGTCATGTTCGAGCTGTCGGGCGTGCCGGAGGACCTGGCCCGTGAGGCCATGCGCCTCGCCGGCCGCAAGCTGCCCGTCAAGACGAAGTTCGTCACGCGGGAGGACACCTGATGGCCACCACCGCCAAGGACCTGCGCGATCTCCCGGACGAGGAGCTCGCCGAGCACATCACCACGGCCCGCAAGGAGATCTTCGGGCTGCGCTTCCAGCTCGCGACCGGCGAGCTGGAGAACACCGCCGGGATCGGGGCCGCCAAGCGCGACCTGGCCCGGGCGCTGACCGTCGCGCGTGAGCGCGGCATCGACATCGAGAGCAATGGCTGACATGGCTGACGACGAGACCACAGAGATTCAGGACACGCCCGAGGAGCAGCCGGCCGCCGAGGCGCCCGTCGCCGACGAGGCACCCGCCGAGGCGCCCGCGGCCGACGAGCCCGTCGCCGAGGAGCCCGCTGCCGAGGAGCCGGTCGCCGAAGAGGCCGCCGACGAGCCGGTCGCCGAGGAGGCTCCCGCCGAGGACGCCGAGCCGGCCGAGCCCGAGGAGGTGCTGTCCTCCAAGGAGCGCCGCCGCCGCGAGCGCTCGACGCACACCGAGGCGCGTCCGACCCGCACCGCCGAGGAGCGCCAGGCCGAGCGCCGTTCGCAGCGCACCGCCGCGAACGCCGCGCGCTCGCGCCGCCGCAAGCAGGAGCGCGAGAAGGCCGCCGCCGAAGGGCAAGGGCGAGGGCACCCCGACGCCGGAGCACACCCCGGGCACCCCGCAGGTGCGCCAGGGCATCGTGTTCTCCGCCAAGGGCGACAAGACCTTCACCGTCGTCATCGACAGCGCCAAGCGGCACCCGCGCTACCAGAAGATCGTGCGCTCGACGCGCAAGCTGCACGTGCACGACGAGCGCAACGACGCGCGCGAGGGCGACACCGTCCGCGTGATCGAGTGCCGCCCGATGTCGCGCACCAAGCGCTGGCGTCTCGACGAGGTCCTGGAGCGTGCCAAGTGATCCAGAACGAGACACGCCTCAAGGTCGCCGACAACACGGGCGCCCGCGAGATCCTCTGCATCCGCGTGCAGGGCGGCTCGCGCCGCCGCTACGCCGGCGTCGGCGACGTGATCACCGCGACCGTCAAGACGGCCGCCCCGCAGGGCACCGTCAAGAAGGGCGAGGTCGTCAAGGCCGTCGTCGTGCGGACGAAGAAGGAGTTCGGCCGCGACGACGGCACGTACATCGCCTTCGACGAGAACGCCGCCGTGATCATCGACGCGCAGAACAACCCGCGCGGGACCCGCATCTTCGGGCCCGTCGCGCGCGAGCTGCGCGACCGCAACTTCATGAAGATCGTCAGCCTCGCTCCGGAGGTGCTCTAGCATGGGTGTTCGCATCCGCCGCGACGACGAGGTCGTCGTCATCAGCGGCAAGGACCGGGGCAAGACCGGTCGCGTCATGCGCGTGGACCCGAAGAAGTCGAAGGTCTACGTGGAGGGCCTGAACATCGTCAAGCGCCACCAGCGCCCGACGCAGGTCCAGGGCGCCGACCGCGCCGAGACGATCGGCGGCGTCATCGAGAAGGAAGGCCCCATCCACATCAGCAACGTCATGCTCGTCGATCCCAAGGACAAGAAGCACACGCGCGTCGGCGTCGTCCGTGAGGACGGCGTGCGCAACCGCGTGACCAAGCGGTCCGGGACGAAGCTCGACTGATCATCATGGCCACCACTCAGACACCAGCCCGCCTCAAGCAGCGCTACCTCGACGAGATCCGCCCCGCGCTCGTGGAGAAGTTCGGCTACACGACCGTCATGCAGGCGCCCAAGATCGAGAAGATCACGGTCAACATGGGCGTCGGCGACGGCAAGCAGGACTCCAAGGTCCTCGACGCCGCCGCCGAGCAGCTCGGCGCAGATCGCCGGCCAGAAGCCGAACGTCCGCCGCGCCCGCAAGTCGATCGCCGCGTTCAAGCTGCGCGAGGGCATGCCCGTCGGCGTCGCCGTCACGCTGCGCGGTGAGCGCGCCTACGAGTTCCTCGATCGCCTGATGTCGATCGCGATCCCGCGCATCCGCGACTTCCGCGGCCTGCCGGCGAAGCTCGACGGCCGCGGCAACTACACGATCGGCGTGCGCGAGCAGATCATCTTCCCCGAGATCGACTACGACAACGTGGACGCCGTGCGCGGCCTCGACGTCACGATCACGACGAGTGCCAAGACCGACGAGGAGGGCTTCGCCCTGCTCGAGCTGTTCGGCATGCCCTTCGTTCACGAGGGCCGCCCCGGCCAGCAGACGACTTCCGAGGAGCAGTAACCGGATGGCCAAGACCTCCCTGCGCGTCAAGGCGTCGCGCCCTTCCAAGTACAAGACCCGGGACTACTCGCGCTGCCGCCGCTGCGGCCGCTCGCGTGCCGTCTACCGCAAGTTCGGCGTCTGCCGGATCTGCCTGCGCGAGCTCGCGCACAACGGCTACATCCCCGGCATGACCAAGAGCAGCTGGTGATCGCATGTCGATGACCGATCCCATCGCCGACTTCCTGACGCGGGTGCGCAACGGCATCACCGCGCAGCACGACGTCGTCGAGATCCCCGCCTCCGGCCTCAAGCGCGAGATGGCCCGCATCCTCCAGGAGCAGGGCTACATCTCCGGCTACGAGGTCGAGGACCCCGCCGAGAGTCCCGGGCAGATCCTGCGCGTGCAGCTGAAGTACGGCGAGGACCGCTCGAGCGCGATCGCCGGCCTCAAGCGCGCCTCGCGCCCCGGCCAGCGGTACTACGTGCACGCCGGCGGCATCCCGAAGGTCCAGGGCGGCATGGGGACCACCATCATGTCCACGTCGAGCGGCGTCATGACCGGCCACGAGGCCCGCGCAGCGGGTGTCGGCGGCGAGGTCGTGGCGTTCGTCTGGTAGCCGCCATGTCCCGTATCGGCCGCAAGCCCATCACCGTCCCCGCGGGCGTCGAGATCAAGATCGAGCCGGAGCTCGTGACGGTCAAGGGCCCCAAGGGCGAGCTCAGCGAGCGCATCTCGCGCGACATGACCGTCCAGCAGGACGGCGAGACCCTGACCGTCGAGCGCCCCACCGACCGCGGCGAGCACCGCGCCCTGCACGGGCTGACGCGCTCGCTCGTCTTCAACATGGTCGAGGGCGTCACGAACGGCTACGAGAAGACGCTGGAGATCCAGGGCGTCGGCTACCGCGCCGCGCTCAAGGGCAAGAACCTCGAGCTGGCGCTCGGCTACTCGCACCCGGTCTCGATCGACGCCCCCGAGGGCATCGAGTTCGAGGTGCCGCAGCCCACGCGCGTCATCGTCCGGGGCATCTCCAAGCAGATGGTCGGCGAGGTCGCCGCCAACATCCGCAAGCAGCGTCCGCCGGAGCCCTACAAGGGCAAGGGCATCCGCTACGAGGGCGAGTACGTCGCCCGGAAGGTCGGGAAGCGCGCATGAGCGTCGCAACGAAGCCCCAGCAGCGCCTGCGCCGCCGCCGGCGCGTGCGGGCCAAGATCACCGGCACGGCCGAGCGGCCGCGCATCTCGGTGTTCCGTTCCAACCGCGGCATCGCCGCGCAGCTCATCGACGACGCCGCGGGGAGCACGCTCGCCGCCGTGTCGTGGACCGAGGCCGACGTCCGCGGGCTCGCTCCGATGGAGCAGGCCGACGGCGCTGGGCAAGCGCCTGGCCGAGCGCGCGCAGGCCGCGGGCATCGAGTCCGCCGTGTTCGATCGCGGCGGCTACCGCTACCACGGCCGCGTCAAGGCGTTCGCCGAGGGAGTCCGCGAGGGCGGACTCGCCGTCTAGGAAGAGAGCAGCAAGAGCATGGCCATCGATCGCACCGTCAGCCCCGCAGGCCTGGACCTCCAGGAGCGGGTCGTCGAGATCAACCGCGTCGCCAAGGTCGTCAAGGGCGGCCGGCGCTTCTCCTTCACCGCGCTCGTCGTCGTCGGCGACGAGAAGGACGTCGTCGGCGTCGGCTACGGCAAGGCCAACGAGGTCCCCGTGGCGATCCAGAAGGGCGTCGAGCAGGCGAAGAAGAACCTGATCCGCGTGCCCAAGCACGGTCAGACGATCACGCATCAGCTGACCGGCGTCTACGGCTCCAGCCGCGTGTTCCTCAAGCCCGCATCCCCCGGTACCGGCGTCATCGCCGGCGGCGGCGTGCGCGCGGTGCTCGAGCTCGCCGGCATCCACGACATCCTCAGCAAGAGCCTCGGCTCCCAGAACCCGATCAACCTCGTCAAGGCGACCGTCGCCGGTCTCGAGGCCCTGCGCACGCCCGCGCGAGGTCGCCGCGATCCGCGGGCTGTCGATCAACGAGGTCCTCGGCGTCAGCTCCGCGCGCGAGCAGGGCGAGACGATCGCCGCCGACGCGCCGGCCGACGAGACCACCGAGGCGGCGCCCGAGGCCGAGCAGGAGGTGACGGCGTGATGGCGCTGAAGGTCACCCAGGTCAAGTCGCGCAACGGCTCCAAGCAGAACCAGCTGGACACGCTGCGCTCGCTCGGCCTGCGCCGCATCGGCCAGACGGTCGAGGTGCGCGACACCCCGCAGTCCCGTGGCATGATCCACACCGTCCGCCACCTGGTGGTCGTCGAGGAGGACCAGTCGTGAGCCCCGCCCCGAAGAAGCCCGAAGAGTCCGAGAACTCGGAGATCATCGGCCTGCACAACCTGCAGCCCGCCCCGGGCAGCCGCCGGCCGCGCAAGCGCGTCGGCCGCGGCGCACGGCTCCGGCCACGGCAAGACGTCCGGCCGCGGCCACAAGGGCGCCGGCTCGCGCTCGGGCGCCAAGGACCGCGCGCGGTTCGAGGGCGGCCAGATGCCGATCCACATGCGGATGCGCAAGCTGCGCGGCCCGCACATGAAGAAGTCGATGCCGTTCGAGCCCTTCCGCACGCACACGCAGGCGGTCAACCTCGGGCGACCTCGAGACGCGCTTCGACTCCGGCGCCGAGGTCACCGTCGAGCTGCTCGCCAAGGCCAACCTCGCCAAGCGCAAGGGCATCCCGGTGAAGATCCTCGCCAAGGGCGAGATCTCCAAGCCGCTGACCGTGCAGGCCCACGCCTTCAGCGGCAAGGCCCGCGAGGCGATCGAGGCCGCCGGCGGCACCTGCGTCGTCGTCGAGTCCTAGCCGCACGGAGCCGGATCACCGCATGGTCGCCACGATCCTCAGCGCATTCACCGTCGCGGAGATCCGCAAGAAGCTGCTCTTCACGGCGGCGCTCCTGGCGATCTACCGGCTCGGCGCCCACATCCCGGTGCCGGGCGTCGACGTCGAGGCCGTCAACACGGTCCAGGAGCAGTTCGGCGGCGGCGGGCATCCTCAACCTGCTGAACACGTTCAGCGGCGGCGGCCTGTCCCGGATCGCCGTCTTCGCGCTCGGGATCATGCCCTACATCACGGCGTCGATCATCCTGCAGCTGCTGACCGTCGTCGTGCCCTCGCTGGAGAAGCTCTCCAAGGAGGGCGAGGTCGGGCAGCAGCGGATCACGCAGTACACGCGCTACCTGACCGTCGGCCTCGCGTTCGCGCAGGCGATCGGCTACGTCTTCCTCTTCCGCTCCTTCCAGCCCGCCGCCGGCCAGGAGATCATCGACAACTTCAACGTCGGCACGGTCTTCATGATCGTGCTCGTGCTGACCACCGGCTGCGTGCTCGTCATGTGGCTCGGCGAGCTGATCACCCAGCACGGCATCGGCAACGGCATCTCGCTGATGATCTTCGCGTCGATCGTCGCCGGCCTGCCGAACGGCATCCAGGCCTGGTGGACGAACCCCGACCCGGTCTTCAAGGTCATGATGCCGTTCCTGGCGCTCGCGGTGATCGCGGCGGTCGTGTTCATCCAGGAGGGCCAGCGCCGGATCCCGGTCCAGTACGCCAAGCGCGTCATCGGGCGGCGCATGAGCGGCGGCGGCCAGACCTACCTGCCGCTGCGCGTGAACATGGCCGGCGTCATCCCGGTCATCTTCGCCGCGTCGATCATGGCGTTCCCGCCCACCGTCGGCCAGCTGATCCAGCAGCCGTGGGCCCAGGACCTCTCGAACTTCTTCAGTCCCGTCGGACGCGCCTACATCGTCGGCGAGACGGTCTTCATCATCCTCTTCACGTACTTCTACACCGCGGTCACGTTCAACCCGGTGGACCAGGCGGACAACCTGAAGAAGTACGGCGGGTTCATCCCGGGGGTGCGCCCCGGGCGCCCGACGGCGGAGTTCCTCGACCGCATCCTCGCGCGCCTGACGTTCCCGGGCGCCCTGTACCTCGCGGCCGTCGCGGCGCTCCCGACGATCCTCATCAACCAGACCTCGGCGAACTTCTTCTTCGGCGGCACCTCGCTGCTGATCGTCGTCGGCGTGGCGCTGGACACGATGAAGCAGCTCGAGGCGCAGCTGATGATGCGCAACTACGAGGGCTTCCTGAAGTGACGCGTGGCTGAGCTCAACCTCATCCTGCTCGGACCGCCCGGCGCCGGCAAGGGCACCCAGGCCGAGCGCATCCGCGAGGACTTCGACCTCGCCGTACATCGCGACCGGCGACATGCTGCGCCAGGCCGTCGCCGACGGCACGCCGCTCGGTGCGCAGGCCAAGGCGTTCATGGACGCCGGCGACCTCGTCCCCGACGAGGTGATCATCGGCGTCATCGTCGACCGCCTGCACGGCGGACGACGCCCGCGACGGCTTCCTGCTCGACGGCTTCCCGCGCACGATCGGCCAGGCCGAGGCGCTCGACGTCGCGCTCGAGCGACGCGGGCCGCGACCTGACCGGCGTGCTCCTCATCGACGCGCCCGACGAGGAGATCATCCGCCGCATCTCCGGCCGCCGCGTCGGCCCGGTCTCCGGCCGCGTCTACCACGTCGACTTCGACCCGCCGAAGGTCGAGGGCAAGGACGACGCCGACGGCGCCGACCTCATCCAGCGCGACGACGACAGGCCCGAGACCGTCCGCAAGCGCCTCGACGTCTACCACGAGCAGACCGCGCCGCTGATCGCCCACTACGAGGAGCGGGGCCTGCTGCACCGCTTCGACGGCACGCGCCCGCCGGCCGAGGTGCACGAGCACGTCCGCGCGACGATCGCCACGCTGAAGCTCGAAGCCGACGTCTGAGGCGCGGGCGCGTGATCATCAAGAAGACTCCCGCGGAGATCGAGAAGATGGCCGCAGCCGGGGCCGTCCACGCCCGGACGATGCGCCTGGTCGAGTCCAAGATCCGCGAGGGCGTCACCACCGGGAGCTCGACGAGGCCGTCGAGAAGTTCATCCGCTCGCAGGGCGGCGTGCCCTCCTTCAAGGGCTACCGCGGCTTCCCGGGGTCGATCTGCGCCTCGCCGAACGCGATGGTCGTGCACGGGATCCCCGGCAACTACCGCCTGCAGCGCGGCGACATCATCTCGGTCGACATCGGCGTCACGCTCGACGGCTGGGTCGCCGACGGCGCCCGCACGTTCGCGGTCGGCCCGGTCAGCCCCGTCGCCGAGAAGCTGCTGGAGGTCACCGAGGCCTCGCTGTTCGACGCCGTCGAGGCCGCGCAGCCCGGCGGGCGCCTGGGCGACATCTCGTGGGCCGTGCAGTCCCGCGTCGAGGAGGCCGGCCTCTCGGTCGTGCGCTCGCTCGTCGGCCACGGCATCGGGCGCGAGATGCACGAGGACCCGCAGATCCCGAACTTCGGCGAGCCCGGCCGCGGCCCGCTGCTCGAGGAGGGCATGGTCCTCGCCATCGAGCCGATGGTCACCGCCGGCCGCCACATGGTCCGGATGGGCGACGACGGCTGGGCGATCTTCTCCCAGGACGGCTCGCTGGCCGCCCATTTCGAGTTCACGGTCGCGATCACCGCCGACGGGCCCGCGGATCCTCACTCCCTGGCACCTGCCCGAGGGTGAGGCGGCCGACGGCCCGGCGCTCTCCGCTGAGGGGCGTCCGTGAACGGTGCTTTGCTAGTGTGTTCTGTCCGCGCGCCCGCGTCTTGCGGTGTGCTCGCGTCCGCGAAAGGTAGCGGCGGCCTCCTGCGGCAGCCAGAGCCGATCGCCGGTCACTCGACGAAGAAGGAACGATGAAGGTACGACCGTCGGTCAAGCCGATGTGCGAAAAGTGCAAGATCATCCGGCGCCATGGCGCCGTCCTGGTGATCTGCTCGAACCCGCGCCACAAGCAGCGTCAGGGGTGATCGGCTAGATGGCTCGTATCGCCGGGGTCAACATGCCCCTCAACAAGCGCGCTGAGATCGGTCTCACGTACGTGTACGGCATCGGCCGCGCCACGTCGAACAAGCTGCTCGCCGAGGCCGGCGTCAATCCGGACACGCTCGTCCGCGATCTGACCGAGGACGAGGTCGTCAAGCTGCGCGACCTGGTCGAGCGCGACCTCACCGTCGAGGGCGACCTGCGCCGCGAGCGCTCCCAGAACGTCAAGCGCCTGATGGAGATCGGCTGCTACCGCGGCCTGCGCCATCGCCGCGGCCTCCCGGTCCGCGGTCAGAAGACCAAGACCAACGCCCGCACGCGCAAGGGACCCAAGCGCATGCAGGTCGCGGGCAAGAAGAAGCCCGGCAAGAAGTAGCGAGGAGCCTGCATGCCCGCCCCCAAGCGCCCCACACGCGGCCGCCGCAAGCCGAAGAAGAACATCCCGCTCGGCCAGGCCCACATCAAGACGAGCTTCAACAACACGATCGTGTCCCTGACCGATCGCGAGGGCAACGTGATCGCGTGGGAGTCCGCCGGCGGTGCCGGCTTCAAGGGCTCCCGCAAGTCCACGCCCTTCGCCGCCCAGGTGACCGCCGACGCGGCGGCTCGCAAGGGCATCGAGCAGGGACTTCAGAAGGTCGACGTCTACGTCAAGGGCCCGGGCTCCGGGCGCGAGACGGCGATCCGCTCGCTCCAGGCCGCCGGCCTGGAGGTCACCAGCGTGCGCGACGTCACCCCGCAGGCCCACAACGGCTGCCGCCCCCGCAAGCGGCGCCGCGTCTGAGGACTTTCCATGGCTCGAGACACCAGCCCCCAGTGCAAGCAGTGCCGCCGCGAAGGGCAGAAGCTCTTCCTCAAGGGTGAGCGCTGCCTGACCGACAAGTGCGGCTTCGAGCGCCGCGCGTACCCGCCGGGCGACCACGGACGTGGCCGCCAGAAGCAGAGCGAGTACCGCGTGCAGCTGCGCGAGAAGCAGAAGGCCCGGCGCTACTACGGCGTCCTCGAGAGCCAGTTCCGCCGCTACTACGACAAGGCCAGCCGCCAGCAGGGCATCACGGGTGAGAACCTCCTGACGCTCCTCGAGCGCCGCCTGGACAACGTCCTCGTGCGCCTCGGCTTCGCCGCATCGCGCCGCCAGGCCCGCCAGATGGTCCGCCACGGCCACTGGACGGTCAACGGCCGCCGCGTCGACATCCCCAGCTATCAGGTGCGCGAGGGCGACATCGTCGCCCTGAAGGCCGAGAGCCCGGCCGAGCCGCTGATCCGCGAGGCCACCGAGCTCACCGCACAGGTGCCGGCATGGCTGCAGGCGGACCACGACTCGCTCACGGCGAAGGTCCTGCGCAAGCCCGAGCGTCGTGAGATCACGACGCCGGTGCAGGAACAGCTCATCGTCGAGCTGTACTCGAAGTAGTTCCGGCGATCCGCGCCGCCGATCCCGGCGGAGTGCGGCGCCCAGCCGGCGGCTCGCCCCGCCGCCGGACCGATCACGACGAAGGACAGACACGCCCGATGCTCGACTTCCAGATCCCCCGCATCAGCAACGAGCAGGTTGACGACAACCGCGGCTCGTTCGTCATCGAGCCGCTGGACCGCGGTTTCGGCTACACGTTCGGCAACTCGCTCCGGCGCGTGCTGCCTCAGCTCGCTCGCCGGCGCCGCCGTCACGAGCGTGCGCATCGAGGGCGTCGCCCACGAGTTCTCGACGATCAAGGGCGTCAAGGAGGACGTCACCGACATCGTCCTGAACCTCAAGGGCATCGTCTGCCGCATGCACTCCGACGCGACCGAGGTCGAGGCCCCGCTCGTCGTCAGCGGTCCCGGTGAGATCACCGCGAAGGACATCGACCTGCCCGCGGGCGTCGAGATCCTCAACCCCGACGTGCACATCGCCACGCTCGAGAAGAAGACCAAGCTCGAGCTGTACCTCACGATCGGCCGTGGCCGCGGCTACCGCCCGGCCGAGGAGAACAAGACGGCCGACCAGCCGATCGGCGTCATCCCGATCGACTCGATCTTCTCGCCGGTCCGCCGCGTCGCCTACTCCGTCGAGCAGGCCCGCGTCGGTCAGCGCACCGACTACGACAAGCTCACCCTCGACATCGAGACCGACGGCTCGATCGACCCGCAGGCGGCGCTGCGCGAGGCCTCGGAGATCCTGATCTCCCAGCTCGCGATCTTCACCGACGCCGACCGGATCGAGGAGCTGCGCGCCGGCCCCGGCGGCCAGCTCGAGCCCCAGGTCATGGGCGTCGGCGGCGTCGTCAACGGCGCCTCCGCGGCAGTCGGCGGCGGCCCGATGGACGACATCCTCATCGAGGAGCTCGAGCTCGGCGTGCGCTCGTACAACTGCCTCAAGCGCGCCGGCATCCAGACGATCGGCGATCTCGTCTCCAAGTCCGAGGCCGAGCTCAACGCGATCCCCAACTTCGGCAAGAAGTCGATCGACGAGGTCATCGAGACGCTCCACGCGCGCGGTCTCGATCTCCGTCAGGATTAACGAGAACGAGCCATGCGCCACCAGAAGACCCGTCACAAGCTCAGCCGCACCGCCTCGCATCGCAAGGCGCTGCTCCGCAACCTCTGCAAGGAGGTCATCGAGCACGAGCGCATCAAGACGAGCGAGGCGAAGGCCAAGGCCGTCAAGCCGGAGATCGAGCAGCTGATCACGCTCGCCAAGCGCGGCGACCTGCACGCGCGGCGCCAGGCGCTGTCCGCCCTCGGGCAGGACAAGTTCGCGGTGCACAAGCTCTTCGAGGAGGTCGCTCCGCGCTACGCGGATCGTCCCGGCGGCTACACCCGCATCCTCAAGCTCGGCCCGCGCCGGAGTGACTCGACCGAGATGGTCTACCTCGAGCTGGTCTAGCCGAGCGATCCACCAGCCTTTCCGACGGCCGCCTCCGGGCGGCCGTCGTCGTTGCGGCCCTAGTCTCCGGCACGCGTGACCTCTCGCCTGGACATCGCCTATGACGGCTCTGGCTTCTATGGCTGGGCTCGGCAGCCTGGGCAGCGGACGGTGCAGGAGGAGATCGAGGGGGCGCTGGGGCGCATCCTTCAGCGTGAGGTGCCGCTGACGGTTGCCGGGCGGACGGATCGGGGTGTTCATGCGACGGGGCAGGTCGCGTCGTATGAGGGCCCTGTGGTGCGTGCTGAGGCGCTGAACGCGCTGATCGGGGCCGATGTCGCCGTTCTGGCCTGTGAGGAGGCTCGTGAGGGGTTTGATGCGCGTCGGGATGCCCTGGCGCGGTCGTACCGCTATCGGGTCGTTCATACGCGGATCCGCTCGCCGTTCGAGGCGGGCCGGGCGCTGTGGTGGCCCCATCGCCTCGACCGCGACCTGTTGCACGCGTGTGCGGCACTGCTGCCCGGCACGCACGACTTCACGGCGTTCACGCCGACCGAGACCTACCACGTGCGGTTCGACCGCGACGTGGCCTCGGCGCGCTGGACGCAGGACGGCGATCTGCTCGCGTTCGAGATCGAGGCGGACACCTTCATGCGCCACATGAACCGCGTCCTCGTCGGCACGATGCTGCAGGTCGCAGGCGGCCGGCGCCCGCTCGAGGACTTCGCCGCGCTGCTGCAGGGCGCCCACCGGCGCGAGGCCGGCCCGACGGCGCCGCCGCACGGGCTCTACCTCACCGGCGTGCGCTACGGCTGACGTGCGCCTCCTCGGCGTCAGCTCATCCCGAGCCCGTGCGACCCTGCTCGTAGGATGATGAGGCGCGTATGAACGTCCTGCTCACGAACGACGACGGCATCGACGCCGAGGGCCTGCTCGCGCTGCGGCGCGCGCTGGCGGCCGTCCCCGACATCCGCCTGCTCGTGATCGCGCCGGACGGGAACCGCTCGGCGATGGCGCGCATGATCACCACGCGCAAGCCGCTGTGGGTCCAGGAGACGACGTTCGAGGACGGGACGACCGGCTACGCCACCGACGGCACCCCGGTGGACTGCGTGCGCTTCGGCCAGCTGCGCCTGGTCGAGGACTTCGAGCCGCAGCTCATCGTCGCCGGCATCAACCACGGCTCCAACATGGGCGACGACGTCACCTACTCGGGCACGGTCGCGGCGGCGTTCGAGGGCATCATCCTCGGGCATCCCGGCGATCGCCGTCTCGCAGCAGTCGACCGACCGCGAGATGGACTTCCGCTTCGGCCGCAGCTTCAGCTTCGACGTCGCGGCCGAGTTCACCGCGCGGGTCGTCGGCCGAGCTCGACGACGTCCCGCTGCCGCGCGGGACGCTGCTGAACATCAACGTCCCGGGCGACCACCCGCACGGCGTCGAGGTGACGCGGCTGGGCAAGCGGATCTACAACGACGAGCTGCAGCTCCACGAGGACGCCGGCGAGGGGCGCCGGCGCTTCTGGATCTACGGCGCCGACCCGGGCTGGCACGAGGAGCCCGGGACGGACCTCGCGGCCGTCGCCGGCGGGCACATCTCGGTCACGCCCGTGCACTTCGACCTGACGGACGTCGACAGCCTCGACGCGCTCGAGGCCCACGACCTGACGCGGCTGCTCGCCCCGGCGGCCCGCGAGCTGCGGTGAGCGCGAAGGCGACGAAGGCCCAGGTCGCCCGTGCCGCCGAACTGCGCGAGCAGCTCCACCACCACGGACACCGCTACTACGTCCTCGACGACCCCGAGCTCGAGGACGACGCCTACGACGCCCTGCTCGACGAGCTGCGGGCGCTGGAGGCCGAGCACCCGGAGCTGCTGACGCCCGGACTCGCCGACGCAGCGCACGGGCGGGGAGCCGATCTCCGCGCTCGACGAAGGTCACGCACCCGCGAGCCGATGCTCTCGCTCGCCAACGCGCGCAGCGCGGAGGAGCTGCGCGCCTGGGTGCAGCGGATGCGCACGCATCTGGCGCGCGAGGGCATCGAGGACCCGGCGTTCCGCTACGTCTGCGAGCCGAAGATCGACGGCCTGGCGATGTCGCTGCTCTACCGCGACGGCGTGCTCGAGCGCGGCGCCACCCGCGGCAACGGCGAGGTCGGCGAGGACGTCACGCACAACCTGCGCACGATCGGCGCGATCCCGCTGCGGATCGACGGGCGCGCCGCCGCTCGTGGAGGTGCGCGGCGAGGTCTACATGACGCTCGCGGACTTCGCCGCGCTCAACGAGCGGCGCGCGGCCGCCGGCGAGTCGACGTTCATGAACCCGCGCAACTCGGCGGCCGGCACGATCCGCCAGCTCGATCCCAAGCTCACCGCCGAGCGCCCGCTCTCCTTCTGGGCCTACGGCGTCGGCGTCGCGGACGGGCTGAAGCTCACCTCGCAGTCGGAGGCGCTCGACTGGCTGCGCGAGCGCGGCTTCCCCGTCAACCGCGACATCGTGCGCCTCGAGACCGAGGACGAGGTCGTCGAGCGCTGCCTGGACTGGCAGGCACGGCGCGGCGCCCTGGACTTCGAGATCGACGGCGTCGTGATCAAGGTCGACGACACCGAGCTGCAGCGGCGCCTGGGCGTCGTCGGCCGCGATCCGCGCTGGGCGATCGCCTGGAAGTTCCCGCCGACGACGAAGCTCACGACGCTCCTCGACATCCAGTGGAACCCCGGCAAGTTCGGCGACCTGCACCCCTACGCGGTGCTCGAGCCCGTCCACGTCGGCGGCGTGACGGTGAAGCTCGCGACGCTGCACAACGAGGAGGACCTCGCGCGCAAGGACCTGCGCGTGGGCGACGAGGTGATCGTCCTGCGCGCGGGCGACGTGATCCCGCAGGTCGTCTCGCCGGCGCCGCACGTCGTCGAGCGCGCGGACCGCGCCGCGCCGCCGCAGCCGCCCGCCACTGCCCGGTCTGCGGAACCGAGACGGTGAAGACCGAGGGCTCGGTGTTCACGAAGTGCCCGAACCGCGACTGCGCAGGCCGCCGCTGGCAGCTGCTCAAGCACTTCGCCACGCGCGGGGCGATGGACATCGAGGGGCTCGGCGAGAAGCAGGTCTCCGCCCTCATGGACGCCGATCTCGTGACGGACGCGGCCGACTTCTACGCGCTGACGCCCGAGCAGCTCGTCGAGCTCGAGGGCATGGGGGAGGTGTCGGCGACGCGGCTCGTGGACGGCATCGCCGCCTCGCGGCAGCGGCCGTTCGCCCGTGTCCTGTTCGCGCTCGGGATCGAGGGCGTCGGCGAAGTGACGGGCCGCAGTCTCGCCCAGCGCTTCCGCACGATCGACGCGCTGCTCGCCGCCACGCCCGAGCAGATCGAGGAGACGCCCGGCATCGGCCCGATCGTCGCCGCGCTCATCGCCGGGCAGCTCGCCGACGAGCGGATGCGGGCGCTGATCGAGCGGCTGCGCGCCGCCGGCCTGCAGCTCGAGGAGGAGGGGCCGCCGCCCGGCGACGGGCACCTCTCCGGCAGGACGTTCGTCCTCACCGGCACGCTGCCGGACCTCACCCGCGAGCAGGCGACCGAGCGGATCATGGCCGCCGGCGGCCGCGTCACCTCGTCGGTGTCGAAGAAGACCGACTTCGTCGTCGCCGGGGACAGCCCGGGGTCGAAGCTCGAGAAGGCCGAGCGCCTCGACGTGGCGGTGCTCGACGAGGCGGGGCTCCTGGAGCTCCTCCGTCCGGCGGACTAGTCGCTACGGGCTCGGAATGCGCTTGGTCGCCAGGCTCGTCCGGTAGGAGGCGAGCGCGGTGGCGATGCGGTCCTGCTGGAGATGCGCCCGCCAGATGGCGACGCCGTTCATCAGCAGGGCGAACGCGACGGTGTGGCCGTCCCGCGTGCTGCACAGCCCGGCGAGGCTGCTGACGCCGTTCAGCGTGCCGGTCTTGCCGCGGCAGGCGCCGGCGGCGGCCGTGCCGCGCAGGCGCCTGCGGAGCGTCCCGGTCCGCCCCGCGACGGCGAGGGAGGACTCGAAGGCCTCGGCCTCGTCGGTGTCGCGCATCGCCTTCAAGAGCCCGACCACCTGGCGTGCGCTCACGCGATTGGCACGCGAGAGGCCCGAGCCGTCCGCCACGGCGCGGCGCGCGACGCCGAGGCCGTCCATCGTGCGCCGCACCACCTCGGCGCCCTGCGCGGTGCTGCCGGACCGCCCGAATGCCGCGCCGAGGTCCTTCAGGAGGACCTCGGCGGCGAAGTTGTCCGACGGGACGTTGATCGCCCGCGCCAGGCGGTCCATGGTGACCGACCGGACGGCGGCGATCGGCGCCGTGGCGACCGACGGCCTGCCCACCGCCGTGCGGCCGCTCACGCGCACGCCCCGGCTGCGCAGCGAGCGCACCAGCGCACGGGCGGCGGCGAGCGCCGGGCCGCCCGGGCGCGCCGACCAGCCGCGGTTGAGCGTCAGCGCCCCGAGGACGCCGCCCATGTCCGAGTCGTAGGCCCCGCCCGTCCGCGGGCCGCCGCGGGCGGTGTCCAGCCAGGACTCGTCGCCCAGGACCGAGCCGCTCACGCGCCGCACGCCCGAGTCACGGACCTGCCGTGCGAGGCGGGCGATGCCCGAGCGGTCGAGCGTCGGGTCGCCGCCGCCGACGAGCACGAGGTCCCCGTCGAGCCGTCCCTCGGCGTCCAGGTCGCCGTCGAGGACCACGGTCGTCGCGAGCCGCGCATCCGGCCCGTAGCGGCGCAGCGCCGTCGCGGTGGTGAAGAGCTTCTCGACCGATGCCGGGATCCGCCGCGCGTCGGCGCCGCGCTCGTACAGCGTCGTCCCGGTCGTCAGGTCGACCGCGAGCGCGCTCGTGTGGGTCGCCCCGGCGGCGGCGACGGCGCGCGCGAGCGATCCGCGAACGGCGGAGGCGTCGAGCGCCGGGCTCGCCGGTGCCAGCACGAGCAGGAGCGTGAGCGCGCCAAGAATGGCGGCGGTGAGGCGTCGGGGGGGCCGCACGGCCGGCAACGGTACCGGGGCATCGCGGTGTTTCGCGCAGGTCCACGCCCAACACCGCATCGGTATGCGGGAAAGGGCGGACCCGCACGGCCGGGCCGGGCCGTAGACTCCGCGATGTGGGGAAGGTCGTCAATCTCGACCAGGCGCAGGGACGCGCCACCAAGCGCGCGGCTCCGCGTGCGCGCCGTCGCGGCCCGCGCCGCAGCAAGACGGCCCTCGTCCTCGGCGGCGGCGGCTTCACCGGCGGGGTCTACGAGATCGGCGCCCTGCGCGCGCTCGACCTCCTGGCGGTGAACCGCACGATCAACGAGTTCGACGTCTACGTCGGCACGAGCGCCGGGTCGTTCGTCGCGGCGCTCGCCTCCAACGGGATCACCCCCGAGGAGATGATGCGGGTCGTCAACCAGCAGGTTCCGACCCCGTTCCGCGACATCGACGTCGGGACCGTCCTGCGGCTCAACCTGCTCGAGTTCGCCAAGACCGGAGCCCTGCTGCCCTGGCGCATGGCGAAGCTCGCAAAGGACCTCGCCCCGCAGTGGCGTCAGGTCAGCGCCATGGACATCGCGCTGGGCCTCGCCGAGGACCTGCCGTCGGGCCTCTACTCGGGCTCCGGCATCGAGTCCTACGTGCGGACCGTCCTCTCGGACCCCGACCGCACCGACGACTTCCGCGCGCTGGAGAACGAGCTGTACCTCGCCGCGACCGATCTCGACACCTGCGAGCGCATCGTCTTCGGCGCCGACGGGTGGGACGACGTGCCGATCTCGCGCGCGGTCCGCGCCTCGACCGCGCTGCCGATGGTCTACAAGCCCGTCCAGGTCCACGACCGCGAGCTCGTCGACGGCGGCATCATCTCCACGACGAACGTCGACATCGCCGTCCACGCCGGCGCGAAGCTCGTGATCGTCGTGAACCCGCTCGTCCCCTACGTGAACGACTTCACGGAGGAGATCTCGACCCCGTTCGGCACGCGGCCGCGCCACGTGAGCGACATGGGCCTCGCCCAGATCGGGTACCAGACGTTCAAGCTCCTCGCCTACCAGCGCCTGCACGAGATGGCGCGGCACTGGGAGCAGAAGTACCCCGACGTGGACATCCTCCTGATCGAGCCCGAGCCCGACGACGAGCTGATGTTCCAGACGTCGATCATGGACTTCACCAAGCGCGTGGAGATCGCACGTCACGGCTTCCAGTCGGTGACGCTGAAGCTCGCGGAGGACTACGACACATACCGCGACGTCCTCGGCCGTCACGGCATCGAGATCTCGGCCACGCGCGTGCGCAAGGTCGTCAAGCACGTCACCCGCGAGAAGGAGAAGACGCGGGCCTGGCGGCGCATCCTCGAGCAGACGACGACCACGCTCCTGCGCCAGTCGGCGTCCGAGAGCGACGAGGCCGCGGACGACGCGGCCACCACGAAGGCCTCGAGCTAGCGCTGCTCGAGCGCGAGCTCGAGCGCCCGCAGGAAGCGGTCCGTCGCGAGCTTGTCCTGGATCGCCACGCGCACATGCCGCGCGTCGCCGAGCGGGCCGCCCGCGCGGACGATCACGCGCTGGCGCCCGAGCCGCGCCGCCAGCTCGGCGCCGTCCATCGCGGCAGCCGAGATCCACAGGACGTTGGCCTGTGAGGGCACCACCTCGACGGGGCGCTCCTGCAGCTCGTCCAGCAGCCGCGAGCGCTCGGTCGCGACCCGCCGCGTGCGCCGCTCGATCGTGCGGCCGCCGTGGCGCAGCGCCTCCAGCACGCCGGCCTGGGCCAGCTCGTTGATGCCGAGCGGCGGGCCCAGCTCGCCGATCAGGGGCTCGGCGCCCGGTCCGCCGACGGCGTAGCCGCAGCGCAGCCCCGCAAGGCCCCAGGCCTTGGAGAAGCTGCGGAAGGCGATCAGGCGCGGGTGGTCCTCGAGCAGCGCCAGCGCGGCGTCGCGCTCCTCGGCGTCGACGAAGTCGCGCAGCGCCTCGTCGAGCAGGACCACGACGCGCTCGGGCAGGGCCTCGAGCAGGCGGCGCAGCTCGGGGACGGGCAGCAGCTCGCCGGTCGGGTCGTTCGGGTTGCACAGGACGACGAGGCGCGTGCGCTCGTTGACCGCCGCGAGGATCGCGTCGACGGTGAACCCGTGGACCGGCACGAACGTGCCGCGCGCGCGGCGCGCCATGATCGGGTAGAGCGGGTAGGAGGGCCACGGCGTGACGAGCTCGTCGCCGGCCTCCATCAGCGCCTGGGCGGCGGAGGCCAGCAGCTGTGACGCGCCGTCGCCGACCGCGACGCGCTCGGGCTCGACGTCGTGGGCGAGCGCCAGCTCGGCGCGCAGCTCGGTCGACCCCTCCGTGTACCGGTGCAGGCCGGCGCGTGCGACGAAGGTGATGGCGTTGACGACGCCCGACGGCGGGATAGTCCGGCCAGGTGGTGCGCGAGAGGTCCAGGTCGTCGACCCGCGCCAGTGCGGTGCGGCGCCGCTCGTCGGCATCCTCGCGCAGGCGCGCGCTGACCTCCTCGTCCGAGAGCTCCTCGAACTGCTTGTAGTGGTCGAGCAGGCCCATCAGGTCGGCGGGTTCAGCGAGTCGGCGAGGCCGCCGCCGAAGATCATCCACAGACCGAACAGCGACGCGCCGATCAGGGCGGTGTAGGCGAACACCGGGCCGATCACGCCGCTGCGCTGGTCGACCCCCGCGGCGCGGCGCACGAGCACCCAGGCGCGGTCGAGCTGCTTGAGCAGCATGAGCGCCGCCATGAGGGTCAGGAGGATCCCGAGGAAGGCGACGACGACGGCCAGGAAGACGCGCTCGGCGAGGAACGGGATGTGCGAGACGACCCACAGCCAGCCGACGGGGATCGGGCCCCAGAACAGCAGGTTGATGAAGATCATCACCGCGAGGATGCCGCCCGCGATCGTCCGGTCGCGGCGCTGCTCGAACGGGGTGCCGGGGGTCGGCGCCTCGTCATACTTGATGGGCTTCGTGCCCGGCCGGCGGGCGACGAAGAGCCCGCCGTTGTCTGTCGGATCCGTCCTCACGTCTGAACAGGGTACGGGCGGCGCGACCGATTGGCCGCGCCGCCCTGCAGATCAGCCCTCGTAGAGGGCGTCGAAGCGGCCCGAGTACTTCTCGTTGACGACGTTGCGCTTGACCTTGAGCGTGGGCGTCAGCTCTCCCGTCTCCTGCGAGAGATCGTGGTCGAGGATGAAGAACTTCTTCACCTGCTCGACCTGCGCGTACTTCTCGTTGGCCTTGTCGAGCTCGGCCTGGATCAGCGCGATGACCTGCGGGTGGACGGCCAGCGCGGCCGGCGAGGTGTCCTCGATGCCCTGGGACGTCGCCCACGGCACCATCTCCTCCTCGTCGAGCGTGATGAGCATGACCGGGAAGGGCCGGCGGTCGCCGTGCATGACCGCCTGGCTGACCCAGCGGGTCTGCTTGAGGTCGTTCTCGAGGTTCGCCGGCGTCAGGTTCTTGCCGCCCGCGGTGATGATGATGTCCTTCTTGCGGCCGGTGATGAAGACGTAGCCGTCGTCGTCCACCTTGCCGACGTCACCCGTGTGCAGCCACCCGTCGACGATCGAGCCGAAGCTCGCGTCGTCGTTCTTCCAGTAGCCGTTGAAGATGTTCGCGCCCTTGATGAGGATCTCGCCGTCCTGCGCGATCTTCACCTCGACGCCCGGGAGCGGGCGGCCGACGGAGCCGAACTTGTGGTGCGTCGGGGTGGAGGTCGTGGCGACGGTCGCCGTCTCCGTCATGCCGTACCCCTCCATGACCGGGACGCCAGCGCCGTAGAAGAAGCGCAGGATCTCGGAGGCGATCGGCGCGGCGCCGGTGACGGCCTCGCGCAGGTTGCCGCCGAACAGGCCCTGGACGAACTGCGCGATCTGCGCGAGCGAGCGGCCCTGCTCGTCGCCCTCGATCGGCGCGTTCCAGCGGTCGAGCAGCTCCTGCGGCACCGGCTGTCCCTGGTGCTCGAGGTCCTGGATCTTCCCGCCGAGGTCGCTGATCGCCGCGATGACCGGCGCCGGGATCTGGCCCTGGGCGAGCGTGAAGAGCTTCTCGAAGATGCGCGGGACCGACGGCAGGTAGGTCGGGTGCACCTGCATGAGCTCGGGGATGATCTGCTTGGCGTCGCCGCCGAAGTAGGCGACCGTCGTGCCGGTGTCCACCGCGCCGAGCTGGATCAGCAGGGCGAACGCGTGGGCGAGCGGGAGGAAGAGGTAGACGATGTCGCCCTCGGCCCCGAGCAGCCCGCGCTCGTTGATCATGTGGAGCACCGAGCGGTAGTTGCGGTGCAGCAGCACGCAGCCCTTCGGCGGGCCGGTCGTGCCGGAGGTGTAGATGAAGGTGTACCCGTCGTCCGGGCCGACGGACTCGCGGCGCGCGGTCAGTTCCGACTCGTCGCGCTCGCGGCCGCGTGCGCGGATCTCGTCGAGCAGGATCGCGTCGGCGATCTCGCCGCCCGCGTCGATCGTGATGATCCACTTCAGCTGCGGCAGGTTCGCGCGGACCTCCTGGATCTTTGCGATCTGGGTGGCGTCCTCGCAGACGATGCCGACCGATTCGGAGTTGCCGGCGACCCACTCGCACTCCTCGGGGGCGTTCGTGGGGTAGATCGGCACCACGACGCCGCCCGCGCTGCTGATCGCGAACGAGGAGTAGGTCCACTCGGGACGCGTGTTGCAGAGGAGCGAGACCCGGTCGCCCTTCTGGAGCCCGAGATCGATGAGGCCGCGTGCGATCTCGGAGACCGTCTCGCCGACCTCGGCGAACGTGACGTCGACCCAGTCCTCACCGACCTTGTGCCGTACCGCGACCTTGTCCGCGTACATCTGCGCTGCGCGGGGCAGCAGATCCGCGATCGTCGTCGAGTCGGTGGTGGACGTCGTCCCTGCCTCCATCGGATTCACTCTCTCCTCGTCGTTAGGACCCTGGCGGGCGGTTGCGATTCTATGTTGCGGGCGGGAAACGAGGAAGGCGCGCCCTCGGCGCGCCTTCCTGGAGACGTGTCCGCCGGGGGGTGGCGGTTTACGTCGCAGTCGGCCGTGCCTGGCCCAGTGCGCTCTGTTTGATGCTCGCCAGACTGGCGAGGAAGAGCGTCTTGTCGATGCGGCCCTGGAAGATGGGCACACCGAGCTCCATGCACTTCGAGATCACTTCGCGCCGCTCGAGGCCGGACTCTTCGGCCAGCTCGGTCGGCGTCAGGTGATTTGCCATCGGAGCGTCCCTCCTGTTCGGTGGGAATGTTGACGCTGTGTGAACCGTACTCCGGTGACCGGACGGTCGGCAAGGGTTTCCGGACGCTCGATGCGAGGATTTATGGACCTCTTAGGCCGGGCGGCCGGTCCCGGGCGCCGGACGGCCGGTCAGATCGGGTTCGGCACGTCGATGAACACGTGCTCCACGCCGAACTCGGCGGCCAGGAGATCGCCCAGGCGGCGCACGCCGAGGGTCTCCGTGGCGTAGTGACCGGCCGCGAGGAAGTGGATCCCGTGCTCCTGTGCGAGCAGCATGACCCACTCGGTCGGCTCGCCGGTGAGGAACGCGTCGAGGCCTTGGGCGATCGCGTCACGCAGATACGGCGATCCGCCGCCGCTCACGATCCCGACGGTGCGGACCCGCTCCGGCCCGGCGAGGAACGCGAGCGGCTCGCGGCCGCCGACGGCGGAGGTCGTGCGCTCCTGCACCTCGGCGGGGCTCAGGCCGTCGCCCGGCAGGTGGGCGACGACGCCGATCGGCGCGCCGGCGCCGGCCGGAAACGGCGTGATCAGCTCCGCACCGAGCGCCGCGGCGAGCAGCGCGTTGTTGCCGTGCTCGAGGTGGGCGTCGAGCGGCAGGTGGTAGGCGGCGAGCGAGACGTCGTTGTCGAACAGCAGCTGCAGGCGCGCCTTGCCCGGCCGGTCGATGGCGAGCGGCAGGTTCTTCCAGAAGAGGCCGTGGTGGGTGAGGACGAGGCCCGCGCCGGCGGCGATCGCGCGTTCGAACAGCTCACGTCCCGCGGAGACGCCGGTCGCGACGACGGCGACGTCCTCGCGGCCGGGCACCTGCAGGCCGTTCGGGCCGTAGTCGTCGAAGCGCCCCGGCTCGAGCAGCTCGTCGAGGCGGGCGATCAGCTCGGTGAGGGCGGCCACGGGCGCCACGGTATCGTCCGCCGCTGTGGCCGTCGACGACGCCTTCCTCGAGTCCCTGACCGAGACGAGCCTGTACTCGATCGGCGCGTCGTTCTGCGACCGCTCGCCGGAGCTCGTGGACGACCTGCTCGAGCAGGGCGGCGCGATCGAGGCGGCCGGCCTCGAGGCCTGGGCGGCGGCCGAGGACGTGAGCGTCGAGTCGGCGTTCCAGACGCTGGTCACCGGCCTCGCGGTGCGCTACTACACGGCCGTCGCGGGAGCCGCCTGACCGCGTCGGCGCGGCCGCGGCGCGCCTCTTGTCATACTGACCGTCCTTCTCGGGGCGTGGCGCAGCCTGGTAGCGCGCACCGTTCGGGTCGGTGAGGTCCGCGGTTCGAATCCGCGCGCCCCGATAGAGAAGTCAGGACCAGCGCCCGCGCACCCGACGCGGGCGCTCTTCGTTGCGCTGCGCGCTGCGGTACGGCCTAGCGCTTGAACTTCGGGCAGGGCACCTTGATGCTGATGCTGTTCGCCTGCCCGCCGACGTACTTGAACTCGGCCTTGAACGGGACCTCGCCCGACGCCGGGCACTTCGGGGGCGTCGCCCAGAACGTGCTGCGCCCGCGGGAGCCCGGCCCGACGATGCCCTTGCTCTCGACGCGCAGCTCGGCGACGCTGAAGCGGAAGCCGGACGTGCGCTCGGTGAGCAGCCGCACGCGGTAGCCGTAGAGCCCGTCCGGCGTGGGGTCGTTGAAGACGTTGAGCGTGAAGATCGGCTGGAGCACCGTGTAGCGGAGCTCGTTCACCGCGATCGGCGAGGTCTTGTCGTAGTGCGAGAGCACGCCGATGCCCGCGAGCGCGCCCTTGGCGGTCGGCTTCGTCAGGAACAGCGAGAACTTCGCGGGGATCGGCGCCGGGTAGCGCGGACGCCCGTCGACCACCGTCGTCCCGCGGCCCAGGAACGCCTTGCGGCAGGTCACGACCGTCGCGCGCGCCGTCTTCGTCACGCGCTTCTCGATGCGCGCCGAGTTCGACGGGAAGGCGTCGAGGACCTGCGCGTACGTGCTGCCCTTCGGCACGTTCTGGAACAGGTAGCCGGCGAGCTTTGCCGTGTCGCAGAGCCGGTCCGGCTTGCGGAACTCGGGCCTGATCGTCATGCCCTTGGCGAGCCGCAGGGAGGCCTCCTCGAGCGCCGGGGGCGCTTCGCCCGTCGAGTCGAACGCGTTCGACGTGTAGACGACGGAGTAGCGCCCGTCGGCCGTGAGGTCCTTCAGCTGGATGCTGAACTGCTGGACGGGCTCGGCCAGCGCGGTGGGGACGCCGAGCGCCAGCAGCGCGACCAGCACCGCTCCTCCCAGCGCGCGCCGCGCCCTCGTCGGTCGTCCCTGACTGCCGGTCCGGATCATGCGCGGCAGTCTGGCAGCCACCGCGCGCGCATGCGACGATCGCGCCATGTACGACCATCTGCTCTACGAGCAGCGCGGCCCGGTGACCGTCATCACGATCAACCGGCCCGAGCGCATGAACGCGATCGGGCCGCAGACGCATCGTGAACTGGTCGACGCGTGGACGCGCTTCCGGGAGGACGACGACGCGCTCGTGGCAGTGCTCACGGGGGCCGGGGATCGCGCGTTCTGCGCCGGCGGCGACCTCAAGGCCGACTACGAGGCCGAGGGTGCCGGGGTCCCGTGGTCCGCGTCGGAGATCGCCGCGCACAACCGCGGCGAGCGGCCCGGCGCGCTCGGGCCCTCCCGCTGGACCGACATCTACAAGCCGACGATCGCGGCGGTCAACGGGGTCGCCTACGCCGGCGGCCTGGAGTGGGCGTGCTGGACGGACATCGCGATCGCCGAGGAGCACGCGAGCTTCGGCGTGACGTGCCGGCGCTGGAACATCGGGCTCGCCGACGGCGGCACCCAGCGGCTGCCGCGCATCGTCGGCTTCCGGCGGGCGATGGAGCTCATCATCACCGGCAGGGTCATCGACGCCGTCGAGGCCCGCGACATCGGGCTCGTCAACGAGATCGTGCCGACCGGCGCGGGGCTCGAGCGAGCCGTCGAGCTGGGCGAGTTCATCGCGACGCTTCCCCAGCCCGCGATCCGCACCGACAAGGAGGCGGCGGTCCGCGGGTTCGGGCTGCCGCTCGACGAGGGGCTGCGGATCGAGGCGCAGTGCTTCAACCGGCTGCTGGGCGGCCCGGAGATCCAGGAGGGGCTGCGGCAGTTCCGTGAGCGCGACCATCCGGATCGCCGCGGCGACACCGCGCAGACCCCCGGGCTCGTGCGTACGCCGCCTGCCTGACGGCGGGCGTCAGCGGGACGGCTCGCGGAAGGCGAGCTTGTCCACGTAGCACCAGAACCAGGACTCGCCGGGCTCGATCGAGCGAATGACGGGGTGGCCCGTCTGCGCGAAGTGCGCCGTCGCGTGGCGATTGGGGCTGTCGTCGCAGCACCCGACGAGGCCGCATGTGGTGCAGCGCCGCAGGTGCACCCAGGTCGAGCCCATGGCCACGCAGGCCGGGCAGACCTCGTCCGGCCCGCGGCCCTCGGCGTGCTCGATCGTCTCGAGATGGGTGCACGTTCCGGCCATCAGGCGTCCTTCCCCGGCCGGCTGCGGGTGCGCGGCGCGACGAGATCGTAGGCGTCCTCGACGAGGCCGATCGCGAGGTCCGGGTCGATCTCGCCGGCGGGGTCGATCGTGATCCAGTGGCGCTTGTTCATGTGGTAGCCGGGGGTGATGGCGGGCTCGCCGTCGACGAGCGCGCGCCCGAGCTCGGGGTCGACCTTCAGCGTGATCCGCGGCGGCGGGCCCGGGCTGAGGATCACGAAGACCTTCCCGGCCACCTTGAGGACGTCGACCCCCTCGCCGAACGGATGCTCGCAGACGGCGCCCGGCAGCTCGAGCGCGCGCTGAAGTGCCGGAGTCCGCAGGTCGGGCACGTCACCGCGAGCGGTAGGCGTCCAGCTGTCCTCGCGCCTTCTTGCGCGTGAGGGCCGGCAGGATCGGCGTCCAGCCGAGCAGCGTCCCCGGCAGCCCCAGCGCCTGCTTGGACCACGTGTGGAACGAGAACTCGTCGACGTGCTCGGCAAAGCGGCCGTCGGGGGCGAAGCGGAACCGCGCCTGGATGTCGTTCACGACCTTGCGCCCGGTCTGCGCGAACGTGTACGTGGCGACCCAGTTCGCCGTCCCCGTGGTGTCGGTGGCGTCGTGAGCGCGCAGCTCGAGCTGCAGGTCCTCGGCGCGGCCGGTCAGCATGCGCCACATGTCGCCGGCCTCCTCGCCCGTGAGGTCGCCGAACGCGGGGTCGTGGAACCGCGAGCCGGGGGCGTAATGGGCTGCCATCGCGTCGCCGTCGCGCGCGGCGAACGACGCGTAGAAGTCGGCGATGGACTGGCGGTTCTCCTCGGCGGTCGGCATGCGCCGACCCTATCCGGCCGGGACCGCCTGCGCCGAGCGTCGCGCGACCTCTTCACGCACGACGGGCGCGACCTGCGTGCCGAACAGCTCCATCGAGCGCAGCACGTCCGCGTGCTCGACCGCGCCGAGGCTCATGTGCGCCAGGTAGCGCTGGTGACCGAACAGCTCGTGCTGGAAGAGGATCTTCTCCGCGATCTCCTCCGGTGAGCCGACGGCGAGCGCCCCGCGCGGAGAGCGCAGCGCCCGGTACTGCTCCGGCCCCGAGGGCGGCCAGCCGCGCTCGCGCCCGATCTTGTTCATCCCCGTGAGGTACGTGCGCATGAACGCCGCGTCCGCCTCCTCGACGGTGGGGGCGAGGAACGCGTGCGTGTTGATCGCCAGCGGCAGCGTCGCCGGGTCGTGACCGGCGCGGCGCGCGGCCTCCCGGTAGAGGTCGACGAGCGGCACGAAGCGCTCGGGCTGACCGCCGATGATCGCGATCGTCAGCGGCAGGCCGAGCGTGCCGGCACGGACGACCGACTCGGGCGATGCCGCCGACCGCGATCCACACGGGGAGCGGGTCCTGCACCGGCCGCGGGTAGACGCCCTGGCCGTCGAGCGCCGGGCGCAGGCGGCCGGACCAGTGCACGTGCACGTCCTCGCGAATGCGCAGCAGCAGGTCGAGCTTCTCGGCGTACAGGTCGTCGTAGTCCTTCAGGTCCTGGCCGAACAGCGGGAACGACTCGGTGAACGAGCCGCGCCCGGCCATGATCTCGGCGCGGCCGCCGGAGAGCAGGTCGACGGTCGCGAACTGCTGGAAGACGCGCACCGGATCGTCGGAGCTGAGCACCGTGACGGCGCTGGAGAGGCGGATCCGCTCCGTCCGCACGGCGGCGGCGCCGAGAACGACGGCCGGCGCCGACACGGCGTAGTCGGGGCGGTGGTGCTCGCCGACGGCGAACACGTCGAGGCCGAGCTGGTCGGCGAGCTCGATCTCCTCCATGAGCTCGCGCATGCGCCGCTCGGGCGTGGTGCCGGGGTGGACGTCGCCGAAGGTCGCAAGGCCGAGTTCCATGGCGAGCACGATAGCAGATGGTTGCGCACGCAATCATCCAGGATGGGTACCGTGCCGCCCGTGGGCCTGTTCAGCCGCAAGCCGCGAGCGACCGACCTGCACGTCGGCGACCCGCGGTTCGACGACTGGGAGCCCGTCGGCGACTACGAGGAGCTCGAGACGGCGAAGGCGTTCGCCGGGCACCTGTCGGGGATGGGCATCACCTGCGTGCTGACCAGCGACTGGCCCCTCGACGAGTTCGGCCGCGGCGACATCGCCCTGCGCGTCCCGCCCGAGGCCTACGGCGACGCCACCGTCGTCATGGACGGCATGGATCTCGACTGATCAGGGCTGCAGCAGCGTGAAGGCGTGGCCCCACGAGCCGCTCCGCGTGCCGATCGCGACCCACAGGATGCACAGCTCCTCGAGCTCGCGGGATCGCTCGATGCCGCCGACGTTCAGCCAGCGCCAGCCGAACGCCTCGAGGATCGCGCCCGTCTGGGCCACCGCGTCCTCGTCGTCCCCGGCGATGAACATCACCGGCGGGCCGCCCGGCAGGTCCGGGTTCACCATCAGGGCGTTCCCGACCGTGTTGAACGCCTTGACGACGTGCGCGTCGGGGAGCCGGCGCTGGAGGCGCTCGCCGCCGGAGCCCTCGGCCTCTTCGAGCACCGGGCCCGCGTCGCCGAAGACGAGCGGGTTCGTCGCGTCGATGACCGTCTTCCCGGCGAACGCCTCGGGGCCGCCGGCGCCGTCGATGAGCCCGCCGACGGCCTCGGCGGCGCCGCGCACGGCGATCACGACCGTGTCGCCGAACGCCGTCGCGTCTGCGAACGAGACGACTGACACGCCCGTGGCCTGCGACCAGGCGGTCAGCTCGGCGTCACGGGTGCGACGCGTCCCGAGGACCGCATCGACGCCGTGGCTCTGGAACCCGGCCGCGAGGACGCGACCGACCTGTCCGCTGCCGAGGACGCCCACGCGGGCGGGAAGGGATGGTGCGCTCATGGGGCGGTGCTCCTTGGGATGACGGTGACCGGACCGGTCAGGCCGACGCGCAGCCGGTCGCCGGGGTGCCAGGCTGGGAAGCCGATGCTACGGCTCCGCACGCGCAGCCCGTCGCTGAGCTCGACCGTGACGAGCTGGTCGTGGCCATAGAAGGTCCGGTCGACGACCACGGCCTCGTGCTCGCCGTCGTCGCGGTGGGTGCCGAGGCTCAGCGACTCCGGACGCACGAGCACCTCGACCGGGCCGGTCAGCTCGCGCGGCACGGGCACGCGGCCCAGGGCGCACGTGGCGGCGCCGTCCGCCGCCTCGCCGGGGAGGACGTCGATCTCGCCGAGGAACTCGCCGACCCAGCGCGTTGCGGGGCTGCCGTAGACCTCCTCCGGGCGCCCGGTCTGCTCCACGCGGCCGTCCCGCATCACCGAGACCGTGTCGGCGAGGCTCAGCGCCTCCTCCTGATCGTGCGTGACGAGCAGGGTGGTGACGCCGGCGGCGCGCAGGATGTCGCGGACCTCGGTGCGCACCCGGTCGCGCAGCGCGGCGTCGAGGTTCGAGAACGGCTCGTCGAGCAGGATCATCTGCGGGGTCGGCGCGAGCGCGCGTGCAAGCGCGACGCGCTGCTGCTGGCCGCCGGAGAGCTCGTCCGGCCGGCGGTCACCGAGGCCGGCGAGTCCGACGAGGTCCAGGACCTCGGTGACGCGGGCGCGGTCGGGTCGGCGCCCGAGCGCGTAGCCGACGTTGGCGGCGACGTCGAGGTGCGGGAAGAGCGCGTAGTCCTGAAACACCATGCCGATACGCCGCTGCTCGGGCGGCGTGAAACGCCGCCCACCCGCGACCACGGTTCCGCCGAGTGCGATCGTCCCGGCGTCGGGGCGCTCGAAGCCCGCGAGCAGCCGCAGGAGCGTCGTCTTCCCGCAGCCGCTCGGACCCAGCAGCGCGGCGATCTCGCCCGAGCGCAGCACGAGGTCGAGACCGTCGACGGCGCGGATGGCGCCGAAGTGGCGGTGCAGCCCGACGCAGGCGACGACGACCGGCGCCTCGCCGTCGCCCGACAGCGGGCAGGCCGCCACCTTTGCCGCAACGGAGTCCACACCGGACATGGTCGCAACTTCCCGCGCGAGGGTGGTCATCGCGTCCGACCCACGAGCAGCCACAGCGGTGGCGCGGACACGGCGAGCAGCACCAGCGCGGGGACCGCCCCGCTCTCGAAGAACGACCGGGTCGTCTCCTGCCAGATGACGAGCGGGAGGGTGTCGAACCCGATCGGCGAGAGCAGGACCACGGCGGGCAGCTCCTTGATCGTCGCCAGGAACACGAGCGCCGCGCCCGCGAGCACGCCGCTGCGGGCGAGCGGGATCGTCACCGACCAGGCGACGGCGAGCGGCGAGCGGCCCGAGGAGCGCGCAGCCTCCTCCAGGCGCGGCGGGACCTGCAGCAACGCGGCGCGCGCCGAGCCCACGGCGAGCGGGAGGAAGAGGACGACCATCGCGATCACGAGCATCGCGAGCGACTGGTAGAGCACGGGCACCGCGCGGATGCCGAAGAAGACGAGGGCGAGCGCCACGACGATGCCGGGCAGCGCGTAGCCCGTGGTCGTCGCGGTGTCCACGGCGGCCGACCAGCGACCCGGGAAGCGCGCGCCCAGCCAGGCGACGGGCAGCGCCGCGACGGTCGTGACCAGCGCGGCGAGGCCGGCGAGCAGCAGCGAGTTGCGGGCGGCGATCGCGACGACGTCCCAGTCCACGTCGCCGGCGACGCTCTGCGCCGACCAGTAGACGAGCATCGCGACGGGCAGCCCGAACGCGATCAGGCTGACCCCCGCGCAGAATGCGAGCGCCGGCCATCGCCAGGCCCCGAGGCGCAGGACGGGCGCCCTGCGCGCGCTGCCCGGCGCCGAGCGGTGATACGTGCGCGCACGGCGCACGCGCGCCTCGGCGGCGAGCAGCACGATCATCACGAGCACCAGCAGCGCTGCGAGCGCCGCGGCGCCGGTCCGGTCGAAGCTCGCGCGGTAGGACTGGTAGATGACGCGGGTGAACGAGTCGAAGCGCAGGATCGAGACCGCGCCGAAGTCGGACAGCGCGTAGAGCGCGGCGAGCAGCGCGCCCGCTCCGATCGCCGGGATCAGCTGTGGCAGCACCACGGTGCGCGCGACCGACCAGCTGGAACGGCCCATCCCGCGGGCGGCGTCCTCGAGCGCGGGGTCGAGCCGCAGCAGCGCCGCGCGGACGGGCAGCAGCACGAGCGGATAGGTGAAGAGCGTGAGCACGAGCCAGGCGCCGCCGAATCCGTAGATGCTCGGCAGCTCCTCGATGCCGAGCGGGGCGAGGATGCCCTGCAACTCTCCGCGGGGCCCGAGCGCCGACACCAGCAGATAGGCGCCGATGTAGCTCGGGATGACCAGTGGCAGCGCCGTCACGACCGTCCACATGCCCCGTCCCGGCAGGTCGGTCCTGGCCGTCAGCCACGCCAGCGGCACGGCGATCGCCGCCGCGCCGGCGCCGACGGTCACGGCGAGGGTCGTGCTGCGAAGGAGCAGCGAGAGCGTCTCCGGTCGCCAGATCGCGTCCCAGGCGGCCGCGGGCTCGTCGACGACGACGACGAACAGGTAGCCGATCGGGACGGCGCAGCCGAGCGCGACGAGCGCCGTCACGAGTCGCAGGGGAGCGGACGCCGTCGCACCCGTGCCCCTGATGCGTTGCCGCCGGCTGTCCACGGCGACGGCCACCTAGATCGCGCCGGTCTCCTGGAGCAGCTCGAGGGTCCCCTGAAGGTCGGCGAGGTCGGCCAGGTCCACCTCGGGCGCCTGGATGTCCGCGAGCGGCGGCAGCGACGGATCCTGCTTCACACCAGCCGCCAGCGGATACTCGCCGACGTCCTGCGCGAAGTACTCCTGCTGGGCCTCCGCGAGCAGGAAGTCGGTGAACCGCCGCGCGTTGTCGCCCTGCTCGGCGCTCTTCAGCAGGCCGATCCCGGCGACGTTGATGAGCGAGCCGACATCGCCATCAGGGAAGAAATGGAGCTTGACCGGGTAGTTCTCGCCGTCGACCTCGCCCTCGCGGATGCCTTCGAGGATGTAGTAGTGGTTGATGAGCCCGGCCTCGATCTCCCCGTCGGCGACGGCGTCGCGGATGATCGAGTTCTTCTCGTAGGACTGCACGTCGTTGGCCTGCATGTCCTCGAGCCACGCCTTGGTCCTGTCCTCGCCCTCGGTCATGCGCATCGCGGTGACGAACGACTGGAACGAGGCGTTGGTGGGCGCCCATCCGACCTTCCCCTTCCAGCGCGGCCCGGTCAGGTCGAACACCGATGCGGGGAGCTCGGTCTCCTCGACGGCGCGGCTGTCGTAGCCCAGGACGCGGGCGCGGCCCGTGACGCCGACCCAGTCGCCGGCGGTGGAGCGGTAGGCCTGGTCGACCTGGTCGAGCGTCGACGTCGGAAGCTCGGCCAGGACGCCCTCGTCCTGGAGTGCTCCGAGGGCACCGGCGTCCTGGCTGAAGAAGAGGTCGGCCGGGCTGCGGTCGCCCTCCTCGCGGATCGTGGCGGCGAGCTCGGCGCTGTCGCCGTAGCGGACCTTCACGTCGACGTCGGGGTTGGCCTTCTTGAACCGGTCGACGAGCGGCGCGACGTACTCCTCGTCGCGTCCGGAGTAGATCGTGAGGCTGCTGCCGTCGCCCGCGGCGACCGCTGCTGAACTGCTCGGGTCGTCATCTCCGCCGCATCCGGCCAGCGCGAGGAGCAGGACCAGGATCGGCAGCGCCGCCAAGGAGGGAACACGCACGGAGTTCGTCGCTTTCTGTCGGTCTCTGACGCGAGGGTTAGGGTTGCCTAACGTCGCGGCGGCGGCAGTATGGCACAAACCCAACCGTCAGGGTCGGCATTGCAACGGGCCGACTCGCGGAACGACGCCGACCGCGCCTCGCTTGGCGAGACGCGGTCATGTGGCGTCACTGCGGGCGGCGGCGGAGAACCCGCCGAGGCTCCTACCGCCTCCCGGCTGGTGCGGCGCGCATCATGTGGGCGACGAGGAGGGCGAGCCGGTGAGGGGGTACGGCTGCCGTCCCTTCCGCGGTCCGGGGCGGGACCGCGGCGACACCTCGCGCCACAGGGACATCCATCCCTGCCGAGGCACGAGACACGGGGCCGGTGTGCCGCTGCTCACCATCGCTCTCCGCCCGATGCGTCCGCATGGGAGGAAGCATCTGCCCGCAGGAGGGTGCGGGCATCAGCGTGTCCTGCGGATTTCCCTGCGGGAAACAACTGATGTTTCCCTGCTTTACGTAGGGTCCCGGGGATGGACCTCACCTTCAGCGAGCAAGAGACCGCGTTCCGCGACGAGCTGCGCGCGTGGCTCGAGGCGAACGACCCCGGCGCCGAGCCGATCGACGACACCGCGAGCTACGGCTGGCGCCGCGACTGGCAGGGGCGGCTGCACGAGGGCGGCTGGGCCGCGGTCCACTGGCCCAAGGAGTACGGCGGGCGCGATGCGGGCGTCACCGAGTCGGCGATCTTCTACGAGGAGCTCGCGCGGGCACGGGCGCCGCTGCCCGCCAACGCGCTCGGAATCCTGATGGGCGGCCCGACGCTCATGGTGTGGGGCACCGACGAGCAGAAGGAGCGGTTCCTCGAGCCGATCCTCTCCGGCGAGGAGATCTGGTGCCAGGGCTTCAGCGAGCCGGAGGCGGGCTCGGACCTCGCCGCGCTGAAGACGCGCGCGGTGAAGGACGGGGACGACTGGCTCGTGACCGGCCAGAAGGTCTGGACCTCGGGGGCGCAGTACTCCAAGTGGTGCATGCTCGTCGCACGGACCGACCAGGAAGCGCCCAAGCACAAGGGGCTCACCTACTTCCTGATGGACATGGAGCAGGCGGAGATCCAGGTGCGTCCGTTGCGCCAGATCACCGGTGAGGCGGAGTTCAACGAGCTGTTCATCGAGGGCGCTCGGATCCCCGACGAGAACGTCGTCGGCGGGGTCGGCAACGGCTGGAAGGTCGCGCTGACGACGCTCATGAACGAGCGCGCCGGCCTGGCGTTCTTCCTCCAGGTGCGGCTGCGGCAGCTGCTCGACGAGCTGATCGAGGAGGCGGCCGAGCGCGGGCTGCTCGACGACCCGGTCGTCGCCGACAGGCTCGGGGAGCTGCACGTCAAGGCCGAGGTCCTGCGCCTGACCGCCTATCGAGGCCTCACCGTGCTGGAGAAGTACGGCCAGCCCGGGCCAGAGGGCGCGCTGACCAAGTGGATGTGGTCGGAGACCAACCAGCAGCTCGTGCAGCTCGCAGCCGACCTGCTCGGCCCGGAGGCGCTCACGAACGGGACCCGCTGGAGCTACGAGCTGCTGCGCTCGCGCGGCAACTCGATCGAGGGCGGCACCACCGAGATCCTCAAGAACATCGTCGCCGAGCGCGTGCTCGGCCTCCCGCGGATGCGCTAGGAGACGACCGAGATGAACTTCGACTTCACCGACGACCAGCACGAGATCAAGCGCACAGCGCGCGACCTGCTGACCAAGCGCTCCACCTGGGAGAAGGTCCGCGGGGCAGCGGAGGGCTCCCACACCGACGACGGGCTCTGGCGTGAGCTCGGCGAGCTGGGGTGGCCCGGGATCGCGATCGCCGAGGAGCACGGCGGGCAGGGCATGGGCGTCGTCGAGCTCGTGATCCTGCTCGAGGAGCTCGGCTACGCATGCGCCGCGACCCCGTTCCTCGGGAGCGCGCTCGCCGGCCTCGCGATCCAGTCGGCCGGCTCACCCGCGCAGCAGGCGCAGTGGCTTCCCGGGCTGGCGAGCGGCGAGCTGCGGGGCGGGCTGGGCCCGGCCGGCCTCATTCCCGACGGGGACGGGGCGGACGTGATCGTGCTGGTCGCCGGCGACGAGCTGCGGCTCGTGGCGGGCGCAGACGCGGCCCTCGAGACCGTCGACGCCATCGATCCGACCCGCCGGCACGCGCGCGTCGCCGACGACGTGGCGGGCGATCCGCTTCCCGGCGACGCCGACCTCGCGCTGGACCTCGCGCGCACCGCGGTCGCGGCCGAGCTCGTCGGCATCGCGCAGCGCGCGCTCGAGATGAGCGTCGCCTACGTCAAGGACCGCAAGCAGTTCGAGACGCCCGTCGGCGCGTTCCAGGCCGTGGCCCACCGCTGCGCGCAGATGCTGCGCGACACCGAGATGGCGCGGTCGGCGACCTACCACGCGGCGTGGGCGGCCGACGCCGAGCCGAGCAGGCTCGCCGAGGCCGCGGGCGTCGCCAAGGTGGCGGCCTCGGAGGCGGGGCGCGACGTGACGGCCGCGGCGATCCAGGTCCACGGCGGCATCGGCTTCACGTGGGAGGCCGACGTTCACTGGCTCTACAAGCGCGCGCAGATCGACGCCGCCCTGCTCGGCGGCGCGGGTGCGCACCGCGGGCGCCTGGCCCGGCTCGCCGCGGCGCGGCTTGCCGGGACGCGCGCCTGACCCGTCAGTGGTGCTCCTGCAGTTCCCGTAGCCGGCGGTACTCGTCGACGGTGAGCGGCCGTCCGCGGACGTCGCTCAGCGCCGGGTCGTGGGAGAGGTACTCGTCCTCGGCCCGGCGCCAGACGGCGATGTAGCGGTAGAACGGCACCACCGGGTGCAGGTGATGGACGAGGTGGTAGTTCTGGTAGAGCAGCAGCGGTGAGAGCAGGCGCTCCAGGCCGATCCGGTTGCGCGTGGTCTGGAAGCGATCCTCCTGCGGCGTCGCCGTCAGCTCGTTGTGCGGGAGGTAGTCGAACGCGCAGCCGAGCGTGAACACCGCGATCCGCACGGGGAGGAAGTAGAGGACGAGGAGCGCGACGCCGTTGCCGGTGAGGATCGCGAGCGCGGCGATCGAGAGCAGGACGATCCACGTCACGACGGCCTCGACGATCTCGCCGCGCGGGCGCGTGAGCATCTTCGGCACGTAGAAGACGATGTACCAGAGGTCGATCGTCAGCCAGCGCAGCGGCTGCGTCCAGCGCGCCCCGCGATGGGTGAAGTGGTCGGGGTCGCTGCCGTCGTCGTGGTTGGTGAACCGGTGGTGCTGCATGTGGACGAACCGCCACATGCGAAAGCCGGCGTGCGGGGCGAAGAACGGTGTGGCGAGCCGCCCGAGCCACGAGTTGATCCAGCCCTCCGAGGACGCCGAGTGGTGGCTCGCCTCGTGGCTCACCGTGAAGAGCACGAACGCGGCGATCGCGTTGAGGATGACGCTCGGCCACCAGGGCCACGTGTCGGTGAGGGCGAGTGCCGTGCTCGCGACGAACACCGAGATCCCGCCGACGAGCAGGAGGATCGTCGGCCAGTTCAGGCGCGGGACGGGCTCGTCGGGATCGGGGATGGTCCGGATGCGGGAGGGATCGACCGTGACGCTCGCCATGCGCCAGGGACCATACGTGGTGGACCCGCGTCCGGGGAGGATCTACTTCACGAGGCCGCGGTCGAGCGCGTAGCGCACGAGCTCGGCGCGGGTGGTCCGGCGCAGCTTCTGCTGGATGTGGGCGCGGTGGGACTCGACCGTGCGCACCGAGAGGTGGAGCTGCTCGGCGATCTCCGCATTGGTGTGCCCGAGCGCGATGAGCCGCAGGACCTCCGTCTCACGCTCGGTGAGCTCGTCGGGCGGCGAGTTGGGCCGCAGCGATGCGAGCGCCGCGCCGAGCCGCGGGTTCAGGTACGAGTCGCCGTCGGAGGCGCGGTGGACGGCCTCGATGAGCTCGTCGTCGGCCGCCTCCTTGAGGACGTAGCCGAGCGCCCCCGCCTGGAGCGCGCTGCGAGCGAACGCCGGATCGTCCTGCATGGTCAGGATCACGACGTTCGTCTGGGGCGAGGCCTCCTTGATGTCGGGAATCGCCTCCAGCGACGTCTTGGCCCCCGGCATGTTCAGGTCGAGGACGAGGACGCCGGGCTTGTGGCCGCGCGTGTAGCGCACCGCGCCCTCGACGTCGCCGGCCTCGGCGACGACCTCGAAGCCGGGCTCCGCCTCGAGCAGGAGCCGCAGGCCCGAGCGGACGACCTCGTGGTCGTCCGCGAGCACGATGCGGATCTCGTTGGGGACGGCGCCGTTGCCCTGCGGTTCGTCAGCCATAGCCCGATGACCCTATGCACGCTCGCGGGAGAGTGCCACCGTGCCAAGTCCTAGCGGTACGTACGTAGTTTCCCGCAATGACGACCCGGGGTTTCCGCAGCGACCGATCATGGACCGGTACTGATGAGCGGCACTGCGCGCTGACGTACCGTCGGCCGGTGACGCAGGCACGGGGGCACGGGAGCGGCATCACGGTGGTGGTCGCCGACCGGCATGCGCTGGTCCGGCGGGCGCTCGCCGATCTCATCGACGTCGAGCCGGGGTTCGCCGTCGTCGCCCAGGTGTCCGACGCGGGCACGGCGGCGAGCGAGCTGCGGACCCGCCGCCCGCACCTGCTGCTGCTCGAGCCGCTCGTGCTCGGCGACAAGGGCCTTGCGCGCCTGCCCGCCCTGCTGGACACCTCGCCCGCCACGCGCGCGGTCGTGCTCGCGGACGAGGCCACGCCGCAGCTGGAGCGTCACGCGCACGGGCTGGGAGCCGTCGCCACGATCCTCAAGCACGCGACGCCCGACGACCTGTTCCGCGCGCTGCGTCACGCGGTCGCGCTGCCGCCCCTGGGCGGGAGCATCGCAGCGACGGAGGGCTGAGTCAGGCGGCTGAGTCCGCCGCCTGGTCGATCGCGTCGGGTTCCAGCGGGATGTGCGCCCGCACGATCGTCCCGCGCCCCGGCGCCGAGGCGACGCGCAGGCGCCCGTTGGCGATCTCGGCGCGCTCGCGCATCCCGACGAGGCCGAAGCCGCCGCCCGCGGCGCCGGTGTTGAACCCGGCGCCGTCGTCGCGCACCTCGATGTCGACGGCGTCGTCGTCCGAGGACACCGTCACGTCCACGGTCGTCGCGCCGGCGTGCTTGGCGACGTTCGTCAGGCTCTCCTGCACGAGCCGGTAGACGGTGCTCGCGACCTCGGCGCCCAGGCGGTCCTCCTGGAGGTCGACCTGCAGCCGGACGTCGAGGCCCGCGGTCGCGCGGGTGCGCTCGACGAGGCCATCGAGCGCTGCGGCGACTCCGAGCTGGTCGAGCGCCGCGGGCCGCAGGTCGGCGATGAGGCCGCGGAGACTCTCGATGCTCTGGGACAGGCGGCCGATCGCCTCGTCGACCGTGCTCGCGAGGCGGTCGTTCTCGGCGCCGCGGCGGCCGGACGCGAGCAGGATCTTCAGGCCGGCGAGATCCTGGAGGCTCTCGTCGTGCAGCTCGCGCGCCCAGCGGGCACGCTCGTGCTCTGCCGCCTCCACGCGCCGGCGCAGCGTGCTGGCGGCCACGCGCTGGGCGGTGACGACCGCGGTCGCGGCGCTCGCGGCGAACGCCTCCAGGAGGCGCTCCTCGTCCGCCGAGAATCCGCTCTCGCCGTCGACGCGGTCGAATGCGGCGAGCACGCCGACGGTCTCGTCGCGGTAGCGCAGGGGAACGAGCAGCCCGGAGGTCGCGCCGACCTCGCGGGCGAGGGCGCGCCGCAGCCGCGTCGCCTCGCCGGCGAGGCGCTCGTCACCGTCGATGCCGCTGGCGGTCGCCGTCACCAGGCCGCTGTCGACGGCGAGACGGCGGCCGAGCAGGTCGCCGGTGACCGCGCCCGCGACGGCGCGCACGACGAGATCGTCCTCGCTGAGCAGGGCGATGACCATCACCCGCGCCTCGACGAGTGCGCGTCCGCGCTTGGTGACGAGCTCCAGGACGCGATTGAGGTCCGTCTCCGCTCCGAGCGCCTTTGCGATCGACATCGTCGCCTCGAGCGCCGCCACGGTCCGCTCGAGCTCGTCCCGGCGCTCACGCTGCCCGCGGTAGAGGTCCGCGTTGTGGATCGCGATCGCGGCCCAGTCGGCCAGCACGAGGAGCGTCTGCTCGTCGACCTCGGTGAACGACCCCCCGTCCTTCTCGGTCAGGTAGAGGTTGCCCCACGCCGTCCCGCGCACGACGATCGGCACGCCCAGGAACGTCGACATCGGCGGATGGTTCGGGGGGTAGCCGTAGGACCGCGCGTGCGAGCTGACCTCGTCCAGGCGCAGCGGCGCAGGGTTGCGGATCAGCTCGCCGAGGACGCCGTGCCCGCGCGGCGCGTCGCCGATCCGTCGCTCGGTCGCCTCGTCGAGGCCGCGGGTGATGAACCGCGCCAGCCCGGTGTGAGCGTCGTCGAGCACGCCGAGCGCGGCGTACCGCGCCCCGGTGATCTCGCGCGCGACGTCGAGGACGCGCCGCAGCACCGAGTCCAGATCGAGTTCGGCGACGAGCGAGCGCCCCACCTCCAGCAGCCGCCGCAGGCGCACGTCATCGAGCGCGACGTGTCCGTCGGGGGACGCGTCACGGTGGTCTGGATGTGGCACCGACCGGAGCCTATCGGGTGTTTACCCAGTGGAAAACTCTGGTCCGGGGCGGTCAGGCGACCCAGTCCCGGAAGGCGCTGCGCACGCCCTCGCGCAGCTGCGGATCCAGCGGCGGAACCTGCGTGCCGGACTCCTCCGTGCCGGCGATCGTCGCGCGGATCTGCTCCACATAGGCGGCGCACTCGTCGCACTCGCCCAGGTGCGTCTCGAACCGCCGGCGGTCGACGGCGTCGAGCGCTCCTTCGAGGTAGGCGGTGACGACCTCGACGAGGTCGCGGCACGGCATCTCGGGCTCGGAGGGGGTGGGGGCGTTCATGCCAGGTGCTCCTCCAGTGCGGCGCGCACCTTCGAGCGGGCGCGGTGCAGGAGGACTCGCTGATTGGTCTCCGTGATGTCGAGAGCGTTACTCACCTGCGGCCCGTCCCAGCCCTCGATGTCCCGAAGGAGGATCACCGTGCGCTGCGCGGGTGGGAGCGTCTCGATCGCGTCATGGATCACCGCGAGCGTCTCCGCCGACTGGACCGCGCTCTCGGGCAGCGTCTCCCAGCGCGGCAGCGGCGCCGCCCAGTGATGGGGCCAGCGCGCGTGGTCGGCGGCGAGGAAGCGGTCGGCGGCGACCGCCTCGAACTCGCCGGACGCCTCCTCGGACGCGAGTGCGACGAACGGCACGGTGCGTCGCTCGCGCGCGCCCCGCGTCTTGGCGCGATTGACGAGGATGCGCATCACCCAGGTCTTGAGCGACGAGCGGCCCTCGAACCGGTCGAGACCGTCGAGGACCGCGACCCAGGTCTCCTGGACGACCTCCTCGGCGACCGCCCGGCTCGGCGTGAACTGGCGGGCGAGGCGCAGCATCCCGGGGCCCCACGCATCCACGATCTCCATGAACGCCGCCTCGTCTCCGGCGCGCAGGCGGGCGAGGAGCCGGCGCTCGGCCTCGTCGGCCGTCGCCGCGGAGGTCTCCATGGGCTCGCTCACGCGAGCCGAGCGTAACGCCTGGGAGACTCGGCGGACCGAGCACCATGCACACCCCTGATTCCGTTGTCCTGCGTCCGTTGCCCGCGAGTTTCCAGGTGACCCGCGACGCGCTTCATCGCGTGGCCGAGGCCATCGTCGCGCCGGCTCGCGTCGCGGCGACCGGCAACGAGATCGCACTCGAGGCGACGCCCGCAGGCTTCGGCACGCCGCCGTTCCCCGGTGGCGGGCGCGTGCGGGTCGAAGCTGCAGACCTCGTCGTCGAGGCGCCGGGCGGGACCGAGCGCCGCGGGCCGCTGACGTCGCTGCCCGAGGCCGCCGCGCTCGCGGGGCTGCCGGCCGACGGTCTCGACGCCGCTCCGCTCACCGTGGATCCCGAGGCGGCCATCGCGCTCGGCGCGCTGTACGCGTTCGCGTGGGACGTTCTCGGCGCCCTGCGCGCTGAAGCGCCGGCGGACGCGGACGCCTCGCCGATCCACCTCTGGCCGGAGCACTTCGACGTCGCGTTCGAGCAGGGGCCCGAGGCCGGCGGGCGGCGCGCGGGATACGGCGTCTCCCCGGGCGACGACGACCACGCGGAGCCCTACGTCTACGTCGGGCCCTGGGTCGAGCAGCCCGCCGCCCCCGAGTGGAACGCGACGGGGTTCAAGGGCGCGGAGCTCGGCTACGCGGCACTCCTCGCCGCCCCGGACCCGCGGGCGGCGGCCCTCGCGTTCCTGCGCGACCGCCGCGCCGCGCTGCTCGGCGCCTGAGCCCCGGCGGCGATCGGTTTTGCGCCGGACCGGGTACACCATGCGCATGGATACCTCCCGTTCTCCCTGGCGCCGGGCATTCAATGCGCCGCTTCTGGGTGCCGTCGCCCTGCTGGTCCTCGCCGGGGCACTCGTGCTCCTGCTCGGCGAGGGGAACCTCGCCGTCGGCGTCGGCGCCGGGCTGCTCGGCGTCGCCGCCGTCGTCGTCGTGGCCGGGTTCTTCCTGGCGATCGGCTACGGGGAGGACGACGAACGTGCCGCCGGGCGCTCCTGAACGGCCCGGCGCGAACGGCCGGGGCCGCTGGCATCCTCGGCGCATGCACCATCGTCTTGTCCTCATCGCGATCGCGCTGCTCACCGTCACCGCCTGCGGATCCGGCGGCGCGTCCGCGACGAGCACCGCCACGCCCACCACCGCGGCCACCACGGCGGCCCCGGCCACCACGGCGCCGACCGCCGAGGCCGCCGCGGGCCTGCGGCTCGTCCGGGTCGGGACGTTCGAGGCGCCGCTGCTGGTGACCTCGCCGCCCGCCGACCGTGACCGCGTGATGGTCGTCGAGCAGGGCGGCCGCATTCGCGTCGTGCGCGACGGCCGCACCCTGGACAAGCCGTTCCTCGACATCCGCTCGCGCGTGACGTCGGGCGGGGAACAGGGGATGCTCGGCCTCGCCTTCGCCCCCGACTACGCGTCGAGCGGGCGCTTCTACGTGTACTACACGGACCGCAGCTCGCGGCAGGTCGTGGTCGAGTACCGGCGCGGCAGCGACGGCGACGTGGCCGACGCCGGCTCCGCGCGGGTCGTGCTGCGGATGGCCGATCCGGAGGGCAACCACAACGGCGGGCAGCTCGTGTTCGGCCCGGACGAGCTGCTGTACATCGGCACCGGCGACGGCGGCGGCGCCGACGACCAGCACGGTCGCCGGGGCAACGCCCAGAGCCGCGCATCGCTGCTCGGCAAGCTGCTGCGCATCGATCCGCGCGCCTCCGGCTCGCGCGCCTACCGGATCCCGGCGGGCAACCCGTTCGCCGGGCGGTCCGGGATGCGCGGGGAGATCTACGCCTACGGGCTGCGCAACCCGTGGCGGTTCTCGTTCGACCGCCGGACGGGTGACATCTCGATCGGCGACGTCGGGCAGAACCAGGTCGAGGAGATCAACTTCGCCCGTCGTGGGCGCGCCCGCGGCGTCAACTACGGCTGGCGGCCCTGGGAGGGCCGGCGGCGCAACTTCCGCGAGCCGGCTCCGCGCGCGGTGTTCCCGGTGATCACCAAGAGCCACGCGGACGGCTGGTGCTCGATCACGGGCGGCTACGTCGTGCGCGACCCCGAGCTTCCGCAGCTCGCCGGGCAGTACGTCTACGGCGACTTCTGCAAGGGCCAGCTGCGCCGGGCCAGGCTGCGTGCGGGCAGCGCGCGCGGCGACAGCGCGCTGAAGCTGCCGAACGTGCCGAACCTCTCGTCGTTCGGGGAGGACGCGCGCGGACGCGTGTACGTGATGGGACTCGACGGCCCCGTGTATCGCATCGCCTCGCGCTGATCAGGCGCTGCGTGCCGCGTCCCGCCGCGCGCGGGCGCGGGCGCGCCACGGTGTCGCCAGCGTGAGCGGGGCGGTGCGCAGCGCGTCGAGCGCGCGCTCGAGGTCGCGGGCGATGTCGGCCGCATCGGGGACGACGTCCGCGTCGGCGTAGACGCCCGCGTGCAGACGGCCGTTGTAGGAGAGCGCGCCGATGCTGACGGCGTGCCCGTCGAGCAGCGGCACCGCGGGCCAGGCCCCGGTCAGCTCGCGCCCGAGGAGGGCGAGCGCCTCGGACGGCCCCGTGACGCTCGAGACGACGAGCGTGAATCGCGCCGCGCGGGCCGCGGCGCGGGCCGCGGCGCGCCGGCCCGCCGGCGGCAGCAGGTCGGCGGACCGCAGCAGCGCGTCGCCCGCGCCCGCGTCGCCGGCGTGCTTGCGTGCACGCGTGCGCGACCGCACGGTGCGCAGGACGCGGGCGGGATCCGGCTCGCCGAGCGGGAGGTCGATCGCGAGGAACGAGATCCGGTTGCCCAGCGTCCCGTCCTCGTCGCCGCCGCGCGTGCTCGCGGGAACCAGGACGCGGACCGCGGCGGGCTGCTCGCCGCGGCGGCGCAGCGCGGCCCCGAGCGCGACCGCCGACGCCGCGAGCAGCGCGTCGTTGACCGTCGCCTCGTGACGGTGTGCGGCGGCGCGTACGTCCTCGAGCGGCGCGGTGGCGAACGCGGTGCGGCGCTCGTGGGTCGCCGATCGCTCGAGTGCCGTGCGGGCGGCCGGGAGGGCGAAGGCCCCGGCGGCGCGCGCCATGCCGGCGGCCTCGGGGAGCGTGCGCGCGGCCTGCGCGCCCCCGCTCACGCGCCGGCGGACGGCGTGGCCGAGCGCCCCGGCGGATGACGGTGGCGTTCCGGGAGTCCAGCGAGGCGTGCTGCCGTCCGTCGGCGCGCCCCGGTGGGCGTGTGCCGCAGGGTCCAGGACGAGCGCCGCGACCTCGAGCGCTGCGACGCCGTCGACGAGCGCGTGATGGGCCTGTCCGATCAGCGCGAAGCCCCCGCCCTGGAGTCCGGTGACGAGCGTCATCCGCCAGAGCGGGCGCACGGGGTCCAGATGCCCGGCGAGGAGCACGCCCGCCATGTCGCGCAGATCCGTCGCGCCTGCGGGCGGCGCGAGGCGCAGTGCGTGGACGTGGCGCGCGACGTCGAAGCCCGCATCGTCGGCCCAGTGCGGGTCGCCGAGCCCGAGCGCCGGCTCCACCACGCGGCGGCGGAACCGCGGGAACCGGTCCAGGCGTGCGTCGACGTGGCGGCGCAGGGCGGCGAGGCTCGGCGGGTCGCCCGCGAAGCGCATCGTCCACCCGACATGCAGCGGCGCGCGGTCGGTCTCGAGATCGAGGAAGGCGGCGTCGAGCGCGCTGAGGCGGTCGGGTTCGGCGGGCACGGGAGGCCCCATCCTGCCACGCCGGGCGGCGCGCCTGTGTGACAGGGCGTCGGGTCCGGGTAGCCTCGGCGCCGGGATGGATCCGCTCGCCACCGCCGACATCGCGCTCGTCCGCGCCGACAACCCCGGCCCGTTCACGCTCGACGGGACGAACTCGTGGCTCGTGGGGCGCGGGCCGTGCTGGGTGGTGGACCCCGGGCCACCGATCGAGAGCCATCTCGACCGGCTCGCCGCCGACGCGCAGGCGCGCGGCGGCGTCGGCGGCATCGCGCTCACCCATGGCCACGGCGACCACACGGACGGGGTCGCGGGGCTGCTCGCGCGGGTCGGCGAAGCGCCGGTCGCGGCGGCGGCGTGGGACGGCGCGACCGTTCGGCTGGCCGACGGCGACGCATTCGGCCCGCTGCAGGCCATCGCCACTCCCGGCCATGCGCCCGACCACCTCGCGTTCCTCGCCGGCCGCGCGCTGTTCTCCGGGGACGCCGTCCTCGGCCACGGCAGCGTCTACGTCGCGCCCGACCCCGGCGCGCTGCGCGGCTACCTGCGCGCGCTCGACCGGCTCCTCGCGCTGGACCTGGACGTCATCTGCCCCGGCCACGGGCCCGTGGTCGGCGAGCCGCACGCCAAGCTCGCGGAGTACCGCGATCACCGGCTCGAGCGCGAGCGCAAGCTCGTCGCCGCGCTCGACGACGGCCTGCGCACGCCCGACGACCTGCTCGACCGGGTCTGGTCGGACGTGCCGTCGGTGCTGCGCCCGGCCGCGGCGGTGACGCTCGCCGCGCACCTGGACAAGCTCGAGGAGGAGGGCCGGCTTCCGCCGGACGTGGACCGCGGAGCGCTGCCGCGGTACGGTGACGCCCGAAGCTGACGGGCCCGTCAGCTTCGGCGGATCCCGCCCCAACGCGACTCAGGAGTGAGGCCCATGGCCGTCGAGACGAAGGTCACGTTCTGCCGCATCTGCGAGGCCCACTGCGGCATGGTGGCCACGATCGACGACGGGGTGGTCACGAAGCTGCGGCCCGACCGTGAGCACCCGCTGAGCCAGGGCGAGGCGTGCCCGAAGGGCATCGCGATGACCGACGTCCAGAACGACCCCGATCGGGTGACGCGACCGTTGCGGCGCGACCGCGCGACCGGCGAGTTCCACGAGGTCACGTGGGAGGCGGCGATCGCCGACATCGGGGAGCGCCTGCGCGGCACGATCGCCGCCAACGGCCCGACGTCGGTCGGCTGGTACTTCGGCAACCCCGGCGCCTTCAGCTACTCGCACGCCCTCTGGGTCAAGGGCTTCATGGAGGGCCTGGGCTCACCGAACTACTACACGGCGTCCTCCCAGGACGTCGCCAACCGCTTCGCCGCGAGCGCCCTGCTCTACGGGTCGCCGGCGCTCGTCCCGATCCCCGACCTGCACCGCACGACCTTCCTCCTGATGGTCGGCGCGAACCCGTTCGTCTCACACGGCAGCGTGCTCACGGCCCCCCGGATCAAGGATCAGCTGCGCGGGATCGTGGAGCGGGGGGGACGGGTCGTCGTGATCGACCCGCGTCGCTCCGAGACGGCGCGCAACTTCGAGCACGTCGCCGTCCGGCCCGACACCGACGCGTGGATGCTGCTCTCGATGCTCTGCGTGCTCGTCGAGGAGCGGCTCACCGACGAGGCGTCGCTCGCGCGCGAGACCACCGGCTGGTCGCGGGTGCGCGACCTGGCGCTCGGGTTCCCGCCCGAGGAGACGGCCGCGCGCACCGGGATCCCGGCGGATGAGCTGCGCCGCCTGGCGCGTGACCTCGCCGGCGCCGACCGCGCCGCGGTCTACGGGCGCACCGGATCGTGCCTCGGGCGGTTCGGCACGCTCGTCTCGTTCCTGCTCGACGTGCTGATGCTCGCCACGGGCAACCTCGACCGCGCCGGCGGTGGCGTGTTCGGGCTCCCGGCGATCGCGCTCGACGAGGTCGCCCAGCAGGCCGGGCTCGACACGTACGGCAAGGTGCGCTCGCGCCTGGGCGACTTCCCCGACGTGCTCGGCGCCCTTCCCGCCTCGCTGCTCGCCGAGGAGATGACGACGCCGGGCGAGGGCCAGATCCGGGCGTTCTTCACGAGCGCCGGGAACCCGGTGCTCTCGTGCCCCGACGGGCCCGCGCTGGAGGCGGCGCTGGAGGGGCTCGACCTCTTCGTGTCGCTCGACTTCTACGTCAACGAGACGAACCGCCACGCCGACTACGTCCTTCCCGAGCACGACGTGGCTCGAGCGCGACGACCTGCCGATCGCCTTCCTCGGCTTCCACACGACGCCGTTCGTGCAGTACGCCGAGGTCGTCGTCCCGCCGCGCGGCGAAGCGCGTGAGGAGTGGGAGATCATCGACGCCATCGCGCGTGAGATCGACGTGCATCCGTATGCGCTTCCGGCGCTGCGCGTCCTCTCGAAGCTCGGGTATCGCATGACGCCGCAGCGCCTCGTCGACCTGCTCCTGCGCACCGGGCGCGAGGGCGATCGCTTCGGTCTGCGCCGTGGCGGCCTGTCGCTGAAGGCGCTGCGCGCACAGCCGCACGGGATCGTGACGGGCGAGAGCATCCCCACCGGCGTGCTCCCGGATCGTCTGCGCAACGCCGATCGCAAGGTGCACCTCGACCACCCGGCGCTGAACGCCGAGATCGCGCGGCTGGGCACGGTCAACGGCGACGACCCGCGTTTCCCGCTGCGGCTCATCGGGCTGCGCGAGCTGCGCTCCCACAACTCCTGGATGCACAACGCGCCGCTGCTCATGCGCGGCGGGCGTGAGCAGCCGCTTCGCGTCCACCCGCTCGACGCCGAGCGCTACGGCCTGGAGGACGGCGGGACGGCGCGGCTCGCCTCCAAGAGCGGCGAGGTCGAGGTGCCCGTGCGCGTCACCGACGAGGTCCGGACCGGCGTCGTCGCGCTGCCCCACGGCTGGGGACACCGCGGCGGGTGGCAGGTCGCCAACGCCGCGGGGGGCGTGAACTTCAACGTGCTCGCGAGCGCCGAGGCGGAAGACCTGGAGCCGCTGGCCGGCATGGCGTTCCTCAACGGGATCCCGGTGCGCGTGGAACCGGTCGCTCCCGCCCGGGATGCGGCCGGCGCGACGGCCGAGCCGGTCGCGACGGCGTCGTAGCGCCGGTCAGGGCGCCGCGACGGCGGTCGTGGCCATCGTCGCGGTCTCGGACGCGGCGGTGGTGCTGACGGTCGTCGTGGTCGGCGTCGTCCCGGTCGTCTGCGGAACGGACGACGCCGGCGTCGTGGACGCCGGCGTGTCGGTGGCGGTCTCGCTGGTGTCGACCGACTCGTCGGTCGGGACGCCGCCGGTCCCCGTGTCTTCGCCGTCGGCCGTCGACGTTGTCTCGTCCGGCGGATCGGGCGCGGTCTCGACCACCGCGGCAGGCGGGGGCTCGGCGGGCAGTGGGTCGATCACGGGCGTTGTCTGCGGCGGCGGGGTGACGACCGGCGTGGCGGTGACGGGCCCGATGTCCGGCGCGGCCGCGCTCGCAGTCGCGGGCAGGGCGGCGGTGGCCGCCGGCGCGGACTGGGCGATCGGCGGCCTCACGTGCAGCCGGTGCTCGACGGACGCCGCGCCGCCCGCGGTCGCCGCGACGCAGCAGACGGCGACGGCGACCTTCGTGGCGGTAGCCGCGGCCGCGCCGCCGCCGGCGACCCCCGCGATGCCGCCACCGGCGGCCGCGCCGCCGCCACCCGCCGTCGCGCCCCCGCCGAGGATGCCGGCGATCATGCCGAGCAGGCCCGGGCCGGGCAGCAGGGCCGCCAGATCCTTCGAGGTGGAGCGCAGGGCCTTGTCGAAGCTGCGGCAGTCACCGCAGTCGCGCAGATGGCGGCGCGCGCGGGCGCCGGTGCGCACGCGGCGGTCGCGGGCCGAGGCGAGCTCCTCGCGGATCTCGTCGCAGGAGGTGTCGCGCGCCTGCGCGGCCTCCGCGAGTCCCATGCGCGCGCGGACCAGCAGCGACTTCACGGCGGGCTGGCTGACGTCGAGCGCCTCGCCGAGATCCTTGTAGCTGAACCCCTCGAGCTCGCGCATGAGGAGCGCCGAGCGCTGCTGCTCCGGCAGGCGGCCGAGGTCGGTCACCAGTCGCCGCAGCCGCTCGCGCCGCTCGGCGGCGAGCGCGGGGTCGAGCCGCGGATCGCCCTCCTGCTCGACGATCTCCGTCGGCTGGGGGCCGGGGCGGCGCAGCTCATCGATGCAGCGGTTGTGAGCGACGCGGTAGAGCCACGCCTTGACGGCGATGGGGCGCTCATCGGCGCGGAGCGCGCTGTAGGCGCGCAGGAAGACGTCCTGGAGGACGTCCTCGGCGTTGTTGCGCGCGCCCGGGGGGAGCATCCGCCGGACGTAGGCCAGCAGACGCGTCTGGAAGCGGTCGTGGATGACGCTGAAAGCCTCGTCGTTCCCCGCGCGGAACAGCGCCACGAGCTGCTCGTCGCTGCGCAGGCGCAGGAGGACGGGCGCGCTCGGAGCGCTGGTCAGCCCGACATCAACCGGAACCGCTGAGACGTCCATGCCCGCTGGAACGCGGGGTGTTTCAAAAGGTTGCGGTGCTTTGGACCCCTGCGGTTCGGAGATTGATCAGCCCGCGCCTGCGGCGCGGGCTGTCCTGCCAGGGGGCCGTGCCTAGCTCTCGATGTTCGCCATCACGTGCTTGATGCGCGTGTAGTCCTCGAAGCCGTACTTCGACAGGTCCTTGCCGTAGCCGGAGTGCTTGAAGCCGCCGTGCGGCATCTCGGCGACGATCGGGATGTGGGTGTTGATCCACACGGCGCCGAAGTCCAGGCCCTTGGCCATGCGCGAGGCGCGGCCGAAGTCCTTCGTCCACACCGACGAGGCGAGTCCGTACTGGACCCCGTTGGCCCACTCGAGCGCCTGCGACTCGTCTCTGAACTGCTGGACGGTGATGACCGGCCCGAAGATCTCGTTCTGGATCATCTCGTCGTCCTGCTTGAGGTCGGCGACGACCGTCGGCTCGAACCAGTACCCGCCGCCGTTCTCCGGGACGTTGCCACCGGCGGCGACGCGTGCATGCGACGGCGCGCGCTCGATGAAGCCCTCGACGCGCTCGCGCTGGACCTGGCTGATGACCGGGCCCATGTACGTGTTGTCGTCGAGCGGGTTGCCGTACACCGTGCCCTTCGCCTGCTCGGCGAGAGCCTCGACGAAGTCGCCGTAGACGCCGGGGCCGGCGAGCACGCGCGTGGCGGCGGTGCAGTCCTGGCCGGCGTTGAAGTACCCCGCGCCCGCGATGCCCTCGGCGGCGGCCTCGATGTCGGCGTCGTCGAACACCACGACGGGGGCCTTGCCACCGAGCTCCAGGTGCACGCGCTTGAGCGTGTCGGACGCGGCCGCCGCGACGGCCTTGCCCGCGCGGACCGAGCCGGTCAGGGAGACGAAGTCGATCCCCTCATGGCGGACGAGCTGCTCACCGACGTCGCCCTTGCCGAGGATGACGTTGAAGACGCCCGTCGGCACGTGCTTGTTGATGAGCTCCGCGAGCCACAGCGTCGAGTTCGGCGTGTTCTCCGACGGCTTGAGGATCACGGAGTTGCCGGCGGCGATCGCGGGAGCGAACTTCCAGACGGCCATCATGAACGGGTAGTTCCACGGCGTGATGCCACCGCAGACGCCGATCGGCTCGCGGCGGATCGTCGACGTGTGGCCCGCCATGTACTCGGCGCTCGCGGTGCCCTCGAGGATGCGGGCGGCGGCGGCCATGAAGCGGATCTGGTCGGCGGCCGGGGGGATCTCCTCGCTGATCGTCAGCGCGAGCGGCTTCCCGGTGTTCTCGCTCTCGATCCGCGCGAGCTCCTCGCCGCGCTCCTCGAGCTCGTCGGCGATCTTGAGCAGCGCGAGGCTGCGCTCGGACGGTGTCGCCTCACGCCACTCCTTGAAGCCGGCGCGCGCGGCGTCGACCGCGGCGTCGAGGTCGGCCGAGCTCGAGAAGCCCATCTCCGCGATGACCTCGCCCGTTGCGGCGTTGCGGACCTCGTGGGCCCCGTCCCCCGTGGTCGGCGCGCTGGCGCCGCCGATGAAGTTCTGCAGCGTTGCGGTGGTGGCCATCGTCGTCCTTCTCCTTCAGTGGTCGCAGTCTCGTCCCTGACCGGAACGTACCAAGCCATGATGCTCCTGACCGGACAATTCCCGGTGCCCCGTGTGACGAAACGGACGCGCGCGGACTATGCTGCGCGCCCCGTCACCGGGAGCCTCCGGTGCCCGACCCTGAGGACGATGTGCCCCGATTTAAGGACGATCAGCAGGTCTACGCGCAACTCGGCGGCATGTTCGAGGACGCGCTCGCCGATGACGCGGCGGGCGGGCGCATGCGCGCGATCGGCGGCACCGTCCAGTGGCAGCTCCGCAAGCCGACGGCACGGATCACGGTGAAGCTCGGCGAGGAGCAGACGCCCGGCGTCGACTTCGGCGACACGCAGGTCAAGCCCGAGGTCGTGCTGTCGATGGACGCGGACACGGCACATCGCTTCTGGGCCGGCGAGCTGCCCATGCACGTCGCACTCTCCCGCGGGCTCATCCGCGCGAAGGGCCCGGTCGCCACGATCCTGCGGATCGTGCCGGTCGTCGGTCCGGCGAAGGACATCTACGCGGCGCGGATCGCGGGCGGCGGGGCGGTGCCTGAGCAGGTTGAGCCTGAAGCCGAGGCGCCTGTGGCGGACGAGCCGGCTGTGGAGGCTGAGGCCGAGGCGCCTGTGGCGGACGAGCCGGCTGTGGAGGCTGAGCCCGAGGCGCCTGTGGCGGACGAGCCGGCTGTGGAGGCTGAGCCCGAGGCGCCTGTGGCGGACGAGCCGGCTGTGGAGGCTGAGCCCGAGGCAGCTGCGGCGGACGAGCCGGCGCGGCGAGGAGCCGGCGGCAGCGAGCCCGAGGCGCCTGCGGCGGACGAGCCCGCGGCAGACGCGGAGCCCGAAGCGCCTGCGGCAGAGCCCGAGGCGCCTGCGGCGGACGAGCCCGCGGCAGACGCAGAGCCCGAAGCGCCTGCGGCAGAGCCCGAGGCGCCGGCCGCGGACGAGCCAGTGGCGGACGCGGAGCCCGAAGCGCCCGCCGCCGACGAGCCGGCGTCCTAGCGCCCGGCCACCCGTAGAACCGCGATCCGCCGTCGCTCGGCGGCGGTCGATGGCAGTTGTGCGGGTTCTGGCGCGAAGAAGTGCGCGTGGGCGTGGTGCGGCGTGCCGCGTGTGCAGTTGTGCGGGCCCGCTCGCGCGGCCCGCGACCTACGCGACGATCTCGGGGCCGTCGTCGTACCCGGGCTCGCCTGGGAGGACGACGCGGGCGATCTCGCCCTCGCGGATGACGCGCGGCTCGACCGGCACCACGTCGCGGCCCGAGGCGTACGCGAGCAGTGCCGCCGATGACTCGAACGGGGCGAGCTGCTCGAGGTGCTTGATCGTCGGGAACACGAGGTCGAGCTCGCCGCGGCCGTGGGCCTCGAGGGCGCCGGCCGGCGTGAACCAGTCCTGACCGACGATCTCGTCCTCGTCGATCACGACCTCGGTCTCGTCGGCGACGGCCGCGAGGAAGAAGTGGGTGTCGAAGCGGATGGCGACCTGGCGCGGCGTGATCCACTGCGAGAACTTGACGAGCTCCTCGGGGCGCACGCCGCCGATGCCGGCCTCCTCCTCGAGCTCGCGGACCGCCGCGAGCCGGTGCGAGGCGTCGCCCTCGCCCTCGTGGGCGTCGACCGCGCCGCCGGGGAAGACCCAGAACCCGCCCATGAAGCGCGCGTGCGGGGTGCGCTGGACGAGGAGCAGCTCGAGCCGCTCGGCGCCGCCGCGCAGGACGATGACCGACGCCGCCTGGCGGGGGACGGTCGTCTCGCCGGACGTGTTGAGCTCCTCACCGGGCGCTGGGCGGTCGACCTCCACGGCGAGCACGCTACCAGCGGCCGCGGCGCGGGGTTGACACCCTGTCAACAACTTCCGGCGCGCTTCGCTACCCTCCGCCTCATATGACCGACGTCGAGACCCTCACGCGCTGGATCTGCGAGTCCTGCGGCTTCATCTACGACCCCGCAGAGGGCGACCCCGACGGCGGCATCCCCGCGGGCACCGCCTTCGAGGACATCCCGGACACGTGGTTCTGCCCGGTCTGCGGCGCGCGCAAGAAGGACTTCACGCTGTACCAGGACTAGCCGGTCCCGCCGTCGGCGGGGCCCTCAGGCCGCGTGCGCGAGCTGGTCGCTCGTGGCCGTGACGATCGCCTCCGCGGTCACCCGCACGAGCCGCTCGAGCTGCTCCGCCGAGATCGTCAGCGGCGGCATGATCACGATCGTGTCGCCGAGCGGGCGGATGATCGCCCCGCGCTCGCGCGCGGCCAGCGTCACCCGATGGCCCATGCGCGTCGCGACGGGATGGCCGGTCAGCTCGATCCCGGTCATGAACCCGCGCCGGCGGATCTCGCGCACGCACGGCAGCGGCGCGACGTGCTCGTCGAGCAGCTCCGCGAGCAGCGCGATCTTCGGCTGCAGGCGCTCGAGCGTGCGCTCCTCCTCGAAGACGTCGAGGGTCGCGATCGCCGCCGCGCAGGCGAGCGGGTTGCCCGTGTAGGTGTGGCCGTGGAAGAACGTGCGGAACTGCTCGTGCGCGCCGAGGAAGCCCTCGTAGACGCGCTCGGTGGTCAGCGTCGCCGCGAGCGGCAGGTAGCCGCCCGTCACGCCCTTGGCGACGTTCAGGAAGTCCGGCGTCACGCCCTCCTGCTCGCAGGCGAACATCGTCCCCGTCCGCCCGAAGCCGGTCGCGACCTCGTCGCAGATGAGGAAGACGCCGAAGCGGTCGCACAGCTCGCGCACGGCGCGCAGGTAGCCATCGGGGTGGACGAGGATTCCCGCCGCGCCCTGGACGAGCGGTTCGACGATGACCGCGGCGATGCGCTCCCCGTGCTCGTCGAGGAGACGCTCGAGGTCCGCAGGGTCGCCGGGCTGCGCCTGGTGGGTCTCGAACAGCAGCGGCCTGTAGAGCGAGTGGAACAGCTCGATCCCGCCGACCGACACCGACCCGAGGGTGTCGCCGTGGTAGCTGTTCTGCAGGCAGATGAAGCCGGACCGCCACCACTCGCCGCGCTGGTGGTGGTACTGGTAGGCCATCTTCAGCGCGATCTCGTTCGCCGTCGAGCCGTTGTCGGAGTAGAAGACGCGGCTGAGGCCGTCGGGGGCGAGCTCGATGAGCCGCTCGCCGAGCTCGATCGCGCCCGGGTGCGTCATGCCGAGCATCGTCGTGTGCGCGACACGATCGAGCTGCTCGCGAATCGCGGCGTCGATCCGCGGGTGGCGGTGCCCGTGGACGTTGCACCAGAGCGACGAGGTGCCGTCGATGTAGGCGTTGCCCTCGACGTCCCAGACCGTGCAGCCCTCGGCGCGCTCGATGATCAGGGGGGTCTCGTCGCTCCAGCCCTGCTGCTGGGTGAACGGGTGCCAGAGCACGGAGCGGTCGGCGGCGGTGAGGTCGGCGGCGGTGCGCATCTCGCGGGACGCTAGGACGCCGTGCGGACGGTCAGCGGACTCCCTGCGTAGGGTGCACTTCGTGCCTCCGATCACCCGCGCGTCGCTGCTGCGCGCATCACCGCAGAACGTCTGGGAGCACGTCTCGACCTTCGCGGGGGTGAACGACGAGTTCGGCCCGCTGATCCGGATGAGCGCCCCCGACGGCGCGCGGATCGACGCGACCGTGCCGGTCGGCAGGCGCTGGTTTCGCAGCCGGCTGCTCCTGTTCGGCGTGCTGCCGGTGGAGTACGACGATCTCACGTTCGTCGAGGTCCGGCCGGGCCGCGGATTCCGCGAGCGCTCGTCGATGCTCACGCTGCGGGTGTGGGAGCACGAGCGGACGATCGAGCCGCATCCGGGCGGCTGCGTCGTTCGGGACACGGTCGGATGGGAAGCCCGGCTGCCCGTCCCGGACGGGCTGATCCGCGGGATCGTCGGCCGGGTCTTCGACCACCGCCATCGGCGGCTGCGCGGTCACTTCGGCGGCGATCCGGTTGACTATGCTCCATGAGCACGGTCACCCCGCTGACGGTCATCCAGGGTCAGTACCTCACGCCGATCGCCGAGGTCGACGCGCACCGGGAGGCGCATCTGGCGTTCATGGCGGGCCTCGTCGCGGACGGCCGCGTCGTCATGGCCGGCCGCCGCTCCCCCGCGGAGGGCTCGATCCTCGTGTTCCGCGGCGACGATGCCGCCGCCGCGCTGCGGGCGCTCGAGGACGACCCCTACATCGCGGCGGGCGTCGTCGCCTACGACGCAGTGGGCGTGTTCACGCCGGGCACGCACGCGCCCGGGCTGGCCGCGTTCCTGACGGCCGGCTGATCAGCGCGGCGGGATCCAGCGCGCCAGCGGCAGCCCGGAGCCCGCACGCGCCAGGTCGGCCACGTCGGTGCTCGCCAGCGGCAGCCCGACCACCTCGACGCCGCCGAGCCGGGCGATCGCGTCGCGGTTGGACCGCTGGACCGGGTCGGGTTCGTCCGGCCAGGGCGTGAGCACGACGCCCAGGACGCGGAGCCCCGCCGCGCGGGCCGACTCGATCGTCAGCAGCGTGTGGTTGATCGTGCCGAGCCCGGGACGCGCGGCGATCACGAGCGGCAGGCCGAGGTCGAGCGCGTAGTCGCGCATGAGGTATCCGCCGGTGATCGGGACGAGCAGGCCGCCGGCACCCTCGCCGACGACCACCTCGGCGCCCGCGGCCGCTGCCCGCGCCGCCGCCACGAGCTCGGCCGGCTCCACGACGACGCCGGCGAGCTCGGCCGCCAGATGCGGCGAGACCGCCGGGCCGAACGTCAGCGGCGTGATCTGGGCGGGAGAGCGCCGCCCGCCGGTCGCCGCGCTGAGCAGCTCGTGGTCGAGCGGGCGGCCGGGCTCGGGCTCGTCGAGCCCGGTCACGACCGGCTTGACGGGGGCGACGTCCCGGCCCTGCGCGGTGAGCGCGGCGACGATCGCGGCCGCGACGACGGTCTTCCCGACCCCCGTGTCGGTCCCGGTGACGAAGCAGCCGTTCACGCCGCGGCGCGCTGGCCCGAGGCCTCGCGCGCGGCGGCGACCGGCACGCCGTCACCCGGACGGAACCCGGCCTGCAGGGCGGCACGGCCCAGCACCCGCGCCGCCTCGCGCAGCTCGTCGCGGCTGTGCGTCGCCATCACCGCGAGCCGCAGGCGCGAGGTGCCCTCCGGAACCGTCGGGGGCCGGATCGCCTGGGCGAACACGCCGCGCTCGATCGCCAGCTCGCAGATGCGCATCGCGAGCGAGGCGTCGCCGATCACGAGCGGGACGATCTGCGTCGTCGAGCCGGAGACGTCGAAGCCCTCGCGGGCGAGCTCGTCGCGCAGCGCCGCGCTGTTGGCGGCCAGGCGCGTGACGAGCCGGTCGCTCTCGGCGAGGACGTCGAGCGCCGCGAGCGCTCCCGCGACCGCGGGCGGCGGCGGCGCCGTGGAGAAGATGAACGGCCGCGAGGTGTTGACGAGGAACCGCGAGAGATCCTCGTCGCACGTCACGTACGCGCCGTAGGCGCCGAGCGCCTTGCCGAGCGTGCCGATGACGACGTCGACCTCGCGCTCGAGGCCGGCCTCGTGAACCGCGCCACGTCCGCCGGGGCCCATGCAGCCGACGCCGTGGGCCTCGTCGACGGCCAGCCGGACGCGATGGCGGCGCGCGAGCTCCGCAAGCTCGGCGAGCGGCGCGACGTCCCCGTCCATCGAGAAGACGGAGTCGGTGACGATGAGGGCGCCGCGGTCGCCGGCGCGCTGGAGCGCCCAGGCCAGGTGCTCGGTGTCGTTGTGGCGGTAGACGAACGTCTCGGCCTGGGAGAGACGGCAGCCGTCGATGATCGAGGCGTGGTTGAGCTCGTCGGAGAAGACGACCTCGCCCTTGCCGGCGAGCGCGCTGACCACTCCGACGTTCGCCAGGTAGCCGGAGCCGAAGAGGAGCGCCGACTCCGCGCCCTTGAACTCCGCGAGCCGGTCCTCGAGGCGCTTGTGGATCCGCATCGTGCCGGACACCAGGCGCGATGCGCCGGCGCCGACGCCCCAGCGCATCGCCGCGTCGGCGGCGGCCTCACGGACGCGCGGATGGTCGGCGAGCCCGAGGTAGTTGTTCGAGCAGAGCAGGAGGACCGGCTTCCCGTCGAGCACGACGCGCGGGCCCTGCGGTCCGCTGACCACGCGCAGGCGGCGGTAGAGCCCCTGGTCCCGGAGCTCGTCGAGGCGCTGCTGGATGTCGGGCATCGACGCGCTACGCGGCCGCCGGCGAGGCGGGCTCGGCGTCGGGCCAGGCGTTGGGCGCGCCGTCGGGTCGCTCCGGCACCGCCTGCTCCTTCGGGCGGTAGCGCAGCTGGCTCGACGGGTCCCACAGCCGCACCGTGAGGTCCACCTCGCCGCTCGGGGTCCAGTCGTCGAGGAACTCCTCGACGACGTCCGGGGTCTGGCCCTCCAGCACGCCGCTGCGATTGTCCGGCCGCGGGTTCGCCCCGTTGTCGGGCTGCCGGGCGATGTTCAGGCCCTGGGACTCGAACATCGCGCGGTCCTGCTCGGGCGTGTTGCCGAGGGTCGTGAGGAAGTTGCCCATCATCACGCCGTTGACGCCGGCGCGGACGGCGAGCGGCTGCAGCTCGGCGAGGTTCTCGACGCGGCCGCCGCAGAGACGGAAGAGCGCGTTCGGGAGCACGAGGCGGAAGATCGCGATCCACTTGACCGCCTCCCACGGGTCCATGAGCTCGGCGATCGCCGAACTTCGTCCCCGCCTTCGGGATCAGGAGGTTGATCGGGACGCTCGTGGGATCGACCAGCGCGAGCTGGAAGGCCATCTCGACCCGCTGCTCCGGCGTCTCGCCGAGGTTCAGGATGCCGCCGACACAGGTCTCCAGGCCCGCCTCGTTGATCGCGTCGATCGTGCGCAGCCGGCCCTCGTAGCGGACGGTGGAGGAGACCTCGGGGTAGTAGGACTCGGCCGTCTCCACGTTGTGGTGCACGCGCTGGACGCCGGCCTCCTTGAGCATGCGGGCGCGGTCGGCGCTCATGTGCCCGATCGAGGCGCAGCGCTTGAGGTTCGTCTCCTCCGCGACCAGCCGCACGCCGTCGAGGAACTTCTGGAAGTCGCGCTTGGAGAGCCCCTGCCCCTGCGTGACCATGCAGAAGCGGTGCGCTCCGGCGGCCTCCGCGGCGCGCGCGTGCTCGAGGATCTGCTCCGGCTCCATCAGCGCGTGCATCGGCGTCTCGGCCTCCGCGAAGCGCGACTGGGCGCAGAACCCGCAGTCCTCGGCGCAGCCGCCGGACTTCGCGTTCACCAGGGAGCACATGTCCGTGCTGTCCCCGAACCGGTCCACCCGCGCCTCCCAGGCGCGCTCGACGAGCGCCTCGATGGCCTTGGGCTCGGTCAGCGCGCCGAGCTCGAGCGCTTCCTGCGGGGTGATCAGCGGGGGCATGGCGCGGTGGGTCCTCCAGGTCGTCGTCGTGACGGCTGGAGCGTTTCAGCGACGGCGGACAGAGCAGGCGCCGGCCGTCACAGCTCCGCGAGCAGCGGCGCGTGATCGCTGGGCTTCTGGCCCTTGCGCATGTCGCGGTCGATCTGGCAGGACCGCAGGCCCTTTGCGAGCGTCTCGGAGACGAGCAGCAGGTCGATGCGCAGCCCGAGGTTCTTGTGGAAGTTGCCGGCGCGGTAGTCCCACCACGTGTACCGGTGGGTGCCGGCCGGGGCCGCGGCGTAGGCGTCGACGAGCCCGCCCGCGTCGAGGATCGCGGCCAGGCGTGAACGCTCGTCGGGCGTGACGTGCGTCGCGCCCGCGAACGCCGCGGGGTCGTAGACGTCCTCGTCGGTGGGGGCGACGTTGAAGTCGCCGCCGACGATCAGCGGGGCCCCCGCCAGCTCGCCGGCCCGGCGCGCCATCGCGTCGAGGAACGTGAGCTTCTCGTCGAACGTCGGGCTCCCGACCTCACGGCCGTTGACGACGTAGACGCTCGCGGCGCGCACGCCCAGGCCGGGGACGTCCGCCTCGACCCAGCGGGCCTCCTCGCCGCGGACCTCGCCGGGCAGGCCGGCGTGCGCGTCGTGCAGGCCCAGCCCCGCCTTCGCGAGGATCGCGACGCCCGCCCACTGCCCGGCGCTGTGATGGACGGACTCGTACCCGGCCGCGCGCAGCTCGTCGTCCGGGTACTGATCGGGCGCGACCTTCGTCTCCTGCAGCAGAACGAGGTCCGGCGCGTGCTTCTCGAGCAGTTCGAGCACCCGCGGGAGCCGGGCGCGGAGGGAGTTGACGTTCCAGGTGCAGACGAGCACTACCGGCCCTGCCACCGCGGGTCGCGCTTCTCTGCGAATGCGCGCACGCCCTCCAGCATGTCCTCGGACGCGAAGCACGCCTCGCGCAGGGCGATGAGCTCGCGCTCGGTCTCGGGCGTGACGTCGCCCTCGGCCTGGAGCAGCGCTCGCAGGACCTGCTTGTTGCCCCGCACGCTCAGCGGCGCGTTGCCCGCCAGCTCGACCGCCCAGTCCAGCGCCGCGGACGCGATCCCGTCGTCCTCGACGACGTCGTTCACGAGCCCCCAGTCGAGTGCCGTCTGCGCGGTGATGCGCCGCCCGACGAGGAACAGCTCGCGCGTGCGCGGCGCCCCGATCGCGTCGATGAAGCGCCGCACGCCGGTGTGCGAGTAGACGAGGCCGAGCTTCGCGGGGGGCATGCCGAACTGGACGCCGCGCGCCGCGATGCGCAGGTCGCACGCCAGCGCGAGCTCGAGGCCGCCGCCGATCGCGGGCCCGTTGACGGCGGCGACCGTCGGGACGTCGGTCGCGTCGAGCGCCTGGAGCGCGCTCGTGAACGGATGGGCGACGAGGCGCTCGGCCTCGACCGCGAAGACGTCGTCCGGGATGTCGCCGATGTCGTAGCCGGACGAGAACCAGCGGCCGTCGCCGCTGACGACCACGCACCGCGTCGTGCCGTCGTCGCCGGCCGCGGCGACCGCCGCGGCGAGCCCGTCGAGGATCGCGTGGTCGAGCGCCCCGCGCTTGTCGGGGTTGGAGATCGTCAGGCGCAGCACGCCGTCGGCGGGCCGGTCGGTCAGCAGCTGTCCGGGCACGCGGGGAACCCTACGCGAGGCGTCGCGGCCCCGACCGCGACGCTCGACCGTGGCGCCCGTCTACTCCAGCACCACCAGCGTGTCGCCCTCGTTCACGGCCTGACCCTCCTCGCAGAGGATCTCCTTGACGGTGCCCTCGTCCTCGGCCTCCACCGGCATCTCCATCTTCATCGACTCGAGGATCACGACGGTGTCGCCTTCGGCGATCGTGTCACCGACCTGACACTCGATCTTCCACACGGTGCCCGTGATGTGGGCCTCGATGTCCGGCACGGAACGCCTCCAGATGCAGGGGGAACGCAGCGGTCTGGCACCATAGCCCGCGCAATGGACGCCTCCGCGATCGCCGTCGTCATCGCCGCCCGGGACGAAGCCGATCGCATCGGAGACACGGTGCGCGCCGTCCGCGCGGCGTTCCCGGGGGCCGCGGTCGTCGTCGGGGACGACGGCTCGCAGGACGGGACCGAGCAGGTCGCGCGGGACGCCGGCGCCGAGGTCGTGCGCCTTCCGCAGTCCGCCGGCAAGGGCGGGGCGGCGACGCTCGCAGCCGAGCACGCGCTCGCGGGCGGGCCGGCGATCGTCCTCCTCTGCGACGCGGACCTCGCCGGGAGCGCGGGACGCCTGCGCCCGCTCGTGGACGCCGTCGAGCGCGGGGAGGCGGACCTCGCGATCGCCGTCTTCGCGCGCAAGGTGGGGGGCGGCTTCGGCGTGGCCGTCGGGTTCGCCCACTGGGCGATCCGCAACCTCACGGGGCTCGACCTGCGGGCGCCGATCTCCGGTCAGCGTGCGCTGCGCGCCGAGGTGCTCGACGTCGTGACGCCGTTCGCCCCCGGGTTCGGGATGGAGATCGGCATGACGGTGGACGCGGCGCGGGCGGGCTTCCGGGTCGCGGAGGTCGAGGTGGACCTCGAGCATCGCGCCACCGGGCGCACGTGGCGGGGCTTCGTGCACCGCTTCCGGCAGTTGCGCGCGTTCGTGGCCGTCTGGGCCTCACGCCGCCGGTCGTAGCAGCGGAGGGGGCCGATCCCGGGGCGGTGTGTCCCCCACCGCCCCGGGTATCGCTCGGCCCCGTCCCCTGTCGGGAGAGCCGCGGCGGGGAGGGTCGACCCCGCCGCGGCCCTGACCACGTGACCAGCACCCGACGGGACTGCATTCACAGGAGGAGACGTGAGGGGCAGGAGGTCCGTCGGCGTGCTTGATCTCGTGGGTTGCATGATGCGGCCCCGGGCGGGGCCATCACACCGCCAAGCGGTCGGAAGATCTCCCCCCGGTCTTCGCCACACGGTCGAGGGCCGGTGCGCCGGGGTAGGCTGCGGGCGCTTTGATTCTCGCGATCGACCAGGGCACCACGGGCAGCACCTGCCTCGTGTTCGACCATGAGGCGCAGCTCGTGGGGCGTGCCTACCGCGAGCTTCAGCAGCATTTTCCGCGGCCCGGCCTGGTCGAGCACGACCCGCGTGAGATCTGGGAGACGACCCGCGCGGTGGCCCTCGAGGCCCTGGCGGACGCCGGGGTCCCCGACGGCGGCCTGACCGCGATCGGCATCACCAACCAGCGCGAGACCGTCTGCGTGTGGGATCCGGCCACCGGCGAGCCGCTGCACCGCGCGATCGTCTGGCAGGACCGGCGCACGGCGGACCGCTGCGCCGAGCTGCGCGCCGCCGGGCACGAGCCGCTCGTGCGCGCGCACACCGGCCTGGTGCTCGACCCCTACTTCTCGGGAACGAAGATCGAGTGGCTCCTGCGTGAGGTCGACGGCCTCGCCGAGCGCGCGCGCGACGGGCGCGCCGTCTTCGGGACGATCGACGCCTGGCTGATCTGGAACCTCACGCGCGAGCACGCGACCGACCCGTCGAACGCCTCGCGGACGATGCTCTACGACCTGCGCACGGGAGACTGGGCCGACGATCTGCTCGGGCTGTTCGATGTCCCCCGGCGCGCGCTGCCCGAAGTCCGGCCCTCGATGGGCGCCCTCGGCATCACCACGGGGGGCGCGCTGCCCGGCCACGACGGCGTGCCCGTCGCCGGCGTGGCGGGCGACCAGCAGGCCGCGCTCTACGGCCAGGCCTGCCTGGATCCCGGCATGGGCAAGAACACGTACGGCACCGGCTCGTTCGTGCTCGTGAACACGGGCGACGAGGCTCCCGCGGTCCCGCCCGGGCTGCTGGCGACCGTCGCCTGGGGCATCGGCGCCCGGAGGTTCTTCGCACTGGAGGCGGCGATCTTCGTCACGGGCGCGGCGATCCAGTGGCTGCGGGACGGGCTCGAGGTGATCGCGGACGCCCGCGAGTCCGAGGCGCTCGCCGCCTCGGTGGACGGGAACGACGGCGTCTACTTCGTCCCCGCGCTCACCGGCCTGGGCTCGCCGCACTGGGATCCGTACGCCCGCGGCGTGATCGTCGGGCTCACGCGCGGCACGGGGCGGGCCCACCTGGCGCGGGCCGCGCTGGAGGCGATCGCCTACCAGACGGTCGACGCCGTCCGGGCGGTCGAGGCCGCCACCGGGAATCCGATCACCGAGCTGAAGGCCGACGGCGGCGCCACCGCGAACGCCTGGCTCATGCAGTTCCAGGCCGACGTCCTGGGCGTCCCGGTCGTCGTTCCCGAGGTCGCGGAGACGACGGCGCTCGGAGCCGCGCTGATGGCCGGGGTGGGCGCAGGCGTCTTCCCGCAGGCCCACGTCACGGACCTGTGGCGGGAGGACGCCCGCTACGAGCCGCGGATGGGCGAGGACGAGCGCGCGACCCTGCTGCACGGCTGGTCGCGGGCGCTGGAGCGCTCGCGCGGGTGGGTGGAGGCATGAGCGGGCAGCGGGGAGACTCGCCGCCCGAGCTCGGGCCGATGAAGGAGCAGGTCTACGAGGACGACCGGCCGGCGGAGGCGCTCGAGCCCTACTACCAGCGGGCGCTGACCAAGCGGCCGGACCGGTGGATCTACGAGATCGTCCGCGTCCTGACCTCGCTGCTCGCCTGGATCGGATACCGCACGCGGACGATCGACAGCGCGAACGTCCCGACGAGCGGGCCGCTGATCTTCGCCCCGAACCACTTCTCCAACCTCGACCACTTCTTCATGGGGCAGGCGACGCGGCGCAAGGTGCAGTTCATGGCCAAGTCGCAGCTGTTCGACGGCGGCCCGATGTGCTTCGTCTACACGCACGGCGGCGTCTTCCCGGTCCGGCGCGGGCGGCGCGACACCCGCACGTTCGAGATCGTCCGGGCGATCGCGAGCCGTGACGGGACGGTCTGCGTCTACTGCGAGGGCGGGCGCTCGCGCAGCGGAAAGCTCGCCGAGCGCGCCAAGCCGGGCATCGGGCGGATCGCGCTGGAGACCGGTGCGCCGGTCGTCCCCGTCGGCATCGCGGGGTCGCAGCATGCGCGCAACTGGCGGCGGCTGCGCCTCCCGCGCGTCACGGTCCGCTACGGCGAGCCGATGCGCTGGGAGCGGATCGAGAACCCCACGCGCGAGCAGCAGCAGGCGGTGGCGGACGAGATCTTCACCGAGATCAGGCGGCTGCACGCCTCGCTCGAGGCGCCCCGCTGATCAGCGCTTGACGGTCTCGCAGTCCGCGGCGATCTCGTCGGTCGCGTCGGCGTAGACCGTGTCGTTCCCCGGCCCGCAGGCGACGCGATCGAAGCCGCCGGCGACGACCTGGATCGTGTCGTCGCCCTCGCCGCCCTGGACGACGTCGTTGTCGAGGCCGGCGAACAGCGTGTCGTTGCCGGGCCCGCCGTCGAGCGTGTCGTTGCCGCGCTCGCCGAAGACGCGGTCGTCGTCCTCGTTGCCCAGGACGACGTCGTTGCCCAGACGGCCGTGGACCTCGTCGCGCCCGGGCCCGCCGTGGAGCGTGTCGTTGTCGTTCTCGCCGTCGACGTAGTCGTTGCCGCCCTGGCCGAAGAGCTCGTCGTTGCCGTCGGCTCCGAAGATCGAATCGCCGCCCTCGGTGCCGTAGATCAGGTTGTTCCCGGGCGTTCCCGCGATGACGTTCGTGGTGGGCGGCGCGTCGGTCGACGGCTCCGGCGCGGTCTGGACGACCGTCTCGCAGCCAATGAGGATGTCGCGCGTCGGCGCGGTGTCCTCCACGTAGACGGTGTCCTTGCCCGAGCCGCAGTTCACGGTGTCCTGGGCGTCGTCGGCGACGCGGATCACGTCGTTGGCGGTGCCGGCGTCGATCGTGTCGGTGCCGGGACCGCCGGTGATCTCGTCCGCGCCGTACGAGCCGCTGATCGTGTCGTTGCCCGAGCCGCCGTCCATCGTGTCGTCGCCGTAGGAGCCGGAGATCCGATCCGAGCCCGCATCGCCGCGGATCGCGTCCGAGCCCTCACGCCCGAACAGCTGGTCGCCCGCGGTCCCGCCGTCGATGACGTCGTCTCCGATGCCGCCGTCGATGGTCTCGGCGCCGGAGCGGCCGAGCAGGGTGTCGTTGCCCTCGTCGCCGGTGATGCGCCGGTCGCTGCCGCGGCCGCCGTCGATGAGGTCGTTGCCCGGCCCGCCCTCGAGCAGCTCGTCGTTGCCCAGACCCGACTCGATGATGCGGTCGTCGCCCTCGCCGCCGATGATCGTGTCGTCGCCGTCGCCGCCGTCGATGTAGTCGCCGTCGCCGTCCCCGTCGAGCCGGTCGTCGCCGGTGCCGCCGAACATGGCGTCGTTGCCGAGCCCACCGGCGAGCTGATCGTCGCCCTGCGAGCCGATCAGCCGGTCCGCGCCGTCGCCGCCGTCGAGCACGTCGTTCTCCGTGCCGCCGTTGAGCTCGTCGTCACCGGGGCCGCCGAGCAGCTGGTCGTTCGCGCGGCTGCCGCTCAGGCGGTCGTTGCCGGCGAGCCCGTCGAGCAGGTCGCGCCCGCGCGTCCCGATGAGGACGTCGGGGCCGTCCGTGCCGCGCTGCACGGCGAGGCCGCCCTGACCGGCGATCGCAGAGGCGCGCACCCCGGCCGGAAGCCGGACGGAACGCAGCCGCTTGAAGCTCAGGGCGCTGAGCACCGACAGGGAGCGCCCACCGCGGTCGGCGACGAACAGGCGTGTCCCGTCGCTGGAGGCCGCCGGGAAGCCGGGTCCGGCGCCGACGCGCACGCGCGCGATGAGGCGGCCGGTCGTGAGGTCGGCGATCGCGGCGACCGCGGCCCCACCGGACGCGCCCGCGATCGCGGTGCGGCCGTTGGGGGTGATCGCCAGGCCGCCGCCGATGCTCCGTCCGAGCGGGATGAAGCGGTCGGCGCGGCCGGTCGAGAGGTTCAGGCGCAGGAGCCGCCCGCCGGCGCGGGTGCGCTGCAGCGCGAAGGCTCCGCCGCCCGGTGCGAAGGTGACGGCCGTCGCGTTCGTGAGCGTCGCGCGAGCGCTCACCCTCAGCGTGGCGAGGTCGAGGACGGCGACCCGCCGACCGTCGAGGATCGCCAGGGCGCGCGCGCCGTCGGGCGAGACGGCGATCGAGCGGGGCGTCGCACTGCCGAGCCCGATCGTCGCGACGACCGCCGGCAGCGGCGCGGTGGTCAGGACGTCGACCGCGCCGCGGCGGCCGGCGAGCAGGCGCGAGCCGTTCGGGCTCGACGCGAGGGCGGTGATGCCGGAGCGCAGCCCGATGAAGCCGGCGGTGCTGCGTGACGCGATGTCCACCGTGGCGATGCGGCGACCGGCGCCGACGTATGCACGGGCGCCGTCGCCGCTCGTCGTGACGGCCACGGCGGGTCCGCCGAGGCCCAGCGGGGCGGCGACGCGGCCGGTGCTCTGGTCGACCGAGACGAGCCCGGGCGTGCCGCCCGCGACCAGGACGGCGCGCGCGGAGGCGGCCGCCGGAAGGGCGAGCAGGAGCGTCAGTGCGCCGCCGAGGACGCTGAGCTGGAGGCGGGAGGACAACGACACGTCACCTTCAGTGAACCATCGGGGACGGCGAAGTTGCGCTGTACGCTGCCGCGCATGGGTGCGCCCACGCCATCGCCGACGCTGGTTCGGGGCCTGCTCGACGGCCTGCATGTCGTCGTCGCGGGCGGGGATGCGCGGGTCCTCGGTGCCGCCTGCGACGGCGCGGGAGCCCGCGTGCACGTGCTGGCGGGCGACCTGCTCGACGAGGAGGCCCTCGCCGCGACCGTCGCCGAGCTGCCCGGGGCGGACCTCCTCGTCTGCGACACCGGCGCGCTGCTGCGTGCCGGCGGCGGTGGAGCCGCGGCGCTCACCGGCGCGATGTCCGCGACCTGGAACGCGACCCGCGCCGTGCTCACCGGCAGGCTGGAGCCGGAGGCCTCCGGGATGATCGTGCTGCTGACGCCGCGCCGGCGCGACGGCGCCCAGGCGGGCGCGGCGGCCGCGGCGCTCGAGAACCTCGCGCGCACGACCTCCGTGGAGTGGGCCCGGCTCGGCGTCCGCGTCGTGACCGTGCGCCCGCGCGACGTCACGCCCGATGCGGCCGTCTCCGATCTGCTCGCCTACCTCGCCGCGCCCGCGGGCGCCTACTTCTCGGGCTGCGTCCTCGACCTCGGCGCCGCAGGGCTCACCGGCTACTCGAGCGCCAGCTCGTAGGTCAGCCAGCGGCTCGGGGTCGCGCCGACGCGCGCGTACACCGTCTGCGCGCGCGCGTTGTCCAGCGCGGTCTCCCACGCGAGGACCTTCCCTCCGTGGGCGCGCGTGCGCTCGGCGCACGCCTCGATGAGCGCGGCCGCGAGCCCGGTGCCGCGCGCGTCGGGATGGACGAACAGGTCGTTCATCACCCCGATGCGCCCGGCGTCGAGTGTCTGCCAGGTCCAGAAGACCGTCGCGAATCCGACCGCGCGCCCACCCGGCTCGCGCGCGATGAGCTGGACGCCCTCGCGCTCGGGATCGGCGATCAGCGCCCGGCACATGGCCAGCAGCTGTGCGTCCGGCGGTGCGACCTCGTAGAAGTCGCAGTACCCGCGCAGGAGTGGCAGCAGATCGTCCAGATCCTGCTCGGTGACGAGGGCGATCGACGTCTCGGCCATGGCGCTACGTCGTCATGCCCGTGAACTGGCCGCCCGTGATGTTCAGCGTCTGGCCGTGCACGTAGTTCGACCACGGGGAGCAGAGGAAGAAGACGCCGCCCGCGGCCTCCTCGGGGGTGCCGGGACGCCCGAGCGGGATCAGCATCGCGGCCATCCCGCGGAGCTGGTCCGGGATGCCGAGCTGCACCTTCTCGCCGTCGATCTCCATGACGTTCTCCTCGTCCTTGGAGGCGGTGAGGCGCGTCTCGATGTAGCCGAAGGCGACGGCGTTCACGTTGATCTTGAACTGGCCCCACTCCTTGGCGAGCGTCTTCGTCAGGCCGACGACCGCCGACTTGCCGGCGGCGTAGTTCGCCTGGCCGGCGTTGCCCATCGTCCCGGAGACCGACGAGACGTTGACGATCTTGCGGAAGACCTCGGTGCCCTCGGCCTTCTCGGCCTTCGCGGGCTCGCGCAGGTAGGGCGCGGCCTCGCGGACGATCCGGAACGGCGCGACGACGTGGATGTCCAGCATCTTCTGGAACCAGTCGTCGCTCATCTTGTGGACGGGCGCGTCGAGCGTGTACCCGGCGTTGTTGACGATGATGTCGATCTTCCCGAACGCGTCGATCGCGGTCTTCACGAGCGCGGCGGGGGCGCTCGGATCGGTCAGGTCGCCCGCGAAGACGGCCGTGTCGCCGCCGATCTCGCTCGCGGTCTGCGCGGCGACGTCGCCGTCGAGGTCGTTGATGACGAGGCTCGCGCCGTGCTCGCTGAGGATCTCGGCCGTCGCGCGGCCGATGCCGCGCGCCGATCCGGTGACGATGGCCACCTTGCCGTCGAGGACTCCCATGCCGTCTCCTGTGTCGTTTCCGGGGTTCAGGGGTGACGGTGGATCCTATGCCCGCGCCGGGAACGAGGCGGGCCCCGCCGAAGCGGGGCCCGCGATCCTGCAGGGCGTCTGGGCGCCCGGGTCAGCCGTCGATCGTGTAGACGTCGTCCCAGTCGCTGATCTTCAGCGCCAGGAGCTGGCCGAACTGCACGATCTCGCCGGACGGGTCGGCCGCCCAGCCGGGTGCGCCGGCTGCCGGGTAGGCCTTGTGGTTCTGGAAGTCGAACAGCCACCAGCCGCTGCCGATCAGCTTCCCGGCGTCGATGATGCCGCTGGACTCCTCGTCCGTGGTCGAGTCCGGCCGGGTCGCGCCCGGGGCGAAGATCGCCGGATCGGCCTGCGCCACGACGCCGCGGTCACCCGTGTCCACGTCGTACGCGACGATGCGGGCGAGGTGGTCGTTGGTCCCCGGGTCCTCCTGGATGAGGAGGTTCCCGCTGCGGTCGATGCCGACGTTGTCGGGCTTGTTGAGGTACGGGGCCTCGCTGCCGTCGAGCAGCAGCTCGAGCGTCCCGCCCAGCTCAGGGTTCTGGATGTCCTCGTAGGTCATCTTCCAGACACCGCCGCCGTCCCGCGAGGGCACGCCGGGCGACGCCGGATACGGCTTGCCCTCCGTCGTCACGAAGTAGAACGTGTCGGGGTGGCGCGGATCCCATGCGCCGTCCTCGATGCGGTTCAGCGCGAGGCCGTCGGCGATCGCCTCCTCGTTCTGGCGCTTGCCCGAGGCGTCCCAGTCGACCTCCTTGAGCTCCACGTCCGCCGGCGTGCCGACGCCGTATGTGGACCGGAACTGCGCGTCGTTCTTCACGGCGCTGTCGCTCGCGTCCAGCACGAAGCTCGTGCCGTTCGTCAGGCCGGCGCGCTTGAACGCGTCACCCTTCTTCGTCTTCTTGCCGAGGTAGACCCAGAGCTGACTCCCGTTCCCCGGGCCGTCCTCCTGGCCGTGGACGAGCGTCAGGTCGCTGCGGGTGTCGGCGGCGAGCGTGTTCTCCCAGGAGAAGAGGCCGAGGCGCGGGAGCTGCTTGGCGTCGCCGTCCTCGGTCACGCCGAAGAGCCGGCTCTCGTCGCCGCCCTCCTCGTTGGCGAAGTAGATCTGGCCGGTGTAGCCGCGACCGGAGCGCCGGTTGTACAGCTGGCCCGGATCGGTGAGCGAGCTCGAGCAGAAGCGGTTGAAGGCCGCCAGCTGCGCCGGGAAGGTGTCCGCGGGGTTGCGCGGGTTGACGCCGCCGGGGGACGGCAGGCCGCTCCAGCTCTGGCCGACGTAGTCCCAGTACTGGGTGCCCGGGTTGATCAGATCGGAGCCGGACTCGACCTTGAGCGTCCTGCGATCGATCCGCAGCTTGGAGACGAAGGAGCCCTTCTGGCCGTGGCGGCGCACGGCGCCCGCGGTGTTGCCGAGCTCGTGGTTGTTGTAGACGAGGATGTCGTCCCCGTCACGCGCGGCGCCGAGGCCGTCGGGAATGCCGGCGTACCTGAAGCCGTTGCCGGCCGGCAGATCTCCGGTGGTGAGGAGCGACTTGACGAAGACGCCGTCGGCCGCCGGGAGCACGTACGGGCTCTTCGTGGTGCTCGGACCGGTGCTGACGCCCGATGCTGCGATCGCCGGCGATGCGGCGATGGCGGCCAGGGCGGTCGCGGCAAGGGCCGCGACACTGCATGCACGTCGGTGCACGATGTGACCTCCTGAGGGGTTGGGGTTGCCCCTCGCATCACACGCGACCTCGCCCGAGCTCGTGTTGCGCAGCGGTCACCGTCATGTGTCCGGTCCGTGACGAGCTGGAGAACGTCTGGTGAACGGCCGGAGCCGCGCCTACAGCCCCATCGTGCGGCCCAGGATCTCGCTCATGATCTCGTCGGTGCCGCCGCCGATCGGGCCCAGGCGGGCGTCGCGGGCGGCGCGCTCGATGCCGTACTCGACCATGTAGCCGGCGCCGCCGTGGATCTGCAGGCACGTGTCGGCGACGTCGAACGCCGCCCGCTGCGTGAGGAGCTTCGCCTCGGTCACCTCGCGCAGCGCGTCCTGGCCGCTGACGAACAGGCGCAGCGCGTGGTAGGTCAGCGCGCGGCCGGCCTCGATGAGGGTCGCCATCTCGGCGAACTTGTGCCGGATCGCCTGGAACCCGCCGATCGGGCGGCCGAACGCCTCGCGCTCGCCGGCGAAGCGCAGGGTCTGCTCGAAGCAGTGCTCGGCGGCGGCGACCGCGCCGAGCGCCATCGACAGCCGCTCCCACTGGAAGTTGGCCATGATGAGCTTGAAGCCGCCGTGGAGCTCGCCGAGCAGGTTCTCCTGCGGGACGAACACGTCGGTCGAGCGCGATGAGGGCGGTGTCCGACGCGTGCCAGCCGAGCTTCTCGATCTTCGAGGCCTCGTAGCCGGGCTGGTCGGTGTCGACGACGAAGAACGAGATGCCGCCGTGGCCGCCCTCCGGCGTGGTCTTGGCCGCCATCACGACGAAGTCCGCGCGCACGCCGTTGGTGATGAACATCTTCGAGCCGTTGAGGACCCAGCCGCCGTCGACCTCCTTCGCCATCGTCCGCATGCCCGCGACGTCGGAGCCGGCGTCGGGCTCGGTGATCGCCAGGGCGGCGATCTTCGTCGCCCGCGATCGCCGGCACGAGGTAGCGCTGCTTCTGGTCCTCGGTGCCGAACTTCCAGACCGGCGGCGTCGCGATCGTGATGTGCGCGCCGAGGCCGGCGGCGACGCCGCCGGACCCGCAGCGCGCGAGCTCCTCGGCGAGCACCGCGTCGTGCATGTAGCCGCCGCCCTGACCGCCGTAGGCCTCCTCGTACTTCAGCCCGAGGAACCCGAGCTCGCCCATCCGCGGGAACAGCTCGTTGGGGAACCAGCGCTCACGCTCCCACTCCTCGGCGTGGGGGACGAGCTCGGCCTCGACCCAGCGGCGCAGCGAGGTGCGCAGCTCCTCGTGCTCCTCCGTGAACGGGGGCAGGATGCGGCGATCGGCGGCGTGCGGAACGCCCTTGGTGTAGGTGCTCATGGCCTCACAGCTTCTTCTTGAGCATCCCGAAGATGCCCCGGATGACTTCCCGCTGGACCTGCTTGCCCTGCTTGCTGTTGAGGAAGTCGCCGATGCGTGTCGGCGACGCCGCCCTGGTCGGGCTTCTTGGCGGGCGCGGGCTTGGGACGTCGGCGCCGGCGCCTCGGGCGGCGGCGCGCTCGCCGCGGCGCAGCCGCGCGGCGAGCAGCTCGCGAGCGCTCTCGGCCTCCGTGCGCGTCCCGTAGGTCGCCCACAGCGGGGAGGCCTTGGCGGTCGCGTCGAGGTCGGCGCTCGCCGGGTCCATCCGCGACCGCGTCCCGGGCAGGCGGCTGTGCACGACCGGGGTCGGCACGCCCTTCTCGTCGAGGATCGTCACGAGCGCCTCGCCGATGCCGAGCTGCGTGCAGCAGCTGCTCCGAGGTCGTAGAACTCGCTCTTCGGGTACGTCTTGACCGCGGCGCTGCAGCGCCTTCTGCGTCGTCGGGCGTGAACGCGCGCAGCGCGTGCTGGACGCGGTTGCCGAGCTGCCCGAGCACGTCGGCGGGGATGTCCTTCGGCGTCTGGGTGACGAAGAAGACGCCGACGCCCTTGGAGCGGATGAGCCGCACCGTCTGCGTGACGGACTCGACGAACGCCTTGCTCGCGTCGTTGAACAGCAGGTGCGCCTCGTCGAAGAAGAACGACGAGCTTCGGCTTGTCGACGTCGCCCACCTCGGGCAGCGTCTCGAACAGCTCGGCGAGCAGCCACATCAGCACCGTCGAGAAGAGCTTCGGCTTGTCCTGCACGGCCGGCAGCTCGAGGCAGCTGATGATCCCGCGGCCGTCGGGCGCGGTGCGCATGAGGTCGGCGATGTCGAGCTGCGGCTCGCCGAAGAACTCCGTGCCGCCGCCGGTCTCCAGGCCGACGAGGTTGCGCAGCAGCACGCCGACGGTCTGCTTCGACAGGCCGCCGATGCCCTCGAGCTCGGCCTTGCCCGTCCTCGGAGTCCAGGAAGGTCAGCAGCGCGCGCAGGTCGCTGAGGTCGAGCGAGCGGGAGGCCCTTCGCGTCCGCGTAGTGGAAGACGAGCGCGAGGCTCGACTCCTGCGTCTCGTTCGCGCCGAGGATCTTCGCCAGGAGCTGCGGGCCGAAGTCCGACACGGTCGCCCGGATCGGGACGCCGGGGCCGATGCCGCCGATCGACAGGAGCTCGACCGGGAAGCCCGTCGGCTCGAACGGGATCCCGAGGTCGGCGTCGCGCTTGGCGCCGGGCCCGTCGGGCGCTCCCGGCTCGAGCAGGCCGGAGAGGTCGCCCTTGACGTCGGCGACGAGCACCGGGACGCCGGCCGCGGAGAGCTGCTCGGCGATGCCCTGCAGCGTCTTGGTCTTGCCCGTGCCGGTCGCGCCGGCGATCAGCCCGTGGCGGTTCAGCATCGCCAGCGGCGCCTGCACGACGGCGTCGCGGTGCAGCTCGCCGTCGCAGCACGCCGCGGCCGAGGTCCACGGTCGGGCCGTCGACGGCGTAGGCCGCCGCGATGGTGGTGGGGAAGTCGGGAGCGCCGGCCATCCGGTCAGGCCGGGGGGCGCAGGTCGTCCGACAGCTCGAAGACGCCGTTGACGACGACCTCGTCCACGAAGGCCGCGACGCGCTCGACCCTCCCGGCCTCGGCGGTCAGCAGCTCGGGGGAGTCGCGCAGCATGTCGAGCGCGTCCGGGGACATGTCGAGATACCCGATCGTGCAGACCTCATCGGGGTCCTCCTGGTTGCGCAGGACGGTGATGTGCGTCAGGCCCGCAGGCCAGAACTGTGGCTGGACCGCCTCTCGGAACGCGTCATAGCTGTCCGGCTTGAGCCGGCGGACGGTGACCGTGCAGAGCATGGGGACCTCGTGTCGTGGGCGGTGTCCAGCCGACGCTACCGCGCGGGCATGGGCGCTGCAGCGGCCTAGAGGCCGTAGGAGCGGCCGATCACGTCGAGCATGATCTCGTCGGTGCCCGCGCCGATCCGGTTCAGGCGCATGTCGCGCCAGACGCGCTCGATGCCGTACTCCTTCATGTAGCCCGGCGCCGCCGTGGATCTGGATGCACTCGTCGGCGACCTCGACCGCGATGCGCGACGCGTAGAGCTTGGCCATCGAGATCTCGCGCACCGGGTACTCGCCGTTGTGCGAAGCGCCACGCGGTCATGTAGACGAGCTGCCGCGCGGCCTCGATCTTCGTCGCCATCTCGGCGAACTTGTGGCGGATGACCTGGAAGCGGCCGATCTCGCGGCCGAACGCCTTGCGCTCGAGCGCGTACTGGAGCGTGCGGTCGCATGCAGAGCTGGGCGCCGGCGACGCAGCCGGCGGCGCCGATCAGGCGCTCGCCCTGGAGCTCCCACATGATGTGGTAGAAGCCCTTGCCGACCTCGCCGAGGACCGCCGTGGCCGGGCACGCGCACGTCCTGGAAGGCGAGCAGCGCGGTGTCGCTGGCGTGCATGCCGAGCTTCTCGAGCTTCTTCTCGCGGATGACGCCGGGCGCGTCCATCGGGACGAGGAACAGCGTGAAGCCGTCGTAGCCGGCGTCCGGATCGGTCTTCGTGACCAGCACGATGACGTCGGCGCGGTGGCCGTTGGTGATGTACGTCTTCGAGCCGTTGATGACGTACTCGTCGCCGTCCTTGACCGCGCGCGTCTTGATGCCGGCGACGTCGGAGCCCGCGTCCGGCTCGGTGATGCCCGAGGCAGAGGATCTTCTCGCCCTTGATCGCGGGCACGACCCACTCCTGCTTCTGCTCCTCGGTGCCGAACGCGAGGATCGGCGGCATCGCCATGTCCGTGTGGACGGCCACGCCCATCGCCAGGCCGCCCGACTGGGCGTGCGCCATCTCCTCGGCGAGCACCAGCGCCGTGTAGTAGTCGCCGCCCTGCCCGCCGTACTGCTCGGGCTTGTCGAGACCCAGGAAGCCCAGCTCGCCCATGCGGTGGAAGACGGAGTCCGGGAACGTCGTCTCCTCCCACTCCTCGGCGTGCGGCGCGAGCTCCTTCTGCGCGAAGGCGCGGATCGTCTCCCGCAGCTGGTCGTGCTCGTCGGTGAAGATGAAGTGCTTCTGCTTCGCGCTGTAGTCGGGCTTGAGGACGGACGACGTGGCGGCCATGCGGCTGGGGCTCCTTCAGGGGTGTCGCGGACGAGGGCGGACCGTATCGGAGCCGCCGGGGAAAGTGAAGAGTAGGACTTCCCACTTTCCACTGACGCGCGCGACGAGCCCCGGAGCGGGCGGCGTTTCGCCGGCGCTCCCCGTGTACCGTCCCGCGCCATGCCCGACGCACCGGTCCTCTACACCGTCGCCGACGGTGTCGCCACCCTCGCGCTGAACCAGCCGGACACGCGCAACGCGCTGTCGGACGAGCTGCTGGACGCGCTGCTGGCGGCCTTCGAGCGCGCCCGCGACGACGACGCCGTGCGCGCGGTCGTGCTCGCGAGCACCCACGAGACGGTCTTCAGCGCCGGCGGCAACCTCGCGGGCTTCGCCGCCGACGTCCCGCTCGTCCACAAGCACGCCGGCATCGAGCGCTTCCCGCGGCTGTTCGAGCTGATCGGCACGCTCGGCAAGCCGACGATCTGCGCTGCGGGCGGGCACGTGCTGGCCGGTGCGCTCGGGCATCGCGCTCGCGTGCGACCTCGTCGTCGCCAAGGACACCGCGACGTTCGGGACGCCCGAGATCAACGTCGGGGTGTTCCCGTTCATGATCATGGCGCTGATCTACCGCAACGTCCCGCGCAAGAAGGCGAGCGAGCTGCTGCTGCTCGGCGAGCGCATCGACGCCCATGAGGCGGAGCGGATCGGGATCGTCAACCGCGTCGTCGCGCCGGAGGAGTTCGACGCCGCGGTCGCCGAGTGGGCCGCGAAGCTCGCGAGCAAGTCGCCGGTCCTCATGCGGCTGGGCAAGGACGCGATGTGGAACCAGCAGGACCTCGCGCTGATGGACGCGCTCGAGCTCCTGCGGCACAACCTGACGCTCGCGTTCTCCACCGAGGACATCCAGGAGGGCGTCAAGGCGTTCTTCGAGAAGCGCGACCCCGACTGGAAGGGCCGTTGACCGCGGGGGCGCGTCCCCGCGTCGTCGCGCTGCTGTGCCGCACGTCCGAGCGCTCCGCGACGGCCTTCGACGGGGCGCGTGCGCTCAGCGAGGCCGTCGCCGCCCGTGCCGGCGTCGCCGCCCGCACGGTGGGCGCTCCGGGCGAGCCGCGCGAGGGCGGCTACGCCGAGGACCTGCGCGACGGGCGCGGGGGCCTGCTGGAGGCCGGCGGGCAGCTGTCGGACGCCTTCCACGACGGCGACTTCCCGGTCCTCTGCGCGGGTGACTGCTCGATCTGCGTGACGACGCTTCCCGCGCTCGCGCGCGACCGGCCCGACGCGTTCGTGCTCTGGCTCGACGCCCACGGCGACTTCAACTCGCCGGCGACCTCGCCCTCCGGGTTCCTCGGCGGCATGGGCCTCGCCGGCGCCTGCGGCGTCTGGGACACGGGGTTCGACGGTCCGGCGCTCGACCCCTCACGCGTGGTGATGTGCGGGGTGCGCGACGTCGACCCCGGGGAGCAGGTGCTCCTCGAGACCCACGGCGTGTCCAAGATCGACCGGCCGAGCCGCCTCGCCGACGCCCTGGCGGGCCGCGAGGTGTTCATCCATCTCGATCTCGACGTGCTCGACCCGAGCGTGCTGGACGGGTTCGGCTTCCCGGTCCCCGGCGGCTTCAGCGCCGAGGGACTGCGCCGGATCCTCGCCGAGGTCGCCGAGGTCGCGACCGTCGTCGGGATCGAGATCACCAGTTGCCCGGACCCCGCGGCGGCCGAGCTGGCGGCCGGCTGCGTGGCCCCGCTCGTCAGCTGATCCCGCCGCCCCCGTCCTCGATCGTCCACGTGCGGGTGGCGGGCGTCGGGTCGACGGCGCCGAGCTCGGACTTCGCGCGGACCGAGAACGTCTGGTCGCCGGGGAGGAGGTCCGGGTAGAACATCGGCGAGCTGCAGGCCTCCCAGGCGGAGCCGTTGAGGCTGCACTCGAACGTCGCGAACGGATCGGGCGAGGAGAACGTGAACGACGCCGAGAACTCCTGGAGCGTCCCGGACGGGCCACCGGTGATCGTCGTGTCCGGCACGGTCTGCGCGATCGCCCAGGTGGCCTCCGCGGGCGTGGCGTCCGTGTTGCCGACGGCGTCGGTGGCGCGGACCTGGAACGTGTGCGAGCCGAGCCCGAGGCCGGTCAGGGTGACCGGCGAGGTGCAGTCCGCCCAGGCCCCGGTGTCCAGGCGGCACTGGAAGGTCACGTCCTGCTCGTCGGCGGTGAACTCGATCGTCGCGCCGGCCGTCGCCACCGTGCCGGACGGGGCGGAGGTGATCGTCGTCACCGGGGCGGTCGCGTCGACCGACCACGCGCCGGTTGCGGGGGACTCGTCCACGTTGCCCGCGGCGTCCTTGGCGCGGACGTCGAAGGTGTGCGGGCCGTCCGCCAGGTCGGTGTAGGTCTTCGGCGAGGTGCACGGGGCGTAGGCGCCGCCGTCCAGGCGGCACTCGAACGTCGCGGTCTCGTCGGCCGAGAAGGTGAAGGTCGCGGTCGTCGCCGACTGTGCCCCGCTCGTGCCGTTCACGATCGTGGTCTGCGGGTCCGTCGTGTCCGGGGGCGTGCCGCCGCCGGTCGGGGTGCCGCCACCGGTCGGCGGGTCACCGCCGGGAGGCGTGCCACCGCCCGTCGGGGTGCCGCCACCGGGCGGAGTCCCGCCGCCACCGCCCGGCGGGGTGCCGCCGCCGCCCGGCGGGGTGGTCGCGGGAGACTTCGGGTCGCGTGGATCGGTGCCCGCCTTGACCTCGGCGCCGTCGCTGAGTCCGTCGCGGTCGGTGTCGGCCTTGCGCGGGTTGGTCTTGGAGACGCGGACCTCATAGCCGTCGCTGAGTCCGTCGCGGTCGGTGTCGGCCTTGCGCGGGTTGGTCTTGGAGACGCGGACCTCATAGCCGTCGGTGAGTCCGTCGCGGTCGGTGTCGGCCTTGCGCGGATTGGTCCGGTGACGCCGCTCGAGGCGGTCGCTGAGCCCGTCGCGGTCGCGGTCCGCCGCGCGGTGCGCCGCATGGCCGCCGGGGGCGGAGGCGATCGCCGGGGCGCCGGTGACCGCGCCCAGGGCGGTCAGCGCGAGGGCGGCGGGGATCGCGCGCCTGAGCGCGCGGACGGGCAGCAGGGTCGACATGGGCGACCCATCGGCCCCGGTGGCGCCGATTCGCCCGCTGCTGGACGGGGGTATGAACCCTGCAGGCCGGCGGGCCCGCCGAGCGGCGGATCTGCGTCGCTGAGCGGGGTGGACGGACGAACGTCTACGTCTCCGCCTGCGCAGCCGCCGCGTGGCCGGAAAGGTCCGCGAGCGTCAGCGGCTGAGCGGGCGCCTCGTCGATGATCCTCGTGACCGTCGGCGTGAGGTCCGGGCCGACGTGGAGCAGTTCGCCGGACTGCAGCGCCGTCCAGCGCCCGGGATCGCCGAGCGCCTCGCTCGCCACGGCGATGCCGGGAGCCGGGACGTCGACGCCGTAGCGCAGCCGGCGCCGGTGGTCGACGTGCTCGGCGGCCTGCGTCTCGCGCTCGTCGAGCCACAGCAGGTCGTGGGTCTGCGGGTAGCGCAGCGCCCACAGCTCGTCGGACGTCGCCAGGAGGATGTTGACGGCGTACAGCGGCACGCTCTCGGCGATCCACGTGACGGCGGCGGTGATCGCGCCGGTCACGTCGCCGTCACGGTCGTCGATCTCCTGGCTGATCAGGGCGAAGACGCGCTCGGAGTCGGTCTCGCCGCCGACGAGCGCCCGGTACTCGGGGCGCAGCCGCGCCTCGACGGCGTCGAGGCCGTGCACGACGCCGTTGTGGGCGAAGAGGCGGCCGTGCTGGATGAACGGGTGCGTGTTGCGCTCGAGGTTCTCGCCGTTCGTCGCGAAGCGGATGTGCGCGACGAAGATGCGCGAGCGCAGCTCATGCGCCTCCTGCGGGAACGCGCGGTCCTGGTAGGCCGCCTTCGCACGCTTGATGACGTGCGGCGCGCCCTCCTTGTCGAAGCTCCCGATGCCGTAGCCGTCGGGCTCCCTGCGGCTCTGGGTCTCGACGCTGTCCGGCGCCTCGAGCAGGCCGAACGTTGCCGGGTAGGGCTGCGCGGCCACGCGTGCGAACAGGCGGCACATCAGGAGAACCCCCGCTCGTCCCACCAGGGGAAGAAGTCCGGCATCCCCTCGCTGACCGTCATCGGGAACTGCGCCGGGCGCTTCTCCAGGAACGCCATCACGCCCTCGATCGCGTCGGGCGATGCGCCGCGCACCGCGATCGCGCGCGAGTCGACCTTGTGCGCCTCCATCGGATGATCCGCGCCGGCCATGCGCCACAGCATCTGCCGGGTCAGCGCGATCGACACGGGCGCCGCGTTCTCGACGATCTCGGCCGCGAGCGCGTAGGCGGCCGGCAGCAGGTCGTCCGGCTCGTGGACGCTGCGCACGAGACCGCCGGCGAGCGCCTCGTCCGCGCCGAAGATCCGGCCCGTCTCGCACCACTCCAGCGCTCGGCTGATGCCCACGATCCGCGGGAGGAACCAGGACGACGCCGCCTCCGGGACGATCCCGCGCCGCGCGAACACGAACCCGAATCGCGCCTCCGTCGAGGCCAGCCGCATGTCCATCGGCAGCTGCATCGTCGTGCCGATGCCGACCGACGGCCCGTTGATCGCGCCGATCACGGGCTTCAGGCACTCGAAGATGCGCAGCGTGACGAGCCCGCCGCCGTCGCGGTGCGCCTCCTCCTGGCCCTCCGCGTAGCTGAACGTGTCGCCGCCGCCCGACAGGTCGGCTCCCGCGCAGAAGCCGCGGCCCGCACCGGTCACGACGACCGCGCGCACGTCGTCGTCGGCGTCGATCACGTCCAGCGCCGCGATCATCTCCAGCGCCATCGTCGCCGTGAACGCGTTGAGCTTGTCCGGGCGGTTCAGCGTGATAGTCGCGACGTGATCGCAGACGGCGTAGGAGATGTGCTCGAAGGCGGTCGTGTCGGTCATGGCGCGGAGCCTATGCGCGCGGCACCGGATCGGCGCGCCTGCCCGCGCCGGATGCTCCTGACGGACGGCGCGGACCGGCGTACCCTGAACGCCATGACCGTCACGCCCACCGACCTGCAGACCGTCGGCCACTGGATCGCCGGCGCACCCGACGGCGATGCCGAGCGTTTCGGCGACGTCCACGACCCGGCGACCGGGCAGGTCGCCCGGCGCGTGGCGCTCGCCTCGGCCGCCGACGTCGATCGTGCCGTCAGCGCCGCGCGCGCGGCGTTCGGAGCCTGGAGCTCCGCCTCGCTCGCCAAGCGCACCACCGTCCTCTTCGCCTACCGCGAGCTGCTCGCGGCGCGCCTGGACGACGTCGCGCGCCACATCACGGCCGAGCACGGCAAGACGCTGGACGACGCGCGCGGCGAGGTCCAGCGCGGCCTGGAGGTCGTCGAGTTCGCGTGCGGCATCGCGCACCTGATGAAGGGCGAGGGGTCCGAGCAGATCTCCACCCGCGTGGACTCCACGAGCTACCGCCAGCCGCTCGGCGTCGTCGCCGGGATCACGCCGTTCAACTTCCCGGCGATGGTCCCGATGTGGATGTACCCGCTCGCGCTCGCCTGCGGCAACAGCTTCATCCTCAAGCCGAGCGAGAAGGACCCGTCGGCCTCGCTCCTGATGGCCGAGCTGCTCGCCGAGGCCGGCCTGCCGGCCGGGGTCTTCAGCGTCGTCCAGGGCGACAAGGTCGCCGTCGACGCGCTGCTCACCCATCCCGACGTGGACGCCGTGTCGTTCGTCGGCTCGACGCCCGTCGCGAAGTACATCTACGAGACGGCGACCGCGCACGGCAAGCGCGCACAGGCGCTCGGCGGCGCGAAGAACCACGCGCTCGTCCTCCCCGACGCGAACCTCGACGTGGCCGCCGACGCGATCGCCTCCGCGGCCTTCGGCAGCGCCGGGCAGCGCTGCATGGCGATCAGCGCCGTCGTCACCGTCGGCGACGACACCGCCAGGGAGCTCACCGCGAAGGTCGTCGAGCGGGCGCGAGCGCTCACCGTCGGCCCGGGCGCGGACACGCAGAGCGAGATGGGTCCGCTCGTCACCGTGCAGGCGCGCGACCGCGTCGCCGGCTACGTGGCACGCGGGGAGGAGGAGGGCGCGACCGTCGCGCTCGACGGCCGCGGCCTCGTGGTCGGCGGGCACGAGGAGGGATTCTTCGTCGGCCCGAGCGTGCTCGACGACGTCACCCCCGAGATGAGCGTCTACCGCGACGAGATCTTCGGACCGCTGCTCGTCATGCTCCGCGCCGAGTCGTTCGACGAGGGCCTGGACCTCATCAACGCCAACCCCTACGGGAACGGCGCCGCCGTCTTCACCAGCGACGGCGGAGCGGCGCGCGAGTTCCGCAGCCGGGTCACCGCCGGGATGGTCGGCATCAACGTCCCGATCCCGGTGCCGATGGCCTACTACTCGTTCGGCGGCTGGAAGGACTCGCTGTTCGGCGACCTCCACGTGCACGGCCGCGAGGGCGTCCTCTTCTACACGCGCGGCAAGGTCGTGACCGAGCGCTGGCCCAAGAAGGCTCACGGCGTGGACTACGGGTTCCCGACGCAGTCGTAAGACCCGGCGACAGGGGGATGGCCGGGGCGGGCCGATCCCCCTGCGCCGCGCGACGCCGGCCATCCTGTTGCTCGCGTCGGCCGCTCCCAGGTGGTCCTGGCGCGGCTGACCGTTCTTCCTTGAACGCGGGTGGGACCGCTGCTGCGGCCCCGCCCGTGAGCCTCGGCTGACGTCTGCCGTCAGTGTGGGGCCCACTGGTCGGCGTGGTGTGCTGGTTGCGTCAAGCTTGGGTCAAGACTGCAACGCTCCCGGTGTTGTGATGGTCCAGCGTGCCTTCCTGCTCCTGCTGCTCGTTGTGGCGCTCACCGCGGCGGCCGTCGCGCCCGCGTCGGCGGCGCGGTTCGTGCAGGTCGCCGCCGGCGCGTCGCACTCGTGTGCGCTGACCGCGGGTGGTGACGTGCGGTGCTGGGGCGCGGACCGGTTCGGCAAGGCGCGTGCGCCGGCGGGGTCGTTCACGGCCGTGACCGCCGGGGCGGATCACTCGTGTGCGCTGCGCCGTGACGGGTCGGCGGTGTGCTGGGGCTCGGACGGGTTCGGGCAGGCGAGCCCTCCGGCGGTCCGCCTCACGGCGCTGACGGCCGCGGCTGCGCGGACCTGCGGCGTGCGGTCCGGCGGCGCGGTGGTGTGCTGGGGGCGGCGTCTGAGCGGCGCGCCGGCCCCGCGCGGGCGCGGATTCCGGCAGGTCGCGCTCGGCGCCGGGCACGCCTGCGCGCTCGCGTCCGGCGGGCGCGTCACGTGCTGGGGGGCGCGCGTCGCGGCGGCGCGGCCGCCGAAGGGCCGGTTCACGCGCCTCGCGGCGGGCGGCTCGCACACCTGCGCGCTGGCCGTTCGCGGTGCCGTGCGCTGCTGGGGCGCCCGGCTGGCCGGGCAGGCGCGCGTGCGCGCCGGGCGGTGGGCCGGCCTCACCGTGGGGACGGATCATGCGTGCGTCGTCAGCGCGGGCGGGCGCGCTCGCTGCTGGGGCGACGGCGGGAGCGGGCGGAGCCGCGCGCCCATCTCCGCGCTCGCCCAGGTGGCGGCGGGGTCGGCGCACACCTGCGGCGTCCTGCGTACGGGCGGGCTCGCGTGCTGGGGGTCGAGCGCCTCGGGGCAGGCGATCGCTCCGGGCGCGCGCGTCACCGACGTCGCCGTGGGCGGCGCGCACGCCTGCGCGCTGCGCGAGGGGACGGCGGTCTGCTGGGGCGCGAACGCCGCGGGCCAGGCGCGCCCTCCGGCGGGCGGCGGGTTCACCGCGATCTCCGCGGGTTCGGCGCACACCTGCGCGCTCGCCGCCTCGCGAGGGGTCGCGTGCTGGGGGTCGGACACGTTCGGGCAGTCGCGGGCGCCGCGCGGGCCGTTCACCCAGATCAGCGCGGGCGGCGATCACACGTGCGCGCTGCAGGTCGGCGGGCCCGCCGAATGCTGGGGCGCCTCGCGCGGCGGCCAGACGACGCCGCCCGCCGAGAACTACGTCCACGTCGCGGCCGGCGGGCAGCACACCTGTGGCCTGACGTCCGACGGCCGCGTGCTGTGCTCGGGCTACAACGACTACTTCCAGCTGAACCCGCCCGCCGGCACGTACACCCGGCTGGCTGCCGGCGGCCTGCACACCTGTGCCCTCGTCGCGTCGGGCGCCGCGGTCTGCTGGGGCGACGGCGGCGCCGGCCAGACGCGGCCGTCGCAGGGCCCGTTCACGGCGATCGCCGCCGGCAACTTCCACAGCTGCGCGCTGACCCCCGAGCGCGCGGTGCGCTGCTGGGGCATGGACGACGACGGGCAGTCCACGGCTCCGCCCGGTCGCTTCACCGCGCTCAGCCTCGGGGACTACACGTCGTGCGCCGTGAGTGAGGCCGGAGCGGTCCGCTGCTGGGGTGACCGGTCCGTGTTCCTGCCGCCCGCGGATTGACGCCCCGCCGCGCGATCCGTCAGAGTGGGAAGTGGAACGTCCCACTTCTCGCACGGAGCCCCACCTTGAGCCTCGAGGACCCCGCCGTCATCACCTGCGCCATCTCGGGCGCGATCGCCAACCGCGACCAGTGTCCGGCGATCCCGTACACGCCAGAGGAGTACGGGGCCGAGGCCCGGCGGATCGTCGACGAGGGCGGCGTGATGATCCACATCCACGCGCGCCGGCCGGACGGCACGCCGTCGTTCGAGATCGAGGACTTCCGCGCGATCACCGACGCGATCCGCGAGCAGGCGGGCGACGTGATCATCAACTACTCCACGGGCGCGATCGGCGTCCCCGTCGAGAAGCGCCTGGCGTACCTGCGCGAGCTGCGCCCCGACGTCGCCGCGCTGAACATGGGCTCGATGAACTACGCGAAGTACTCGCGCAGCCGTCGCCAGTTCGTCTTCAACACGGTCTTCGCCAACCCGTTCGACGAGATCATCGAGCTGCTTGCGGCGATGAACGAGCTGGGGATCAAGCCCGAGCACGAGTGCTTCGACCTCGGGCACATCGGCGGGCTCGAGCCGCTCGTCCACATGGGCGCGCTCCGGACGCCGCTCCACGTCGACTGCGTCATGGGCGTCGTCGGCGGAGCGCCGCCGACCGCGCGCAACCTCGCCGCGATGGTCGACAACATCCAGGCGACTCCCGGCGGCCCGCATCACTGGGCGGTCATCGGCATCAGCCGGCGGCAGTGGACGCTCATCAGCGCGGCGCTCGCGCTCGGCGGGTCGATCCGCGTCGGCCTGGAGGACAACTTCTACCTGCCGGACGGCACGATGGCCCGCTCCAACGGCGACCTCGTCGCCAAGGCGCGCGAGATGGTCGTCAACGCCGGCCGGCGCCCCGCGACCGTCGCCGAGGCGCGCTCGCTGCTCGGCCTGCCCGAGCGAACCGCAGCCTGACCCCACCACCGCCCCAAGGAGACCTGAACCGATGAGCCTGCCGCTCGAGGGCGTCCGCGTCCTCGACCTCTCCCGACTGCTGCCCGGCCCCTTCTGCTCGCTGCTGCTGGCCGACTTCGGTGCCGAGGTCATCAAGGTCGAGGACATGGGCATGGGCGACTACGCCCGCTGGTCGCCGCCGTACTACGAGGGTGCCGAGGAGACCGCCAAGGGCGCGCTGTTCCTCGGGCTCAACCGCAACAAGACGTCGATCCGCCTGAACCTCAAGGACGAGCGCGGCCGCGAGGTGCTGCTGCGGCTCGTGCAGGAGGCGGACGTCGTGCTCGAGTCGTTCCGCCCCGGTGTGCTCGACCGTCTCGGCGTCGGCTACGAGCGGATGCGCGAGGTGAACCCCGGCATCGTCTACTGCGCGATCACGGGGTACGGGCTCGACGGCCCGCTCCGCGACCGCTCCGGCCACGACATGAACTACCTGGGCCTCGTCGGCCTGCTCGGGCTGACGGGCGAGGCGGACGGCCCGCCCGTGCAGGCGGCGGGGCAGATCGCGGACGTCGGCGGCGGCGGGCTGATGGCGGCCTTCGGCATCCTCGCGGCGCTCCGCGAGCGCGACCGCTCGGACGAGGGGCAGCTCGTCGACGTCTCGATGGCCGACGGCGCGCTGTCGTGGCTGGCGATGACGGCCGCGAACTTCCTCGCCGACGGCGAGGTCCCGCGGCGTGGGCACATCCCGCTCGGCGGCATGTTCGTCTGCTACCGGCCGTACGCCTGCGCCGACGGCTGGGTGACGCTCGGAGCGCTCGAGCCCAAGTTCTTTCGCAACTTCTGCGTGGGGACGGGCCGCGAGGACCTCATCGATCAGCAGTTCCAGCCGCCGGGGAGCGACGCGCATCGCGAGATCGAGGCGATCTTCGCCGCGCGGACGCGGGACGAATGGGCCGCGTTCGCGAGCGAGCACGACTGCTGCCTGGAGCCGGTCCTCGAGCTGGACGAGGTGCTCGACTCCGAGCTCGTCCGCGCGCGCGAGATGGTCGTCGAGATCGACCAGCCCGGCGCCGATCGGCCGGTCCGGCAGCTCGGCGTGCCCGTGAAGCTCTCGCGCACGCCGGGCGATCCGCGGCGCCTGCCCGGCCCGGGACTGGGCGAGCACACCACCGCGGTCCTGAGCGAGGCCGGCTACACGGACGCCGAGATCGCCGAGCTGACCGAGGCGGGCGCGATCGGCGTGCTCGCCGAGGGCGCCACGGGGTCGTTCCTGACATGAGCGCCGCCCGCGGCGACCCCCGACACGACGGGGCTGCTGAAGATGCGCGACCTCGCCGAGCAGTCGGGCGTCAGCGCGGGCACGATCAAGCACTACCTGCGCGAGGGCGTGCTCGGCGACGACGCGGGCATCGTCCGCACCTCGCGCAACATGGCCTGGTACCCGCCCGAGTTCGTGGACCGGATCAAGCTCGTCAAGCGCCTGCAGGAGGAGCGGTTCATGCCGCTGCGCCTGATCAAGGGCGTCATGGACCGGGGACCGGACCAGGCCGCGGCGATGGTCGAGGTCGAGGACCGCATCCTCGAGCGCGCGATCGCCGGGCAGTCCGGCGAGCGCCTGTCCAAGACGCAGGCGCGCGAGCGCTACGGGGTCCCGCAGAACGTCCTGGACCGGCTCGCGGAGATCGCGGTGCTCACGCCGGACCGCCGCGGCTACGACCGCGAGGACGTCCAGATCATCGAGGCGATCTCCCGCTTCCGCGCATCGGGCTACGACGAGGCGCTGGGCTTCACGGTGTTCGACACGCTGCGCTACCGCGAGGCGCTGCAGCCACTCGTCGAGGACGAGGTGCGCACGCTCCTGGACCGCCTCGCGGGCGAGGTCCCGGTCGAGCGCGCCGCGGGGATCATCGCCTCGGGCGCCGAGCCGCTGCGCGAGCTGATCGGCGCGATGCACGCGAAGCTGCTGCTCGCCGAACTGCGTCGCCAGCGAGGGGCCTAGGCGGGGGATATCCCCCGCAGGCGCCCGGCGGCCCGCGGTACGGTGGGACGCCGGGCCGCGGCATTGGCGCGGGGCGGCCCGCGCGGCACCATGGACCCATGACGACGGCGACGTTCGAGCCCCCGACCACCGAGGCCCCCGCGCTCCCCGAGCAGCAGGCCGGGCGCCCCCGCGGCGGGATCGTCGTGCGGATCCTGCGCGACGCCGCATACCTGCTGCTCGCGCTGCCGATGGGCATTCTCACCTTCACGGTCGCCGTGGCCGGCTGGAGCACCGCGATCAGCACGCTCCTCACGTTCATCGGCGTCCCGGTCGCCGTGCTGACGATCGGTGCGCTGCGCCTGCTCTCGCGCGCCGAGCGCCACCGCGCGGCCATCGTGCTCGGCGAGCCGGTGGCCGAGCACTACAAGGCCGACCTGCCGGTCCACAAGCAGGACTGGCGCTCGCTCGGCGTCATCTGGACCTGGTTCAAGGGGCTCTTCGACGACCGCCAGATGTGGCGGGACCTGCTCTACGCACTGCTGCTGCTGCCGGTCGGGATCATCGGCTTCACGGTCTTCGTCCTCGCCTTCACGATCACGGTCGGGTTCATCACCTTCCCGGCCTGGTGGTGGGCGCTGCCCGAGGGCTGGGACACCGGCATCTGGGTCGTCGACAGCTGGGCCGACGCAGGGCTGCTCGCCGGCATCGGCATCGTCCTGATCCCGGTCGCCGGCCTGCTCGTCCGCGGCACCTCGGCCGCGTCGGCGTCGCTCGCCTGCGGGCTGCTCGCGCCGACCCGCCGGGAGCTCGAGCGTCGCGTCGAGCGTCTGCAGGAGACCCGGGCCGGCGCCGTCGACGCCGCGCGGCTGGAGCTCGAGCGGATCGAGCGCGACCTGCACGACGGGGCGCAGGCGCGACTGGTGGCCGTCGCGATGGAGCTCGGGCGGGCCGAGCAGAAGCTCGCCGCCGGGGACAGCGCGGGCGCCGCGACGCTCGTCGGCGAGGCGCGCGAGGACACCCAGCGCGCCCTGGCAGAACTGCGCGACCTGGCCCGCGGCATCCGCCCGGCGCTGCTCTCCGAGCGCGGCCTGCGCGAGGCGATCACCTCGCTCGCGGCGCGCGCCGGCGTCCCGACCACCGTCGCCTGCGATCTCGGCGGGCCGGTGCCGACCGCCGTCGAGACGGCCTCCTACTTCGTCGTGGGCGAGGCGCTGGCGAACGTCGGCAAGCACGCGGAGGCCTCGACGGCCGCGGTCCGCGTCGAGCGGCGCGGGAACCGGCTGGAGGTCGAGGTCCGCGACGACGGCCGCGGCGGGGCGAACCCCGACGGCAGCGGGCTGACCGGCCTGCGCAAGCGCGTCGAGGCCCTCGACGGCACCCTCTTCATCTCGAGCCCGGCGGGCGGGCCGACCATCCTGCGAGCGGAGCTGCCATGCGCGTCGTGATCGCCGAGGACCTCGCGCTGCTGCGCGACGGGCTGAGCCGGCTGCTGGAGGACAACGGCTGCGAGGTGGTCGCGGCGGTCGAGGACGCCGACGCGTTCCTCGAGGCGGTCGAGCGCGAGCGGCCCGACGTCTGCGTCGTGGACGTGCGCCTCCCGCCGTCGTTCCGCGACGAGGGGATCCGCGGGGCGCTCGCCGCCCGCGAGAAGCTGGACGGGCTGCCCGTGCTCGTCCTCTCGCAGTACGTCGAGCGCGTCTTCGCCAAGGAACTCCTGGCCGACGGGCGCGGCGGCGTGGGCTACCTCCTGAAGGACCGCGTCGGCGACCCCGCCGAATTCGTGGATGCGGTCCGGCGCGTCGCCGCCGGCGGCACGGCGATGGACCCTGAGGTCGTCGCCCAGCTCGTCGCCGGCCGCGGACCGGCGCGGCTGGAGGAGCTGACGCCGCGCGAGCGGGACGTCCTCTCGCTGATGGCCGAGGGGCGGTCGAACGGCGGCATCGCGCGCGAGCTCGTGGTCACCGACGGCGCCGTCGAGAAGCACGTCTCGAGCATCTTCGGCAAGCTCGGCCTGCCGCCGAGCACCGACGACCACCGGCGCGTGCTGGCCGTCATGGCCTGGCTCGAGGAGTAGGTCCCGGCCCGCGGCCTGACAAGCTGTCGGGCGATGACCGACGACGCGTTCCCCTCCAGCGAGGGCCACCACTACACGATCTACGCCGCCTACTCGGCGCCCGCCGCATCCGGCACGCCCGCCGGGGACCCGCAGGCCGCCGCGCAGGCGAGCGCCGCGCTCACGGGCACGGCCGACGTCACGCTCCGCGGCGCCTACCACCTGACCGGCTTCCGGGCCGAGGCCGACCTGCTCCTGTGGGTCACCGGCCACAGCGCGGACGCCATGCAGGACACGATCGCCGCGTTCCGCCGCACGGCGTTCGGCCGCAGCCTCGTCCCCTTCTGGAGCGCGATCGGGGTGCACCGCGACGCCGAGTTCAACCGCGCGCACATCCCGGCGTTCCTCGCCGGGGAGGAGCCGCACAAGTACCTCTGCATGTACCCGTACGTCCGCTCGCTCGAGTGGTACCTGCTCCCCGACGACGAGCGGCGCGACATGCTCGCCGAGCACGGGCGGATGGGCCGCGACTACGCCGACGTGCGCGCGAACACCGTCAGCGCGTTCGCCCTGGGGGACTACGAGTGGCTGCTGGCGTTCGAGGCGGATGAGCTCACGCGCATCGTCGACGTCATGCGCCACCTGCGCGGCGCCCGGGCCCGCGCCCACACGCGCGAGGAGCTGCCGTTCCTCACCGGCATCCGCAAGCCGCTCGAGGAGATCGCCGCGGCGATCGGCTGAGGCGCGGTGCGCTACCAGCGCACGTCGTGCCACTCCATGACGCCGTAGCCCTCGGCCAGCTCGACCCCGCCCGGCAGCGTTCCCGCGAACGTGCCGAACGGCTGGAGGTAGTCGCTGACGAAGAGCTTCAGGTCGTCGCGCCGCGCGCGCTCGGCCTCGGCGGTGAAGCGCAGCTGCGTCGCCCCGTCGGCGGCTGAGAACCCGACGCCGTCGAGGTCGCCGGGGAAGGTCACCGGGCCGGTCTCGTGTGCGGCGCCGTCGACCCAGACGGTCCGCTCGCTCTGGGCCGGCGCGTCGTGCACGCCGGTCACGAGGTTCCACGCGACCGCGCGGCCGTCCGTCGCCGTGCCGACGCCCGCCGACCAGCGCCACGCGGTCTCACGCGCGTGGTAGCCCGCCGAGGCGTCGATCAGGCCCGCGTGGTCGATCTCGTGGGTGCGGCCGTTCACGGTCACGCGCCCGATCGCCCGGACCGGGTCCTTGCGCGTCCAGATGAACGAGTCCCCGTGCGGGCTCGTCACCTCCATCGGCTCGCCCGCCGGCTGCAGCGCCAGGTCGATGTCGACGCCGCGCCCGTGCACCGACAGGTGCCCGTCCGCGATCGCCACGAGCCCCGGGGTGAACGCGGTGCGGTCGGTCAGCGCGCCGGTCTCGCGGTCCAGGACGGCCCAGAACGCCTGGGGGATCCCGCCGATCCGCACGCGCGCGGCGCAGAGCATGACCTGCGGCCCGTAGACGCCCACATAGCGCCAGCGCTTCAGCGGGCGGCCACCCCGCAGCAGCGGCATCCTGCCGGGGGGCAGCGGCAGGCCCTCGGGACGGCGGGTGCCGTCGCTTCGCAGGGGCAGGGCTGACTGGGTGTTCACCGGGGTATCCTTGCCGGAAACCGAGATTGACTGACGAGTCAATCTCATCCCGGAGGGTCACTGACCGTGCGCGCAGCCGCCATCCAGCTCACCGCCACGCCCGATGTGACCGCCAACCTGGCGGCCGCCGACGGCCTCGTTCGCCGCGCCGCAGCCGACGGCGCCACGCTCGTGCTGCTGCCCGAGAAGTGGAGCGCCCTGGGCCACGGCGCCGCGCTGCGCGCCGCCGCCGAGCCGCTCGACGGTCCGGCGATCACCTGGGCCCGCGAGGTCGCGCGCGAGCTGGCGATCGACCTCGTCGCCGGCTCCGTCGCCGAGCGCGTGCCCGGGGAGGAGAAGCTCCGCAACACGAGCGTGCACATCGGGCCGGACGGGGAGATCCGCGCGACCTACCGCAAGATCCACCTGTTCGACGTCGAGGTCGACGGCACCGTCTACCGCGAGTCCGAGAACGAGGTCCCCGGCGACGCGCCGGTCCTCAGCGCCGCCGCGGACGGCACGAGCCTGGGCATGAGCATCTGTTACGACGTCCGCTTCCCGGAGCTCTACCGGGCGCTGGCCGTCGCAGGCGCACGGGTCCTGCTCGTGCCGGCCGCGTTCACGCTCGCGACCACGCGCGACCACTGGGAGACGCTCCTGCGGGCGCGCGCGATCGAGAACCAGTGCTTCGTCGTGGCCGCCAACCAGATCGGCGAGCACGAGCCCGGCCTTCGGTCCGGCGGGCGGTCGATGATCGTCGACCCGTGGGGCATCGTCCTCGCGCAGGCCAGCGACCAGGAGACCGTCATCACCGCCGACCTCGACCTCGCCCGCCAGGACGACATCCGCCGCCGCCTCCCGGCGCTCGCGGGCAGGCGACCCGAGGCGTACGCGCTGCGCGAGGAGGCTTCCGCCTGATGGCCACGCGCAACGCCCAGCAGGCCGCCGAGAAGCGCCGCCTCATCCTCGACGCCGCCGTCCGCGTCTTCGCCCGCCAGGGCTTCCACACCTGCCGGGTGTCGGACATCGCCGACGAGGCCGGCGTCGCGTACGGCCTCGTCTACCACTACTTCCGCTCCAAGGACGAGATCCTCGACACCCTCTTCCTCGAGCGCTGGAACGTCCTGCTCGAGGCGATCCGCGAGGTGGACCGCGAGCCCGCGCCGGCGCGCGACAAGCTCTACGCGATCGTCTCGTTCATCGTGGACTCCTACCGCCACGACCCCGACCTCATGAAGGTCATCATCGTCGAGGTCACGCGTGCAGCGAACACCTTCGGGCGCTCGCACCTGGCCGAGATCCGCGAGGCCTACGACGGCATCGCGGTGATCGTCGAGAAGGCGCAGGCGGCAGGCGAGTTCAAGAGCACGGTCACCCCGGCGTTCGCGGCGATGGCGTTCTACGGCGCGATCGAGCAGGTCCTCACCGGCTGGATCTTCGACGTGCTGCCGGGGGCTCCCGAGGACATCGACCAGGCGAAGAGCTTCGTGGTCGAGACGATCTGCGGCGGTCTGCAGGTCGCCCCCGCAGCCGTCTGAGCTGCGCTAGGGTCCGGCCCAGATGCCACAGAACGACGTCGTCAAGCGCCTGATGTGGATGGGCCTGGTCGCCGGGATCGAGTCCCTGGCCAGCATCATCGCCATCCGCGGCGCGATCCTGATCTGGAAGCGCATGTACGGCGAGGACCCGCCCGGGCTCGACGCATGACCACCGAGCCCGTCAACCCCGTCCCGCCGCCCGCGGAGCCGCCGCCCGTCCCGCCGATCGAGCCCCAGCGCCCGATCACCGAGACGCGCCCCGAGCTGCTCCTCGGCGCCGCCGCGGCCGGCGGCTTCGTCCTCGCCAAGGTTCTGAGGGCTCTCCGTGGCGTCTGATCCGACCCGTCCCGTCCCGCCGCCGCTTCCGCCGCCCACCTCCAACGAGGCGGCGATCGCCCAGGCGATCCAGAGCGTCACCGCCAGCACCCAGGCCCTCGTCAAGGACCAGGTCGACCTCGCCAAGGTCGAGATGCAGGCGAAGGCCTCCGTCTTCGGCAAGGGCGCCGCAGTCGGTGCGGCCGCGGGCGCGTTCGTCCTCGGCGCGCTGATCCTGATCCTCCACGGGTTCGCGTGGCTCGCCTGGTACCTGATCTTCCCGGCCGACCAGTTCTTCTGGGGCTTCTTCCTCATCGCGGTGCTCCTGCTGATCATGGGAGCCATCGCGGGCTTCGCCGCCTACAAGGCGCTGCAGAAGGCCCAGTCGCCGGTGCCCGACCAGGCGATCGCCGCCGCCCGCGAGACGCAGGCCACCATCCAGGGTGAGACCACGCTCCTCAAGGAGCAGGTCCGCGACGTCGTCGTCCATCCGGAGGATCAGCGCAAGTGAGCACCCAGCCCCGTACCGCCGAGCAGATCCGCGCGTCGATCGCCGCCAACCAGTCCGCGCTCGCGACGTCGCTGACGGAGCTGCGCGGCGAGGTCGTCGCGATCGCCGACTGGCGCCGCCAGATCAACCGCAACCGGCCGAAGGTCCTCGCCGGTGCCGCGGTCGCGGGCTTCGTGATCGGCGGCGGGATCGCCGCGATCATCGGCCGCCGCCGGCGCTAGGCGCCGGCGCTACTGCAGGAGGCTCGGCGGCAGCGCGCCGATGCCGAGCATGCCCGGGCCCGCGTAGGTCCCCAGGACGGGCCCGAGCTCGGTGACGAACAGCGGCTCGGTGCCGAAGATCTCACGGCCACCCTCGACGACCTTCTCGGCGACATCGGGCGCCTGGGCGTGCTGCACGAACCACGCGGTCGCCCCGTCGTCGTTGCGTGCCCGCAGGTAGTCGAGCATGCGCTCCAGCGCGCGACGGCTCGTCCGCACCCGCTCGACCGGCTGCAGCGTCCCGTCGGCGAAGGACAGGATCGGCTTGATGCTCAGCGCACTGCCGATCCACGCCTGCGCGCGCCCGATCCGCCCGCCGCGCTGCACGAACTCCAGCGTGTCGAGCGAGAACCAGACCTCCTTCGCGTCGATCGCGTCGCGGGCGCGCTGCGCGACCTGCTCGACATCGGCCCCGCCGTCCGAGGCGGCCTGCGCCGCGAGGACGACGACCCCGAGCCCGCCGCACGTGCTCTGCGAGTCCACGACCTCGATGCGGCGCTGGGCGCCCAGCTCGGCGGCCGCCTGGCGCGCCGACTCGACCGTGCCGGACAGGCCGCCGGAGATGTGGATCGAGACGATGTCGTGCCCCGCGGCGACCAGCGGCTCGTAGACCTCGATGAAGTCGCCGATCGACGGCTGGGAGGTCGTGGGGAGGTCCGCCGAGGTCCGCAGGCCGTCGTAGAACGCCTCGAAGTCGGGCATGTCCGACTCCTTCGTGATCACTCCGCCCTGGTTCACGTAGAGGCTGACGACGTGGATCCCGCGGCTGCTGACGAGCTCGCGCGGGAGGTAGTGGGTGGAGTCGGTGACGACGGCGACGGGCGTGGCGGGCATTGCGCTGAGCGTATTGAGTCCGGACGCGCCAAGCCCCGCGCCCTGCCGGGGTCGTACCCTGCTCCACCGTGTCCGTCACCCTCGTCACCGGCGCGACCGGCCTCGTCGGCTCGCACGTCACGCGGCTCCTCGTCGAGCGCGGCGATCGCGTGCGCGTGACGGTCCGCGCCGGCTCCCGCGTCGAGCAGCTCGATGGGCTCGAGCTCGAGCAGGTCCGGGCCGACGTCCTGGACCGCGCGTCGGTCCGCCGGGCGCTGCGCGGCGTCACCCGCGTCTTCCACGTCGCCGGGCTCACGTCGCTGCGGGGCGGTGCCGACACGCTCTTCCGCATCAACGTCGACGGCACCCGCATCGTGCTCGAGGAGGCCCTGCGCGCCGGCGTGGAACGCGCGGTGCTCACGTCCTCCGTCGCGGCGATCGGGCCGGCGCCGCGCGGCGCGACCGCCGACGAGACGCAGGTCTTCCGTGCCGGCCGCTTCGGCCTGCCGTACATCAACAGCAAGCACGAGGCCGAGAACGAGGCGCTGCGCATCGCCGCCCACGGCCTGCCGCTCGTGATCGTCAACCCCGCCCACGTCATGGGCAAGGGCGACGTCTACCGCTCGTCCACCGAGCTCGTGCGCCGCTTCCTGCGCCGGCAGATCCCGGCGTACGTCGACGGCGCGCTGAACGTCGTCGACGCGGAGGACGTCGCGCGCGGGCACCTGCTCGCCGACGAGGTCGGCCAGGTCGGCGAGCGGTACATCCTCGGCAACCGGAACTTCACCCTCGACCGGCTCTTCGCCGACCTCGGGCGCCTGTCGGGCGTCGCCCCGCCCGCGGTCAAGCTCCCGGTCCCGGCGGCGCTGCAGCTCGCGCACGCGGCCGAGGCGATGCCCGGCACGCCGGTCATCACCGTCGGCGAGGTGCGCGCCGCGTCGCTCTGGTGGGCCTACCGCTCCACCAAGGCCAAGCGCGAACTCGGCTGGAAGCCCTCGCACCACGAGGACACGCTCGTCGACACGATCGAGTGGTACCGCAGCCGCGAGGGCGAGCGGATGCGGCCGCCCGGGACGCGCCAACCGACGATGCTGCGCCTCACCGGCTTCGGGCTGCGCCAGGCCGGCGGGCTCGTGGGGGCGCTGCGGGGCTGATGGCGACCCTCTACCGCTGTCGCACCCCCACCAACGTTCTCTGCCCCTGCGGCCGCGTCGCCCGCGAGTTGCGCAAGCAGGGCATTGACGCCGACGAGGTGCGCGTTCCGTGGCGCAAGCGTGACCGGGATGAGGTGGTGGCGCTCAGTGGCCAGCGCGTGGTCCCCACGCTCGTCATCGATGGCGAGGCGATCTGTGACTCGCGTCGGATAGTCGAACACCTGCGGTGGCTTGGTCGCGGATCTCGCGGCGCCTGACGGCCCGGGTGGGTGGGCCGAGTCGGGGGCGGTGGCTTGCGCCACAGCACCCCCTTGCCGTGCACCGTCAGCCATCCGCGATCTCTCGCTCCGGTCCCGGTGCTTCCTTCACCTTGGTGGCGGATGGCGCCTTGTGATGCTCTACCGTCCGGCTTGATGCTCCGTCGCGTGGCTGCCCTTGCCTTGCTCGGTCTGGCGCCCGCGTCTGCGGCGCATGCGGCCGGCCTTCCGACGATGCCCTTGGGCGACGTTCGTGCGGGGATGACCTGCACGGCGCGCACGGTGATCCTGGGCACGACGGTCGTGGACTTCGATGCGCGCGTGGATGAGGTGATCTCGGGCGGCTCGGATCCTGCGGGTGCTCGGCTGCTGCTGACCGTGTCGGGTCCGGCGGTCGATGCGACCGGTGTGGGTCCCGGGTTCTCGGGCTCGCCGGTCCTGTGTCCCGGTGCGGATGGCGTCCCGCGGGTTGCGGGTGCGATCAGCGAGACGATCGGTGCGTATGGCGGGAAGACGGTGCTCGCGACCCCGATCCAGGCGGTCCTGCGCGAGTCGGTCGATCCGCCGCGCGCCACGGCGACGGGCGCCCGCGCGGCGTCGCTGCGGCGCCGTGCCCGGCCGATCTCCGAGGCGCTCAGCTACTCGGGCCTGTCGCCCGCCGTGGGCCGCGTCTTCCAGAAGGCCGCCGCGCGCGCGGGCCGGACGCTCGTCCTCGCGCCCCTGCGACCGGCCCAGGCGCCCGCGCCGGCCGCGTCGATCGTCCCGGGCTCGGCCATCGGCGTGACCCTGGCGACGGGTGACCTGGACGCCGGCGCGATCGGCACCGCCGCGTACGTGGACGGCGCGACCGTCTGGGGCTTCGGGCATCCGTTCGACGCGGCGGGCCGGCGCTCGCTGTTCCTGACCGCCGCGCACGTCTACGCCGTGGTCAACAACCCGCTCGCCACCCAGGAGGCCGCGACGTACAAGCTCGCGGCGCCGACCACGACGATCGGCACGGTCACGCAGGACGGCGTCAGCGCCGTCGTCGGGCGCCTGGGCGCGGGACCGCCCGGCTTCCCCGTCCAGGTGTCGGTGCGCGATCTCGACACGCGCCGCCTGACCGGCCTGAACCTGCGGGTCGCCGACGAGCGCGCGGTGGGGATGCCCACGGGCGCCTCGGCGCTCTCGGCGGTCGCGCCGGCAGCCATCGTGCAGGCGATCTACGGAACGCTCGACGGCTCACCCGTGCGCCAGAGCGCCGACATGTGCCTGCGCGTCACGGTGCGCGGGCGCGCGAAGCCGATGGGCTTCTGCAACACCTTCGTCGGCGGCGGGGGCAGCGCCGACGCGCTTGCGGGCGGGCCGATCGTCGCGGACGCGGCCGCCGCGACCCAGATCCTCGACTCCTACGACGCCGGCCCGCTGACCGTCACACGGGTCGAGATCGGACTGCGCGTCACGCGCGGGCTGCGCCTCGCGACGCTGCGCAGCCTGAGCGGGCCGCGGGCCGCGCGCCGCGGCAGCACGATCAGCGTCCGCGCCACGCTGCGCCGGCCGGGCGGCGCCGTCACGCACCGCACGATCCGCGTGGCGATCCCGCGCGGGATGCCGGCCGGTCCGCGCGACCTCTTCCTCAAGGGGACCGAGGCCGACGTCACGACGGGCGGGGGCGAGGACGAGACGACGATCGATCTCTCGTCGCTCTTCGAGTCCGGCTCCGGCGAGGCCGCGCCCGGCCCCGGATCGGTGGCGGCGCTCGCAGACACGCTCTCCGGCCTGCACCGCTACGACGGCGTGACGGCCCGGCTGCTGCCGCCGGGCGCGTCGGTGCCCGAGCAGCTGCCGGGCGGCTCCGAGGGCGTCGCCCAGCGCTCGCGCAGGGTGTTCCGCGACGCGCGCCTGCGGCTCGCAGGGCGCGCGCGGATGGCGATCGTCGTCCGCTAGGAGAGCCGGTTCTCGACCTGCAGCGGGGGCGGCGGCGGCGCGTCGGCCTCAGCGGCGGGAGCCTGGGCCGGCGCATCCTGCGGCGCCTCGACGCCGAGCGCGTCGGCGAGTTCGCCCGCCTCGTACATCTCGGTGACGATGTCGCAGCCGCCGACCAGCTCGCCGCGGGCGAACAGCTGGGGGATGGTCGGCCAGTTCGAGATCGAGCTGAGCTCCTGGCGGATGCGCGGGTCCGGCAGGACGTCGACCGCCGCGTACGGCGCGCCGAGCGCATCGAGCGCCGCGACGGTGCGCGCCGAGAAGCCGCACATCGGCTGCTCGGGCGAGCCCTTCATGAAGAGGATGATCTCGTGCTCGCTGATCGCGGCGCTGATCGCCTCGCGGATGGGGTTCTCGGGCTGAGCGCTCATGGGGTCTCCGTCTTGATGGACAGGGCGTGGATCGGGCCGCCGATCTCGCCGGGCTCGAAGATGTCGTAGACGAGCCGGTGCTGCTGGATGCGGTTCAGGCCGCCGAAGGCCGACGCGACGATCCGCGCCGTGAAATGGACCTCGTCGGAGGTCTGCACGTCGGCCGTCGCACCGGGGATCCCGGTCTCGATCCGCTGCCTGATCTCGTCCGCGCTGGGCATTCCCGGACAGGGTAGACGGTCGCTATACTTCGTGAAGCTATGAGCGTCGAGATCAGCTTCAAGGCCAGCGGCATCACGTTCACCGAGGTCGGCGCGACGAAGGTTCGCGAGTTCCTCGCGGCGCAGGGTGCCGATGTCGCGGTCGCCGGCCTGCGGGTCGGCGTCAAGGGCGGCGGCTGCTCGGGCTTCCAGTACCAGCTCGCGTTCGACGAGCGCCGCGAGGACGACATCGTCTTCGAGGATCACGGTCTCCAGCTCCTCGTCGACCCGCAGAGCCTCTCCTACGTCGACGGCTCGCAGATCGACTACGTCGACTCGCTCACCGGCGCCGGGTTCCAGGTCGTGAACCCCAACGTCGTCGCCGCGTGCGGTTGCGGCTCCTCCTTCCGCGTAAAGGACGAAGAGCCGGACGCTGTCAGCGCTCTGTAGTCACGCCGGCTCATTGTCCAGCGACCACCAGAGCACCCGGCACGCCGCGGTGCGGTAGGGCCGCCAGGGCTCGGCGAGCAGCTCGAGCTCGGTCCGGTGCGGAAGCTCCGGCAGCCCGTACGCGAGCTGCGCCCCCCGCCGCACGCCCAGGTCGCCCCAGGCCAGCACGTCCGGCCGCTCCAGCTGGAACATGAGGAACATGTGGGCCGACCAGTCGCCGATGCCCTTCACGGCGGTCAGCTCGCGGATGAGCTCGTCGTCCGGCAGCGTGGAGACGTGGTCGAGATCCAGCTCGCCCGACTCGATGTGCTCGGCGAGCGAGCGCAGGAAGCTCACCTTCGCGCGTGAGAGCCCGATCGCGGCGCGCAGCTCCTCGGGGTCGTCGTCGAGCACCTCGCGGGGCGTCGGCGGGCGGCCGCCGAAGCGCTCGAGCGTCCGGCCCCACATGACGCGGGCGACCGTCGTCGACAGCTGCTGGCCGACGATCGCCCGGATCAGCGCGGCGTAGTGGTCGCCGTCGCGGTCGGGGTCGCGCGCGAACTCGATCGCGTGGCCGTCGATGAGCCCTGCGAGCACCGGGTCGGCGGCGCGCAGGTGCGCGAGCGCGGCCGCGGGGTCTTCCGGCTTGACCGCTCCGGTCTTGCGGCGGGGCATGGCGTTCCTCCTAGGGCTGGCCGACGACCGCGCCGGGGACGCCTGTGTTGGTCGAGAAGCCCGGCTGGATGCGCATGCCGGGCCGGATGGTCTGCATGGCCTGCGCGACGGCCGTCGCCGCTTCCGCGTAGCCGGTCGCGATGAGCTTGAGCTTGCCGTCGGCGGCGGCGATGTCGCCGCACGCCCACACGCGCTCGAGGCTGGTCCGGCAGGTGGGCGAGACGGTGATCGCGCCCTTCTGCAGCTCAAAGCCCCACTCGGCGAGCGGGCCGAGAGCGGTCTTGAAGCCCAGCTGCAGGAGGACCGCATCCACGTCGATCTCGACCTCCTCCTCGGTGACCGAATGGAAGAGGCGCACGCGCTCGATCCCGTGCTCGCCGCCCACTTCGCGGATCTGGAACGGCACGTACAGGTCGACGTCGCCGCGCCCGGCCGCCTCGGTGACCTCGCGGACGGTCGCCTCGTGCGCGCGGAAGGCCTCGCGGCGGTGGGCGAGGCCGACGCGCTCGGCGGTGCCGAGCAGGTTCACGACCCAGTCCAGGGCGCTGTCCCCGCCGCCGACGATCAGGACGCGCTTGCCTGCGAACTCCTGTTTGTCCCCGACGACGTAGCGCGCGCCGCGGCCCTCCCAGGGCCCCATGTCGTAGCCCGGAAGCCGCCGCGGCTCGAACGCGCCGTGGCCGCCCGCGACGATGACGGCACGCGAGCGCAGGTCTCCCCGGTCGGTGTGGAGCACGACGAGGCGCTCGTCGCCCGTGCCCTCCCACGAAATGCGCTGCGCGGTCGTCTCGAGGTGGACCGGGACGTCGAACTGCTCGAGCGTCTGGCGCCGGTGGGCCTCCACGAGGTCCTTGGCGAGGATCCGCGGATGCCCGGGCACGTCGAAGATCCACTTCTCCGGGTAGAGCGCGGTCAGCTGGCCGCCGACCTGCGGGAGCGACTCGACGATGCGGACGCGCGCCTCGCGCATGCCCGCCCAGAACGCCGCGGAGAGCCCCACCGGACCGGCCCCGATGACGGTGATGTCGCGGACCTCGTCGACGTCGTGCGGAGGAGAGGTGTGGTGGCGCATGCGGCGGGAGACGGGCTGGCGGGCGGCGGCGTGCACGGGTGCGCGCGGGCTGTGGTCAGAATAGTCCCGATGCTCGCTCGGCCCCGCTCCGCGGCGCGCCTGCTCGCGCCCGTGGCGGCGTGCGCGGTGCTCGCCCTGCTCGCGCCCCCGGCGCCCGCACAGGGGCCGGGTTCCGCGGCCTCCGCGCAGCCGCACGCGCTGCTCGCGTTCCTGCCGGCCCCGGCGCCCGCGGCGGGCGTCGCGCCGGGCGACGCGGATCCGAGCGTCGCCTTTGACTGGACGCTCGACGCCCTCGCGGCGCAGCCGCGCCTGGCACTCGGGCTCAGCAGCGCGGTGCAGGGCGTCTACGAGCGTGAGCAGGTGTTCCTCGACATCTCGCAGGGGACGCGGGTGTCGCTGAAGAGCTACGACCCCAAGGACCCGCCGCCGCTGCTCCTGCGTCCCGCGGGCGCAGGAGCGGGACGGCTTGCGGGCTGGCCGGCGGTCCGTGCCCGCGCCGCCGACGCCCCCGCCGACGTGCAGCCGGGGCTGCTCGCGCAGTCGATCCCCGGCGGCGCCGGCTACGCGGGGATCACGGGGCGCCCGCAGGGCGCGGCGATCACCGCCGCCGACCGGTCGGGGGGCATCGCGCAGCTGTCGCTCGGCGGGCCGGCCGATCTCGTGCGGCGCGCGCGGGGGCTGCTCGAGCGCCGCAGGCTCGTCGTCGCGGCGCTCCCGCCGGGAGCGGCGGGTCGCGCGTCCCTGGACGCCCTCGTCGCCGCACACCGTCCCGGTGAGCTCCTGCTCGTCATGCAGACGCCCCCGGGCGGGACGGACGCGCAGCTGCTGCCGACCGGGGCGCTCGGCCTCGATGGTGCGCCCGCGGGGCGCCTGACGTCGCAGACGACCCACACGGACGGCGTCATCGCCGGCATCGACGTCGCGCCGACGATTCTCGAGCACCTGCGCCTGCCGGTCCCCGATGCGGTCAAGGGGCAGCCGATCACCTCGGAGTCCGGGCGCGACGCCGCCGCGCTCGCCGAACTGACGGAGCGCCTGCGGGTCGTGCTGCCGCGCCGCCTGCCGGCGCTCTGGACCCTGCTCGGGACCTGGGTCGCGCTGCTGCTGGCGGCGATGCTCGTGGCCGACAGGCGCGGGACGCGCTGGGCGTTCCGCGTCGGGCCGCTCGCGGTGCTGTGGCTGCCCTCGGTGCTGCTGCTGACGGCGGCGCTCGCCCCGGGGAAGACCGCGGAGCTGCTGCTCGCGACGGGACTCGCGCTGCTGGCGGGCGCCGTCACGGACCGCTTCGCCGGATGGCCGCGCGGGCCGATCGTTCCCGCCTTCGCCGGGCTGGCCGCCTATGCCATCGACCTGCTCTTCGGGTCCCCGCTGATCATCCAGTCGCTGCTGGGCCCCAACCCGCTCTACGGCGCCCGCTTCTACGGCATCGGCAACGAGCTCGAGGCGACGCTGTCGGCGCTGCTGGTCATCGGGATCGGCGCGCTGCTCGCGGGTCGCGGGCGCTCGCGCGCCGCCGTGGCCGCCTTCGCGGGCGGCGGTGTCGCGCTGGCGCTCGTCGTCGGAGCGGGGCGCCTGGGCGCCGACGTCGGCGGGGTCGTCACGATCGGCGCCGCGGCGGCGGTCGCGGCCGCGCTGATGCTGCCCGGCGGCCTGACGCGCCGGTCGGCGGCGCTCGTGATCGCCGCGCCGATCGCCGGGCTCCTGCTGCTCGCGGCCGTCGATCTGGTGACCGGCGGCGACTCGCACTTCACGCGCACGGTCCTGCGCGCCGACGACTCGGGCGATCTCTGGGACGTGGCGGCCCGGCGCTACGAGCTCGCGGGGCGGCAGGCGATCCGCGGATTCACGCCCGCCGCGACGATCATCGCGGTCCTGGGGATCGCCGTCGCCGTCCGCCGGCGCGAACGGGTCCTGGCCCCGGTGGACGGCGATCCCGCCTGGCGTGCGCTGCTCGCCGGTCTGGTGGCCGCGGGCGTCGCGGGCTCCGTCTTCAACGATTCCGGCCCTGTGCTGCTGCTTTTCGAAGCGTTCTTCGCGGCAAGTGCGGTGTTGTACCTCCGCGGTGACCCGCGGCTTGCCCGAGACGGCCTCCCGGCCCGCTAGCATCCCTGCAGCGATGCGCATCGCCCTGGTCTCCCCCTATTCCTGGACGTATCCGGGGGGCGTGACGCGGCACATCGAGGCCCTGGCCGAGCAACTGCTCAGTGAGGGGCATCATGTCCGCGTCCTGGCGCCCTTCGATCCGCCTGATCGCCGCAGCGAGCGGCTGCATCGCGGTGCCCGTCCGCAGGAACGCCCGCTGCCCGAGTACGTGATCCCGCTCGGCCGCACCGCCGGGATTCCCGCGAACGGCGCCGTCTCGAACCTCGCCCTCACGCCGAGCGGTGTGCAGACCCTGCGCCGCGAGCTGGAGGCCGGCGACTTCGACGTCGTCAACATCCACGAGCCGGTCGCGCCCGCCGCGAGCTGGGACGCACTCGGGTTCGGCGACGCCGCCCTCGTCGGCACCTTCCACACCTACGGCACGAACGCCGTCACGCACGGCGTCGCCCGGGCGATGGGCGCGGGCCGGCGGATGCGCAACCTCCACGGCCGCATCGCCGTGTCCGAGGCCGCCGCATGGACCGCACGCCGGTTCTTCGGCGGTCGCTACGAGATCGTCCCCAACGGCGTCGAGGTGCCCGAGCAGCTCGCGCCGCGCGAGCAGGGCGTCCGCGGCCGCCTGCGGATCGCATTCGTCGGACAGGCCGTCGAGCGCAAGGGCCTGCCGGTCCTGCTCCGCGCCTTCGAGGGCCTGCGTGACCACGTCGACGCCGAACTGACGATCGTCGGCGCGGTTCCCGAGGAGGTCGACCCGCTGCTGCTGGACGCGCGCGGCGTCACCGTCCTGGGACGTGTCGACGACGAGGAGAAGTCCCGCGTCATCCGCGAGGCCGACGTGCTCTGCGCCCCGTCGCTCGGCGGCGAGAGCTTCGGGATGGTGCTCACCGAGGCGTTCGCTCAGGGCACGCCCGTGGTCGCCAGTGACATCGCCGGGTACCGCGACGTGGTCCGCGACGGCCGCGACGGCCGCGACGGCGTGCTCGTGCCGCGCGGCGACGCGATCGCCCTGGCCGAGACGCTGCGCGCACTCGCGCTCGCGCCCGAGCGGCTCGCCGCGATGGGCGCCGCAGCCGCCGAGCACGCGCAGCGCTACGCCTGGCCCCAGGTCGCCGGCGAGGTCCTGGGCGTGTACGAGCAGGCGATCGCGGCGCGCGCCCGCGCGCTGGCGAGCGCGCCGCAGACGACGCCCGCCCGGGTCGCCCGGCGCCTGGCGCTCACCGTTCCCGACGGCCGCCGGCCCATCCCGCCGCAGCGCCTCGCGTCGCTCGAGCCCGCCGCTGACGGCGGCCGCGCGCAGGTCATGCAGGTCGTCCGTCGCGCGCTCGTCGCCCTGGCGGCCGTCGCCGGCGTCGTGCTGACACTCGTCGCGCTCCAGCGGATCGGCGTGGACCGGATCGCCGAGAGCCTGCTGCGGTCGAGCCCGTCCTGGGTGCTCGCGGCACTCGCGGTCATGTGCGCGTCGATGGTGATGCGCGCGCTCGCGTGGCACGCCATCCTGCGCGCCGCCCTGCCCGACCGGCCGGTGACCCGTCGCGACGCCTTCCAGGGCACCGCGATCGGCGTGCTGATGTCGGCGACGCTGCCCGCGCGTCTCGGCGAGCCCGCCCGCGCGATCGTCGTGGCGCGCCGCGCCGGCCGCCCCCGCGAGACGACGCCGGTGGTGATCGGGACGATCGTCTCGCAGACGATGCTCAACGTCTCGGCGCTGCTGGTCCTCGGAGTCATCGCGTTCTCCAGCGTTCATGTCTTCGACGACCACCACGGTGCGCTCACCGCGGTGGCCGTCATCCCGCTCGCGATGCTCGTCGCGGTGCTCGCGATCCCGGCGGTCCTGCGCTCGGGCACCGAGCGCTTCGCGCGGCTGCACGCGATCACGCGGCCGATGCGCGCCGCGATGCTCCAGGTGCGGGCCGGCCTGCGCGTCTTCCGCACGCCGCGCGCGGCGGCCGTCGCCGTCTCGGCGCAGTTCGCCGCCTGGGCGCTGCAGTGGTTCTCCTGCTATCTGCTGCTCGTCGCGCTGGGCCTCGACGCCCGCGCCGGGCTCGGCGCCGCCGCCGCGGTGCTGCTCGCCGTCAACGTCACGGCGGCCGTCCCGGCGACGCCGTCCAACCTCGGTGTCTTCCAGGCGGCGTGCGTCGCGGTCCTGACGGGCGCCTACGGCGTCTCGACGGCGGACGCGCTCGGGTACGGCATCGTGCTGCAGGCGGTGGAGATGGCGACCGCCGTGGTGATGGGCATGCCCGCACTGCTGAACGAGGGGCTCAGCTGGCGCGAGGTGCGCCTGCGCGCGATGAGCTCCACGCCCGTCCGGCTCAAGCCGCTTCCGGCGAACGCGCCGGCCCCGTCGCTCGCGCAGATCACCGGCACCCGCGCGTAGGTCCCGGCCGTCCGGCGCGCCGGGCAGGCTCCCGGCGGTGCCCGAGGCGTTCGTCTACATCCTGCGCTGCGCGGACGGCAGCCTCTACACGGGCTGGACGGTCGATCTCGACAAGCGCCTGGCGGCCCACGCCGCGGGAACCGGGAGCCGCTACACGCGGGCCCGCCTGCCCGTGACGCTCGCCGCCTCGTGGGCGATGCCCGACCGGACGGCCGCGCGCCGCGAGGAGGCGCGCATCAAGGCGCTGACCCGTGCGGAGAAGCTCAGCCTGCTCGCAGCCGCGCCGCGTACGACGCGCCGCGGGTGATCACGACGACCGTCGCGGTGCCGCTGAGCGGCGCGGAGATCTTCGCGCTCAGCACGCCCTGGAACGCCGACCAGCGGGGTGTCAGGCTCGTGGTCGTGGCGCCGCGCCTGACGCGCACCGCCACGATCGAGCGCGCCCTCGCCTGGGACACCGGGAAGTTGGCCTCGCTCGTGGGCAGGCGCAGGACGACCTTGCCGCCGCGCGGGGCCGTCACCGTCGGCGGCTGACCGGCGTGCGGGACGCCCGCGAAGTTCGCGGCGCGCAGCGCCGTGCTGCGGCGTGGTGTGACGAGCGTCGGCGTCTGCTGGGCGCCGGCGAGGGTCGAGCCCAGGCACACGTTCGTCTGCAGCACGCCGTCGGCGCCGAGCGTGCCCCACAGGCGCCACGTCTGGCCCGCGATCGGATTGACGCCCTCCGACACGGCGGCGAGCCCGAACGCGTCCTCGGTCAGCGCCGTGCGCACCTTGATCTCCTGCGGTCCCGATCCCTGGTCGTAGGCGACGACCTTGAAGGTCGCGGGGGAGAGCAGGCCGAGGCCGTTGCGGGCGACGGGGCCCGGCTGGGCCTTCGCCGTCACGACGATCGGCACCTGGCGCACGAACCCTTCGAGCGGCCCTTGCGCGCACGCGGCCCCGGCGGCGGCCGGGGCGATCAGGGCGAGGGCGGCGGGGACGGCGGCCGCGAGTGAGCGTCCATGCAGAATCACGACGCGGGACCGTAGCGCGCAGGGCGGCCGCAATGCGCCGCTTCTAGGTGGCGTCGGCCGTGACGGCCTGGGCCTCGGCGAGATCGTCCGGATCCTCGTCGGGCAGCTGCGTCAGGCGGGTGGGATCGCGGTCGCTCCCGGCGATGACGTCGTCGGTGCGCTGCCGGTCGTTCGACGGCAGCGTGCCGGACTTCATGCCGAAGTACGTCGCGTCGGGGTGGTGGGCGATGATCGCGAGCGTCGACTGCTCGGGCTCGGGCGCGAAGCCGGGGGAGATGCTCATCCCGATCTGCTCGAGCTGCCAGCAGCTTCTCGACCTTCAGGTGCTCGGACTGGTCGGGCACCGCGGGGTAGCCCCACGAGTACCGCCGGCCCTGGGCGACGCCGATGCCGAGGTCGGCGCGGACCTTGGAGTGCAGCCACTCGGCCAGGCCCTCGGCCGTCTGCACGCCGAGCCCGTGGACGAAGAGCTGCTCGGCGAACTCGCCCTCGGCCTCCAGGCGCGCCATCAGCTCGGTGACCTCCGAGCCGGAGGTGACCGCCGTGATCGCGACGACGTCGAGCTCATCGGCGTCCTTCGGCCGGTAGTAGTCGGCCAGGCAGATGCGGTCGTGCTGCGGCTGCCGCGGGCACGTGAAGCGCGTGAGCTCGGTCTCGCGGTCCTGCGGGATCGAGCACGACGATGTCGTTGCCCTCGCTGTAGCACGGGAAGTAGCCGAGCAGGGCGCGCGGCTGCAGGTAGTCCTGCTCGCGCCACATGCGCTCCAGGCGCGGCTTGAAGTCACCCTGCACGAGCTCGGTCCAGGCGTCGCCCTTCACGCCGCGGCCGCCCCAGTGGAGCTTGAACAGCACGTGCGTGTCGAGGTGGTGGTAGAGCTCCTCCATGTCGACGGGGATCTCGCGCACGCCCCAGAACGGCGGCGCCGGCACCGGGTTGTCCGTGCGCGCGGCCGAGCGGACGCTGTCGTCGTCGGTGGGGAGCTCCTCGGGCTCGGGGCCCTTGTCGCGCAGCGCCTGCGCGTCGGCGTGGACCTTCGCGACGAGCGCGGCGTGCGCGTCGCCCTCGACGATCTGGTCCATGACGGCCAGGCCCTCGAAGGCGTCCTTGCAGTAGAAGACGCCCGGCGCGTACTGCGTGTCGTCCTCCTTGCCGTGCGGGAAGATCGCGCGCAGGCTGAAGGCGCGGTTGATCGCGGCGCCGCCGATGAGCACCGGGTACTCCAGGCCCTGCTCGTGCAGTTCCTGCACGGCGAGCGGCATCTGCTTGGAGGTCGAGACGAGCAGCGCGCTCAGGCCGATCGCGGTGGCGTCGTGCTCCTTGGCCGCCTCGATGATCGTGCCGACCGGGACCTGCTTGCCGAGGTCCACGACGGTGTAGCCGTTGTTCGTGAGGATCGTGTTGACGAGCGACTTGCCGATGTCGTGCACGTCGCCGAACACGGTCGCCAGGACGACCGTGCCCTTCGTGTAGCCCTCGATGCGGTCGAGGTAGTTCTCCAGCCGCGCGACGGCGCGCTTCATCACCTCGGCCGACTGCAGGACGAACGGCAGGATCAGCTCGCCGGCGCCGAACTTGTCGCCGACCTCCTTCATCGCCGGCAGCAGCACGTCGTTGAGCGTCGGGACCGCGCCGATCTTCTCGACGCTGCGGTCGATCCAGTCCTCGACGCCGTCCTTCTTGCGCCGCAGGATGTGGAAGTGCAGCGCCTCCTCGGGCTCCATGCCCTCGGTCGGATCGCCGGCGCCCTGCGTCTCCTCCTCGGCGCCCTTGCTCTCGAAGTGGTTGATGAACCGCTCGAGCGCGTCCTCGCGCCGGTTGAAGACGAGGTCGTCGGCGAGGTCGCGCTCCTGCGTGCTGATCTCGCCGTACGGCGTGATGTGGTTCGGGTTGACCATCGCGAGGTCCAGGCCGGCCTCGACGCAGTGGTGCAGGAACACGGAGTTCAGGACCGCGCGGGCGCCGGGGGAGACGCCGAAGCTCACGTTCGAGACGCCGAGCGACGTCTTGACGCCCGGGATCTCGGCCTTCACGCGGCGGATGCCCTCGATCGTCTCGACGGCGGACGGCTTCCACTCGTCGTCGCCGGTGGTCAGGGTGAACGTCAGGACGTCGAAGATCAGCGCCTCGCGGTCGAGGCCGTGCGACTCGCACAGCTCCGTGATCCGCTGGGCGATCTCGACCTTGCGGTCGGCGGTCTTCGCCATGCCGACCTCGTCGATCGTGAGCGCGATCAGCGCGGCGCCGTGGGCGACGGCGAGCGGCACGACGACGTCGGCCTTGCCGGTGCCCGCCTCGAGGTTGATCGAGTTGACGATCGCGCGGCCCGGGCGTCTGCTCCAGCGCGAGCTTGATGACGTCCGGCTCGGTCGAGTCGATCTGCAGCGGCGTGGGCTGGGACAGCGAGACGCGCTTGGCGACCACCCGCATCTGCTCGTCCTCGTCGGTGCGCTCGGTCAGCGCGACGCAGAGGTCGAGCACGTGCGCGCCGCCCTCGACCTGGTCCTCGGCGATCTGCACGAGGCCGTCGTAGTCGTCGGCGAGCAGCAGCTCCTTGGCCTTGCGCGAGCCCTGCGAGTTGACCCGCTCGCCGACGAGCGTCGGCGCGGGATCCTGGACGAGGGCGGTGCCGCCCATCATCGAGCTGAGGCGCTGGGGTCGCGGCGCGGGACGCTCGAAGCCGCCGTGCGGCGTCAGGCCGGCGCAGCGCTCGGCGATCGCCTTGATGTGGGCGGGCGTCGTGCCGCAGCAGCCGCCGACGATCGAGATGCCGTAGCGCTCGATGAACTCGCCGAGCGCCTCGGCGAGCGGCTCGGGCTTCTCCGGGAAGATCGTCTCGCCGTCAGGCCCCTGGAGCGGGAGCCCGGCGTTCGGGATGCAGTGCACCGGGACGCTGGAGAACTCGCCGAGGAAGCGGATCGCGTCGCGCATGTCCTCCGGGCCGGTCGAGCAGTTGAGCCCGATGACGTCGACCTTCAGCGACTCGAGCGTCGTGAGGACCGCGTCGATGTCGGTGCCGAGCAGCATCTTCCCGCCGTTGGGCAGCAGGCTGACCGAGCACTGGATCGGCACGGCGCGGCCGACGTTCTTGAACGCCTCGCGTGCGCCGAAGATCGCGGCCTTGACCTCGAGGATGTCCTGCGCGGTCTCGATGATGATGAGGTCGGCGCCGCCCTCGACGAGGCCGCGGGCCTGCTCCTCGAAGATGCCGACGAGCTCGGGGAAGCGGATCTGCCCGAGCGTCGGGTCGTCGGAGGCGGGGAGGTGGCCGGTCGGGCCGATCGACCCCGCGACGAAGCGGTCCTCGCCGACGGCGCGGCGGGCGATCTCGACGGCCTTGCGGTTGATCTCGAGCGTGTGCTCGCCGAGACCCCACTCCTCGAGCTTCAGGCGGCTGGCCTGGAACGTGTCGGTCTCGACGACCTGCGCGCCGGCCTCGACCATCGACGCGTGGACGCCCTCGATGACGTCGGGGCGGTTGAGGACGAGCGCCTCGTGGCACTTGCCGGCCAGCCCGCCGTAGTCCTCGGCGGTGAGCTCGACCTCCTCGAGCGTGGCGCCCATGCCGCCGTCGAAGACGACGACGCGCTGGCGAACGGCGGCAAGGTAGTCACGCGGCATTCGCCGCAGGCTAGCAGGAAAACGAGCAACCTTGACACGGCTGTGTCAAGGCTCGCGCGGCCCACAACGACCGGCGCCCGCCGAAGGGCGGGCGCCGGGGACGGATCGGTGTGCGCGGGCCGCTAGTTCAGCGCCGCGACCTGGATCCCGAGAGGTAACCGCCGGCGGAGAGTGCCGTGGTCTGGGTGCCCTGCACGTGAGCGTGATCGTCGCGGCCGTCGTCAGGGTGAGGCTCGACATGCCGTGCACGATCCCGACGTAGGCATTCGGGGACGGCTGCCCTGGAGGACGTTGTAGAGGTCGCTGTTCGACGACACGCCGTCCTTGCGGATGTCGCAGTCGGTCTCGCCACCGGTCGCCGCGCTGGATCGTCGCCCCGGCGGAGACGAGGTACACGCCCACGGGGAGGTTCACCGTCGCGAGGACCTTGTTCGTGTTGTCGAGGGAGATCACGTCGGACGAGTTGAAGTAGGCTGGCGGCGGGCCGCGCGCGCCGGTGGCGCCGGTCGTGCCGTTGGTCGCCATTCGTGCCGTTCGTGCCGTTGGTCCCGTTCGTGCCGTTCGTGCCGTTCTTGCCGGCGGGGCCCGTCGTGCTCCACTTGATCTTCTTCTCGGACGACTTCTTGCACTTCGTCTTCGAGGAGACGATGCGGATCGTGCCGCCCTTCTTCTTCTGGCAGGCGTAGATGGTCGCGGCGGGCGCGGCGGGGACGGCGATCAGCAGTGCGCCGAGCAGGGCGCCCATGGCGACCAGCGCCATTGCGCCGGAACGCCTGGAGATGCGATGGGACACGGTTCCTCCTGGGAAGCGGGGTGAGGTGCGCGCGCACGGATCGGCGCACCACGCGACGCGGATGCATCGCTGCCACCCGGTTCGCGGTCGACCGCGCGGGTCCTGCTCAGCGCACGCCGGCGCGCCGGATCGCGACGCTCGCCGGGGCGTTCCCGGCGCGGTCGCGGGCGCTGGCGGTGAACCACGCGGTGCCGCGCTGGAGCTTCGTGAATCGCGCCTCGTAGAGGCCCTTGCCCCGGGACTTCGCGGTGATCGTGCGCGAGCGGCCTCTACCGGGAAGGATCGTGATCCGCACGGTGCGCACACCGCTCACCGGATTGCCCTTGTCGGTCGCGCGGACGCGCACCGTGCAGCGCCGCTTCGCGCAGCGCACCGAGACGAACGTCGTGCGCGGGGCGACGACGTCGCGGGGCTGCACCGGTGTCGGTGTCGGTGTCGGCGTGGGGGTGGGTGTGGGTGTCGGCGCGGGCGTGGGCGCCGGCGGGGCCGGCGGGCCGATCACCGGCTCGCTCGCCGCCGAGGCGGCGAGCGCGGCGCCGGTGCTGTCGCGCGCGCGCTCGACGCAGACGACCCGGCGCCCGCCGTCGCCGTCACCCGGCGTGTACGCCGGGCTCTGCGACCAGTCGCGCAGCTGAACACCTTCGGGCGTGCGGAAGGCGTAGTCGAGGTCGGGCGTGCCCGCGATCGACGTCCAGGTGCCCGGCAGGCACGTCAGCGTGTCGCCGGACTTCGGCAGGCCGACGAGCGTCGGCGGCGCGGATGAGGTCGGCGGCGCATACTCGAGCCCGCCCTGCGTCGGCGCGAAGTCGCGGACGAACTGCGCGATGTCGGGCTGGGCCAGTTCGGTGTAGACGCCCGGCGCGCCGTCGGAGCTCGCGCACTCCTCGGCACCCCAGCTCACGATCCCGATCAGCGTCGAATCGAAGGTCGTCAGCGGGCCGCCGCTGTCGCCGTTGCACGAGTCACGCCCCGGGGCGATCGCGCAGAGCATGGTGGGGCGGTCCAGGTCGACCGGGTAGAACGACTCGCAGTCCGGATCGGAGACCGTCAGGAGGTCGGCCGCGCGCAGTTCGGGCGAGCCGCCCGGAAGCGACTCGGTGACGCCCCAGCCGCTCACCCGGGCGCCGAAGCCCGGGGGCGTCAGTGCGCCGGAGCCGACGAGCGCCGCCGGGCGGGCGAACGGGCCGGTCAGGTCGAGCGGCTCCGCGAGCGTCACGAGGGCCGCGTCCCACGGGCTCACGCTGAGGCTCGCGAAGTCGTAGAGCGGCATGGCCTCCCACGTGTCGATCGGCTTGCGCTGGGCGGGGGCCGCCGTCGAGCCGCCGAGATCGGTCATACCGGCGACGACGTCACGCAGGTTGCCCGCCTCGGGCACGCCGTTGCCGTTGCGATCGAGGCAGTGGGCGGCCGTGACGACGTGCATCTCGTCCACGATCACCGCGCCGCAGAACTGGCCGTTCCATGCGTCCGGATCGGACGCCACGACGATCGCGGCCTGCCACGGGTGCTGCGTGATCGAGACGGTGTTCCCGCCGACGATCCGCTCGGAGGGCTCCGCATGCGCCGTCGCCGCCGCACCCGTCGCGCCGAAGGCCGCGACGAGACACCCGACGACCACACGTCGCGCTCCGACACGCATCACTCCCATCGTCGGCAGCCTAGCCGCGCATCATGAGCTTCCGCGCCGGTCCCGCAACGACGAAGGCCCCGCGCGAGCGGGGCCTTCGAACGGCTTCCCTGATTCCGAGGACCTACTTGATGAACAGCATCTCCGAGTACTTCGGGAGCGGCCACAGGTCGTCCGCGACGACCTTCTCGAGCTCGTCGGCGACCTCGCGCGTGGCGTCCATCGCCGTGATGACCTTGTCGCGCATGAACTTCGCGAGCTCCAGGCCCTCGGCCGACGGATGGCCGGCGTTGGCCTTCTCGAGCGCCTTGAGCTTCTTGACGAAGTCGTCGATCAGCCCCTTCAGCTCGGTCGCCGGCGCCGTGATGCCCGCACCCTTCAGCTCGCTCAGGTACCGCACGGCGGCCGGCAGGATCATCGTCCGCGCGATCGACGCGGCGACCTCGGCCTCGATGTTGAGCTTCGTCGAGTACTGCTCGACGGCGACCTCGAAGCGGGACTCGAGCTCGCGCTCGGTCAGCACCTCGTAGCGCTCGAACAGCTTGATCGTCTGCTTCTCGACGAGCCACGGCAGGGCGTCCGGCGTCGTGGGCAGGTTCGCGAGCCCGCGCTTGGCCGCCTCCTTGTGCCACGTCTCCGAGTAGCCGTCGCCGTCGAACACGATGCGCTTGTGCTTCTTCCAGACGCCCTTGACGACGTCGAGGACCGCCTCGTCGCGCTTCTTGCCCTTCGCCTGCAGCGCCTCGACCTTGTCGACAAGCTCGTCGATGGACTCCGCCGCGATCGTGTTCAGCGTCGCGTTGACCAGGCCGAGCGACATGCTCGACCCGAGTGCGCGGAACTCGAACTTGTTCCCCGTGAAGGCGAACGGCGAGGTCCGGTTGCGATCCCCGCCGTGCAGCGGGAGCGGCGGCAGCACCGGGCTGCCGAGGCCGAGGAAGTTGCCGGACTTGTCGTCCGCCGCCTTGCCCGCCGCGACCGCGTCGAATGCGTGCTCGAGCTCCTGGCCGAGGAAGATCGAGATGATCGCCGGCGGCGCCTCGTTCGCGCCGAGGCGGTGATCCTGGCCGACGTTCGCGACCGTCGCGCGCAGCAGCTCCTGGTGCTTGTCCACGGCCGCGATCACCGCGGCGCAGAAGAACAGGAACTGCAGATTCTCCGCCGGCGTGTCGCCCGGATCGAGCAGGTTGTGCCCGGTGTCCGTGCCCATCGACCAGTTGTTGTGCTTGCCGGAGCCGTTGACGCCGGCGAACGGCTTCTCGTGCAGGAGGCAGACCAGCCCGTAGCGCCGTGCCACGTTCTGGAGCACCTGCATCGTCAGCTGCTGATGGTCGGACCCGACGTTCGAGTTCTCGAACATCGGCGCCAGCTCGTACTGCGCGGGCGCGACCTCGTTATGGCGCGTCTTGACCGGGACGCCCAAGCGGCGCAGCTCGTGCTCGGCGTCGAGCATGTAGGCCAGCACGCGCTCCGGGATCGACCCGAAGTAGTGCTCGTCCAGCTCATGGCCCTTCGCCGGCTTGGCGCCGTAGAGCGTGCGGCCCGTCGTGTACAGGTCCGGGCGCTCGTAGAAGTACTGCTCGTCGATGAGGAAGTACTCCTGCTCCGGGCCGACCGTCGTGAAGATCCGGGCCGACGCCTTGTCGCCGAACAGCTTCAGCGCGCGCAGCGCGACCGTCGACAGAGCGTCCATCGAGCGCAGCAGCGGGATCTTCTGATCCAGCGCCTCGCCCGTCCACGACACGAAGGCCGTCGGGATGCACAGGTACGCCCCGTTGGGGTTCTCCAGGATGAACGCCGGCGACGTCGGGTCCCACGCGGTGTAGCCGCGGGCCTCGAAGGTCGCGCGGATGCCGCCCGTCGGGAAGGAGGAGGCGTCCGGCTCGCCCTGGATCAGCTCCTTGCCGGAGAACTCGGCGATCGCGGTGCCGTCACCTGACGGGGTTGAAGAACGAGTCGTGCTTCTCCGCCGTCAGGTTCGTCAGCGGCTGGAACCAGTGCGTGTAGTGCGTGGCGCCCTTCTCCATCGCCCACTCGCGCATCTCCTTCGCGACCTGGTCGGCGAGCGCCGGATCCAGGGCCGAGCCCTTGTCGAGCGTCGCCTGGAGCTTCTTGTAGACGTCCTTCGGCAGGCGCGCCTTCTGGACCGCCGGGCTGAAGACGTTCTCGCCATAACTGGCGGCGCCCGGCTCCATCAGGTCGGTCTGGCCGCTGGCATCGCCGTTGGCGGCCCACTGTGCGGCGGTCACGTTGTGCTGTCGGGTCTTGCTGGCCATCGGGTGTCAGGATCCTCCTGCGTGGCTGGGGAAGCGGCGTTGTGCGGCGTGCAGAGCACACGCGCGCGCGCATGCGCACCGGTCAGCGCCGGAGACTAGGCGCGGCGCGGCGAGGGCACCTTATCCCGCTGTCCAACATCGCGCAGGCCCGGTTCGCCCCATCGGACGGGGCGCCCGACGGGCTGGCGAACGCCCCGCGCCGATCTTTCGACACTCGTCCAATGCTCCGCAGGCCGGCGGCGCGCAGACTGCGACGCCACACCTCGACTCAGGAGGATTCATGAGACGTTCCTTTGGGGTCCGCGTTCTGGGCGCGGGCCTCCTGGCTTCACTGATGGCACCGGCCGTAGCATCGGCCGACCTGTGGGAATCCGGGAGCTTGCAGGACTCGGTCGGCATCAACACCATGTGGGTGTTCATCGCGGCCGTGCTGGTCATCTTCATGCAGCTCGGCTTCATGTTCCTGGAGATCGGATTCTCCCGGGGCAAGAACGCCGGCACGATCGTCGCGAAGATCTGGACGAACTTCTCGATCGCCGCGATCATGTACTGGGCCGTCGGCTTCGCGTTCGCCTTCGGTGGCCCGCTCGGGCACGTCATCGGTGACACCGGGTTCTTCCTGCGCGACTACGGCGATCCCGCGACGGCATTCCCGATCATGGGCTTCTCCGACGCGTCGGTCGAGGCGAAGTTCCTCTTCCAGTTCGCGTTCTGCGCCGTGTCGCTCGCGATCGTCTGGGGCACCACGCTCGAGCGGATCAAGTTCGGCGTCTACATCATCTACGCGGTCGTCTTCGCCGGCTGTCATCTACCCGATCTTCTCGGGCTGGGTCTTCGGCGGCGGCTGGCTGCAGGCCAACGTCGGCATGCAGGACTTCGCCGGCTCCACGGCCGTCCACCTCATCGGCGCGACCGGTGGCCTGGCGGTCGCTGCTCCTGCTCGGCGCCCGCAAGGGCAAGTACGGGCCCGACGGCAAGCCGCGGGCGATCCCGGGGCACAACATGCCGCTGTTCGGCCTCAGCGTGGGCATCCTGCTGGCATCGGCTGGTTCGGGTTCAACCCGGGCTCGACGCTCAACGCGCTCGACACGCGCTTCGCGGAGGTCGCCCTCGTCACGCTGCTCGCAGCCGCGCGCAGGCGTCCTCGGCGCGATCACCACGACGTACCTCATCACGAAGACGATCGACATCGGCATGGCCGGCAACGGCATGATCGGCGCGCTCGTCGCCATCACCGCGCCCGTCGGGCTACGTGGCAGCCGTGGGCCGGCGTGGTCGATCGGTCTCGTCGCGGGCGTCATCGTGCCGATCGGCGTCTACGCCATCGACAAGAAGCTCGACGATCCCGTCGGCGCGCTCACCGCGCACGGCCTGTGCGGTGTCTGGGGCACGCTCGCGTGCGGCCTCTTCACCGTGCCGGCGCTCGCCGAGTTCAACACCATCGGCGAGGGCGGCCTGTTCTACACGCGGCTCGTTCGCGCAGCTCGGCGACCAGGCGCTCGGAGTCGGTCGTCGTCTTCGCCTGCGTCTTCGTGACCAGCTACCTGACGTTCTGGCTGATCAAGAAGACCTACGGCCTCCGCGTCACGGAGGAGGAGGAGCATGCAGGGCCTCGACATCTCCGAGCACGGCATGTACGGGTACCCGGAGCAGTTCATTCCGGCTCCGGAGCTCGTCGGCTACGGTGCGGCACCGCAGTACGGCGGCGCGCCGATGTCCGCCGCCACCCCCAAGGAGGTCACGGCGTGAAGAAGATCGAGGCATACATCCGCCACGAGGCGTTCGAGCCGATCCGCATGGAGCTGCTCGACCTCGGGTTCCCCTCGCTGACCATCAGCGAGGTCAAGGGCTCGGGCCGCCAGAAGGGCATCGTCGAGACGTACCGTGGTGCCGTCCTGACCAACTACCTGCGCCCGAAGATCAAGCTGGAGTGCGTGGTGGCGGACAAGGACGTGCAGACGATCGTCGACACGGTCCTCAAGCACGGCCGCACCGGCGCCGTCGGTGACGGCAAGGTGTTCGTGATCGCCGGTCGAAGAGGCATACCGCGTGCGGACCGGCGAGTCCGGCGAGGAAGTCCTCCAGGCCCACCCCGACGCTGCGGCCACGGCCGCCTAGCGCGGAGTCTCGGTGAGCAGGGCGGCGGGTTCGCAGCACGGACCCGCCGCCCCGCGATCCGTCGGGACGGCGCACCTCGCGCGGCTCCGGGAAGTGCACCTCGAGATGGTCGAGGCCGTGCTGCACGGCGACGGCCTCGAGCGGGTCGCGCTGCTCGCCTCGCGAGCGGCGGGTGCGCCCGTCGCGATCGTCGTGCCGCGCCTCGGTGCGGCGGCGCTCGCCGGCGGAGACGAGGACGGCCCGCTCGAGGAGCTGCGCCGCTACGTCGCCGACCGGGTCGCGCGACCGGCCCGCGCAGCGTCCCCGACGGGGTCGCGGCCGAGGTGCCGATCAGCAGCGGCGACGAGCTCGTCGGTGCGGTGCTGCTCCTCGGCGCCGGCGCCGCCGCCGCGGACGACGCCGCCGAATACCTGCACCTCGCCGCCGTCGCCTGCCTCACCGAGGTCGCGCTCGACGAGGCGCGCGAAGAGGTCGAGGACAACCTGCGCGGCTCGTTCATCGAGGAGCTCCGCTCGCGCGACGACCTCGAGCCGCGCGGACGTCGTGCGGCGCGCCGCACGGCTCGGCTGCGACCTCGCGCGCGGCGTCGTCGCGCTCTGCGCCGAACTGACCTCCGATCGCCCGCGGCACGTCGTCGCGACGATCGCCGGCGACTACCCCGGCGCGCTCGCCCAGCACGTCGACGGGCCCGCGCCGCGGGTCTACGCGCTGCTGCCCGCGGAAGGCGGCGACGGCGCGCCCGAGCGCGACGCTCGAACGCGCCCGCGGGCCGTCGCCGAGCGGCTCGGGCGCCACGGCACCGTCGGGCTCTCCAGCTTCTACGCCGACCCCGCCGATCTCGGCCGCGCGATCCAGGAGGCCGAGCTCGTCCTCGACGTCCTGCGGCGCTCCGACGGGGCCGGCGACGGGCTGCGCGACATCGGCACCGGGACCTACCGGCTGCTCTTCCGCGTGCTCGCCTCACACCCCGAAGAGGTGCGGTCCTTCTACGAGGACACCATCGCGCCCGTCGTGCGGTACGACGACCAGTACCGGACCGACCTGGTGGGCACGCTCGAGGCGTACCTCGAGCACAACTGCAACATGAACGCGACCGCGGCGGCGATCTTCGCCCACCGGCACACGGTCGCGTACCGGCTGGACCGCGTGAAGGAGCTCTCCGGGCTGGATGCGACGCAGTCGGAGGATCGCGAGCGGCTTGGGCTTGGCCTGAAGGCGTACCGGATCATCAGCCCGAGGTTGCCGCGCTGAGCGGCCGCCTCATCGAGGCGGCCGCAAACAGGAGCGAGAGATCGGGGATGCATGGCGCCGCACGGCGAGGGGGTGCCGTGGCGCAAGCCACTGCCCCCCGAAGGCGGGTGGTGCCAGGCGCCCCGAGATCCGCGACTACTCGATGCCGTACTCGACGGCGCCCGTCTCCGGGTTCACCGTCGAAGAACGGGTGCGGCGGGTGACGCGGACGGTGACGGCGCCGCCGGGGGCGCCGCCGCCGTCGGCGACGGCGCGGGCGTTGCCGTTGAGGCCGGCGGCGGCGCGGTAGGCGACGGTGTGGGTGCCGGGGACGGTCGAGGTGACCGACCAGGTGAAGGTGCGGGACTGGCCGGACTTGAGCGGACCGAGTGCCCAGGTGTTGACGTACGCGGTCTTGCCGCCGTAGGGGCCGACGTTGACGACCCAGATCGGGCGCTGCGGGTCGGCGGCGCCCGGAACGGCGTCCGGGTTCGCGAACCCGTCGACGGTCATCGTGACGTTCGGGACGGTCTCGGGACCCGGGTTGCGGACGGTGACCGAGAACGGCGCGGTCTCGCCGAGACCCTGCAGGCGCGGGAAGCGCGCCTTGCTCACCTCGACGGCGAACGTGCCCTCGGGCTCGTTGACGTCCTGCTGCTCTCCGCCGCCGCAGCCGGAGACGACCGCCGCTGCGAGCAGCGCGGCTGCGATCGCCGCCCCGCGCGGCCACAGGACCCTCCTCGTCCTCACGCGGAGCGACGCTACCACAGGCAACGGCACCCGACGCCGACCGACTGCCGGTGCGCCAGCGACGGTACGTGTTTGCGACGGATCCGCGGCGTCGCGTAGTGTTCCGCCAGCCGGGGCGGGGCACGACGTCCTCTTCGGCGATGAGAGGGAGAGGAGGAGCGAGTGGTTCGCAGCGCCGCCGATCGCGTGACGGCCCCCGCCAGGGGGTTCTTCGAGGAGATCGGCGACATGATGATTCTGACGGGGAAGACGATCGTCTCCGCCGTCCGTCCGCCGTACCCGTACGGCGGCGAGTTCATCTCCCAATTCCTCTTCGCGCTGCGCCTCTGCTGGTTCCCCCTGCTCATCTCCACGGTCGCGTTCGGCTACGCGGCGCCGGGCCTGCAGGCGGCGAACTTCCTCGTCCTCTTCGGTGCGCTGGACCGCCTCGGCGGCTTCTTCGTCCTCGCGTCCATCCGCGAGTTCGCGCCGTTCGTGACCGCGATCGTGCTCGCCGGCGTCGCCGGCACCGCGATCACGGCCGACCTCGGCGCCCGCAAGATCCGCGAGGAGCTCGACGCGCTGCAGGTGCTCGGCGTCGACCCGATCAAGAACCTCGTCGTCCCGCGCTTCCTGGCGCTGATGCTCGTGACGGGCCTCTTCGACATCTACGCCCTGCTGTTCGGCATCTTCGGCGGCATCATGACCACGCTCGTGAACCACGCCCCGCTCGGGCCGTTCTGGGCGACGTTCTTCACGAACGCGTCGGTCACCGACCTCTGGGGCTCGGTCCTGAAGTGCCTCCTCTTCGGCGCGATCATCGCGATCGTCTGCTGTTACAAGGGGATGACCGCCTCGGGCGGCGCCGCCGGCGTGGGCCGCGCCGTGAACCAGGCCGTCGTCATCGCGTTCCTCGGCGTGTTCGCGTTCAACTACGTCTTCACGCAGACGCTGCTCGCCACCCACCCGGAGATCAACGTCATCCGCTGAGGCGGGACGGCACGACCATGGGTGGCAGCTGGCTCAGCGTCCCGCGCGACTGGATCGCCTCGTTCGGGGAGATCGCGAAGTTCTGCGGTCGCGTCCTCGGCGACGTCTACAGCCTGCGCGTCCTGCGCTTCTTCGGTGAGGCGCTGCGCCAGTGCGGCATCCTGATCGTCTCCTCGACGCTCGTCATCTGGGGCCTGGTCTTCATCATCGGCCTGCAGTGCGGCATCGAGGGCGCGTACTTCAACCGCTCGGTCGGCGCGCCCGCCTACGCCGGCGTCTTCGCCGCCTGGTGCGACCTGCGCGAGCTCGTGCCCTACGCCTTCGGCTACATGATGGCCGCGAAGGTCGGCACCGGCATCGTCGCCGAGCTCGGGTCGATGCGGATCTCCGAGGAGATCGACGCGCTCGAGGTCATGGGCTTCGACTCGATGCTCTTCCTCTGCGCGACGCGCCTGCTCGCCGCCTGGATCGTGCTGCCGTTCATGTACATCGCCGCCGTCGGCGCCGGCTTCTTCGCCAGCTACCTCGCGGTGGTGGAGCAGATCGGCGAGGTCTCCCAGGGCGGGTACTTCCTGATCTTCTGGCAGTTCCAGAACCCACCGGACCTGTTGTTCAGCGCCCTCAAGGCGATGGCGATGGCGACGGTGATCGTGCTCGTGGGCTGTTACTACGGCTACAACGCGAGCGGCGGGCCGGTCGGCGTGGGAACGGCGACGGCGAAGTCGATGGTGCTCAACATCGTGCTCGTGCATCTGGTCGGCATGCTCGGCACGCAGGTGTTCTGGGGCGCGAACCCACGCGCCCCGATCGGAGGATGAACCGTGGCTGAAGATCCCAAGCATGGGGCGGACCTCGGGTCCGACTTCATGGACGAGTCCGGCGGCACGCCCGCCGACGCGATGCCGACCAAGGACCAGCTGAAGGGCCAGGACGCCGACGCATCGCGCCGAGGAGCGCGAGGCCGCCGCGGAGTACGAGGCCGAAGGCCGGCAGCCCGGCGCAGGTCGTCGACGAGCCCGAGCCCGCGGACGACGTCCGACGAGTACGAGTGGCACACCGGGCACAACCGCCCGACCGGCGTCCCGGACGCCGTCGAGTTCATCGACGTGCACAAGGCCTTCGGTCGCAACAAGATCCTCCGCGGCCTGAACATGGGCCTGCCGGAGGGCAAGATCTCGATGATCCTCGGCCCGTCGGGCACCGGGAAGTCGGTCTGCATCAAGCACATGGTCGGCCTGCTCTACCCGGACGACGGCGACGTCGTCGTCCACGGCGAGTCGGTGCCCACCATGCGCGACGACGAGCTCTTCGAGATGCGCAAGAAGTTCGGCGTCCTGTTCCAGGACGGCGCGCTCTTCGGCTCGATGAACCTGCTGCGACAACGTGGCGTTCCCGCTGCGCCAGCACACGGACAAGGGCGAGGACGAGATCCTCGAGATCGTGTACCGGCGACTCGGGGAGGTCGGCCTCGGGGAAGCCGGGGACAAGTTCCCCAACGAGCTGTCGGGCGGCATGCGCAAGCGTGCCGGCTTCGCCCGCGCGCTCGTGCTCGACCCGGACATCGTCCTCTTCGACGAGCCGGACTCGGGCCTGGACCCGGTGCGCACCGCGCTCCTCTGCGAGCTCATCCAGGAGATCCACGAGGAGAACGGCGGCGCCTACACCGTCATCACGCACGACATCATGAGCGCCCGTCGCGTCGCGGAGTACATCGCGGTGCTGTGGCGGGGCCGCATCGTGGAGTCGGGTCCGGCGGAGGAGCTGTTCAACTCCGACAACGCCTTCGTCCGCCAGTTCCTCTCTGGTGCGGCCCAGGGCCCGCTCGGCATGGAGTGACCGCGCAGACCGACCGAGCCGCAACGATTTCCCGCACGATCACATCCAGCCCGTCCCCGCACGGGGGCGCCGCATGACCGCCTCCCGAGGGGTGGCCATCGCCCTGCTCGTCCTCGCGGTCGGGCCTGCTCGCGTATCTCCTGCTCGGGGGCAACGGCGAGCAGCAGTACCGCCTGACGTTCCAGACGGCGGGCCAGCTCGTCACCGACAACGACGTGCAGATCGGCGGCCGCCGGATCGGCTCGATCAAGAAGATCGAGCTGACCGACAACAACCAGGCCGAGCTGACGATCGTCGTCGAGGAGCCCTACGCGCCGCTGCACGCCGGCACGACCGCGGTGCAGCGGATGACGTCGCTCTCCGGCGTGGCCAACCGCTACGTCCAGCTCTCGCCGGGCGCCGACAGCAACCCCGAGCTGCCCGAGAACGCGGTCATCCCGACCGAGAAGACGACGACGATCGTCGACCTGGACCAGTTCTTCAACACCCTGGACCCGAAGACGAGCGAGGGCCTGCGGAACACCATCCGCGGCTTCGGCACGTGGTACGCCGGTCGCGGGTACCAGGGCAACGAGGTCGCCAAGTACTTCGCGCCGTCGCTGTCGGCGACGCGGAAGGTCGTCGAGAAGCTCGCGGCCGACCAGCCGGCGCTGAAGGCGCTCGTCCGCGACACCTCGCAGGTCGTCACGACGCTCGGCGAGCGCAGCGCGACGCTCACCGACCTCGTCACGAACACGAACACGACGATGAGCGCGATCGCGGACGAGAACGCAGGGGCTGGCCGAGGCGCTCGACTACCTGCCGCAGACGCTGCGCCGCGCGAGCACGACGTTCGTGAACCTGCGCGCGACGCTGGACGACCTCGACGGGCTCGTCGCCGCCTCGAAGCCGACGCCTCGAAGAACCTCGCCCCGTTCCTGGCCGACCTGCGCCCGCTGCTCGTCGAGGCCAAGCCGACGATCGCCCAGCTCTCGCAGCTGCTGCGCCAGCCGGGCGCCGACAACGACTTCACGGATCTCCTCAACAGCTCGCCGGAGCTCGCCAAGCAGGCGTCCTCGACCTTCCCGGCATCGGTGAAGGCGCTGAACAAGGGCACCCCGATCCTCTCCTTCTTCCGCCCGTACTCGGCGGACCTCGTCGGCTGGTTCCGCGACTTCGGCCAGAGCGCCTCCAACTACGACGCCAACGGGCACTACGCCCGGATCGGCGCGAACTTCAACGCCTTCTCCTACGACCAGGCGACCAACCTCCTCACCTCCGTCCCGCCCGCCCAGCGCGTGCCCGGGGTGTCCGGCAGCCCGACGGCCGTCGCGCGGTGCCCCGGCGGCGCCTCGCAGGCCCCGGCCGACGGCAGCGCTCCGTGGCGTGACGTGAGCGGCAACCTCGACTGCGACACGTCCGTCGTGCCCCCCGGCCCATGAAGCGCGTGCTCGCCATCGCCGCCGTGCTGCTCGCGGGCGTCGCCCTCGTCGTGTTCGCGACGGGCTCCAGCGACGAGGGCGGCTACCGCGTCCGCGCGATCTTCGACAACGCCGCGTTCGTGATCCCGGGCATGGACGTCCGCATCGGCGGCGTGGTGGTCGGCAAGATCGCCTCGATCGACCTCACGGACGACAAGAAGGCCGCGGTCGTCCTGCAGATCGACAACCCCAACTACCACGACTTCCGCAAGGACGGGTTCTGCACGATCCGCCCGCAGTCGCTCATCGGCGAGCGCTTCATCGAGTGCGAGCCCACGCAGCCCAGGCCCGCCAGCGCGCCGAAGGCGGCGCTGCTCGCCCAGGTCCCGTCCGGGCCGGGCGAGGGCCAGTACCTGCTGCCGGCGACGAACACGGCGCGGTCGGTCGACCTGGACCTGATCCAGAACATCATGCGGCTGCCCTACCGGCAGAAGTTCACGATCTTCCTCAACGAGTTCGGCACCGCGTTCGCGGGCAACGGCGCGGCGCTCCAGCGCGCGCTGAAGAAGTCCGACCCGGCGCTGCGGCAGTTCGACAACGTCCTGCGCATCCTCGCCGAGCAGAACCGCACGCTCGCGACCCTCGCGGTCAACGGTGACAAGGCGCTCGCGCCGCTGGCGAAGGAGCGTCGCCGGATCCGCGGCTTCATCAACTCGTCGGCGACCACCGCCACCGCGACGGCGCAGGAGAGCGCCGCGCTGGAGGAGAACTTCCGCCTGCTGCCGCAGTTCCTGCGCGAGCTCGTGCCGACGATGAACAGCCTCGGCGACTTCTCGACGGCGTTCCTGCCGAGCGTCGAGGCACTCGGCGGCGCCGCGACCGACATCAACACGTTCGTGACGGGCACGCCGAAGTTCGCGGACCTCGGCGCCCAGGCCCTGACGACCCTCGGCGACAGCACCGACATCGCCGGCCCGGCGCTGCAGAAGTCGCTGCCGCTGATCCAGGACCTCGGCTCGCTGACCAAGCAGGCCAAGCCGCTGGCCACGAACCTTTCGCTGCTGCTGCGCTCGCTCGAGGAGCAGGGCGGGATCAACCGCTTCCTCGACGTCGTCTTCTACCTCGCCGGCGCGACCAACGGCTACGACCAGTACGGCCACTACGTCCGCACGCGCCTCGTGCTCACCACCTGCACGACGTACGCGACGGAGAATCAGCTGAGCTGCACGGCGAACTTCCGCAAGGACTTCGGCGGGGTCACGACGCCGACGCCCTCGAGCGCCGCCGCGGCGTCCGCCTCGCGCACCGCGGTGAGCACGGCGGCCTCCCAGCAGGCGATCGCCGCACGCGCGGCCCGCCGCACGATCAAGCTTCCCGGGACGCTGCTCCCCGGCGACGGCACCTCGCGCCGCGGCGCCGCTCCGGCGGCCCGCAGCAAGGCGCCGGCGCCCGCCGCCGACCCGAAGTCCGCCCAGCCCCTCCTCGACTACCTCCTCGGTCAATGAGACGGCGTCACGGAGGAGGCTCGATCGCGGCGAACCCGGTCCTCATCGGGGCCGTCACCGTGCTCGTGGTGATCGTCGCGGTGTACCTCGCGTACAACGCCAACTCCGGCCTGCCGTTCGTGCCGACGTACGACCTCAAGGTCGAGGTGCCGAACGCGGCCGGGCTGGTCAAGGGCAACGACGTGCGCGTCGGCGGCACGCGGGTCGGCACCGTGTCGTGCATCGACCCGCAGACGCAGCCGAGCGGCGAGGTCATCGCGGTCCTGTGCCTGAAGCTCGAGACGGTCGTCAAGCCGCTGCCCGCCGACACGAAGGTGATGATCAGGCCCCGGTCCGCCCTCGGCCTGAAGTACGTCCAGCTCACACGTGGGGACTCCACGCAGGACCTCGCGGCGAACTCGACGATCCCGCTGCGCCAGGCGCTGCCCGAACCGGTCGAGCTCGACGAGTTCTTCGACATGTTCCCCGAGCGCACGCGCCGCGCGATCCAGGGCAACCTCACGAACTTCGGCGCCGGCTTCGCCTCGCGCGGCGCGGACCTGAACTTCACGATCCGCGACCTGAACCCGCTGCTCGACGACCTCGAGCCCGTGATGCGCAACCTCGCGAGCGCGAAGACCGACCTGAAGGGCTTCTGGGACGGCCTGGCGCAGAGCGCCGCCGCCGTCGCGCCGGTCGCCGAGGTGCAGGGCGAGATGTACGCCAACCTGGACACGACGTTCAGCGCGCTGGCGGAGGTCGCCGACCCGTACATCAAGGAGACGATCGCCGAGGGCCCGCCGACGCTGCGCACGGCGATTCGCACGCTGCCGATCATCCAGCCGTTCCTCGCCAACTCGGCCGAGCTCTTCACGGCGTTCCAGCCGGGCTTCGAGAACTTCGCCGCGGCCTCGCCCGACCTCGCGACGGCCGTCCGCGTCGGGACGCCTGCGCTCGAGGACTCGCCGGAGTTCAACGCGCGCCTGGCGACGACGTTCAAGGCGCTCGAGACGTTCAGCACCGACCCGCAGGTCAAGCTCGGCTTCAAGGACCTGACGTCGACCGTGTCGATCGCGGGCCCGCTCGTCTCCTACATCACGCCGTCGCAGGTCTCGTGCAACTACATGGGCCTCTTCTTCAAGAACCTGTCGAGCGCGCTCAGCGAGGGCGGCACGAACGGCCAGACCCTGCGCGTGGCGATCATCGCCGCCCCGGGCGGCCAGCCGGTGCCCAATCAGCCGAACATCGACAACACGCTGCTCGCCCCGAACAACGAGGGCAGCCCGTCGTCGGCCCCGGCCAACGGCCCGTCCGGACCCGGCTACGACGCCTCCAACTTCCTGCACTCCAACCCGTTCCCGTTCACCGCGGCGCCCTCGTCAGCCGAAGTCCTGCGAGGCCGCGAACGAGAAGTTCCTGCCCGGCAAGCTCGTGATCGGGAACGTCCCCGGCCAGACCCCGACGACCCTGCACTACGACTCGAAGCTCACGAAGGCGCAGCAGCAGGCGCGTGAGAAGGGCGGGTCGCTTCCGTAATGGCCTTCGGACGGACATCCAGGGCGGACCGCCCGCGGACGCTGCGCAAGGACCGCACGGGGATGAACCCGGTGGTCGTGGGCGTGATCGTCCTGATCGGGATCGCGATCGTCTCCTACCTGGGCTTCACGAAGAACCTGCCGTTCTCGCGCGGCTTCGAGTTCAAGGCCGTCTTCCCGTCGGCGAACTCGATCCGGCTCAACTCGCCGGTGCGCATCGCGGGCGTGAACGTCGGCACGGTCAAGAAGATCGAGGGCCAGGACGGCACGAACAACGCCGTCATCACGATGGAGATGAAGGACACGGGCCTCCCGATCCACAAGGACGCGGAGCTCAAGATCCGGCCGCGCATCTTCCTCGAGGGCAACTTCTTCGTCGATCTCGAGCCGGGGACGCCGGCCGCGCCGACGATCTCCGACGGCGACACGATCCCCGTCGACCAGACCGCCACGCCCGTCCAGTTCGACCAGTTCCTCACCTCGCTCCAGCAGGACACCCGCCGGAGCCTGCAGACGACCCTGCAGGAGTTCGGCACGGCGCTGACCGCGAAGCCGACGGCCGCCGAGGACGCCGTCCAGCCGCCGTCGACGCAGGGCAAGAGCGCCGCCGAGGCGCTGAACTCGGCGATCGCCTACGGCGTTCCGGCGCTGCGCGACTCCGCCATCGTCCAGACGGCGCTTCAGGGCGAGGAGCCGTCGGACCTCACGGGCCTCGTGCAGGGCCTCGCCGGCATCGGTCGCCAGCTCGCGCCGCGCGAGCGCCAGCTCGGTGAGCTCGTCGAGAACTTCAACACGACGATGGCCGCCTTCGCCTCCGAGCAGGCGCCGCTGCGCGAGTCGGTCGCGCTGCTCGGGCCGACGGTCAAGACCGCGTACTCGTCACTGGGCTCGCTCGACGACGCGCTGCCGAGCGTGCGCGCGTTCTCGACTCGCGATCACCCCGGGCATCCAGGAGACCCAGGCGACGATCGACGCGGTGACGCCGTGGATCGCCGCCCGCCCGCAAGCTCGTCTCCGACGAGCAGCTCGGCCGGCTCATGGCGGACCTCCAGCCGGCGACCGCGAGCCTCGCGAAGGCGACCGCCGAGAGCATCCCGCTGCTGAAGTCCGGCGGCCTGCTCGCGCGCTGCTTCTCGAACGTGATCATCCCGACGGGCGACGTCAAGCTGGACGACGGCAAGTTCTCGACGGGCAAGCCCAACTACCAGGAGTTCTGGTACGCCGTCGCCGGGCAGGCCGGCGAGGGCCAGAACATCGACGGCAACGGCCGCTACATCCGCGCGCAGGCGGGCGGCGGCGCGAACCTCGTCGGGCTCAACGGCGGCACGCTGACGAACAACCAGCCGCTGTTCGGCAACCTCACCGGCACGCCGCAGGGCACCAAGCCCGCCTGGCCGGGCGCCAAGCTGCCGCCCAGAAGCTCACGGAGCCCTGTTACAAGCAGGCGATCCCGGACTTCGCAGACACCCCGAGCGGTCCCCCGGACACGGTGAAGTGAGCCGGCCATGAGACGCGCGATCCAAAAGCACATCCGCGACTTCCTGGCGATCATCGCGATCGCCGTCGTCGCCGTCCTCGTGGGCGGCTACATCCTCTCCAACCAGCGCTTCTACGCCCCGTCGTGGGTGCCGATCATCGGCAGCGACTTCGTCGACTACCAGGCGGAGATGGCGACCGCCCAGGCGTTCACCGCCGGCCAGGGGCAGACCGTGATGATCGCCGGCGTCAGCGTCGGTGAGATCGGCAAGGTCACGCTCAACGGCGGGCGCGCCCGCATCACGATGAAGGTCAAGCGCAAGTACACGCCGATCTACCGCGACGCGACCGTCCTGTCGCGGCCGAAGACCGGGCTCAACGACATGACGATCGAGCTCGATCCGGGGAACAAGACGGCGGGCGAGCTGCCCGGCGGTGGGGTCATCCCGATCTCGCAGACGCTGCCGAACGTCAATCCGGACGAGTTCCTCGCCGGGCTCGACGTCGAGACGCGCAACTACGTCCAGCTCCTGCTCGGCGGCGTCGGCGAGGGCCTCGACGGCAACGCCGCGAACCTCTCGGCGACCGCTCAAGCGGTTCGATCCGCTCGCGCGCAACACCGCCAAGCTCACGCGGCTGCTGGCCAAGCGCACGCAGTACATCAAGCGCTCGATCCGCAACTTCCGCCTGCTGTCCGAGGAGCTCGGCAGCCGTGACACCCAGCTCGGTGAGTTCGTCGACTCCTCCAACGCGGTCTTCCGCGCGTTCTCCAACACCGAGACGGGCCTGAAGGAGACGATCCAGGAGCTGCCCGCCGCGCTCGAGGCGACGAACGCGGCACTGAAGGACTCCGAGGCGCTCACCGACGTGCTCGGGCCGACGCTCGAGAAGCTCCAGCCGACGGCCGAGGGCCTGGCGCCCGCGCTGCAGGCGTTCCAGAGCTTCGCGAAGGAGACCAAGCCGGTCATCGAGGACCAGATCGGGCCCTTCACCGAGATCGCGCAGCCGCCGGCCGCCGCGCTGCGCCCCGCCGCCGCCGACTTCGCCGCCACGCAGCCGCAGCTCACCCAGAGCTTCGACGTGCTCAACCACCTCTTCAACGGCCTGGCGTACAACCCGCCCGGCAAGCAGGAGGGCTACCTGTACTGGCTGGCCTGGGCCAACCACATGGCCGCCTCGCTCCTGGCATCGCAGGACGGCATGGGCCCGACGCGCCGCGGCGTGGTCTTCGGCTCCTGCGACTCGCTGCGCGTCTACGAGGCGGTCGGCAAGGCCAACGCCATCCTCGGCACGCTCGTGACGCTCCTCAACCCACCGACGTTCGCCTCGGTCTGCGGCACCGGCAAGGCGGCCGCGGCCGGCAAGGCGAACGCCAGCGCGGTCCTGCGCCAGGGTGCCGCGCAGGGCGACCCGCTGCATGCCGCCACGCTGAAGGCCCTCGGCGAGACCCCGCCGCCCGTCATGCGGACGCAGTCCGCGACGAGCGGGACCACGACCACGGCGTCGGGCCGGTAGGGGAGGAGCGCGCGTGCAGAAGCAGGCTCCCAGCGTCGGCCGGATCCTCGTGATGGTGCTCTTCGCGCTGTCGTGCTTCGGCCTGCTGCTGTTCCTGTGGATCGCGTTCGGCGGCTCCACGCCGCTGCGGGCCAAGGGCTACCAGTACACGATTCCCTTCCGCGAGGCCGGCCAGCTCGCGCAGGAGGCGGACGTGCGGATCTCCGGCGTCTCGGTCGGCCGCGTCAAGAAGATCACCGCGAACCCGAAGACCGGCGTCTCCGACGTGATCGTGCAGGTGGACGCCAAGTACGCGCCGGTCACGAGCGACTCGCGCGTGATGCTCCGCCAGAAGACGCTGCTCGGCGAGACCTACGTCGAGATCACGCCCGGGCGACCCGCAGAGCCCGGCCGTGCCCGACGGCGGCAAGCTGCCCGTCCGCAACATCACGCCGACGGTCGAGCTCGACGAGATCATCCAGACGTTCGACCCGAAGACCCGCGCCGCGTTGGGCGTCTGGCAGGAGGAGCTCGCGACCGCCTCGGCCGGGCGCGGCCAGGACATCAACGACTTCTTCGGCGTCCTGCCGCCGCTCGTGGACCAGGCGACGAAGCTCCTCACGATCCTCAACGAGGACGAGGACGACCTGAGCCGGCTCGTGTCCAACACCGGTCGCACCTTCGCCGCGCTCAGCGCGCGCAGCGACCAGCTCCAGGGCCTGTTCGTCAACACGAACCGGGTGTTCGAGACGATCGCGGCACGCAACCAGCAGCTCGCGCAGACCTTCGTCGCCTTCCCGACCTTCCAGCGCGAGTCGCGCCTGCTGCTCGAGCGCACCGCCGAGTTCGCCGAGACGACGGACCCGCTGATCGACGATCTGAAGCCCGTCGCGAAGGAGTTCGGGCCGACGATGGCGGCGCTCGACGAGTTCGCGCCCGAGCTCAGCGGGCTGATGGAGGCGCTCGGCCCGGCCCAGAACGCGTCCGTCAAGGGCCTGCCGGCCGTCAACACCTTCCTCAAGGAGGCCGCGCCGTTCTTCGGCGCGCTCAGCCCGGCGCTCGCGCAGCTCAACCCGCTAGTGCAGTACCTCGGCGCCTACCCCGGCGAGCTGACGTCGTTCTTCGCGAACGTCACCGCCGCGACGAACGCCAGCACGAACCAGAGCGGCAAGCTGACGAACTACACGCGCGTCATGGGCCCGCTGAGCCCCGAGGGCCTGGCGGCCTACCCGACGCGCATCAAGTCCAACCGCAACACGCCGTACGACTTCCCGCGCGGCCTGCTGACCGGGCTCCCGGGCGCCAACGTCCCGGTCTACAACACCAACGGCTGCACGTCGGGCCCGGCGCCGCAGCTCAACCCGAACACGTCGACGGTCCTCGGGGCGAGCCTGACGAACCGGATCCTCAAGTACGGCTTCGGCAACGCCCCGGCGAACGTGCCCGCCCCGTCGTGCCCGCAGCAGGGCAAGACGAACGCCGGCAACGGCTTCACGCAGTTCCCGCAGGTCGGGCCGGGGGCCAACCCGCCGAAGCCGATCTTCGGCGCGCCGTAGGACCGCGGCCGGTGGCGCGCCGCGTACCGGCGCGCCGGTACGGTTCAGCCCGATGCTGACGCGGCTGCTCGCAGGCCTGATGGGCGCGGCCGCGCGGCGGCCGCTGGTGGTCGCCGCGACCGTGCTCCTGCTGGCCGCCGCCGGCGCCGGGCTCGCGCTGCGCCTGGAGACGCGGGCCGACATCGACACGCTCGTCGGCCGTTCGACACCGGGCTACGCGGCCACGCAGAGCCTGCACGAGCGGTTCGGCGACGACGCCGTCTACGTCGTCGTCCGCGAGCCGGTCGCGAACGTCGTCCTGACCGCAGGACCTCGAGCAGGTCCTCGGGCTCGAGGGCTGCCTGTCGGGCAACGTCCCGCCGGGCCGCCGCCCGGCGCGGCGGCGCCGGACGGCCCGTGTGCGCGGCTGGCGCGGACGAAGCCCGCGAAGGTCGTGTTCGGCCCCGGGACGTTCCTCAACGAGGCCGTCGGGCAGATCTCCGACCAGTTCGCGGCCGCGAGCGGGCGGCAGGCGCGCCAGGCCGAGCAGGCGGCGCGCGCGGCCTACAAGCTGGCCCGCGCCCGCGGCTCGAGCGTCGCCGAGGCCGCAGTCGTACGCCGCGAAGGCCAAGGACCTCGTCACCGCGCAGTTCTACCGCGACGTCCTCGCGCTCGCCGTGCGCTACGGCATCACCTCGCCGCCGAGCCTCAACGACCCGCAGTTCATCGCGCGCCTGGTGTTCGACGACCGGCGCGGGCGCCGGCGTGCCGAAGGCGCGGTTCGCGTCGATCTTCCCGGGCAAGGAGGGGGCGCTGATCCAGGTGCGGCTGCGCGACGGCCTCAGCGCGGCGCAGCGCGCGCGGGCGATCTCCGACATCCGCGCCGCCGCGGCGATGCCGGACTGGCGGCTGTCCGCGGGCGACTTCGCCGTGACCGGCGCGCCGGTCGTCGTGCAGGAGCTCTCGCAGTCGATCTCCCGCTCGACGATCATCCTGCTGCTCGGCGCCGTGCTCGTGATGGCGCTGACGCTGCTGCTCGTCTTCCGCGCGCGGCTGCGGCTCCTGCCGCTGCTCGTCGCGCTCTGCGCCACGGCGCTGACGTTCGGGGCGATGTCGATCGCCGGCGCCCCGCTGACGATGGCGTCGATCGCCGTGATCCCGGTGCTGATCGGCCTCGCCGTCGACTACGCGATCCAGCTGCAGTCGCGGCTGCAGGAGCGTGACGAGCCGCTCGCGGACGCGGTCGCCCGCGTCGCGCGGGACGGTGCGCCGACGGTCGTGATCGCCGCGTGCGCGACCGCCGCCGGGTTCCTCGTCCTCGCGTTCTCGCCCGTGCCGATGGTGCGCGGGTTCGGCGTGCTGCTCGTCGCCGGGATCGGGCTCGCGCTGCTCTGCGCGCTGACGCTCGGCGTGGCCGCGCAGGCGCTGCGGCTCCCGCACGCCGCGCCGGGAGGGCGCCTGCGGCGCGCCGGTGGCGCGATCGCCTCGGCCTGGCGCGGCGCGGGCGAGATCGTCCGCGGGACGCGCGCTCGCCGCGCGCGGGCGCGCCGCGGCGTGCGCGGCTCGGGCCGGCGCGTGCTCGGGGCGGCCGTCGCCCACCCGGGCCGCGTGCTCGCCGCCGCCGCGGTCCTCGCCGTCGCCGGCTGGGCGCTGGAGACGCAGACGCGGGTGGAGTCCGACGTGCAGAAGCTCGTCCCGCAGCGGCTGCGGCGCTGCGCGACCTGCGCGACCTGCAGCGCATCAGCGGCGTCGGCGGCGAGGTGAACGTCCTCGTCGAGGGCAAGCGCGTCACGGATCCGGCGGTCGTCTCGTGGATGACGCGCTACCAGGCGCGGATCCTCAAGGAGCTGCGCTTCGACGCGCGCAAGGGCTGCGGGCGGTCGGAGCTCTGCCCGGCGTTCTCGCTGCCCGACCTCTTCACGACGAAGGAGTCGCTTGCGACGTCGCAAGCGCATCGAGGGGCTGCTCGACACCGTCCCGCCGTACTTCTCGCAGAACGTGATCAGCCCGGACCGCCGCTCGGCGACGCTCGCGTTCGGCATCAAGCTGCTGCCGCTCGAGCGCCAGTACGAGGTGCTGAAGACGATGCAGCGCGAGCTCGACCCGCCGCCGGGGGTGACCGCACGGCTCGCCGGGCTCCCGGTCCTGGCCGCGGAGGCGAACGACCGCATCGCGTCGCCCTGGCGGCGCCTGGCGATCCTGCTCGGCGGGCTGCTCGCCGTCGCGCTCGTCCTGCTCGCCGCGCTGCGCAGCCCGCGCCGCGCGCTGGTGCCGCTCGTGCCGATCGCGCTCGCGACGGGCTGGTCGGCGCTGATCATCTTCCTCGTGCGGATCCCGCTCAACCCGCTGTCGATCATGCTCTCCGCGCTCGTCATCGCGATCGCGACCGAGTTCAGCGTGCTGCTGAGCGAGCGGTTCCGCTCCGAGCGCGCGGGCGGGCTCGGCGTCGCGGACGCCCTGGCGGCGCACCTACCGCTCGACGGGCGCCGCCGTCCTGGCCTCCGGGACGACCGCGATCGCCGGGTTCGGCGTGCTCGTGCTCTCCGACATCCGGATGCTGCGCGACTTCGGGGCGGTCACCGTCATCGACCTCGCGGTCGCCCTGCTCGGCGTGCTCGTGGTGCTGCCCGCGGTGCTCGTCCTGGCCGAGCGCGGCGCCCTGGTCCCGCGGCGCGTGCGCCTGCGCCGGAAGGCCACCAGCGCGCAGGCGCCGGCCACGTGACGCAGCCCGACGATCCGCCCCCGACATTCGGCACGCGGCTGCCGCGGGCGCTGGCGCTCGGAGCCGCGTTCCTGCTGCTGATCGTCGTCGCGCTGAACACCCTCAAGACGCCCGGGACGTCGTCCAGCGGGCCCGCCGTGGGCGATCCGATGCCGGCGTTCGCGGCGCCGCTCGCGCTGTCCTCGCTCGACGGGGACGTGAACGTCGCGACGAAGGCCGGCCAGGGCGCCGCCGGGGCGCGGCCGGCGTGCGATCTGCAGGGGCCGGGCATCCTCACCTCGTGCGAGCTCGTGCGCGGGCATCCGGCCGCGATCGCGTTCCTGGCTCCGGGACGCGAGCGCTGCGAGGACGAACTGGACGCGCTCGCGCGACGCCGCCCGCGCCACCCCGCAGGTGCGCGTCGCCGCCGTGGCGCTGCGCGGTGACCGCGAGGCCCTGAGCGAAGGCGATCCGCCGGCGCGGCTGGGACTTCCCCGTCGCCTACGACCGCGACGCGATCCTCGCGAACCTCTACGGGGTGGCGGTGTGCCCGCAGATCACCTTCGTGCTCCCGGGGGGCCGCGTCCACGACACGGTCGTCGGCGAGCAGGACGCCGCGCAGCTGCGCGCGCGGCTGCGCGAGCTCCAGGCCGCGGCGGACCGGGAGCGGGACGTGACCGAGGAGGCGGCGGTCGAGCAGGGAGCCGTCGCCGCGGCCCTCCGGGAGGAGTTCCCCGAGCTGCAGGTCCTCTCGTGCGAGGTGCCCGCGCCGGCGGGCCGCACGTCGGACCCCGGCACGCGGGAGCGCCTGGCGCTGCTCGCGGCGCGGATGCGCGGCGGGCGCGCCGTCGAGCTGCGCCGCGAGCCGGTCCCCGCGGCCTACCGCGTCTTCTACCGCCACATCGGGATCGACCCCGACAGCACCCGCACGCCGGTCGAGGAGGCTGCGATCGCGCGGCTCGTCGAGGGCGGCCACCGCAGCCGCGGGCCGCTGCCGGACGCGCTGCTGCTCGCGCTGCTCGACACCGGCGTCCTCGTGAACGCGCTCGACGCCGGCGGCCCTGGACGGCGTCGTGGGCCTGCGGGCGGCCTCTGCGGGTGAGCGCCTGGGGGAGGGACCGCAGGCGGCCGCGCTCGGCGCCGGGCGCCTCGTCCTGGCGGACGCGCGACGCGCCCTCGGGGCGCTGTTCGGCGACCTCGCCCCGGAGGTCGTCCCGGGACGGCGGACCGCGCGGCTGCGGCTCGTGGCGGTGCGGATCCCGGGGGTTCCGTCGATCCACGTCGAGGAGGCGCTGTGGGCGTGCCAGGAGTCGCTCGCCGCCGGAGTCGCCGGAGTAGACTCCGCGCGGAGGAGAGGCGCGATGACCCGGCTCGACGCACCCACGCGCGAACACCCGCCGTCACCGGCTGCGGCCGACGAGGCTGCGGCCCGGCGAGCGCTGCGCGGCCAGATCGCGCTGCTGGAGCACCGCCTCTCGTGCGCGGTCGTGGACTCGATGCCCGACGGCGGGATCGACACCGCCGTCCCCGTCCTGCACGGTCCGCGCGTCCTCACGCTCGGCGAGCTCGAGCGCCTGCGCGACGCCCTGGCCGACCGCGTGGCGCAGGCTCGCGCGCTGCTCGAGGAGCGCGAGCGCCGGCGCGAGGACGCCCGCCTGCTGCTCGAGCGCATGCTGCTGGAGCCCGGACGCCACCGCCACGTGCGCATCCCCCGCCGGGAGCTCGGCGAGAGCGGCTGCGGCGTCTGGCACGTGCGGCCGCGCCTGGGCGTCGTCGGCCGGCTCATGGGCTGGTGGCAGGTCAAGCTCTCGTCGGGCTGCCCGTTAGCCGCCTGACAGCCTGATGGGACGGCGCAGCCGCAAGCGCGGAGTGCTCTCCGACCCGATCGACGGGCCGGCGGCGCCGCCGCGCACGCCCGCGCCCGCGCCGGAGCGCCGGCGGGTCGTCCGATCCCGGGCGCCGTGCGCACCTGGACGACGCGCCGCAGCCGCCGTGGCACCCGGTGCCGCTGACGGAGCTGTGCATCCTCGTCGGGATGATCCTGCTCGGGTGCCGCATTCCTCGGCGGCGGACCGACCGGGCTGCTCGTCGGGATTCGGCCTCGTCCTCGTCGTGGCGGCGACGGGCGAGCTGGCCCTGCGCGAGCACCTCGCCGGCTACCGCTCCCACTCGGCGCTCGTCGCCGGGCTCGCGGCGATCGTCGTCGCGGCACCGCTCGCCGCCCTCGTCCAGCCGCCCAAGGCGGTCGTCCTGGGCGTGGCCGCCATCGTCTTCCTCGTGGCGCTGCAACTGCTGCGCGAGCTCTTCCGCCGTCGCTCCGGCGGCGTGAGCTGGCGGGCCTGACCGCCCGATCGTGTTGGATACGGACCTCGTGACCGACATTCCCCAGAGCGATCCGCCCGTTCCCGCGCCGGAGCCGGCACGCCGGATGCGCATCACCGGCCTGCACCACGCCACGCTGATCAGCGGGGACCTCGAGCGCACGACCACCTTCTACCGCGACGTCCTGGGTCTGGCCCTGTGGCGCGAGGGCGCCAACGACGACGACCCGGGCGCGCGGCACTTCTGGTTCAGCGCGGACCCGGGCGGGGCGCCCGGCAGCCTCATCTCGTTCCTCGAGTACCCGCAGATGCCCGCGGGGACCCAGGGGACCGGGGCGACCCACCATCTCGCCCTGAGCGTCGGCTCGGCGGCCGAGGTCGCAGCGTGGCGCGACTGGCTGCGCTCACGCGAGGTCCCGACGACCGAGGTGTTCGACCGCGGCGGCCTGGCCTCGATCTACCTGCGCGACCCGGACGGCCACATCCTGGAGATCTGCGCACCGGCCTGAGCCACCCCGGGGCTCCGGCCGATGCGCCCCCTCTCCTCAGGCTGCCGCGACGGCGAGCGCAGGCACGCGCTCGCGGGACTCGGCGCCGGACTGCGACTCCAGCAGGTCGGCGGCCGCGCGGCGCTGGCGGTCGGTCATCGATCCGACGGTCTTGCTCTCCGACAGCGGGATCATCTGCAGGAAGCGCCGGCACCGCGTCTGACCCCAGCGGCGCTGGCTCGTCAGCAGGTCGGCGACGGTCATCGACTCGGCCTCCCACGGCGCATCCCGGATGACATCAGCGGCGCTGACCTCCCCACAGGCGATCGCGCGCTTCAGCGCAGCTCGGGCGAGCCGCACCGCATTCGCACGTTCGAGCGCCTGCAGGTGCTGCGGCGCTGGGGACATCCTCGCTGCTTGCGTCATGGGTCCTCCCGGCCGCCCCGTCCGAGGCGGCTCTTCTCGATCTTTTTGGACTGTGATGCGGGTCAGGCGTGCGAACCCGGGTTTCCCTCCGAAAGGGCGTCCAACGACAGCGGCCGGCGGCCTCCGACTCCCCCGCGACCTCGTCTCTGCCCCGTCTCCCGAGCGCCTGACCGGCGCAGTGGGCAACCTACGAAACCGGTGACCGGAAGGTCAACGGCTCGTGAACGGGTTTGCCCGCTCGGAGCGCATGTTTCGTGTGTCGGCGATGTGAACCGCAGAAGGTGCGCCGGCCGCACCTTCTCGGGCGTCGCGGACGCCGGTCAGTGCAGCTCGCCGGGCCCCGGGAGGGGGCCGTGCTCGGCCTCGAACGTGCGCTTGACCTCGGCGAATGCCGTGAGCGCGCGGTCGATCGTGGCGCGGTCGTGCGTGGCCATCACGCTCGTGCGCAGGAGCGCGCCGCCCGGCGGCACGGCGGGGTGCAGCGCCGTGTTGACGAACACCCCGGCGTCGAACATCGCGCGCCAGAGCAGCACGGCCTTCCAGTCGTCGCCGACGAGGATGGGCACGATCGGCGTGACGATCGTGCCGTCGCGGACCCCCGGGGCGTCGTGCTGCGCGGTGGGCGAGCCGAGCCGCTGGGGCTGCACGACGGCGAAGCCGAGGTCCTCGAGGCCGTCGCGCAGGGCCCAGGCGTTGTCCAGGACGGCCGTGAGCAGCTCGGTGCCCTCGTCGGAGCGCAGGACGCGCAGCGCCGCCAGCGCGGCGCCCACCGCCGCGGGAACGCCCGAGGCGGTGAAGAGGTAGGCCCGCGACTGCACGCGCAGGAAGTCGATGACGTCGGCGGGGCCGGCGACGAAGCCCCCGCAGGCGGCCAGCGATTTACTGAACGTGCCGATGCGCAGGTCGACGCGGTCCTCGAGCCCGAGCAGCTCGGCGGTCCCGGCCCCGCGCCGGCCGATGACGCCGGCTCCGTGCGCCTCGTCGACCATCAGCCGCGCGCCGAAGCGCTCGACGAGGTCGCAGATCTCGGGCAGCGGCGCGAGGTCGCCCTCCATCGAGAAGACGCCGTCCACGACGACGAGCACGCCGCCGCCGTCGCCGGTGGCCCGCTCCAGCGCGCGCTCGAGCTTGTCCATCCGGTTGTGGCGGAACGGGCGCAGCTTGGCGCGCGAGAGCAGGCAGCCGTCCAGGATCGACGCGTGGTCGCCCGAGTCGGCGATCACGGTGTCCCCGGGGGCGAGGATCGTGCCGAGAGCGCCGAGGTTCGCCTGATGCCCCGTCGTGTAGACGATCGCGTCGTCGGTGCCCATCCATTCCGCGATCTCGCGCTCGAGCTCGAGGTGCAGCGGGATCGTCCCGTTCAGCAGCCGCGAGCCGGTCAGGCCGGTGCCGTACTGCATGAGGGCGTCCTGCGCGCCCTGGATGACGCGCTCGTCGGCCGTGAGCCCGAGGTAGTTGTTGGACCCGAGCATGATCCGCTCGGCGCCCTCCATGACGACGACCGGCCGCGCCGGGCCGTCGAGCGTGCGGAAATAGGGCAGGACGTCGGCCTCACGGGCCGCGCGGAGCTGCTCCAGGCGGTCGTGGGTGCGGGCCTTCTCGAAGACGTCGATGCGGGTCTCGGGCATGTAGGGTGCGGCGCCGTGGCGCTCGAGGTGCAGCCCGTCACATCGGGCCGGGACAGGCGGGAGTTCATAGATCTCCCGTACCGGCTGCATGCTACCTCTCCCCAGTGGACGCCTCCGCTGCGGATCGAGCGCCGGCTGTTCCTGAGCCCCCGGTTCAACGCGTTCTTCAAGCACGGCGAGGCGCAGCTGTTCCTCGCCCGCCGGGACGGCCGCGTGGTCGGCCGGATCAGTGCGCACATCGACCACGCCTACAACGCCTTCCACGGCAGCCGCTGGGGCATGTGGGGGTTCTTCGAGTGCGAGGACGACCAGGAGGCCGCCGACGCGCTCCTGGGCGCCGCTGAGGCCTGGCACCGCGAGCGCGAGCGCGATCGCATGGTCGGGCCGATGGACTTCGTGATGAACGACGAGAGCGGGATCGTCGTCGAGGGCGGCGAGCTCGACGCGATGGTCCGCCAGCCCTGGCACCCGCCCTACTACCGCGGGCTGTGCGAGCGGGCGGGGCTGGAGAAGGCGATGGACCTGCTGATGTGGCAGCTGGAGATCGCCGACCGCGAGAAGATCCTGCCGGTGATCGTGGACCTCGCGGCGCGCTGCGAGCCCGATCACGGCATCCGCCTGCGGCACATGTCGCGGCGCACCCTGCGCCGTGACATGGACGTCTTCGCCGAGATCTACAACCAGGCGTGGGCGCGCAACTGGGGCTTCGTCCCGTACGACAAGGCCGACCTGGATGCCTACGCGCACGAGCTGCAGCTCGTCTTCGACCCCGACTGGTTCATGGTCTCCGAGAAGGTGGACACCGGGGAGCCGGTCGCGATCGCGATCACCGTGCCGGACATCAACCAGACCCTGAAGAAGATGGGGGGACGGCTGCTGCCGTTCGGCTGGTGGCACTTCCTGCGCCGCCGGCGCACGATCGACCGCTGCCGCGTGGGCTTCCTCGGCGTCAAGCCCGAGTTCCAGCACACCGGCGTCGCGGCGCAGCTCTACATCGAGCATTTCGACATGGCCGGCGTCTCACCGGTCAAGTGGGGTGAGATGGGCTGGATCCTCGAGACGAACATCCCGATGAACCGCGGGATGGAGGCGATGGGCGGCCGGGTCGTCAAGCGCTACCGGATGTACGAACGCCGCTTGGAGCACGATGCCGCGCCCGCCTACCCGGCCGATGCGAAGGTCTGGGAGCCGACGCGCGAGATCGAGCACCCCGCGTCGTAGCCGGTCGGTAGCCTTCGATCGATGGAGCAGGTTGCGCCGCACGTCTCGCAGGCCGGAGACGCCGAGGAGGTGGACGCGGTCGTCGTGACCGACGCGCGCCCGCTGCCGGCGCAGCGCACGACCGCCCAGGTCGTCCGCACGCAGGCCGCCGTCGCCGCGGGCTCCTTCGCGGTCGGCGCCGCCACCGCCGTCGTCGTGGCCCACCGCCGGGCGCGGCGCGCCACGGCCAAGGCGGGCCGCCGCCGCGGGAGGTCCCAGCTGGACGTCGCGGCGACGCGGTCGTTCCTCGTGGACGTCCACCTGCTGAACCGCAAGCCGTGATCGCCGTCCGCCGGGACGTGCGCCCGGCCTGGCCGGTGCGGCTTCCGCGGACGGGGATGGACGGACTCGCGCGCCGCCGCGAGGGCGTGGTCGAACGTCTGCTGCACGTCGACGGGGAGCCGGTGCACGTCCAGGTGGCCCAGCCCGCGCGGGACCTCGTCGCCTTCGGGGCCCGGGCCGAGCGCCGCGACCTGGCCGAGGCGGCGATCGGCCGGATGCGCTTTGCGACCGGCGTGGACGAGGATCTGCGCCCGTTCCACGAGGCCTTCCGGTCCGACCCGCTGATCGGGGCGTCGGTGCGCTCCCGCCCGGAGCTGCGCGTGCCACGGCGCCCCGAGCCGTTCGAGGTGCTGTGCTGGGCGATCTGCGAGCAGCTGATCGAGTACCGGCGCGCCGTCGAGATCGAGCGCGGGATCGTCCGGCGCCTGGGTCGCGCGGACGCGGCCAGCGGCCTGCGTGACCTGCCGTCCGCGGTGACGCTCGCCGGCGTCGCCCCGGCCGAACTCGAGCGCCTGGGCCTGAGCGCCGGCCGCTCGCTGGCGCTGCGCCGCGCGGCGGCCGAGGTCGCCTCGGGGCGCGTGGACCTGCGAGCGGCCGACCACGAGCGCGGCTGGCGCCGACTGCGGGCGATCCCCGGGATCGGCCAGTGGACCGTCGACGTGCTCGCGCTGCACGGCCAGGGCCGTCACGACTGCCTGCCGGCCGGCGACCTCGCCTACCTGAAGTTCGCCGGGCCGCTCCTGCACGGCCATCCGCGCGCGCGGGCGACCGAGGACGAGGTGCGCGAGCTGTTCGCCCCCTACGGGCGCTGGGCAGGCTTGGCCGGCGCGCACGCGCTCGGGGCGCCCGTGGGGCAGGGATCGCTGCGGGCGACGTCCGCCCTCACGGGGCCTTCGGCGCCCCTCCGACGTCTCCCAGGCCCTCCCCGGGCAGGAACTCGTTCGTCGCGACCGTCCCGACGTCCACGGGCTGCGTGAGCAGGTCGTTGCGCCGCATCCAGTCGGCGTACTCCTGCCACTGCTCGAGATTCTGGAAGCCGAACGGGCGGCTCGCCTCTTCCGGGAAGAGGACGGGGAGCGTCGCCTCGATGCTCGCCGCTGCGAAGCGCCTGGACAGGTCCGGGGCCGCCTTGCGCAGCGCCTCGACGGCGGCCTGCGGGTCGGCCTCGGCGGCGCGCGTGCCGCGCTGCAGCGCCTGGATGAAGCGCCGCAGCATGGCTCCGTCGTTCTGCACGGTGTCGTAGCCGGCCGCGAGCACGAGCTCGTCGTACGTCGGCACCCCGAGCTCGTCGACCGGTGCGATGCGCGGCCGGCGCTTCTCCTGGCGCAGCTGCACGCCCTCGACGTTCCAGAAGGCGCCGAGCGTCGCATCCACGCGGCCGGAGAGCATCGCGGGGACGAGGTTGAACCCGACGTTCACGCGCTTGACGGTCGCCGGGTCGACCCCGGCCGCCTGGAGGATCTCGTCGAGGTAGGCGTCCTGGTAGGGGATGCCGGCCGTGCCGACCTTCTTGCCCTCGAGCTTGGCCGGGTCGACCGAGCGGCCCTTCACCGCCATGAGCGATGTGAGCGGGCGCTGGGCGAGCGCGCCGACGCTCAGGACCCGGAGGTCCTTGTCACGGGCGAGGAGGATCTCCGGCTCGTAGGAGATCGCGACGTCCGCGCGGCCCGCGGCGAGGAGTTTCAGCGGCGCGGCCGGGTCGGACGGCGTCACGATCTGCACGTCGAGCCCGGCCTTCTTGAACTCACCGCGCTCCTGGGCCATGTAGATCCCGACGTGGTCGGCGTTCGGCAGGTAGTCCAGGACGAGCGTGAGCGGCTGCGTCCGCGGCGTGCCGGCGGTGTCGTCCTTGGAGCTGCACGCGCTGAGCGCGAGCGCGCCGGCCAGGAGGGCGACGGCGAGCAGGATGGCGAGGGGACGGCGGGCGGGGGTCATGCACGGCTCCGGTCATGGGGTCGTCGCGCCCACGGGACGAGCAGGCGCTCGGCGAGGGCGAGGAGGGCGAAGAGCAGGATGGCGAGGGCGGCGAGCAGGGTCACGGCGGCGTAGGCGCGGGCGGTCTCGAGCTGCGGGATGGCCTGGAGGATGACGTTGCCGAGCCCCTCGCTGGACCCGGCGTACTCGGCGAACACGGCGCCGATGACCGCGACCGCCACGGCGATCTTCGCGCCGGAGAGCGCGCCGGGGAGGGCTGCGGGAACCTCGACCCAGCGCAGTTCCTGGCCGCGTGAGGCGTCGAGCGTGCGCAGGAGCTTGCGCTGCTCGGGGTCGACGGCCGCGAGCGCGTCGAGCGTCGTCACGACGACGGGGAAGAAGCAGACCAGGGCGATGATCGCGAGCTTCGGCGCGATCCCGAAGCCGAACCACACCACCAGGAGCGGTGCGACGATGACGACGGGCACCGCCTGCGACCCGACCAGGAGCGGGTAGACCGCGCGCCGGAGCGTGGGGGACAGATGGATCACGATCGCCAGCGCCGCCCCGAGGACGAGGGCGACGAGGATGCCGAGCCCGACCTCCTGCGCCGTCACCCAGAAGTTGTCCCAGAGCAGCCCGCGGTCCTCGAAGAGCGCCGTGCCGACCTGCGTCGGCGCCGGGAGGATGAAGTCGTCGACCGGCCCCAGGCGCGCGTAGGCCTCCCAGGCGCCGGCGAGCAGCAGCAGGATGAGGAACGCGGCGATCATGCCCGCAGCGCCTCCAGCGCACGCTCACGCAGCGCGACGAGCGCCGGGTCGGTGACGCGGCGCGGCCGGGGCAGCGGCACGTCGAGCACCGCCTGCACGCGCGCCGGGCGGGGGGAGAGGATCACGATGCGGTCGGCGAGGATCGCGGCCTCCTCGACGTCGTGCGTGACGAGCAGGGTCGTGCGCGGCGTCCGGGCCAGCGCCGCCGCGAGCCAGTCGCGCATGTCGGCCCGGGTGAGCGTGTCGAGCGCGCCGAACGGCTCGTCGAGGCAGAGGACCGGCTTGCCGCTCAGCAGCGTGCGCAGGAACGCGACGCGCTGGCGCATCCCGCCGGACAGCTCGTCCGGGCGGGCGTGCTCGAAGCCCTCGAGGCCGAACGTGACCATCAGCGGCTGGGCCTCGGCGCGCGCCGTCGCCCTGTCGGCCCCGTGGATGCGCAGCGCCAGCGCGGCGTTGTCGAGCGCGTCGAGCCAGGGCAGCAGCAGGTCGCGCTGGGGCATGAGCACCGCGGGCGCGGCCGCGACGGTCCCGGCCGTCGGCGCGAGCAGGCCGCAGACGAGCTCGAGCACCGTCGTCTTGCCGCACCCCGACGGCCCGACGAGGGCGACGATCTCGCGGTCACGGACGTCGAGCGTGACGTCGGCGAGCGCCTCGACGGCACGGCCGTTCCGGCCGCGGGGCGGATAGGTGAGCGCGGCCGCCTGCAGCCGCACGCCCGCCGTGGCGGTGTGCTGCGCCTGTGACCCGGGATCCGGGCCGGACTCGTCGGGTGGTGCCCCGAGCCGCGTCGTCATCGCTCCCTCCGCGGGCATTACCCCACAGGTTCAACGGGTCCGCGCCGGCCTTCCGGGCGCGATCTCAGCCGGCCGTCCGCCAGCTCCCCGGGTGGTCATCGTCACCGCTGATGCTACCCGCAGGCGGGCCGCCGTCGCGACGATCAGCTGGGCTTCTCGTCGACCTCGATGCCGTACGTCGCGTTCTCGCCCTCGCCACCCGTGATCGAGACCGTCACGCCGAAGCGCTGGCCGCCGATCGTGGCGGTGCAGCGGATCGACGCGTCCTTGACGGTGGGCAGGTCGCTCGGGCAGGTGACGGGCGGGGCCTGCCCGGCGCCGGCCTGCTGCAGGCGGGTGCTGATGTCCTTGGCGAGCGCGTCGCGGTCGAGCACGGCGCCGACGGGCGTGCCCTCGTCGCCGCAGGCGGCGAGGGCGCCGGAGGCGAGCGCGAGCGCGGTGAGCAGCGGGACGATGGCGCGGGGAGGACTCACGGCGGAAAGCCTATGCGAGAGGCCGCAGACATGCCCCCGTCGTGCGCGCGGTCTGCGGCGGCCCGCGCACGACGTCGTGCATGGCGTCCGCGACGCGGGTTCAATGGCCGGATGCGCATCGATCGCCTTCCGCTGCTCGCCGGCCTGGCCACCGTGGTCGCGCTCGGCGGCTGCGCCGCCGAGTCCGGCGGGGGGCCGACCGCCGGCGCCTCCCGGATCGGTGCCCGCGAGCCTGCACGGGTGGTGCGGGTCGTCGACGGCGACACCCTCAAGGTGCGGCTCGGGGACGGCGACAGGCGCACCGTCCGCGTTCTGGGCATCGACACGCCGGAGACCAAGAAGCCGAACACGCCGGTCGAGTGCGGCGGGCCGCAGGCGTCGGCGTCGATGGCGCGGCTCGCACTGCAGGGGAGCGGGTACGCGGCCAAGGGCCGGGACGTCGTGCTGATCAGCGATCCGACCGACGAGCAGGTGGACCGGTACGGGCGCATCCTCGCGTACGTCGAGGCGGGCGGGCGCGATCTGGGCGAGCAGCAGGTCGCGAGCGGCTGGGCGGAGATGTACGCCTACCGCGACCGGCAATTCCAGCGCCGGTCGCGCTACGAGCGCGCCGAGCGCCGGGCGCGCGATCAGCGCCGCGGCGTGTGGGGTGCCTGCGGCGGGGATTTCCACTCGGCGAGCTGAGCGGCTCAGCCGGCGGGGTGCGGGTAGACCGACCAGCACTCGGGGTCGAAGGCCGTCACGTTCGCCTGCAGGACCGGGGCGAGCCGCTCGGCCGCCGTCCCGAAGTCCCCGTAGACCGCGGCGACGAGGTCGCGTGCGGTGGCTCCCGGGCCCAGGGCCGCGCCCGCGAGCCGCCCCAGCAGGTCCTCCTGGGTGAACGCCTGCGCCGTCCGCTCGCGCGCCGGCAGCGCCGCGAGCGCGGCGCACGCGCCGTCGATCTCCAGGAGGCCCCAGCGCGAGGCGTACGCGAGCACGTCGCCCAGGTCGGGCGCACCCGCGACATCTGCCTCGAACCGGACGCCGTCGAGGCGACCGAGGCGGTAGCTCACCTCGGTCCACGTCAGCGCCGTCAGCTGCTCGGGTGTCACCCAGAGCACGGCGGCGCGCAGCGCCGTCCCGGGGCTCACGAAGAGGGTGGCCGGGAACGAGCCGTAGGCGGTCGGGTGACCGGCCGCGCCGACGTCGAAGTCGTGCAGGTCCCCGGCGAGCACGGGGAGGCTGCGCTGCTCCTGCGGCAGGTGGGCGAACTTGCGGATCAGCGTCTCGGGAGAGCCGTTGGAGCCGAACGCCAGGAGCGGCCAGCGGCCGTCCGTCGAGACGTCGTCCCAGGCGTCGAGCTGCCGGACGTCCTCGCCGTCGAGCTGGAACGACGACGGCGGACGCGGCCACGGATAGCCGAGCGCCAGCTCGTAGGCCGCCTCGGTGAACTCCCGCTCACCGACGGCCGCCAGGAATCCGCGCATCACCTCGCGGAAGGCCTCGTCCGTCAGGGCGAGCCGGCGCAGCAGCTCCGGCTCGGTGATCGGCAGGCCAGTCGCGTCACGGGCCGTGCGGCCGCAGTGCCGCGCCCGCGGCCGGGGACGCGGTGGGTCGATCAGGTCGGCTTCGCCGACCTGTCCTGCCAGGGGGCCGTACGAGCCGCAACCGGCGCTTCGTCCAGGTACAGCTCGCCGCTCTCGGCCTTCGCGACCAGCGAGGCGGGCGGCTCGAAGCGGTCGCCGTACGTGGCGGCGAGCTCACGCGCGCGCTCCACGAAGCCGGCCACTCCGCCGTCGTATCCGTTGATGTACTGCAGGACGCCGCCGGTCCAGCCCGGGAAGCCGATCCCGAAGATGGAGCCGATGTTCGCGTCGGAGACCGTCTCGATGACGCCCTCGTCCAGGCACTTGATCGTCTCGAGGGACTCGATGAAGAGCATGCGCTCCTCCAGGTCCTTGAGCGAGATCGACGCCGGGTCGTCCGTGATCGGGAACTCCTGCGCCAGGCCCTTCCACAGGCCCGTGCGCTTGCCGTCCTCGTAGTCGTAGAAGCCGGCGCCGCGCAGCTTGCCGGCGCGCTCGAGCTCGAGCATCCGGTCGATGACCGCGAACGCGGGATGGTCGTCCCACGACAGGCCGTCGGCCTCCACGGCCTCCTTGCTCGCCTTGCGGATCTTCGCCATCAGCTCCATGTTCAGCTCGTCGCTGAGCTGGAGCACCGGGGCGGGGTAGCCGGCCTGGCCGGACGCCTGCTCGATCGACGGCGCCGGAACGCCCTCGGCGAGCATCGCGATGCCCTCGTTGATGAACGTGCCGATCACGCGGCTCGTGAAGAACCCGCGGCTGTCGTTGACGACGATCGGCGTCTTCTTGATCTGCTTGGAGAGGTCGAGCGACTTGTACAGCACCTCGTCGCCCGTCTTCTCGCCCTTGATGATCTCCAGCAGCGGCATCTTGTCCACCGGGCTGAAGAAGTGCAGCCCGATGAAGTCGGCCGGCCGGGTGACGTTCTCCGCCAGGTCGGTGATCGGCAGGGTGGAGGTGTTCGAGCCCAGCAGCGCGTCCGGCGCGACGTGCGGCTCGATCTCCTTCCAGACCTGCTCCTTGATCGCCGGATCCTCGAACACGGCCTCGATGACGAGGTCCGCACCCGCCGCGGCGGCCGGGTCGGTCGTCGGGGTGATCCGCGCCAGCAGGGCGTCGCCGTCCTCCTGGGACTGGCGGCCGCGCTCGACGGCCTTCTTGACGAGGTTCTCCGAGTACGCCTTGCCGCGATCGGCGGCGTCCTGCGCGACGTCCTTGAGGACGACCTCGATGCCGACCTTCGCGCAGACGTACGCGATCGCCGCGCCCATCATGCCCGCGCCGAGCACGACGGCCTTCTTGGCCTGGTAGGGCTCGATGCCCTCCGGACGGCCGCGGTCGCCGTTGACCTGCTGCAGATCGAAGAAGAACGCCTGGATCATGTTCTTCGAGATCTGGCCGGTCACGAGGTCCACGAAGTAGCGGCCCTCGATCTCGAACGCGGTGTCGACGTCGACCTGTGCACCCTCGACCGCGACGGCCATGATGTGGTGCGGGGCCGGGTAGTTCGCGCCCTTGAGCTGCTTGCGCAGGTTCGCCGGGAACGCCGGCAGGTTCATCGCGAGCTTCGGGTTGGACGGCGTGCCGCCGGGGATCTTGTAGCCCTTCTGATCCCAGGCCTGGCCGGCGAAGTCCTCGCCCTGAGCGGCGATCCACGCCTTGGCGGCCGGGACGAGGTCCTCGCGCGTGGCGACGATCTCGTCGACGATGCCGAGCTCCTTGGCCTTGGCCGGCTTCAGGCGCTTGCCCTGCAGCAGGAGCTGCATCAGCGCGTCGACGATGCCGATCATGCGCACGGAGCGCACGACGCCGCCGGCGCCGGGGAGCAGGCCGAGCTGCACCTCGGGGAAGCCGACGACGGCCTTCGGGTCGTCGACGATGACGCGGTGGTGGGTGGCCAGGCAGATCTCCAGCCCGCCGCCGAGCGCCGCGCCGTTGATCGCGGCGACGACGGGGACGCCGAGCGTCTCCAGCCGGCGCAGCCGGTCCTTGCCCTCACGGACGAAGGTCGCGATCTCGTCCGCGTTCTCCGGCGTGGCCTGCTTGAGGTCGTTGAGGTCGCCGCCCGCGAAGAAGGTCTTCTTCGCGGAGGTGAGGACGACGCCCTTGATGTCGTCCTTCTCGGCCTCGAGCCGCTCGACCGTCGCGGTGATCGACGCGGCGTAGGCCGCGTTCATCGTGTTGGCCGACTGGTTGGGATCGTCGAGGGTCAGGATGACGATGCCGTCATCGCCCTTGTCCCACTGGATGGTGGTGGACTCGGCCATGTCAGACGGCCTCCACCACGGTCGCGATGCCCATGCCGCCGCCGACGCAGAGCGTGGCGAGGCCGTACCGGCCGCCGGTGCGATGCAGCTCGTCGATGAGCGTGCCGAGGATCATGCCGCCGGTCGCGCCGAGCGGGTGGCCCATGGCGATCGCGCCGCCGTTGACGTTGACCTTCTCCATGTCGAGGCCCATGTCGCGGACGAAGCGCAGCACGACGGCCGCGAACGCCTCGTTGATCTCGACGAGGTCGA
>CAWGLQ010000002.1:0-90812 GCA_963823375.1 uncultured Actinomycetes bacterium | reverse complement strand
GGTCGGCGGTGATGCCGGCCTTCTCGAGCGCCTTGCGGCTCGCCGGCGCGGGGCCGGTGAGCATGATCGTCGGGTCGGCGCCGGAGACGGCCGTCGCGAGGATCTTCGCCTTCGGCGTCAGGCCGAGCGCGCTGCCCGTGGCCTCGTTGCCGATGGTCAGGAGCGAGGCGCCGTCCACGATGCCCGAGGAGTTGCCCGGGGTGTGGACGTGGTTGATCTTCTCGACCCAGTGGTACTTCTGGAGCGCGACGGCGTCGAAGCCGCCCATCTCGCCCATCGCGGCGAACGACGGCTTCAGGCCGCCGAGCGTCTCGACGGTCGTGCCCGCGCGGATGAACTCGTCGTTGTCCAGGACGACCTGCTCGTTGAGGTCCTTGACGGGGATGACGGAGTTCGCGAAGCGGCCCTCGGCCTGCGCCGTGGACGCGCGCTCCTGCGAGCGGACGGCGTAGGCGTCGACGTCGTCGCGGCTGAACTCCTCGATCGTGGCGATGAGGTCGGCGCTGATGCCCTGCGGGACGAACGACGTGTCGTAGTTCGTCTCCGGGTCCATCGCCCAGGCGCCGCCGTCGGAGCCCATCGGGACGCGCGACATCGACTCGACGCCGCCGGCGAACACGAGGTCCTCCCAGCCGGACGCGACCTTCTGCGCGGCGATGTTCACGGCCTCCAGGCCGGACGCGCAGAAGCGGTTGAGCTGGACACCGGCGACGGTGTCCGGCAGGCCGGCCTTGATCGCCGCGGTCTTCGCGATGTCGGCGCCCTGATCGCCGACCGGCGAGACGCATCCGAGCACGACGTCGTCCACGCGGGACGGATCGAGCTTCTCATTGCGCACGAGCGTCTCGTGCATCAGGCCCACGACCAGATCGACCGGCTTGGTGCCGTGGAGAGAGCCGTTGAACTTGCCCTTCCCGCGCGGCGTGCGGATCGCATCGAAGACCAGCGCTTCAGCGCTTCCCATCATCGACTCCTTGAGGTTCGTTGCTTGCCCGTAGGGGCGGTTCGTGACGCAGGCGTCACCGTTGGGGTACGAGATTGTGCCGTACCGGGGTGCTCGGCGTTGTGCGGGGTGCCCGGAACGCCGGCGCGGGCGCCTATTCGGCGTCGAGCGCGGGCAGGTCGTCGAGGCTGCGGGCGTTCTGCGTCGCGCGCTTCGCCGCGTATCCGTCGGGCCCGAGCGTGCGCAGCGCCTTCTCCGTCGACAGCGCGTGGTGGTCGCGCAGGCCCTCGAAGGTCATCAGCGGCACGCCGTAGCCGCAGGAGTCGCTCACGCGGGTGACATCGACGACGATGATCGGACCGGCGGGCCTCCGGGAGCGAGGCGTCCTCGAAGCCCGCCTCGGCGAGCAGCTCGTCGAAGCGCGGGTCGCCCGGCAGGATCGCCTCGCCGCGCCCGTGGAACCGGACGATGCGCGGCGGCCCCTCGAACGCGCACAGCATCACGACGATCCGGCCGTTCTCACGCAGGTGCGCGATCGTCTCCGAGCCGCTGCCCGAGATGTCGAGGTAGGCGACCCGGTGGTCGCCGAGGATGCGCAGCGACCCGCCCGGCCCCTTGGGCGAGAGGTTCACGTGCCCGTCGGCCGCGAGCGGCGCGCTCCCCACGAAGAACATGGGCTGCCGCGCGACCCAGTCGCGCAGGTGGTCGGTGATCGCGTCGTACGTGCGGGCCACGGGCGCTCAGCGCTGCCGGATCTTCACCCAGGCGAGGACGAGCAGGGGAATCATGACGACGACGGTGATGATGACGGGCCACATGTGACGGACCCTAGCCGCGCGCGGCGAGCTCGGCGAGGCGCGCCCGGACGATGCGGGTGATCAGCGCGTCGGGCAGCGGCGCGCCGGGGGTGAAGCGGATCGTGCCCTTCGAGGTGGCGAATCCCTCGAGCTCGCCCGCGAGGCCGGCGATGACGGCCGAGCTCATCGGGAACAGGCTGCAGTGCGCCTTGAAGGCGGCGTACCCGACGAGTCCGCGGCCGTTCTGCTTGAAGGCGGGCATCCCGTAGCTGATCGCCTCGGTGGCATCGGGCGCGGCGGCGCGGATCGTCGCGCGCACGTGTTCCAGCGCCGCTCGCTGGTCCGGCGGGAGCGCCGTGAGGTAGTCGTCGACGCCGCTCATACCTCGCACACCGCGATCGCCGGGGCGTCGCGGCGGGCCTTCTCCGTGGCGGTGGCGAGGTCGCCGAGCGCCGTGTAGGTGATGCGATCGGGGTCCAGTCCGAGGGCCTCGGCATCGTCGGGCTCCAGGCGCTCCATGAGCGCCTTCGACGCGAGCGTCCGCCCGCCCGTCGCGCAGGCCTCGATCCGCGCCGCCTCGTTGACCTCGTCGCCGAGCGCCGTGACCTCCGCACGCCCGCCGGTCGTGATGCTGCCGACGTAGAGCGTCGAGCCCCAGTGCAGGCCGAAGCGGAGCACCACGTCCTCGGGCTCCAGGTCGCTGCGCGCGGCGACGTCGTCGAGCGCCGACCGCAGCGACCGGGCGGCGGTGATGCACGCACGGGCGGCCGTCGACTCCGACCCGCACGTCTCGGTGAGGAAGAACGCGACCGTGCCGTCACCGGCGTGGCGGCCGGGCAGGCCGCCCGCGTCGATGATCGCCGCGTCGGACGCCCGCACCAGCCGGCGGCCGAGCGCGAAGTAGTTCGCCGTCGACAGGCGCCTGGAGAGCGGTGACGAGGCCTCGAGGTCGGCGAACAGGATCGCGGCGGGCCGCCGTCCGGCCTTGGCGACCTGGAGCATCCGCTGGTAGTGGCGTGGGTCGCCCATCGAGGTGATGGAGCCGAGCGTCGCCATCCCGGCCGCGGGCTTCGTGATCATCGCCGTCCCGGCGAGCCGCCCGTCGTGATCGCGGATCCGGAACCCCAGGACGTGGACGCCGACGGCTCCCATCAGCGCCGTTCCCGCCCCGGCGTACCAGTGTCCGGCCTCGTCGTGCGCCGTGATCTCGTCGACCATGTCGTGCAGGACCGGGTCCACGAGCGTCCGCAGCTGCTCGCGGCCCCCCGGCGTGTCGGTGAGCACCCAGCCGCCGAGGGCGGCGAAGTTGCTGCGGAAGAGCTCGTCGCTCGTGGTCCCGAAGCGCCACTGCCGGGTCGCGGCGAGCATCTCCACGCCGAAGAAGTGCGCGCCGATCGGCCAGTCCGCGAACCTGACGTGGCCGCCGAACGTGAAGCGCAGCTCGTCGGTCACGAAGGCGATCCGCCACTGTGGGTCGACGACCCAGCCCCAGTGCCCGGACCCCTGCAGGCTCGCCGCGACCTCGGCGAGTGCCGGGTCCTCCGGCAGCGGGTAGGTCGTGGCGCTCGGTGCTCACCGGGCGACCCTATCCCCGCGCGGCGGTCAGGCGATCGCGCGCAGCAGGGCGGCCGTGGCGGCCGCACCGAGGACGACGACGAGGAACGGCGCCCTGCGCCAGACCAGCAGTGCGGCCACACCCATCGCCGGCACGCGCGCATCCACCACGAGCTGCCCGGCGCCGTCGAACGTCTGGACGAGGATGAGCGCGGCGAGCACCGGGACCGCGATCAGCCCGAGGATCTCGACGACGTCCTCGGGCACGGGGCGACGGCCGACGAGGACCGGGCCGATCGCCTTGAGCACGTAGGCGGCGGCGCCGAGCCCGAGAATCGCGGCCCAGCTCATGCGGCCCTCCTCGCCGCGCGGTGCATCGCCAGGACACCGGGAATCACGCCGAGCGCGGCGGCGAGGACCGGGACGCCGACGGGGACCAGCGGCACGAGGACGATCGCGAGCAGCCCGCCGCACACCGCGGCCGTCCGTGCCGCGGTCGTCGTCAGCTGCGGCGCGAGCAGCGCGAGGAACGCCGCCGGGAACATGGCGTCGAGGCCGAGGGCACGTGGGTCGCCGAGGCCCGTCCCGACCAGGGCGCCGGCGAGCGTCCCGACGTTCCAGCAGACGAAGACGCAGATCCCGGTCGTGAGGAACGCGCGGTGCGCGAGCACCGGGTCCTGCTGCGCCCGCGCCATCGCGGTCGATTCGTCGATGATCAGCTGCGACTGGCCCGCGCGCGCCGGCAGCCGCCCGCGGATCACCGAGACGAGCGACAGGCCGTAGAGGGTGTTGCGGGCGGCGAGCAGCAGGGCCGGGGCGAGCGCCGCCGCCACGGTGCCGCCGGCGCCGAGAACGCCGACGACGGCGAACTGCGAGGCCCCGGTGAACACGAGCAGCGACATCGCACAGGTCTTCGCGACCGAGAGCCCCGAGGCGACGGCGAGCACGCCGTAGGAGACGGCGTACGCGCCGGTGGCGAGGCCGATGGCGAGGGCGTCGCGCCTGATCGAGTCCGAGATCACGCAGCTTCAGGCTTGGTGCAGGGTGTACGTGCGGCGCTCCGCGGGCGCCGCGGCGAGCGCGGCGTGCAGCGCCGGCTCGTCCGTGAAGCGCTCGGTGAGCGTGCGCGCATCGAGGCTTGCCCGGACGACCGGATCCGCGAACGGCCAGGGGTCGAGCACCGCCTCTCGTTCCGCGCCCGGGAGGTAGCGGATGGCGACGTCGTCGACCGGTGGCAGCTCGCGCTCGGGCCACCCGTGGCAGAGGCTGAGCGAGAGCGCGTCGAGTGCGAAGAGCAGCTCCGCCTGGCGCTCGGCGACCGCCCGCGTCGTTCCCGCGAGGGCGATCAGCCGGTCCTGCAGCGCCCGCTGGTCGGCGAGGTAGCCGCGGACGATGTCGGCGTCCTCCTGTGGCAGGTGGTCGACGCTGACGTAGCGCGTGTGGATGTTCGTCCCGTGCAGCGAGACGAGCAGCGCCGCCCACGGGCTCTGGGCGACCACGCGGTCCGGGGCGTCGTGCCAGATCAGGTGCCGCTCGCGGATCGGCGCCTCGATGAAGTTCGCGGCGCGCCCGCTCTCGGCGTGCAGCGGCGGCCGGCGGTCGTAGTCCGCCCACGCCACGTCGTGCTGCTCGACTCCCAGGCAGACGTCCGCCCGCGGCTCGGGCGGAGCGATGTCGGCGGTGCCCCAGGACTGCGCGAGCTGCCCGGCGAGCCACGCATGCGCCGGCTGCGTGATCGCGGTCCAGGCCTCGCCGGTGTCGACGATGAGCATGTGCGCAGCGTGGCATAGGGTCCGCCCATGAAGCTCTACACGTGTGGACAGACCGATCACGCCGCCGGGCTCGGGCATCCCTGCGGTCGCGCCGCCAGGGCGCTTCGGGAGGCCGGGTACGAGATCGACATCGAGGTCGTCGGCGGCTACCGGCTGATGCCCTGGACGCGGCGAGGCAAGCGCGACGAGATCCGCGAGCTGTCGGGCCAGGAGGACGTGCCCGTCCTGGTCGCCGACGACGGCGAGGTCGTCAGCGGGACCGGCACGATCATCGCGTGGGCGAAGGAGCACCCCGCCACAGTCTGAGGACTTCGACGGGCCGCTGGTCTTCACCGCGGCGCACCGGTTCCTGCTGGGGCTGACCGCGCGAGGGCGCCTGTTCGCGACGACGCCGGAGGCGATCGAGCGCGCGCGGGCCGCCATGTCGGGCGCCTAGGCCGTCAGCGGCGGTACTTCGGGCACGGCACCTTCACGGTCGTGCTCGACTGCAGGCCCGTCCGGTAGCGGTAGTCCGCCTTGAACGGCAGGCTCCCGGACGCCGGGCACCTGGGCAGCGACGCCCAGAAGTCCGTCTTCGTCTTCCCGCTGCTCGTGCGCGTGGTGTCGACGATGCCCTTGCTCTCCACGCGCAGCTCGGCGACGCTGAACGGGAGGCGCCCGAAGTTGTCGGGCAGCAGCTGGAGCCGGTAGCCGTAGAGGCCGTCCGGCGTCGGGTCGTCGAAGAGGTTGATGGTGAAGACGGGCTGCTGTTCGCGCAGCAGCGAGGTGTTGCGGATGATCGGCGCGCGCTGGTCGTAGTACGTCATGACGCCGAACCCGCCGATGGCCCCCTTCGCGGTCGCCGGGGACAGGAAGACGTAGAGCGAGCCGGGGAGGACCTCGGGGAACGACGGGCGGGCATCGACGATGAACGTGCCCTTCCCGACGTACGCGCGGCGACAGGCGTCCACGATCGCGAGGCTCTTCGGCCGCAGCCTGGGCGCGATGCGGTTGCGGATCTTCGTGAGGTCGCCGAGCATCTGCTCGTATGTGACACCGCGCGGCTGGTTGTCGAGCAGGATCAGCCGCAGCTTGCCGGTCTGGCAGAGCCGCTCGCGCTTCAGAAAGCGCGGCTTGATCCGGATCCCCTTCGCGATGCGCACCGAGGACTCGGTCATCGCGGGCAGCGGGCCGCCGGTCGTGTCGAACGAGTTCGACGTGAACACGACGCCGAACCGGCCCTGCGCCGTGACGTTCTTCAGCTGGACGTCGAACTGCTGCACGGGCTCGGCGACCGCGGTGGCGGCACAGCAGACGACCAGCACCACCGCGAGCAGCAACGTCCTGAGCACGTGCCCCAGAGTAGCCCGGGCCCGCGTCACCGGCGCCGCACGTGGCGCACCGCCGGTGACTCTCCATCGGCGGACGCCGGCCCACCAAGCCTTGGAGGAGGCGCTCTGTGTGACGGGCTCGGCGTCCGCCTTGGGGGAGTACCCGTGGAGACAGTCTCCGGCCGTGAGTGTCACGGCCGGATTGTTCGGACGGCGCTCCGGTTTACGGGCCGTTGACCTGCGCGCCGTTGCGCGTGACCAGGACCTTCAGCGCCGGGTTGCGGTAGGTGTGGTCGTGCTTGCGGCAGCCTGCGTCGAACCGCAGCACGCCCCGTGTGACGTGGACGTCGTAGTAGCTCGCGAACAGCGTGATGCGCGCATGGGTGCCGACCTCGCACGAGTCGTCGTCGGTCTTCGTGACGATCAGGGGCAGCGTGATCTCGACGCCGAGCTTGCCGAGGCGCGTGACCATCCCGCTGAGCTTCGACGGGTTCGCGGTGACGCGCATGACCACGTGGCGCGTCGGTGAGCCGCCGCCCATGTCCTGGTGGCACACCCACCCGCGAGCGCGCGAGCCCAGCCATGTGCCGCGCCCGTGCGTGTAGGTCTTCGTGAGGCCCGGGTGCCGACCGACGGGCGGCCCGAACTGCGAGAACGCCCACTGGACCTGGCCCGATGCGGACGACTTCGCGTCGAGCGGGCAGGTGACCTTGGCCGACGCGACCGGTCCTGTGGACGCGAGCGCGGCGACGGCGAGCGCCGCGGCGGCCACGAGTGTCTGCAATGGCCGGCGGAGACGATGCACCGAGCCGATCGTGTCAGCCCGCGGCGTCCGGGGTCAAGCGCCGGCGGCCGCGCGACTGAATCCGCGCCCTTGCTGTCGTCATCAGGCCGCGGATAGGTTTGGCCGCGGGCGCGTGGGAGCGCGTCCGGTCCAACAACGGGAGGAGACCCACGATGTACCACGTCACGCGCCGGCTGCTGCCGGCGATCGGGGCTGCGCTGCTCGTCCTCGCACTCGCGGGGAACGCGTACGCCGCCGACAAGTACGTAGCGCTCGGCGACTCGTACTCGGCCGGCAACGGTGCCAACAGCAAGAACCTCAATTCGAGCTGCAACCGGAACACGTACGCCTATCCGTACCTCGTCTCGCAACAGCGGCCGAACACGGCGCTGACGTTCGTCGCCTGCGCAGGAGCGCAGACGGGCGACATCCTCAACAACCAGGTCAACTCGGTCACGACCGACACGAAGATCGTCACGATGACGATCGGCGGCAACGACATCGGCTTCACGAACCTGATCATCGCCTGCACGACGCTCGGCTGTCAGAGCCAGATCAACAGCTCCAACAGCCAGATCGCAAGCCAGCTGCCGGCGAAGCTCGACGCGACCTACGCGGCGATCAAGAGCCGCGCGCCGACCGCTCAGGTCGTCATCCTCGGCTACGGGCGCCCGTTCGCGCACCGCACGTGCCTCGCCGCGACCGGCGTCTCGCTGTCCGAGGAGGATCAGCTCAACGCGCTGACGGACAACCTCAACAACACGATCAAGGCGCGCGCACAGGCCGCGGGCTTCATCTACGCCGACCCGAACCCTGCGTGGGCCGGCCATGACGTGTGCTCCAGCAACCCGTTCACCAACGGGCTGACGCTGCTCCGCGCAGCGGACAGCTACCACCCGACGCGCAACGGCTACGCCAGCGGCTACACCCCGCTCGTGCGCTCGTACGTCGGCTGATTCACCCCTCCGTCGCCGGGCCGCGGGCGCATGACGCTCGCGGCCCGCGGCGCGGCTGCGGCGAGGTCGTGCGCCTGGGGCGGTCTACGATGCGCTGCGCCACCGAGCCACCACCTGGAGCCCACCGTGACCGATCCCGCTCACCCCGGCCGCATGCTGTTCGTGAACATCCCCGTTGCGGACGTCGAGCGCAGCAAGGCGTTCTTCGCGAAGCTCGGGTTCGGCTTCGACCCGAGGTTCACCGACGAGACCGCCGCCTGCATGCCGGTCGGCGAGCACGCCTTCGTCATGCTGCTCAGCCGCGAGAAGTTCGCGGAGTTCGCGAAGCTGCCGATCGCCGACCCGACCACGCACACGCTGGCGCTGTACTGCTTCAGCGTGTCATCCCGCGATGAGGTCGATGCGGTCAGCGCCGCCGCCCTCGCCGCGGGTGGCACCGAGGCGGATGACGCGGAGGACCACGGCTTCATGTACTCGCGCAGCTTCTTCGACCTCGACGGCCACGGTTGGCAGGTCATGTGGATGGACCCGGCGGCGGCGGATGAAGGCCCCGAGGCGATCGCGGCCTCCGTGCAGGACACGGACGCCGCGGCCTGACCCGTTTCGCCGTGACTACCGCCTGCCCGGCCAGCTCCGGTTCAGTGCGGGAGCGACGATGCCCGCCGCGCCCCGCAGCACGCTGACCGTGAAGTCCAGCCAGTCGAACGAGTCGCGCCAGACGGCGATCCTGCCGTCCCGCACTTCGAAGCGCCCCCACACCCAGAGGCGCTGCTCGAAGCGCCCCACCCGGATCGCATCGGCGCGCTCGGTCAGCACGACGTCGCCCTCGGCGGCGATGTTGAAGAAATGCACCCGAAACCCGCTGCGCCCTTCCAGCGCGCGCAGCACGCGCGCGACGTTGCGGCCCTTGAGGGTCGGCAGCGACACGTTGATCCACTGCACGTCATCTGCGAGCAGCGCGATGGCGCCCTCGACGTCCTGCGCCTGCAGCGCCAGCAGGAACGACTGCACGACCACCGCCGGCGTGGTGTCGACGGTGGGCAGGGACCCGGTCTCGGCCATCGGCACATCATTTCAGCGATGAAGAGCGACAGGGGCCGCGCGACGGGGATGCCGAGCCGAGCATGTCGGGTACCTTGCTCGGCATGGCCGACAACCTCAGTCCGCGCGGCGGATCCCAGCTCTCGCGCCGGCAGCGCGAAGATCGTGGCTACAAGCTCGTCGTCGGCGGCGGCGTGGCGGGTGTCATCGCCGTCGTCGGCGCCGTGCTGGCCGTCGTCGGCGTGCTCGGCTGGGGTCTGCCGTTCATCGCGCTGATCGTCGCGGCGGTGTGCGCGTTCCTGTTCCGTCGCCTCGCGCGCGGCTGACCGGTCACCCGGTCACTGCCCGGTAGGACGGTTCCTCAGCGCCGCGCCGCGTCCGGCGCCGTCAGCGCCTTCACGAACTCCTCCAGCTGATCCGCCGTCCAGCACTCGTACGCCTCGCAGTGCTGCTCGTACGCCTTGATGACCGAGTCGCCGTAGTTCCAGTAGAGGCGCGGCTCGGGATTGAGCCAGTAGGCGCGGCCCGCCTTCGCGGCGATCTGGGCGAACACGTCGGCCGCGGGGTCGCGGCCGTTCGTGCGCGCGTCGCCGAGAACGATGAGCGTCGCGCGCGGGTGCAGCTCGTCCTCGATCTGCTCACGCAGCTCACGCCAGACGCGGCCGTAGTCGGTGTAGCCGGAGATGTCGGCGACGCCCGCGTCCTTGCCGATCGCCTCGCTCACGGCCTTGAAGTCGCGCTCCTTGTGGAAGACGTCCGTGACCTCGCTGACGCGCTCGATGAAGACGAACGAGCGCATCTTGCGGAACGAGTCGTGCAGCGCGTGCATCACCGACAGGAAGAAGACCGACGCGCTCGTGACGCTCGTCGAGACGTCGCAGACGACGAACAGCTCGGGGCGCCGCGGGCGCACGGGCCGGTACTTCAGGACGACGGGGACGCCGCCGGTCTCCAGCGAGGCGCGCATCGTGCGCCGCACGTCGACGTGGGCGTGACGCTGGGCGCCCTTGTTCTCGTTGCCCTGGGTCTTCAGCCGCCGCTTGAGCTGGGCGACGACGCGGTGCACGCTCGCCAGGTCGGCCAGCGGGCCGCTCGGCAGCGCCCGGTCGAGCTCGTTGAGCGGGCGCGCGGGAGGCAGCGCCTCGGTGCGCTCGATCTGCCGGCGCTCGAGCTCCTGGCGCAGGAGCTGCTCGAAGCGGCGGATCCCGTCGCGCGGGAGGCCGTCGCGGCGCGGGTCGTCCTGCGGCAGCTCCGGCTGCGCCTCGCCGCGCAGGCCGAGCTGGCGGCGGATGCGCTGGACGTCGACGCCGATCACGCCCGAGCCCTCGCCCTGCTGGCCGAACGCGGCGATCGCCAGGCGGGCGAGGTCGCGCATCGCGCTCTCGTTGCCCTCGGCGATCATCTCGGCGATCTGGCGGCGCAGCGCGTCGAGGTTCAGCTCCTCGCCGGCCTCGTCCATGCTGCCGCCCATCCCGGTCTCGCGCACGCCCTCCTGGACGGCGGCGAGCTCGACGGCGCGGAAGAAGAAGCGATCGAAGACGAGGTTGAAGATGCGCTGGTCGTCGGGCGACTTGGCGAGCGTCGCGGCGAGCACCTCCCGGAATGCGCGCGGCTCCGTCCACTCGACCTGCGGGAGCGCGCTGAACGCGTCGAGCAGCTCGCTCGTGCCGACGGCGACGCCCTCGCCGCGCAGCTCCTCGCCGAACTCCAGGATGTGCGCGGCCAGCCCGCCCGGAAGCTCGCCCTGGGGCGTGCCGCCGAACAGCGCGGCGCGGCGCGAGGTGCCGCGCGGGTGCGACGGCCCGCCGGGGTCAGCCCGCAGAGGCGGCACCGAGGCGATCCTCGGGCAGGCCGAGCTTCACGCCGACCCGTTCGGTGACGACGTCCAGGTCGGTGCGGTGCTTGACGATGATCGACATCGTGTCGGTGAACGTCTTGGCGTCGAGGTCCTGGGCCCCGAGCAGCAGCAGCGCGCGCGCCCAGTCGATCGACTCCGCGATCGACGGCGGCTTCTTGAGGTCCAGGTCGCGAACGAGCCCGACGACTTCGACGAGCCGGCGCGCGACGTGCTCGTCCAGCTCGGGCGCGTGCAGGCGGACGATCTCCAGCTCGTGCTCGAGGTCCGGGTAATCGATCCAGAGGTAGAGGCAGCGGCGCTTGAGCGCCTCGGTCAGCTCGCGCGTGTTGTTCGAGGTGAGCAGCACGATCGGCATCGTGGTCGCCTCGACACGGCCGAGCTCGGGGATCGTGATCTGGAAATCCGACAGCAGCTCGAGCAGCATCGCCTCGAACTCCTGGTCGGTCTTGTCGATCTCGTCGATCAGCAGGACGACCGGCTCGGGGCTGGCGATCGCGGTCATCAGCGGCCGCTCGAGCAGGAACTCCTCGCCGAAGATGTCGTCCTGCACCTCCTGCCAGCCGGCGCCCTCGGCCTCGGCCTGGATGCGCAGGAGCTGCTTGCGGTAGTTCCACTCGTAGAGCGCCTTGGCCTCGTCGAGGCCCTCGTAACACTGGAGCCGCACGAGCGTGCGGCCGAGCATCTCCGCGAGCGACTTGGCGAGCTGGGTCTTGCCGACGCCCGCGGGCCCTTCGACGAGGATCGGCTTGTCGAGCTTCGCGGCCAGGAACGAGACGAGCGCGGTCGAGTCGTCCGGCAGGTAGCCGACGTCGCGCAGGCCCTGCTTGAACTCGGCGGCCGATTCGGGAGAGTCGGGCATCAGGGACGTGATGATATGTCTCTCTCGTGCTCGCCCTCCTCGCGCCGCTCGCGGCGGACGTCCTGGACTTTCAGACCCAGGGCAACATCTGGCCCTATCTCGCCGTGTTCGTCTTCGGGTTCGCCGTCGGCATCGCCGGCCATCTCTCGCAGTCCAACGACCTCGTGATCGCGGGCATCCTGATCGCGGGCACCGCGGCGACGCTCCCGTGGCTCGTGTGGGGCGGGGGATAGATGCTGCCGCACGACGAGGCCGGCGCCGGGCCCGTCGTCGTGCTGCTACACGCGGGCGTCGCCGACCGCCGCATGTGGGCGGGAACGCTCGAGCTGCTCGCCGCGGCGGGGTTCCGCGCGATCGCCGTCGACCTGCCGGGCTTCGGGGACGCACCGGCGGTCGCGGGTGAGCCTGCGCCCTGGACTGCGGTTCTGGAAACGCTCGACGCACTCGGCGTCGAGCGCGCCGTCGTCGTCGGGAACTCGTTCGGCGGCGCGGTCGCCCTGCGTGTCGCCGTCGTCGCACCCGCGCGCGTGACCGGGCTCGTGCTCGTCAGTTGCCCGCCGGTCGATCTCGATCCGTCGCCGCGGCTGGCGGCCGCGTGGGAGGCCGAGGAGACGGCACTGGAGGCGGATGACATCGAGGCCGCGGTCGCCGCCGTCGTCCACGCGTGGACGCTCCCGGATGCTCCGGCTGCGCTCCGCGCTCAGGTCGCCGAGATGCAGCGTCGCGCGTTCGTCCTGCAGGCCGGCGTTCCGGACGACGCGCCCGAGCCGCCGGACCCCATCGTTGACGACCCGACGACCGTCGAGCGCATCGACGTGCCCGCGCTCGTCGCGGTCGGCCGGTACGACATGCCGGACTTCCTCGGCGCGGCCGACGAGCTTGCGCACGCGCTGCCGCGATCCGGTCCCGCCGTCGTGATCGAGGACGCCGGGCATCTCGCGCCGCTGGAGACGCCGGAGGCGTTCACGGGCCTGCTGCTCGGGTTCCTCGCGCAGGACCGCTGAGTCCGTCGAGGACGCCGGCGAGCGCGTCCGGATCCTCGGCCATCGGGAAGTGCCCTCCCGCAATCTCGGTCGGCTCGACGCCGAGCATGTCGCGCGCGACGAACCGCTCCCACTCGGGCGCGGGCCCCTCGACTCCCTCGAGCGCTTCGATCGCCGGGCGGGCGCGCTGCTCGTAGCCGGCACGTGCGTCCTCGAACGGCATGTCGGGCGCGATGGCCTCGTGTCCCCGCGCTCGCAGCCGGTCGACGACCGGCTGCCAGCAGGACCCGCCATGCCACTGCCCGTGGATCAGACAGAACGTGGCCATGCCACGTGTCCTACTCCTCCGGACCGATGGACGCAACGGGTGCGTGCACCCAGCGCTCGAAGTCGCCGGTCATCACGTTGCTCCCGCAGACGACCGTCGCGATCCGCCCTCCCCTGAAGCGGTCGGGGTCCTCCAGCACGGCGGCCACGCCGAGCGCCGCCGAGGGCTCGACGACGAGGCCGGCGTGCCGGTAGAGCAGCCGCATGCCCGCCTTGATGCTCTCCTCGCTCACGAGCGCGACGTCGTCGACGACGGCCAGGAGGTCGTCGAGGACCTCCGGGATGGGGAAGCGGCCGGCGACGCCGTCGGCGATGGTGTCGATGGTCTGCGTCTCGACCACCGAGCGCTGACGCCACGACAGCGCCATCGCCGGGGCGCCCTGCGGCTGGACGGCGAGCACCTCGACGCCGGGAGCGAGGGCCTTCATGACGCAGCCGATGCCGCTCGCCAGCGCGCCGCCCCCGAGCGCGATCACGACGACGTCGAACTCGTCGGGCCGGGCGAGGAGCTCGAGCCCGATCGTTCCCGCGCCGTCACAGGTGAGGAGGTCGAGGCTGTCCTCCACGAGGTAGGAGCCCTCGCGCTCGGCGATCGCGCGGGCCTCCAGCCGCGCGTCCTCGATGTCGTCGCCTTCGAGCCGGACGGTCGCCCCGAGCGCCCGGATGCCGTCGATCTTCAGGCGGTTCGCGGTCTCGGCGGCAACGACCGTGACGGGGATGCCTCGCCGGGCTCCGCTGTACGCGACCGCCAGCCCGAGGTTCCCCGCACTGGCGCAGACGGCGCCCGCCGGGATCTCCTGCTGCGCCAGCCAGGACATGACGGCCTCGGCGCCGCGACCCTTGAAGCTGCGGACCGGGTTGAGCGTCTCGACCTTCAGCGTGATCGAGCAGCCCAGCGCCACGCCGAGGGGCGCACACACGTACTGCGGCGAGTCCAGGAACACCGGGTCGATCACGCCCAGTGCGCGGTGGATGCGATCGAGCTCGAGCCGCATGCGCACCGTTGTACACCAGACCGGGATGGCCGCATGTCGGAACGTGACACGCCGTGGGGCCGGGGACGATGCGGTCGAGGAGGGAACGGGTAGCCCGGCCCCCGCAGGCCGGGTCGTCCCCGGCCCCGACCACGAGCGTTGGGGGGTCGCGTGGCGGCAGCGCGTCGAGATCGAAATCGGCCCGCCGTCGGCGGTCCGTCCCGCCAGGGGGCCGTACCTACGTCAGCCGCTCCTGATTGTCCGGGTCGTCGAAGCTCAGCTGGCCCTCGAACTGGCCGTCGCCGCGCCGCGGGCCCCCGCGGCGCACGACGCGCGTCGGCCGCTCGTCCGGCGGGATCGCCTGCGTCGGGCGCTCCTCGGCGGGCACCGGCGCAGCGACCGTCGTCAGCGCCTCGCCGCCCGCGATCGAGGTCGGGTCGCCCTCGATCCCCGGCGTGCGCGGGTTGTCGCCGTCGAGCAGCGGCTCCGGCCGGCGGCGGGAGTGGATGCGCCACCCGGCGTACGTGAGCAGCGCGCCGAAGAGGAACGCGACGAAGATGCCCCAGCTGACGCCGACGGTCGTCTTCAGCACGCCGCTGTCACTGCCGCCGGGCTTGTCGACCTGGCGATAGAAGACGAGGAACATCACCCACAGGCCGCCCGCCGCGATGACGATGCCGTCGCCGAACGGAAGATGGAACGCGCGGCGCTCGCCGCGCAGGAACAGCAGCAGGAGAACCGCGAGCGCGACGAGCAGGATCGATGCCTCGACGAACCCCCAGGACTCGAACGCGATCAGCGAGTCCTCCACCTTCTCGGGCCCGCGCGTCCCGACCCCGAAGACCGTCTGCTGGTACCAGGGCAGGAACATCGAGCCGATCAGCCCGAAGGCGGCGATCGCCGCCAGGCGCTGCTCGCCGAACAGCTCGCGCCACGCGGCGCGGACCCGGCCGACGACGCCGTGCGGCGGCGGGGCGGGGCGCGGGACGCGGACGGTGTCGCCCTCGCCGGGCGCCGTGCTCATGCCGTGGCGCCGGCGGCCGCGCGCATGCGGTCCAGGAGCACGTCCGCGTCCGCGGGGGAGACGATGCGCAGCTGTCCCTGGAACGCGAGCTTCCAGTGCTCCGCCGGCCACTTGCGGATGTGCTCGAGCTCGTCCTTGACGTCCTCGGCCGGCACGCGGTCGTCGTCGTCGAGGATCAGCTCGGGCTCGGTGTGGAAGCGCCACGGGTAGGGGTCGGGGTTGCCCGGCTTGCCCGGCCACAGCGGCTCGCGGTCCTCGAACAGCTCCGAGGTGATCCGCACCGCGCCGGCGAACTGGCCGACCTTCGTGAGGTAGAAGACGATGCGGTCGCCCGGCTCCATCTCGAGCGCCTGGTTGCGGCGCCGCTCCTTCATCCCGATCACGGTGAAGCCGTGCTCGCGCGTGGCCTCGAAGTTCTCGGGCGAGCCGGTGAGAATCCAGGTCGTCGGGGCCTCAGCGGGCATGGTTCTGAGTGTACGCGCGAGATGAGACATCGCCCTCGAAAGGACCGACGAGCGCGGAGCGGTCGTCGGATCGTCCTCAGCGCAGCGGAATGTCCTGCACCACCGGCTCGGCCCCGCGCGGCTGCGGGATCCGCTCGACGAGCCAGTCGATGAGGGCGCGGACGAGCAGGAGGACCTGACGCAGGACCTCGGCGAGCTGCGCGCGCAGCTCCTCCGGGATGAGCTCCGAGAGCGTGCCGAGGGTCGCGGCGAGCGAGGCGACGTCGTCGCGCAGCGCCTCGCGCTCCTCCGTCGTCCGCCAGCCCGGGCCGGGCTCCTCGCCCTCGCGGTCGGCGCGCATGGCGTCGGCGGCCTCCCCGGCGAGCTCCTCGGCCGCCCTGCGGGTGGCCTCCAGGCGTTCGCGCAGGTCGGCGAGCGGGTCGTGCACCGAGCGGGCCTCCTCAGGCATCGTCGGACTCCGGGCGGTCGAAGGTCACGTGCAGGACGCCGTCGGTGAGCGCGGCGCCGGTCGGACGATAGTCGCCCAGCGCGGGCGGGAGGGCGAGCGTGCGACGCGAGCCGTTGACGCGCACGACGAGGTCGTTCCCGATGCGCTTGACGTCGACGTCGCCCTTGTGGGCGAAGGGCAGGTCGAGTCGCAGTTCGGCCTCGCGCGCCCCGACCGTCAGCTCCTGGGTGACGCGGTCGTGCAGGACCGCGCCGGCGTCGACGTCCGCGAAGAGCGCGTCGCCGAGCCGGTCGAGCATCTGCGGCCCCAGCACCTCCTCGGCGAAGTGCGGCGCGGTGAGCAGCGGGACGGGGGAGAAGGCGTCGCGCGCCTCGCCGAGCAGCGCGCGCTGATGGGCCCGCCAGCCCGCGAGCCAGTCACCGGACTCGTCGGGGAGGATGCGGTTGGCGATCACGGCGTCCGTCAGGAAGCCGTAGAGGCCGAGGTAGGTGAACGTCCGCCGGGTCTCGTCGACGACGAGGCGCTCGGGCGTCAGCACCAGGCGGATGCTCACGTGCTCGTGATCGCGGAGCACCTCGTTCATCGCGATCAGCCCGCGTGCGACGCGCTGCACGTCGTCCATGGCGCCCTCGGACGGCAGGCCGCGGGAGAAGGGGCGGGCGGCGGCGACCATCCTGCTCTGCTGCGTGAACGCCTTGTCGAGCCACCAGCGCGCGGCGTCGGGGAAGGAGAGGAGCCGCAGCGTCTCGCCCGTGGGCGCGCAGTCGACGACGATGACGTCGTAGAAGCCGTCGTCGTAGTGGCGGCCGATCTCCAGCAGGCCGAACAGCTCGTCCATGCCGGGCAGGACGGTGAGTTCCTCGGCCGCGATCCGGTCGACGCCCTTGCGCATGAGGAGGTCGCCGAGCCAGTCCTGCACCTCCGACCAGTGGCGGTCCAGCTCGTCCTGCGCGCTCACCTGCTGCACGTGGAGATCGGGGGAGGCCGGCGTCGGGCGCGAGCCCGCGGCGACGCCGAGGATGCCCGCGAGGCTGTGCGCGGGGTCCGTCGAGACGAGCAGCGTGCGCCGGCCCTCCGCGGCGAGGCGCCGCGCGGTGGCGGCGGCGACCGACGTCTTCCCGACGCCGCCCTTGCCCGTGTAGAGGATGGTCCGCGGAGCCACGGCGGCGAGGATACGCCGCTCGCCGCGCTCAGCCCCAGGGCCCGGGGAGCCCGAGGGCCTTCAGCCGCGCGTACAGGTAGTGGTTGAAGTGCTGCTGGGCGATGCAGAACGGCGTCGAGTCCGGGTAGCGGTCGAAGGCGCCCATGACCGCCCCGGGGTCCTTGCGGCGCTCGCGGAACGCGATCACCGCGCGCTGGCGGTCGACGTTGAGCCGCGAGCAGAGGCCGCGCGTGAAGTCGCGCAGGACCTTGTGGTAGCCCATGTCCGAGGCGACGCCCGGCTGGTAGAGCGACCACGAGCCGGTGTCGGCGGCGCGGATCTCCACGCGCGCGCGGCGCACGCCGTCCAGGTACAGGCGCCGCCCGAGCGGGTCGTTGGCGAAGACCGCGAAGTCGTGCAGCCCGATCACGGACTGCAGGAACGCGTTGTAGATGCGCTGCCCCGGCGCGTAGGAGTAGGCGAGGTAGTGCGCGCCCTCCTTCGCCTTGATGCGCACGCCCGACGGCGGCGGGGTGCGGAAGATGCCCAGGCCGCTGCGGCCGACGTCGAACCAGTGCGGGTCCTTCAGCCGGACGGCGGCCCGCGCCATCGCCTGCACGGCGGTCGCCTGGGCCAGCCCGCTGACCCACGGGGGCCGTCCGCCGCCGAAGACGAACTGGTACTCCCAGGCCTTCCCGCCGGCGCGGTCGACCGCGTAGGACTCGATCTCCCGGGCCATCGCGCCGACCTCGGTGTCGTAGCCCTTGGCGAGGAACAGCTGGTTCATCCGCCCGAACGTCCCGAGCCACTGGATCTGCACGCCCTGGCCGGGGTAGGACTGCCAGACCAGGCGGCTGCCGTCGAAGCGGATCCGCCGCCCGTATGCGAGCGGGCCGTTCTCGCCCCACCACTGCGCGTTGCGCTTGACCGTCGTCAGGACGACCTTCACCCGCGATGCCGTCAGCAGCCCGTCGGAGGCCTGCGTCTCGGCGTTGCGCAGCACCGCCGCGAGCTCGGCCCGCGGACTGCCCTTCAGGCGCTTCACGGTGCTGCGCGCGCGGGCGTACGCCGCGGTGTAGTCGCGCGTGTCCTCGGCGCTGAGCTTGCCGGCGCGCTCCAGCGCGCGAAGCCGGCTGGGGACGGTCGCGCGGACGAGCGATGCGCGCGCCGGCCGGGCGGCCGGCGGGGGCGGCGTGACGAGGCCGGGCGGGGGCAGCTCGGCGGCGTGCTCGCCGGGAAGGAACCGGTCCTGCTGCACGCGGACGTGGCCCCGCGCGTCGAGCACGAGGACGTCGGGCGCCGATGCGCGCGCGGCCCCCGGCAGAGCGAGCAGTGCGAGCATCAGCACCGGCAGGGCAACCGGGTGCCGGGGCACGATCCCGATGCTACGGTCCGGTCCGCTCGCCGGTCGCAGTCCGGCTTGCAGCCGCCGATGCGTCGCTCGCTCCGAATCCCGCTCCTCGCGCTGACCGTCCTCGCGGCGCTCGTCCTCGCGGCCTGCGGCTCCAGCGGCGGCGGCTCGGACGCGAGCACCGACAAGCTGCTGAACGACACGTTCGGCAAGGCCGAGACGGTGGACAGCGGGCGCTTGAAGCTCGGGATCGACGTGCGCGCCGCCGGCATCGCCGGGCTGCCCTCGCCGCTGACGGTGCGCCTCGGCGGGCCGTTCGAGCGCACCAAGGGCAAGGGGACGCCGAAGTTCGACTTCGACGTCACGCTCGCCACCAAGGACGGGCGGTTCACGATCGGGATCGTGTCGACCGGTGCGGGCGGCTGGGTGAAGCTCGGTTCGCGGGCGTTCACGCTGCCGCCGGACCAGTTCGAGAAGCTCGCCCCGTCCACGAGCTCCAAGGGCGGCACGCCGGAGCTCGGCACGCTCGGGGTGGACCCGCGCGGCTGGATCAGGAACGTCCAGAACGAGGGCGTCGAGACGATCGGTGGCGAGCAGGTCGTCCACCTGAGCGCCGACGTCGATCTGAACGGCCTCGTGAAGGACCTCGACAAGCTCCTGTCGAGCACCGGCGGGACCGGGCTGAACGCGATCGCCGGCCTGCCGGCGGGCATCGGCGGCGACGCCCAGGGCGCCGTCGCCAAGGCCGTGCAGAGCGCCGGCGTCGACATCTGGACCGGCGAACAGGATCATCAGCTGCGCCGGATCACGATCAAGCTCGACGTCGACACGCCCACGCAGAAGGACGGCACGGTCGCGCTCGATCTCGCCGTCGCCGGTCTGAACGAGCCGCAGGAGATCTCGCCGCCGGACGACCCGCGGCCGCTCTCCGAGCTCACCGCGGCGCTCGCCGTGATCGGGCAGCAGCGTGCGCAGCAGGCGACCTCCGGGGGCACGGCGCCGGCCGCGCCCGGCGCCGGCGCGTCGAGCCAGACGTACGACGAGTGCGTGCAGGCCGCCGCCGACGATCTCGCCAAGGCGCAGGCCTGCGCCTCGCTGCTCGGCTGAGCCGGCGACGGCTCGCGCCCCGCCGGGGCATATCCTCTCCCGCCCGTGCCCGCTGACGTCCCCCAGAAGCGCGGTCCGCTGTCGTTCCTGCTGTCGTCCGCCGGCTGGCCGTACTTCCTCGTCCCGTTCATCCCGGCGGCGATCGTGCTCGAGCTCGTCCACGCCGGCCCGGTCGTCCTGTTCGCGACGAGCGCACTCGGCGTGATCCCGACGGCCGCGCTGATGGGCCGGGCGACGGAGGAGCTCGCCGCGCGCAGCGGCCCGGGCATCGGCGGCCTGCTGAACGTGACCTTCGGCAACGCGCCGGAGCTCATCATCGCCCTGTTCGCTCTCAGCCAGGGGCTGCAGGAGGTCGTGAAGGCCTCGATCGTCGGCTCGATCATCGGCAACGTCCTGCTGGTCCTCGGCGCATCGATGTACTTCGGCGGGCTCGGCCGCGACCGCCAGCGCTTCAACGCGACGGCGGCCTCCGCCCAGTCCTCGATGCTGTTGCTCGCGATCGCCGCGGTCGTCATGCCCGCCGTGTTCGAGCTCGTCGAGGGGCAGGGCCTGCCGTCGCCGAGCGACGAGATCGTCAACTACGGGTCGACCGTCGAGCAGCTCTCCCTGATCACCGCGGTCGTGCTCATGGGCGCGTATGCCGCGGGCCTGATCTTCTCGCTGCGCACGCACCGCGACCTCTTCAACCCGCAGGCCGAGGCCGAGCACGAGGAGGAGCCGTGGAGCGTGCGCAAGGCCGTCGCGATGCTCGCGCTCGCGGGCGTCGCCGTCGCCGTCATGTCCGAGATCCTCGTCGGCTCGATCTCCGAGACGGCCGAGAAGGCCGGCATCAGCGAGTTCTTCATCGGCGCGATCGTCGTCGCGATCGTCGGCAATGCCGCCGAGCACTGGGTGGCGGTGCTCGTGGCGCGCAAGGACAAGATGGACCTCGCCGTGAACATCTCGATCGGGTCCAGCGCGCAGGTCGCGCTGTTCGTCGCCCCGGCGCTCGTGCTCGCGAGCTACGTGATCGGCCCCGGGCCGATGCCGCTGGTCTTCAACGGCTTCGAGCTCGCCGCGCTGGTGATCGCCGCGCTGATCGCCAATCAGGTGACCCAGGACGGGGAATCGACATGGTTCGAGGGGCTCCAGCTGCTGGCGGTGTATCTGATCATCGGCGTCGCGTTCTTCTTCGCCTGACGACCCGGGTTGATCACATACGACACAGTGTTCGTATATTGACGTGGTGCCCGTGAGCCTGCCGCCGCTCGTTCCCCCGCCCCTCGCCACGCTCGGCGACGACCCGGCGGCCATCTTCGTCGTCATCGCGATCGTCGTGGCGCTGCTGCTCGTCGACTTCTTCCTGTTCGCGCGCGACCGCGAGCCGACGTTCCGCGAGAGCGTCATCTGGAGCATCGGCTGGCTGATCCTGGGCGTGCTCGTCGCGATCCCGATGACGTTCTACGCGGGCGGCGACGACGGCGTCAGCTACCTCACCGTCTATCTGATCGAGCGCACGCTCTCGCTCGACAACCTCGTCGTCTTCCTCCTGATCTTCGCCTCGTTCGCCGTCCCGGCGGCCCAGCGCGGCAAGCTCCTGTTCTGGGGCATCGTCCTCGCGCTCGTGATGCGCGGCGTGGCGATCGTCGTCGGCGTCGAGCTGATCGAGCGCTTCCACATCGTCATCTACCTGCTCGGGATCGGCCTCCTGATCCTCGCCTGGAAGATGTGGAAGGGGACCGCGGAGCACACCGACCCGCACAACAACCCCTTCGTGAAGCTCGTCTCGCGCATGTACCCGGTCGCCGACTACGACGGGACGCGCTTCATGGTCAAGCGCGACGGCCGGCGGTTCATCACGCCGATGGCGCTGGCGCTCGTCGCGATCGTCGCCGCGGACATCGCCTTCGCGATCGACTCGATCCCGGCGGCGTTCGCGATCACGGAGAACCCGCTCGTCATCTGGACGGCCAACGGCTTCGCGCTGCTGGGCCTGCGCGCGCTGTTCGCGCTCGTCGAGGAGCTCGTCAAGCGCTTCCGCTACCTCAACCAGACGGTCGCGGTGGTCCTCGGGGTCGTCGCCGTCAAGCTGCTGATCCAGGATCTCTGGAAGATGCCGGCACTCATCAGCCTGTCGATCGTCGTCGGGCTCTTCGCGCTCGGGATCTGGCTGTCGATCCGCGCGGAGAATCGCGAGGGCGGCGGCGGGGCGCCGCCGGCTCCTCAGCCCAGCTCGGCGAGCTGACGCGCGACCTCGGCCTCGACGTCCAGCGGCGGGCGCCCCGCTCGTGCGCGCCGCGCGTTGCGCGCGATCACGAGGTCCCGCACCTCGGCCTCCAGCGCCGGGTCGCAGACCGGGGCCGGGACGAGCAGCGCGGCGAGCTCGGCCTCCACGTCGAGCAGCGGCCGGCCCGCGCGCTCGCGGACGGCGTTGCGGGCGCCCAGCAGCTGCCGCAGCTCGGCCTCCTGCTCGGCCCGCGCCGCCGGGCCGCTGAGCAGCGTCGGCTCGCGCAGCGGGCGGTCCGTCCCGTCACGCAGCGACAGCAGGCCCTTGCCGATCTCGTCGTAGGCGCGCCGCGCGCTCGCGAACGTCACCACGGCGACCAGCGCCGAGATGCCGACGACGGCGAACAGCACGGTTCCGAAGGCTTCCTGCATCGGGTCAGCGAAGCGTGGCACATCGGCAGGGTGTGCTTTTCGGCGTGTTTCGGAGTACTATTGACTGACGAGTCAATCTACGGCGCTCGGGCACTCGGTTCGTCCCCGCCCTCGCCGATCTCTTCCGCGGAATTCAAGGAGCTATTCGCTGTGGTCGACTTCACGCTGACCGATGAGCAGAAGGCGCTGCGCGACATGGCGCACGACTTCGCTGAGAAGGAGATTCGCCCCGTCGCCTGGGAGTACGACGAGCACGGGACCTGGCCCCAGGAGATCATCGAGAAGGCCTGGGAGCTCGGGCTGATGAACAACCACATCCCCGAGGAGTACGGCGGCCCGGGTGCCTCCTACCTCGAGGGCTGTCTCATCGAGGAGGAGCTGGCCTGGGGCTGCTCCGGCATCGCCACCTCGATCGGCGCCAACGGTCTCGCCGGCGCCCCGATCCTCGTCGGCGGCAGCGAGGAGACCAAGAAGAAGTACATGGGCATGCTGACCGAGTCGCCGAAGCTCGCCTCGTTCTGCCTGACCGAGCCGAACGCCGGCTCGGACGTCTCCGGGATGCGCACCACGGCCGTCCGCAAGGGCGACAAGTACGTCCTCAACGGCTCCAAGTGCTTCATCACCAACGGCGGCTACGCCGACATGTTCACCGTCTACGCCAAGACGGACAAGGACGCCGGCCACCGCGGCATCTCCGCCTTCGTCGTCGACAAGGACGACACGATCACGGTGGACAAGAAGGAGGACAAGATGGGTCAGCGGGCCTCCAACACCGCGACCATCACGTTCAACGACACCGAGGTCCCGGCCGAGAACCTGCTCGGCGAGGAGAACAAGGGCTTCAAGCTCGCGATGATGACCCTCGACCGCACGCGCCCGGGCGTCGCCGCCATGGCGACCGGCATCGCGCGCGCCGCGTTCGAGATGGCGACCGAGTACTCGAAGGAGCGCGTGCAGTTCGGCGTGCCGATCGCGATGCACCAGGCGATCCAGTTCCTGATCGCCGACATGGCGACCAAGATCCACCTGTCGCGCCTGGCGACGTGGAACTCCGCCGTCCTGCTCGACCAGGGCGCGCGCAACACGATCGAGTCCTCGCACGCGAAGCGCTTCGCGGCGGACACCGCGATGGAGGTCACCACCGACGCCGTCCAGGTCTTCGGCGGCTACGGCTTCATCAAGGAGTACAAGGTCGAGAAGTTCATGCGCGACGCGAAGATCATGCAGCTGTACGAAGGCACGTCACAGATCCAGCGCCTCGTCATCGCCCGCGAGACGCTGCTGCCGCGGCGTGTCGAGGAGCCGGCCACGGTCTAGGTACGGCCCCCTGGCAGGACAGACCGCGCCGAAGGCGCGGGCTGATAGATCTCATCGAAGGGCCGCCCACTGGGGCGGCCCTTCGTCGTTCCCGGGAGTCCTAGGACAGCTGCGTGATGAGGAACAGGACGGAGACGGTCAGGACGATCGCCATGACGACGAGGGACCAGTCTCCAGAGTCCGGTTTGGGTGCGGAGGGCTGCATACCTCAGGATTCGGCGCGGCGGCGGGTGCCCCTGAGGGGGAGAACCACGGTTTCGGCTGCGGGGTTGGGCGGGCGGGGACTGCGACCGCGGCCGGCGGGTTCCGGTTACCGTTCCGGGGACCAATCGGAGGAGTGACGGATGCGGGGTGTGGTGCGGGGCCGTGCCGGGATGGCGGTGGCCTTTCTCCTCGGCCTGATGATCGCGACGGCCGGGACGGCGACGGCGGCGCGGCTCATCACGGGCAAGCAGATCAAGGATGGCTCGGTCGCTTCGCGGGACCTGTCGAAGGGCGTCCGCAAGCAGATCGCGAGGAAGGCGGTGGCGGGCCCGCGCGGGCCCCAGGGCATCCCCGGGCCCGCGACCGGCCCGGCGGGCGGCGACCTCACGGGCTCCTACCCCGACCCGGCGATCCGCCGGCCGGCGGCGGTCGTGATCCGCGAGCAGCCCGGGCCGAGCTGCATCACGACGTTCGACATCCTCTGCGGGGACACCGGGGCGGGCAACTACTGGACTCAGGCGGGCGGAGCCAGCTTCGGGCGGCTCGCCTACTTCGTCGAGCCGGGCGGGTTCGTCCAGCTTCAGGGCGCCGTGCAGCAGGTCGGCACCGGCTTCGGAAACGGGCTCCTCTTCTATCTGCCGCCCGGCCGGCGGCCGAGCGGCACCCTCAGGTTTCCGGCGGTGCACTTCGAGGACCCGGGAGATCCGGAGGACCCCGGGTACTTGCGCGTGGGCGACAACGGCGAGGTCTCGCTTCAGGAGTTCACCCTCGGGCCGGGCGAGCGCTTCGACCTGAGCGCCGTGCGCTTCCGTGTCGCCGACCCTCAGGGCTGAGCCCGACACGCCGGGCGGCGTTCGCGGTACGGTGGGCGGCGGAAGGACCGCGCCGTGCGGTCGTATCGAGCACGAACGCTCGCTACGGGGGAGGGACCATGTCATCGCATCGCCTGTTGTCGAGGAACGCCCGCCGTCGCGGCGGCCTCGCCGTCGCGCTCGTCGTCGGCGCGTGCCTGGGCTCCGCGCCCGCGGCAGTCGCGTGGAACGGTGACCTGCAGATCCGCAAGGTCAACCTCGGCGGTCCGTCGACCGACACGTTCGGCTTCAAGGTCGAGACCCACGCCTACGGGCAGCAGACGTGGTCGCTGCTCCCGGCCTCCGGCTACACCGGCGCGCCCTGGGCGGCGAAGCCCGAGCCGGACAACCCCTTCAGCCTGACCGGTGCGCCCAGCGCGGACGGGCCGTTCACCCGCACCGGCGCGTCGCCGAACGAGGCGCTCTTCGCAGCCGTCGAGACGGGCGGTGAGACGCCGGTGCCCGCGCCGGCGCTGCGTGACTGGCGGTCGTTCCGCGTCACGGAGACGACCCGGCCCGCGGGCTACCGGACGAGCGTGGGCTGCGCGGCGCGCAACACGGCATCGGGCGCCGCCTGGCCATCGGCGCTCGACGGCTACTGGGGCGCATGGACCGCGACGCCGACGACCGCCGGAGGCGGTGACGGCGTCGAGACGACGCTGCGCTTCCTCGACGATTCGGTGCCCGCCGCCGATCGCGGCCCGTGGACGGTGACCTGCACCTTCACGAACACCTACCGCTCGCGGGTGAAGGTCCTCAAGGACTTCGTGTCACCGATCAACGACGCACAGCGCGTGGACATCACGGTCAACGGCGCGGACGTCGACACGAGCGCCGGCGGCGAGGCGTTCGCCGACGGGGACGCGAGCGACTGGATCGCCGTGGACGGCGGCTCGGACGTCTCGCTCGCGGAGACCGGCGCGTCCGGCACGGTCATCACGGACTACGACTCCAAGCTGGAGTGCCGCTCGGGCACGGGCGGCACCTACGGCGACTGGGCGCTCATCCCGGGCGGCACCGCCGGGACGCTGAGCGACGTCGTGCCGGGCCGCGACTACGAGTGCCGCTTCACGAACACGGGCCGCACGCCGGGCAGTGGCGTGGCGACTGGACCCCCGACGCCGGGCGCCACGACGCCGACGGGCAGCACCACGCCGGGCAGCACGACGCCGACGGGGACGCCGGTGGCCCGCGCGAGCGCCAGCGTCCGCGGCACGAGCGGCTGCATCACCTCGCGCTACGCGATCGCGGACGTTCGCGGGCGCGGCATCGCGAGCGTCACCTTCCGCATCAACGGCAAGAGGCGCACGCAGTTCACCAGGGCCAACGTGGCGGGGATGTACCGGCTGAAGGTTCCGGCCTCGAGCCTGCCACGCGGCGCGAGTCGCGTGACGGCGTTCGTGCGCTTCAACCCGGGCACCGGCGTGCAGCCCAGGCTGCTCACGCTCGCCTGGAGCCGCTGTCCGCGCCGGTCGGCCGTGCCGCCGGTCTTCACCGGCTGACCGCGCTGCCATCATCCGCGGCCGGATGCGCCTCGACGGCATCGATCCCGGCGACATGATCCGCGTCTCGGTGCGCGGGCGGGTCTTCCACGCGCTCGTGCGCGGGACGACGCCCGGCGGCCTGACGGTCGAGCCGATCGAGCGCAACATCACCTACCGGCAGGTCAAGGCGCGCGACGTCGTCGAGCACTGGGCGCGGCGCGGGCGTCCCCGCGCGGAGGCCGACCGCGCGGTCAACCCGGAGCAGCGCTCGCTCGACGACCTGCTCGACCGCTGAGCGACCGGGGATACTTGCGCCGATGCCCAACCGCGAGACCGAGCGGGCCGTCGCCGACGCCGCACCCCTGGAGGCCGCCCGCGCCGCGACCGGCGCCGCCGCGGCGACGGGGGCCGGATCGGCCGACCCCATCGCGGGCGAACTGCGCCGCGCCGGCGTGCTCCAGCTGCTGGTCCTGCACCTGCTGGGCGAGGGCCGCTCGTACGGCAACCGGCTGATCGAGCGCATCGCCGAGGTCAGCGACGGGCTGCTCGTCGTCAACCCCAACACGATGTACCCGCTGCTCCGCGATCTCGAGGCCCGCGGGCTCGTCGCGGGGGAATGGGAGCACCCCGAGCGCCGGTCGCGCCGGTTCTACGCGCTGACCGACGAGGGCGTCGCCGAGCGCGAGCGGTTGCGCGCAGCCGTCGCGCCGCGCCTGGACGCGGTCGCCCTCGCAGTGGTGCGGCTGCGGGACCAGCTGGCCTGATGGGACGGTCCGGCGCGGCGATCACCCTGCCGGGCGTGCGGATCGCCGACGCCGAGGCGCTCTGGTACGACCTGGCGCGCTGGCCGGCGTTCGTCGAGGGGTTCAAGCACGTCGTGAGCGTCGAGGGCGACTGGCCCGCCGCCGGCTCGGTGCTCATCTGGGAGTCCGTGCCCGACGGGCGCGGGCGCGTCACCGAGGCGGTGCACAGCCACTCGCAGCGCGAGGGCCAGGTCGCGGACGTCGAGGACCCGCGGATCGTCGGGCGCCAGAGCGTCACCTTCGCCACCGGGGGGACGGCCGACGAGCCCGAGGTGCGGATGAGCCTGACGCTCGACTACGAGCTGCGCGACGGCGGGCTGCTGAGCCCCGTCACCGACATCCTCTTCATCCGCCGCGCGCAGTCCGACGCGCTGCGCAGGACCCTGCTGCGCTTCGCGCGCGAGCTGCGGGCGGAACGCGAGCTCTGACGGGCGGGCGTTACCGTTCATCCGCCCGCCCCGCGTCAAGGAGACCCCCGACATGTTCGTGTTCAAGGCCGCCGTCGTCGGCGCCGGCACCATGGGCGGCCAGATCGCGCAGACGATCGCCGCCGCCGGCATTCCCGTCGTGCTGAAGGACATCCGCCAGGACCTGGTGGACGCCGGCATCGCGGAGGCCCGGCGGGTCACCGAGCAGCAGGCCGGAAAGCTCGTCGAGAAGGGGAAGCTCACCGAGGAGCAGGGCGCCGCGCAGGTCGCCGAGACGCTCGCGCTGATCACGCCCGCGACGACCTACGAGGCGTTCGGCGACGTGGACTTCGTCGTCGAGGCGGTCCCCGAGCGGATGGAGATCAAGCAGACCGGTCTTCGCCGAGCTCGACGCGTGCACACCGGGCCACGCGATCCTCGCCTCGAACACGTCCTCGCTGTCGATCACCGAGATCGGCGACGCGACGCTGCGGCCCGACAAGGTCGTCGGGTTCCACTACTTCTACCCGGCGTCGATCATGCCGCTGATCGAGATCGTCGAGGGTGACGAGACCTCCGCGGAGACGCTCCAGGCCACCGTCACGTTCGCCCAGGCGATCAAGAAGCAGCCGATCACATGCCTGGAGGTGCCGGGCTTCGTCGTCAACAGGATCCTCAACGCGGGCATCAGCGAGATCTGGCGCGCGCAGGAGGAGGGCGATCTCTCGATCAAGGCGATCGACGAGGGCGTCGGGTCCGCCGGCGTCGTCCCGGTCGGTCCCTACCACCTGGTGAACCTGCTCGGGCTCGACACCGTCCTGCACGTCGCAGAGCACCTCGCCGAGTCCTACGGTCCCGAGCGCTTCCACGTCCCCACGGGAATGCAGCGGCTCGTCGCCGAGGGCAAGCTGGGGGCGAAGACCGGCGGCGACGGCTTCTACGCGCCCGACGGCACGGCCAACCTCACCGGCGAGGGCGAGCCCGACGTGCCGGAGCTCGTCGAGCTGCTGACGCTGAAGACGTTCGTCGAGGCGTGCCTCGTGCTCGAGGAGGGCGTGGCGACCCATCGCGACATCGACTTCGGGATGATGGCCGGCGCAGGGCTGGATCCGCGCCGCGGCCTGTTCCCGCCGTTCATGGGCGCCGACGTCGCCGGCCTCGACGTCATGCTCGCCCGCCTGGAGGCGGCGGAGGAGACGCACGGCGAGCGCTTCACGCCGCCGACGATCCTGCGGCGCCTGGTCGCGCAGGGCCGGCTCGGCCCGAAGGCCGGGCAGGGCTTCTACGCCTACCCGCAGCCGGACGCCGAGCAGCCCGCCGGCGAGGCCGCCGTCGTGAAGCTCGAGTCGCGCGGCGACGTGGCGATCGCGTGGCTGGCGAACGGGCAGATGAACTCGCTCTCGCCGCAGGTCATCGAGGACCTCGGAAAGGTCTGGGCGGCGGCGCGCGACGGCGGCGTCCGCGCGCTCGTCATCGCGTCGTCGAACCCGATGCTGTTCTGTGCCGGCGCGGACATCAAGGCGTTCACGCAGCTCGACGAGGCCGGCGGACGGGCGCTCGCGGCGGGCGCCCACGGGCTGCTGCGCGAGTTCGGCCGCTCGAGCATCGTCACGATCGCGGCCGTCAACGGCCTGGCGTTCGGCGGCGGCTGCGAGCTGGCGATGGCCTGCGACGTGCGGCTCGCCGCGCGTTCGGCGATCTTCGGGCAGCCCGAGATCAAGCTCGGCATCATTCCCGGCTTCGGCGGCACGCAGCGCCTCCCGCGCCTGGTCGGTGAGAACAAGGCGCTCGAGATGAACCTCGTGGGGGACCCGATCAGCGCCGAGGAGGCGTTCGACTACGGGCTCGTCAACCGCGTCCTCACCGATCACGAACTGCTCGACGCGGCGCTCGCGTGGGCGCGGCGACTCGCCGAGCAGGCCCCGCTGGCCGTCGAGGCGATCAAGGACGCCTCGGCCAAGGGCGATCTCGACGAGGGGATCGAGGCGGAGAAGGCGGCGTTCGCGCGCGTCTTTGAGTCCAACGACGGGCGGGAGGGCATCGGCGCCTTCCTCGGCAAGCGCAAGCCGTCCTGGACGGGGACGTGAGCATCGCGCCCGCCGAGCAGGCGGCGCTCGAGTACCTCGCCGACCTCATCGCGGCCGCCGGATCGGTCGTCGCGCTGACGGGCGCGGGCATCTCCGTGCCCTCCGGCATCCCGGACTTCCGGACGCCGGGAACGGGCCTGTGGGCGAACGTCGACCCGATGGAGGTCGCCCACATCGACGCGTGGCGAGCCGACCCCGAGCGCTTCTGGCACTTCTACGGGACGCGGTTCCAGACGCTCGAGGACAAGGAGCCCAACGGCGCTCACCGGGCCCTGGCGGAGCTCGAGCGCCGCGGCCTGCTCGACGCGGTGATCACGCAGAACATCGACATGCTCCATCGCAAGGCCGGGACCCGCGAGATCGTCGAGGTCCACGGGACGATCGAGCACAGCTCCTGCCTGGTGTGCGGTGACCAGTACCCGCTCGCGGAGACCCGCAGGCGCCTGGTGGCCGACGACCGCGGCGTGCCGCGGTGCGTGTGCGAGGCGCCGCTGAAGCCCGACGTCGTGCTGTTCGGCGAGTTCCTCCCGGAGGGCGCGCTGGAGCGCGCCCACGAGCTCGCCTCGAAGGCGGACGTCCTGCTCTGCATCGGCAGCTCGCTCGAGGTCCATCCCGTCGCCCAGCTGCCCGGCGTCACGCGCGCTGCGGGCGGCGCGGTCGCGATCATCACGCAGGGACCGACGCCGTTCGACGCGCGGGCCGAGGTGCGGCTCGACGGCGACGTCGTGGACGAGCTCGAAGCGCTCGTCGCCGCGCTCGACGCGCGGGCCTGAGCCTCAGCCGCCGAGCTGGGCGTTGGTGCGGGCGCGCAGTGCCGCCTCCAGGCGGGCGAGTGCCTGCGAGACCGCCTGGATCCGGTCGTCGTCGATCCCGCCCTCGCGAGCGGCGTCGGCTGCCGCCGCGACGCCCGGCTGCAGCTCGGCGAGCTCGGCCAGGCGCTCGTCGATGTCGGCCTGGCCGCCCCACGGGAGCAGCTCGGTGAGCGCGGCGTCGTAGGCGGCGCGCAGCTGGAAGGCACAGTCCCGCCAGCGTCCCGCGTCGGCGTCCGCGCGCGCCCGCAGCGTCAGCTCCTCGCAGGCGAGCGCGACGTCGCGGTTGGCGAGCATCGCGGCGAGCCGCTCGGTCGGGCGCAGCCCGGACACCCGCGACCCGCGGCCCTCACCGGGGGGCGGGACGAGCACGGCGCTGGCCCAGCGACCCTCGGCGACCTGCTCGCCGGCACCGACGCCGACGCGCACTGCGAGGGCGCGGGCCCGTGTCAGCGGCGTGACGCCGGGGTCCGCGGTGGCGATCCGCTGCGCATGGACGACGCGGTTGAGGACGGCGATCCCGCGGTCGGCCTCGGCCTGCAGGTCGGCGTCGCGCAGCCAGCGCTCGCCGGGCTCGGCGAGCGGCCTGGCGCCGATCAGCGTGGCGCGCGTGGCGATCGCGGTGGCGGGCGTCGCGGACGGGGGGATGGGGCGCGGGCGTGCGGCGCGGCGGCGACCGAGCGGCCGGCGGCGGACCGGGGCGCCGAGCGTCCCGATGACGAGCACGTACTCCGGCTCGCCCGCATGCCCGCGAACGATGTACCGGCCGTCAGCCGGCCCCAGGATCCACGGGACCTCGACCTGGACGAAGGCGAACAGCGCCGGGGCGCTCACGCCGGCCGGTCAGCCCACGCGCGGGCGGTTGGCGGCGTCGTGCCGGCGGGCCTGCGCGACGGTCTTCTGCGCGCGCTTGGTCGCGGCCTTCCGCGGCCGCTTCGCGGCGGCCTTCGGGGCGCGCTTGGTGACGCTGATCGACCAGCGGCTGGGCCGGATGGGGACGACGGGGTTGCGGATGCGGCCCAGGCCGGAGACCAGGCGGTCCCACTGGTCGGGGCGCAGCATGCTGACCGCCGCCGAGTCGTCGTCGGGCCGGAACCCGAGGTGGATGTGGTCCCAGTGGTCCGCCATCGCGTAGGTGTTGTCGGTCCCGGCGTACTGCATGAGCGTGATGACCTGCGCGGGCTTCATCGTGCCCTGCAGCGTCAGCAGCGCGCGGACGGCGCGGTCGGTGATCGATCCCGGACCCTGGTGGCCCGCGATCGGGACGCCGTTGATGGCCGCGATGTCGACCGCGTTGCCGGAGGAGTGGTGCGAGACGTTTCCGCTGGCGGTGAGGTAGCCGTGACCGCAGCGCAGCGAGGTGATCGTCGGCTTCATCCCGCGCGCGGCGAGGAAGGAGATGGAGGCGAGCACCCGGCGGTCGACGATGCCGGCGCGGATGTCGGCGCGGCCGCAGGAGTAGATCTCGATGTCGGGGTTGTCGAGCACGTGGCGGATGAGCTGCTCCTTGCTCATCAGCATGATCTGGCCGGTCGACAGGCGGCGCACGGTGCGCTCGCCGCTGAGGACGGGGTTCTGCGCCCGGTAGATGGCCGTCGAGTCCAGGAGCCGCCAGCCGTCGAGCAGCGGCTTGGGATCGATCCGCGGAGTCTTCGTGCCGGCGGGGCGCACCTCGAAGTACAGGTGCGGCGCCTCGGCACGCTGCAGGCGCGCGGCGGTCGCGGCCTCGGCGCGGCGCTCGGCGGCGGCGTCGGAGCCCTGCGCGGCCTCGAACTCGAGCGATGCGGCGCCGACGCGGCCGAGGACCGTCCCGCCGATGACCTTGGCGCCGCGGCGCAGCTGCTTGAGGACGACGTCGCGGCGGTCGATGGCCTCCGGCTCGGCGAACACGGCGCGGAAGGCGCTGACGCCGGCCGGGATCTCGCCGGGCGCGGCGGCCGGCGCAGCCTTGACGGGCGCGAAGTCGGGGAGCCCGCCGACGCCGGTCACCGCGTCCATGTAGCGCGAGAGCAGCGGAGCTGCGGCGACGGACGGGCCGGCGTCCGCGGTCGCGGCCGGAGCAGGCGGCGGGGGCGTCGGTGCGGTGGCCGCAGCCGTCGCCGTGACGGCGTTGTCCGGGCGCAGCGCGCGCAGCTCGGGGGCGGGCGGCTTGGGCGCGGCGGGCGCCTTGTCGCTCACGGAGACCTGGCGGCCTGCGCTCGCGGCGTGCTCGGGATGCGGGTCGCTGGCGACGACGCCGAGCTCGCGGCGGATGGACGCGGCGCTCTGCTTGCGCGGGCGGGCGACGGGGTAGACCTTGGCGAGCTTCGCGAGGTGGCCGTACGTGTAGGTGTTCCCGTAGGAGTCGCGCAGGCGGATGTAGGTGCCCAGGCGCGGGGAGCTGCCCATCGAGACGACGCGGGAGTCCTGCACGGCGACGACCGGTGCGCCCGGGGCGGCGAAGATGCGGCGGCCGCGCTGCGTGCCGCCCTCGACGGCGATCGAGGCGTTGCCGCTGCTGACCCTGGCGCGGGCGGCGCGGGTGTTGAGGCGCCCGGCGTACGTCGCGGGCGCGGCGACCGGGAAGCGGCCGAGCGTCATGCCGGAGAGCGAGGCGACGACCTCCGGCGGCAGCGCGCTGAGCGCGTGCGCGCGCCGCAGCACGTCGTTGACGTACCAGTCGGCGTGGTTGTAGGCCCAGATCGCCTTGCGCAGGTCCTGCTGGGCGCCGGCGGCGCGCAGGTAGCGGGCTGCGGCGAAGATCGCGTCGACCGGGTTGTACGGATCGCGGCGGCCGTCGCTGTTGGCGTCGACGCCGTAGCTCGCCCAGGTCGCCGGCATGAACTGCATCCAGCCGAGGGCGCCCGCGGTCGAGACGTTCAGGTTGCGGCCGTAGTCGGTCTCGATCGAGTTGATCGCGGCCAGGATCTCCCAGCGGACGCCGTACTGGACGCCCGCGGCCTGGTAGATCGGCAGCAGGAACGGCGGGACGCGGAAGCCGTCGAGCAGGATGTTCGGCACGCCGCGGGTCGTGGGGGCGGGGAGGACGTAGGAGCCGAGCGGGCTCGAGGACGAGGTGCCGGTGTCCGGGACCGGCTGCAGGAGCGAGCTCGGCGGGGCGGGCGGAGCGCTGTCGTCGGGGCCGGTGCCGCGCTCGCGCTTCCTGGACGACGTCTGCTTCTTCTTCTCAGCCTTAGGTACAGGTCGAGACTTAGTGGGCTTCGGCTTCTTGGTCGTCTCGGGGCTCGGGGTGCCGCCGGCGGTGGGGGTGGCCACCGGCGTCTCGCCCGTCACGGGCTGCGACGGGTCCGCCGACGGGGCCGGCTGGTCCAGGGGCGTCTGCGCGGGCGGCTGCGGCTGGGGGTCCGGCTCGGGCTCGGGCGCCGGCGCCGGCGGCGGGGGCGGCGGCGTCTCCGGGTCGCTCGACGGGCACGGTGCGGGCGCCCCGCCGGGGGTGCCCGCGGGGGCCGGAACCAGCGACCCGTCAGCGGCGACGCACTGGATCGGCGCGGCGTTCGCGCCGGCGCCCTCCTCGCCGTCCGCGGTGGCGAAGGCCGGGGCGATCGAAAGCACCGCCAGCGCGAAGGCAGTGGCGATGAGCCTCGTGAGGAGCGCGCGGGCGTAGATCACGTCGTCTGCGCTCGGAGACTGTCCCGTCGGGGAAGACTGAAGCGGGAGCCACCGGAGCAGCGCGAACGTAGCAGCGGTGGCGGACCGATCCAGGCGGTCGGCGACGCGTGCGCGAAGGGTGCGCCACAGGGCGGCGAGGGGGGATGGAGAGTGGGGGTGCACGGTTCTGGAGGTTGCGGACGTCCGGCGGCCCGTCCTCTTTCCCCCTTCGGCCGATCAGCGCCTTCGCCTTGACCCTCGTGGGCGTCATTGTGCGAAAATGGGCCCGCCGAACGGCCCTCAGGATCAGACTCAGGCTCAAGTAGAGCATGAGAGATGCCCTCGGATGGATCCTCCTTCGGGCACATGTGGGCCTGCGGTACGGTTCGCGCCCCGAACCCCGGCCCGGAAGGACGACGATGACCGACGAGACGAGTGCCGACGGCCTGCGCGACAAGCTCGCCCGCCAGAGCGAGGAGACGCTCGGCAAGATCGCCCAGGACCTGCTCGAGAACCCGTTGGTCAGCGGCGCCCTGTCGCGGGCGTTCGAGGCGCGTGAGCGCGCGGGGCAGGCGCAGGAGGCCGCGATGGGTGCCCTCAACCTTCCCTCGGCCGCGGACCTGGAGCGCCTGACGCGGCGGCTGCGCTCGGTGAGCCAGCGCCTGGAGGGCATCGAGGACGCCGTCGACCGTCTGGACGAGAAGCTCGCGCGCCCGATCGGCGAGGCCGACCAGGCGGCGGAGATCGACCGCCGGCTCGCCGCGATGGACGACACCCTGAACGAGGTCGTCGCCTCGCTGTCCGCGCTGCGCAGTGCCAAGCCGGCACCCGCGAAGAAGCCGGCGGCGAAGAAGCCCGCCGCCAAGAAGCCGGCGGCGAAGAAGCCGGCGCCGCCGAAGCCGGCCGGCGACTGACCGTCAGGCGGTTTCGGCCAGCAGCGCCGCGAGCGCCTCGCGGCCGACCCGCAGCGAGGCGGCCTCGAGGTCCTCGGTCGTGATGCGCGCGCCCGCACCGGGGCGCGCGTCGCTGACGGCGAGCAGGCAGGCGGCGCGCACACCGCGGCGCGCGGCGACCGCCAGGATCGTCGCCGCCTCCATCTCCACCGCGAGCGCCCCGGCCGCGCGCCATCCCTCGGCGCGTGCGGGGTCCGGGTCGTAGAAGAGGTCGGCCGATGCGACCGGGCCGGCGTGGTCGGCGACGCCCGCCAGGCGCTCCGTCAGCCGGGGATCGGCCGGGAGCGGCGCGCTGTGGCCGAGCGCGGCGCTCGTGCCGTCACCGGGGATCGCCTCGGTCACGGCCAGCAGGTCGCCGAGGGCGAGACGATCGTCCATCGCGCCGCACGTCCCCACCCGGATCGCGATCTCCAGCCCCAGGTCGCACAGCTCCTCGAGCACGATCGCGGCACTCGGGCCGCCCATCCCGTGGCTCATGATCGTGACCGGCGCGCCGTCGGGCGCGGTCCCGGTGTAGCCCCACAGGCCGCGGTTGTGGTTGAACATCCGCGGCTCCTCCATGAGCTCCTGCGCGAGCAGCAGCGCGCGCCCGGGATCGCCGGGGAGCAGCGCGCGCGGCGCGAGCGGGGCGGTCGGGTGGACGTGGCGCGGTTGCCCCTGCATCGGCCGGCGAGGATAGTCTGCGCGCATGGCCAAGCCGCAGCAGGGTTCAAGCACACGCCAACAGGCCGCCGAGCGCGCCGATCAGGTTCGCTCCGCCGTCGAGGAGGCTTTTCAGAGCGCAAGCTCCCAGCTCACCAAGGAGCGCGCGCAGGAGATCGCCGACGAGCTGAGCTCGGCGGCCGACCGGGTCCGCGAGGCACTCGACCAGCTCAGGCCGCCGACGAGCGACGACGTGCGCCGGCTGCTCGACCGGCTCGGGTCACTCGAGCAGCGCGTCTCGGCGCTCGAGATCCCGGGCCGCGCAAAGCCGGCGGCGAAGAAGCCGGCGGCCAGGAAGCCGGCCGCGAAGAAGTCCGCCGCGAAGAAGCCGGCGGCCAAGAAGTCCGCCGCGAAGAGGCCGGCGGCGAAGAAGTCTGCGGCGAGGAAGTCCGCCGCGAAGAAGACCACGGCACGCAAGCCGGCGAAGAAGCCCGCTCCGCGGCGCGCGAGCTGAGGCGGCCCCGCGATGGGTGTTGAACTGGAGTCCCCGAAGGAGTTCAGGACGGTCATGGACACGGTGTTCTCGCTCATGAGCGAGGACCCGGAGATGGGCCCGAAGCTCAAGGACGCCGACGTTCCCCAGCGGTTCGAGTTCGACGACGTCGACATGGTCTGCAACGTCCGTGCCGGCCGCGCGGGCGAGGACGGCAACCTCCACTGGGAGTGGAGCGACGACGTCGACTGGGAGCCCAAGGTGCAGATGAAGATGAGCGCCGAGGTCGCGGTCCGCTACTTCCAGGGCAAGGAGAACATCCCCGTCGCGATCGCACGCCGCCGGATCAAGACCGGCGGCGACGTGAAGGCCGCGCTCGCGCTCATCCCGATCACGAAGCCGGTCTACGCCCAGTTCCGCGCGGTCCTCGAGGACCGCTACCCGCATCTGCTGGCGTAGGGCGCCCGGCGGCCGACGCCACGCTCCGTCCCGTGTCCGCCGGAGACCCGCCTGACCCGCCCGAGCGGGTGACGGCCGCCGAGGTCGCGCGCCGCGCCGGCGTGACGCCCGCCACGCTGCGCCGGTGGGTGGCCGACGGCCTGGTGCCGGGCGCGCCGCGCAAGTCCGGCGCGACCTGGCCCCCGATCGCGATCGCCCACGCGCGGATCGTCGCGCGGCTGCGCGACCGCGGGCACTCGCTCAAGGAGATCCGGACGGCGACCGACGAGGGCCGGCTGGCCTTCGGCTACGTCGAGGAGCTCCTCCCGACGCACGAGGCGACGATCACGATGCGCCAGGCCGCCCGCCGGACGGGCCTGGAGCCCGCGCTGATCGAGCGCATCTTCGGCATGCTCGGGTTCGCCCAGCCCGACCACCTCGCTCAGGAGGACGTCGAGATGCTCGAGTCGATGGCGAGCGTGCTCGAAGCCGGGTTCCCGCTCGCGGCGTTCCTCCAGCTCATGCGCGTCTACGGGCAGTCGATGGCGCAGATCGCCGACGCCGAGGTCCGGCTGTTCCACCTCTACGTCCACGAGCCGCTGATGCGCGACGGCACGTCGGGCCTGGCGGTCGCCGAGCAGATGGGGGACCTCGCCTCCAGCCTCCTGCCGTTCTCCTCCCCGGTGATGGACCACCTCCATCGCCGGCTCCTGCACCACTTCGTCGAGCAGGACATCATCGGCCACATGGAGAGCGACCTCGGCGCCGCAGGCGACGAGCTCGGTCGCATGCGCACGGCGATCGCCTTCGCCGATCTCGCGGGCTACACCCAGCTCACCGAGCAGCAGGGGGACGAGGAGGCGGCCAGCATCGTCGAGCGCTTCGTCGCCGACGTCACGCACACGCTGCCCGACGAGGCGCGCATCGTGAAGACGATCGGCGACGAGGTCATGCTCGTCTCGAGCGACCCGGCCGCGCTCGCCGACTGGGCGGTCGGCTTCCAGGCGCTCGTGGCGGGCCGTCCGGTGCCGCGGATCGGGATCCACGCCGGCGAGGTGCTCTACCGCGACGGCGACTACTACGGCCGCGAGGTGAACCTCGCAGCCCGGGTCGCGGCCCGCGCCGCCGCCGGTGAGGTGCTCGTGACCCGGGAGATCGTGGACCTCGCCGAGAGTCACCAGGAGTTCGAGCGCATCGGCGAGGTGAAGCTCAAGGGGTTCTCCGAGCCGACCGAGCTGTACCTCGCGATCGGCCCCGACGGGGCCTGAGCCGCGCGTAGACTCGCGGCCATGTCCACCGCCGCGCAGGCGCTCTCCGGCCGGGTGCGCGACACGGGCCTCCTGCCCGAGGGTGAGCCGGTGGTGGTCCTGCTGTCCGGCGGCCGCGACTCGGTCTGCCTGCTCGACCTCGCCGTGCTCCTCAGCGGGCCGGGGAGCGTCAGTGCGCTGCACGTCAACTACGGGCTCCGCGCGGAGTCGGCGGCCGATCAGGCGCTGTGCGAGGAGCTCTGCCGGCGCCTGGAGGTGCCGCTGGCCGTCGAGGTCGCGGCGGCGCCGGCGCAGGCGGGCAACCTCCATGCCTGGGCACGCGACCTGCGCTACGGCGCGGGCCTGCGTCAGGCGACGGCGCGCGGCGCGCGCCTGGCCGCGGGCCACACCGTCACCGACCAGGTCGAGACGATCCTCTACCGGCTCGCCGCCTCCCCCGGCCGGCGTGCCCTGCTCGGCATGCCGGTCCGTCGCGGGCTGCTGGTGCGCCCGCTGCTGGCCGCCGGGGTCGACCGCGAGGAGACGGCGGCGTGGTGCGCGGGCCGGGGCCTGGCGTGGGCCGAGGACGCCAGCAACGACTCGGACGCCTTCGCCCGCGCCCGGGTCCGCACGCAGGTCGTCCCGGCCCTGCGCGAGGTGCACCCGGCGGCCGAGGCCAACCTGCTGCGCACCGCCGAGGTCCTGCGGGACGAGGCGGACGTCCTCGACGAGGTCGTCGGGACGGTGCTCGCCGGGGAGGAGCAGATCGCGCTCGCGCACCTCGCCGCGCTGCCGCCGGCACTCCAGCGCCTCGTGGTGCGCCGGCTGGCGGAGACGGCCACGGGCGGCCTGTGCGCTCGCGCCGCGGGCCGCCTGCCCGACCTGCTCGCGCTGGACCGGCCGGGGTCCGCGGCGCAGCTCGACGTCGGCGACGGCGCGCGGGCGGTGGTGCAGGACGGGGTCCTGCGCTTCGAGCGCACCCCGCCCCGGGCGACGCGGGCCGCGGAGCCGTCCCGCCCCGCCGAGCCGCCGTCCCAATACCCTGCGGCAGGCGATGACCGAAGCCCCGCCGATCGGTGAGATCCTCGTCCAGCCCGACCAGCTCAAGGAGCGGGTGCGGGCGCTGGGACGCCAGATCTCCGATGACTACGAGGGGCGCGACGTGCTGCTCGTCGGCGTGCTCAAGGGCGCGATGTTCTTCCTCGCCGACCTCATGCGCAGCATCAGCGGCACCTGCGAGGTCGACTTCATGGCCGTCGCCTCGTACGGCTCGGCGACCGACTCCAGCGGCATCGTGCGGATCATCAAGGACCTCGACACCCCGATCGAGGGGCGCGACGTCCTGATCGTCGAGGACATCGTCGATTCCGGCCTCACGCTGCAGTACCTGCTGCGCAACCTCGGCGCCCGGGAGCCGGCCTCGCTCGAGGTCTGCGCGCTGCTCACCAAGCCCGAGCGCCGCAAGGCGGACGTTCCGATCCGCTACGTCGGCTTCGAGATCCCGAACCGGTTTGCGATCGGGTACGGCCTGGACTACGCCGAGCGCTGGCGCAACCTGCCGTACGTCGCGGCCCTCGCGGTCCCGGCATCAGACGCCTGAGGGCAGCGCGCCAGGGCGTCCAGATCGGCGGATCTGCGCGGTTCTGCTGGTAGTCTCACCTCCTTGTCCCTTTGCACCGATCCCGGCGCAGGACGCGCCACGGCCCTGGCATGAGCAGGTTCTTCAAGAGCGCGGCGTTCCCGATCCTCATCGTGGTGGTGCTGGCGTTCTTCGCCCAGCGCCTGATCAACACGGGGACCGAGGAGAAGCCGCCGACGTACAGCGAGTTCATCGCGCAGCTCAATCGCGGTGAGCTCAAGTCCGTCCAGCTGAAGACGAAGGACAACACCGTCGTCGTCACCCCGCGCGAGGGCAAGGTCTACGAGACCGGCTACACCGACGGCGGCGCCGACCGCCTCGACGCCCAGCTTCAGACGGCCGTCCAGGAGAACAAGCTCCCGCCCAGCGGCTACAACGTCGAGGGGCGCAAGACGAACGGCTGGCTCAGCCTGCTGACCTACGTCCTCCCGTTCCTCATCTTCATCGGGTTCTGGATCTTCCTCATGAACCAGGTGCAGGGCGGCGGATCGAAGGTCATGTCGTTCGGCAAGTCGCGCGCCAAGCGCATGAGCGTGGACTCGCCGAAGATCACCTTCCGGGACGTCGCGGGCGCCGACGAGGCGGTGGAGGAGCTCCACGAGATCAAGGAGTTCCTCGAGAACCCGAAGAAGTTCCAGGCGCTCGGGGCGCGGATCCCCAAGGGCGTCCTGCTGTTCGGGCCTCCCGGCACCGGCAAGACCCTGCTCGCGCGCGCCGTCGCCGGCGAGGCGGGTGTGCCGTTCTTCTCGATCTCCGGCTCGGACTTCGTCGAGATGTTCGTCGGCGTCGGCGCCAGCCGCGTGCGCGACCTCTTCGAGCAGGCCAAGCAGAACTCGCCCTGCATCATCTTCATGGACGAGATCGACGCCGTCGGGCGCCATCGCGGCGCCGGCCTGGGCGGCGGTCACGACGAGCGCGAGCAGACGCTCAACCAGCTTCTCGTCGAGATGGACGGCTTCACGATGACGGACAACATCATCCTCATCGCGGCCACCAACCGTCCCGACATCCTCGACCCCGCGCTGCTGCGCCCGGGTCGCTTCGACCGGCAGATCGTCGTCGACCGTCCGGACCGCAAGGGCCGCGCGAAGATCCTCGAGGTCCACACCCGCGGCAAGCCGCTGGGCAAGGAGATCGACATCGACGCCCTCGCCGGGCAGACCCCCGGCTTCACGGGCGCCGACCTGGCGAACCTCATCAACGAGTCGGCGCTCCTCGCCGCCCGCAGCGGCAAGCGCGAGATCACCCAGCACGAGCTCGAAGAGGGCATCATGCGCGTGATCGCGGGGCCGGAGAAGAAGACCCGCGTGATGGGCGAGAAGGAGCGGCTGATCACGGCGTACCACGAGATGGGGCACGCGATCGTCGGCCACTACCTCGAGCACGCCGACCCGGTCCACAAGATCTCCATCGTGGGCCGCGGCCAGGCGCTCGGCTACACGATCTCGATGCCGCAGGAGGACAAGTTCCTCACGACGCGCGCCGAGCTGCTCGACACGATGGCGATGACCCTGGGCGGCCGCGCCGCCGAGGAGATCGTCTTCGGCGAGATCACCACCGGCGCCTCGAACGACCTCGAGAAGGTCACGCAGACCGCCAAGCAGATGGTGATGCGCTTCGGCATGAGCGAGCGGCTCGGGCCCCGCGTCTTCGGCCACGATCACGGCCAGCCGTTCCTCGGCCGCGAGTTCTCCTCGGAGCCCGACTACTCCGACGAGATCGCGCGCGAGATCGACGACGAGATCCGCCGCATCGTCGAGTCCGCGCACCAGCGCGCCAAGGACATCCTGAACGAGTACCGCGACTCCCTCGAGGTCACCTCGCAGACGCTGATGAGGCGCGAGACGATCGAGAAGGAGGAGTTCGCCGCGCTGCTCGACGGCAAGTCCTACGAGGAGATCTTCGGCGACGACGAGCCGACGACTCCGCCGGAGATCCCCGGTCAGGCCCAGCCGACCGACGAGGGCCGTCGCGAGGGTCCGCGGCCGCTGCCGCGTCCCGGGCTGGCGGGCGGTGGGCTCGAGGCTCGCGGCCTCGACTCGCCCGAGAAGCCGAACCTCGCCTAGCGGCGCTCAGGCGTCGGCCGTACTGCGCAGGTAGATCGACGCCGCCTCGACGCGGTTGGCCGCTCCGAGCCGGCGCAGGATCCGCTTGACGTGCGACTTCGCCGTGCTCTCGGCGATGACGAGGCGGTCGGCGATCTGGCTGTTCGTCGCGCCCTCGGCGATCAGCGCGAGCACCTCGAGCTCGCGGCGCGTCAGCGACGGACGTCGGACGGTCGGTCGCGGGGAGGATGGCGGCCGCGGCGCGCGCCGCGGCCGCGTCGCCGAGCGGCGCCGACGCCAGCTCGACCTGCGCGGCGAGGTGCTCGGACACCATCGCCTCGGTCCGCGCGATCAGCGCGCGCACCTCCTCGCCCTGCGCCCGCAGGCGCTCGAGCATCTGCATGCGCTCGACGGCGTAGCCGAACCCCTCGGCGAACGCCCACAGCGCGTCGCGGTCGAGCTCGTCCACCCCGTCGGGGTCGCGTGGGTGCCGCAGCCCCTTGTCGCCGTGCAGGAAGCCGATGACCCGGCCCTCGGGCATGATCGGCGCCGCCACGTACGCGTGGGTCCCGTAGCGTTGCACGAACGGCTTGTAGGACAGCGGGTGGTGCTGGGCGTCGCGGACGACGATCGGGCGCCGCTCGCGCAGCATCGCGGCTCTCGAGCACCTGCTCGCGCAGCGACAGCGGGTGCTCGCGGCTGAACGCCAGGAGGTCGGCGGCGCGCGCGTCGTCGCCGCCGATGAAGAACGCCTCGGCCACGAGCATGCCGCCGTCGACGCGGTAGACCACGGCGCGGTCCATGTCGCAGGCGCGGGCGACCTCGGCGGGGGCGCGCGCGATCAGCTCGTCGACCGAGCCGACGTCGCGCAGCCGCACGAGCGCCTCCTGGATGCGGCCGAAGACGCGCACCCGCTCGCGCAGCTCCTGCTCGCGCGCCAGCGCGACGTCGAGCTCCTCCGTCCCCATCGGGCGAATCTACTGCTGCCAGCGGTGGCGGCGCAGCAGCTTCATGCCCTCGTACTTCAGCCGGCCGTGCGCGTTGCCGACGTGCCAGACCCCGTGGACGGAGATCGGGAGCAGCGAGTTCCAGAAGCCCGGCGGCATCGGATCGCGCGGGCGGGGCTCGGCGTCGATGTCGACGTCGGCGCAGATCCAGCCCTCGCCGTCCTCGTAGGCGAGGCGGTCGAGCACGACGCCGTCGGCGTCGCAGATCGCGGTCTCGCCGACGCACATCGACGGCCAGGGGAGGCCCGGGACGAGCATCGTCTCCATGACGAAGTCGCCGACGTGCGAGGGGTGCACCGCCGGGACGCCGAGCAGCCGCGCCATCCGCGGCGGCGTCTCGCGGGCGTACTGCAGGAGCGCCTGGTGGTCGCGGTCCCAGAACCACGGCTTCGTCGCTCGCCAGCTCGGGAACGACGGGAAGTGCATGCCGCCGGCGAGCAGGCTGACCCGGCCGAGCATCCGGCGGGCCGTGCGCGTGCGTCCCCACTCGAAGCCGTTGGCGATCCCGATCGTCCCGAGCGACGTGTCCATCACCCCGTCGTCGGTGCCGCCCGAGTAGTAGTTGTTCTCCCAGAACGACGGCTGGTCCTTGTCGTGGAAGCGCGCGGTGCCGTCGGGCTCGACGACCGCGTACGTCCCGCGGGCGTCGTTCCCGCGGATGGCGATGTACCCGCCGCCGACGACGCAGTCGTGCTCGCGCGCGGCGCGCCGCAGCATCTGCAGCGGCGCGCCCTCGAGCGGCCGCGCGACCTCGCGCATCCGACGGTCGTAGACGTTCTTCGTCGTCATCGACTCGGGGAGGAAGATCGCCTCGGGCGCGTGCTCGCGCGCCGCCTGGCCGATCAGGTCCTCGAGGTGCGCGAGGCTGCGCTCGACCTCCCCGATCGGCACGTCCGGCTGGATCGCGACGACCCGCATCAGGCGGGGAGGGCGCGCGCGAGGATCGCGTCGAGGTCGAGCCCGGCGGGCAGCTCGCCGAACGTGCGCCCGGTCTGGGCGCCGAGGCGCGTGGCGCAGTAGGCGTCGGCGACGGCCGGCGGCGCGTCGCGCACCAGGAGCGACGCCTGCAGTGCGCGGGCCAGGCGCCCGGCGAGCAGTCGCGCCGAGGCTTCGCCGCCCTGCGCTCCGGCGTCGCGGCGCAGCGCGGCGGCCTCGGCGTCGAGCAGCGCGTTGCCGCCGCGCTCCCGCGTCGATCTCGGCGAGCAGCGCGTCGAGTGCGTCGGGCTCGCGGTCCAGCGCGCGCAGGACGTCCAGCGCCTGCACGTTGCCCGAGCCCTCCCAGACCGACATCAGCGGCGCCTCGCGGTAGGCGCGGGCGAGCCTTGAATCCTCGATGTAGCCGAACCCGCCCTGGCACTCGAGCGCCTCGGCGGCGTGCTGCGGCGCGCGCTTGCAGGTCCAGTACTTGAGGACGGGGGCGGCGATCCGGCGCAGCAGCTCCGCCTGCGCGTCGCCGTGGTGCGCGGCCTCGTGGGCACGCGCCAGGCGCAGGGCGCCGGCGGTCGCCGCCTCGGACTCGAGCGCGAGGTCGGCGAGCACCGCGCGCATCGCCGGCTGATCGGCGAGGTCGCGGCCGAACGCCGTGGCGGTGGCGCGCCCAGTGGATCGCCTCCGCGGTCCCCAGGCGCATGACGGCGGTCGGAGCCGAGCACGCAGTCGTGGCGCGTGCCGCCGATCATCTCCATGATCGCGCGCACGCCGCGCCCCTCCTCGCCGACGAGGACGCCGCGCGCGTCGCTGATCTCCACCTCGGCGGTCGGGTTGGAGCGGTTGCCGAGCTTGTCCTTCAGGCGGTCGAAGCGCAGCCCGTTGAGCGTGCCCGCGTCGGTCAGGCGCGGGACGAGCAGCAGCGAGAGGCCGTCGCCGGTCTGCGCGAGCACGAAGAACGCGTCGGACTGGGCGGCGGAGACGAACCACTTCGCCCCGTTCACGAGCCAGGACCCGTCGCCGGCGGGCGTCGCGGTCGTCCGCGTGCCGGAGCGCACGTCCGAGCCGCCGCCGCGCTCGGTCAGCGCCATGCCGACGAGCGCGCCGTTCTTCTCGGCGGCCGGGAGCGGGCGCGGGTCGTAGACGCCCGCTCGTCACGAGCGGCTCCCAGCGCGCCGCGGCGTCAGGGGCGAGCCGGAGGGCGGGCACGCAGGAGTACGTCATCGCCAGCGGGCAGGTGATCCCGGCCTCGACCTGCGCGACCATCAGGAACCGCGCCGCGCGTGCGACATGCGCGCCGGGCCGGTCGTCGGCCCACGGCGCGCCCGCGATCCCCCGCTCGACGCTGAGCGCCATCAGCTCGTGCCAGGCGGGATGGAAGCGGATCTCGTCGACGCGCCGTCCCGAGCGGTCGTGGCGCTCGATGGCCGGGGGATGCTCGTTGGCCTCGAAGCCCCAGGTGATCGCCTGCGCACCCGCCAGCCTCGCGCCGAGGTCGCGGCAGTCGTCCTCGAAGGCCGACGCGCCCTCGCGGCGCAGGCCCTCGAGCAGCGCGGCGTCGGTGTCGAGGAGGTTGTCGTCCCGCCGCTCGGGCGGCAGGTCGGACGCGGCCACGGGGGCTTCGGCGAGTGTCATCGGGCCATCCAACCACCGCGCGCCCCCCGTGGAAAGCAGGTTCCCCCGGAATGGGGGCGGATTCGCCCCTTCGTGGGGTAGCGACCGCCGTCGATGCGCCGTACGGTTGCCCCATGACGGTCACCCCCGGCGGCGTGAGCACCGAGACCCGGCGCGTCGTCGCGGTCCAGCTCGCGGTCCGGCTCGCGGAGGTCGAGGCCAACCTCGCGCACATCGAGGACCTCGTCGGCCAGGCGGTGCGCGAGCACGGTCCCGACATGGTCTTCCTGCCGGAGGTCTCGACGACGCCGAACCTCAACCACCGGGCGATGCGGCGGTGCGTCGGCCCGGTCGACGGGCGGCCGCTCGCGCTGTACCGCCGGCTCGCGCGCGAGCACGGCTGCGTGATCGGCGCCGGCGCGCTCACGATCCGCGGCCGCGACGCGCGCAACACGTACTTCGTCTGCGAGCCCGATGGCGCCGTGCACCTGCACGACAAGGACCAGCCGTCGATGTGGGAGAACGCCACCTACGGCCCGGGCGAGGACCCCGGGATCGTCGTGACGGCGGACGGGGCGATCGGCTGTCCCAACGGCTTCGAGTGGGCGCGCTCGCGCACGGCCGCCCGGCTGCGCGGGCGCGTGCGGCTCGTCGCCGGCGGCATGTGCTTCCCGTCGTTCCCGACCTGGCGCGCGACGAAGCCCTACTTCTGGGACCGCGAGCACCAGACGATGCTCCAGCTCGCGCGCGAGACGCCCGGTCGCATGGCGCGCGTCGTGGGCGCGCCCGCCGTCCACGCATCCCATGTCGGCGACGTCGTCATGGAGACGCCGTACGCGCCGTGGCTGGACTGGCCGACGATCATGGTCGGCGAGACGATCATCGCCGACGCGGACGGCGCGATCCTGCGAGCGCCTCGCGTACGAGGACGGCGAGGGGTACGTCTGCGCGGACGTCGCCTGGGCGGGACCCGCGTCCCGCGGGACCCGGTGCCGCACGACGTTCTGGCTCGCGCCGATGCCCATCAGCGTCCACGCGATCTGGCACGCGGAGAACACCCGCGGCCGGGTCCAGTACCTCGCCCGCCGCGCGCTCGGTCGCCACCCCTTCCAGCACGACCCCGCGTACGGCAGCGATCTGCCCGCGGACGTCCCGGCCGCCGCCGAGCCCGTCGCGAAGTAGCCTGCGGCCATGGGCCGCGGCTGGACCGTCATGGGCGTCGTGAACGTGACGCCCGACTCGTTCTCCGACGGCGGGCTGTGGCTCGACGCCGGCGCCGCCGTCGCGCACGGCGCGGAGCTGCACGACCAGGGTGCGGGCATCCTCGACATCGGCGGCGAGTCCACGCGGCCCGGGGCCGATCCGGTCGGCGCCGACGAGGAGCTGCGGCGCGTCATCCCGGTGCTCGAGGGCCTGCGCGACCGCGCGCCGGGCGCCGTGCTCAGCATCGACACGTCGAAGCTCGCCGTCGCGCGCGCCGCGCTCGAGGCGGGCGCGACGTACGTCAACGACGTCACGGCCATGCGCCACGAACCCGCGATCGCCGCGCTCGTCGCCGAGGCCGGCGTGGACTGCTGCCTCATGCACATGCAGGGCGAGCCGCGCACGATGCAGGCGGACCCGCGCTACGGCGACGTCGTCGACGACGTCCGCGCGTTCCTGGAGGAGCGCGCGGCGTTCGCGATCGCCGAGGGCGTCGCGCCCGAGCGCATCCAGGTCGATCCCGGGATCGGCTTCGGGAAGACGCTCGAGCACAACGTGACGCTGCTGCGGCGCCTGGACGAGATCGCCGCGCTCGGCTTTCCGGTCGTCGTCGGCGTCTCGCGCAAGTCGTTCCTCGGGGCGCTGACGGGTCGTGAGATCGCGGCGGAGCGCGTCGCTGCGACCGTCGCCGCCAACGTGCTGGCGTACGAACGGGGCGCGCGGGTCTTCCGCGTCCACGACGTCCCGCCGACCGTCGATGCCCTGAAGGTCGCGGCTGGTACGTTGGCGGGCGATGACGCCTGACGACGATCTCGAGCCGGACGAGGAGTACGAGGACGACGAGCTCGACGAGGACGAGGACGACGAGGACGACGGCTTCGACGAGGGCCTCGAGCGCACCGCCGTCACCGTCGAGGTGACGGGTCTCTCGCTCTACACGCACCACGGCGTGACCGAGGCCGAGCGCGAGATCGGCCAGCGGCTGATCCTCGACCTGCGCTTCGACGCCGGCGCCTGCGACGCGACGGTCACCGACCGGGTCGAGGACACCGTCGACTACGCGCGCGTCTGCGAGATCGTCGCGCTCGTCGCCCAGCAGCGCTCCTACAAGACGCTCGAGGCGCTCTGCACCGCGATCGCCGACCGCATGCTCGGCGACTTCGAGGCGTCCGAGGTGTGGGTGAAGGCGACGAAGCCCGAGCCGCCGATCGCGCTCCCGGTGGAGTCCGTGTCGGTCGAGGTCTGGCGCACCGGCGCCCTCGACTGACGTGACCGCCTTCGACGACGCGATCGCGATCGACGCGATCGGGGACGGCGCGTTCTCCGCCGTCAGCGACCCCGCCTGGGACGCGCCGCGCGGACCCAACGGCGGCTACCTCGCGGCGATCGTCCTGCGCGCGATGGCGGCACAGCTGGACGACCCGGCGCGCCCGGCGCGCTCGATCACGCTCCACTACCTGCGGCCGCCCGCCGCCGGGCCGCTGCGGATCGACGTCGTCGTCGAGCGGTCGGGGCGCACGCTCTCGACGCTGTCGGCGCGCCTGACGCAGGACGACCGGCTCTGCGTCATGGCGATCGGGGCGTTCGCGGGCGCGTTCCCCGAGGCCCACGGCGCCCGCTTCAGCGCGCCGATGCCGGACGTTCCGCCCGCGGCGGCGGTGGACGTGCTCCCGGCCCACGAGGCCGCCCCGCCGATCCGCCACCGATTCGTCATGCGCCACGCGGTCGGCCCCGAGCCCTTCAGCGGCGGCGCCGAGGCCCTGACCGGCGGCTGGATCTCCCTGCACGAGCCGCAGCCGCTCGACGCCTCGACGCTCGCGTTCTACGCGGACGCCTGGCTCCCGCCCGTCTTCAGCCGCCTCGACGTGCCGCTCGCGGCCCCGACGATCGACCTCACGATCCACTTCCGCGACCCGTCCGCGGCCGCGCGCGTCGCCGCCGACGAGCCGATCCTCGGCGTCTTCCGCTCGGACTACGCCGCCGACGGCCTGGCGGAGTCCGACGGGGAGCTGTGGTCGCCGGACGGCGTGCTGCTCGCGCACTCGCGCCAGCTCATGCTGCTGCTGCCGTGGACGCCGTCGTGACGGGCTACCTGGGCCTGGGCTCGAACGTCGGCGACCGTCGCGCGCTGCTGCAGGCCGCCGTGGACGCGCTCCCGCGCCGCGGCGTGCGCGTGACGGCGTCGTCGTCGACCTACGACACCGACCCCGTCGGCCCGGTGCAGGACCAGCCGTCGTTCCTGAACGCGTGCGTGCGCATCGAGACCGAGCTGGGCCCCGAGGCGCTGCTCGCCGCGTGCAAGGCCGTGGAGCGCGAGCTGGGACGCGCGGCGCCCGAGGACCCGGGCCACGTCCCCAAGGGGCCGCGGCCGATCGACGTCGATCTCCTGCTGCTCGGCGACGTCGAGCTTGCGACCGAGCGCCTGACGCTCCCGCACGAGCAGGTGACCTCGCGCCGGTTCGTGCTGATCCCGCTGCTCGAGCTCGACTTCGACCTGGCGACGCCGGGCGGCGAGCGGCTGAGCGACGCGCTCGCGCGGCTCCCGCTGGACGAGGGCGTGCGGCGCGCCGGCGACCCGCTCACGGTGCCGCCGGCGAGCTGACGGCGGTCAGGCGATCGCGGGCGCTGCGGGGAGGAGCTCCGCGGGGATCGTGCCCGCCGGGACGTCGCCGGGGAAGTCCGGGAACAGCCGCAGCGCGAGCTGCCCGGCCGGCCGCTCCGCGATGATCGGGCGCAGGTCGGCGAACGTCATCAGCAGGCGCAGGCTCGTCGCGATCTGCAGGTCGGCGGCGTTGGGCTCGTCGCCGCCCATGGTGCCGTCGGCGATCCACGCGTCCACGCGGTCGAGCATGTCCGGGAGGTTGCGCAGGTCGACCGGGTAGGTCGCCGGGGTCGCGGCGTTGGCCTTCATCTCGATCCGCGTGGCGACCGGGGCGATGGCCTTCAGGACCGGCACCGGCAGCGGCGGGAGCTTGGAGCCGTCGGAGAACGTCGCCATCGCCTCGGGGTGGGCCTTGAACGTCGGCCAGAGGACGCGCCGCACGAAGCCCTGGAGGACGTCGTCGCCCCACGCCTCGGCCTCCTCGACGCGTGCACGCTGCGCCGGATCAGCGGGGAGGAGCGCCGGCTCCGGGCGCAGCTCGTCCAGGCGGCGCAGGATCGCGCGTGAGCCGGTGATCTTCTCGCCGTTCACCTTCAGCCCCGGAACGGTGCGCTCACCGAACAGCAGCTTCATCGCCGCCATGTGCATCGGCGGGGGGAACTCGACGATCTTGTACGGGATGCCCTTGAGCTGCAGCGCGCGCTCGACGGTGGCGCAGGGGTGGGAGCCGTGGACGACGTAGAGGGTGGCGGTCATCACGCCATCCTATGCGGGGCGTACCGTTGGGACTGTGAGCACGACACCCACACCGCTCCCGGCTGCCCGCAAGGGCTTCATCGCGAGCCTCCTCGACCCGTCGTTCACGACGCTCGTGACGACGCGGGTCATCCGCTACCTGTACATCCTGCTGCTGGTCCTGTTCGGCCTCGGCCTGCTGGGCTTCATCATCGCCGCGATCGCGAGCGGGGATGCCGCGTCGATCGTCGTCGCGCTGATCATCGGGCCGCTCGTCGCGCTGCTCTACGTGATCTACGCGCGCGTGATCCTCGAGGTGATCCTCGCGATCTTCCGGCTGCTGGAGTCCAATCGCGAGATCGCGTTCCTCCAGCGCCAGCAGCTCGCACTCATGCAGCAGCAGGGTCCCGGCGGCGTCCCGCCGGTCCCGCCGTATCCCGTTCCGCCGCAGCCGCAGCCGCCCGCCGCATAGGCTCGCCGCATGCTGCTCGTCGTCGACGTCGGGAACACCCAGACGCACTTCGGGACGTTCCGGGGCGACGAGCTGGTCGAGCACTGGCGGTTCGCCACGGTGCGCGAGTCGACGGCCGACCAGCTCGGCGCGGCGCTGCGCAACCTCCTGGAGCTGCGCGGCGTCGGGCTCGCCGACCTCTCGTCGTCGATCGTCTCCTCGACGGTCCCGCAGCTGGAGCCCGAGTGGCTGTCGATGGCCCAGCGCTACCTCGGCCACCGCATGCTCGCCGTCGGGCCCGGGATGAAGACGGGCATGCCGATCCGGATCGACAACCCGCGCGAGCTCGGCGCGGACCGGCTCGTCAACGCGGTCGCCGCCCACGCGCGCCTCGGCGGCCCGTGCATCAGCGTGGACTTCGGGACCGCCGTGAACTACGACGTCGTCTCGCACGACGGGGACTACCTGGGCGGGGTGATCGCGCCCGGGCATCGAGATCTCGCTCGACGCGCTGACCTCACGCGGCGCCAAGCTCCCGCGCGTGGACCTCGTGACGCCGCGGTCGGTGATCGGGAAGGGCACGGTGGACGCGATCCGCGCGGGCATCGTGTTCGGCTTCGCCGCCCAGGTCGACGGCATCGTCACCCGGATCCGCGAGGAGCTCGGCACCGACGCGCCGACGATCGCCACGGGCGGCCTGGCCCCCGTGGTCGTCCCGTCCACGCAGACGATCGACGAGGTCGACGACCTGCTCACGCTCACGGGCCTGCGGCTGCTGCACGAGCGCAGCGTCTGAGGCGGCCGGCCGCCGGGGCTACCCTTCCAGGCGTGCCCCAGCCGGCCCTCACCGAGCCGTTCGAGATCGGCGGGATCCGCGTCCCGAACCGGGTGCTGCTCGCGCCGCTGGCGGGGATCGGCAACTGGTTCGTGCGCCTGCAGGCGCGCCGCTACGGGGCGGGGATGGCGGTCAGCGAGATGGTCTCCAGCCACGCCATCCACTACCGCAACGAGAAGACCATGGACGAGCTGCTGCGGATCAGCCCGCAGGAGCGCACCGTGGACGGCGTGTCCGGACCCGTCTCGATCCAGCTCTTCGGCCCGGACCCCGAGATCATGCGGTCGGCCGCCGCGACCGTCGCCGAGCGCGGCGCGGACCTGATCGACCTGAACATGGGCTGCCCGGTCCCCAAGGTCTGCAAGACGGGGGCGGGGGCTGCGCTGATCCGCGACCCCGACACGGCCGTGCAGGTCGCGCGCGCCGCGCGCGAGGGCAGCGGCCTGCCGGTGACCGTGAAGCTGCGCTCCGGCGCCCGCACGGGAGAGACCGACGGCTTCGCGCTCGCGGTCCGGCTCGTCGAGGAGGCCGGCGTCAGCGCGATCGCCTTCCATCCGCGCAGCGCGCAGGTGCACCACAAGGGCACGCCGGACTACGAGCTCGCCGCGCGGCTCGTCGAGGAGCTGCCGGTCCCGGTGATCCTCTCGGGCGGGCTGCAGGACGACGAGCGGGTCCTCGCCGCCTACGCCGAGACCGGCGCGGCCGCCGTCATGCTCGCCCGCGGCGCGCTGGGCAACCCGTGGCTGTTCAGCCGCGTCCTGGGCGTGCGCGAGGACGAGCCCACGGTCGACGAGGTCCTCGCGGAGCTCGACTGGGTCATGGATCGCGCGGTGGAGCACCTGGGCGCCGAGCGCGCCGGGCGCTACCTGCGCAAGTTCTATCCCTGGTACCTCGAGCGCCTGGGGGCGGGCCGCGAGCAGCAGGAGGCGTTCCAGACGGCCGCGTCGATCGACGAGGCGCGCGCGCTCGCCCGTGTTCTGGGGCCGAGCGCCGTACCCGCCTGAGCTCCCGGGGCCTGTGGCTATACTGCCGAACCCGCCCCGCTCCCAGCGGGGTTTTTCGCACTCTTCCAGCCCGTAGGACGCGCCATGACGAAGGACGTCATCCTCACCCCGGAAGGCCTCGAGAAGCTCCAGGAGGAGCTCGAGATGCTGCAGACCACGCGTCGCCGCGAGGTCGCCGAACGCATCAAGGAGGCCCGGGAATTCGGCGACATCGCCGAGAACTCCGAATACGACGACGCCAAGAACGAGCAGGCGATGGTCGAGTCGCGCATCGCGCAGCTCGAGGAGCGCGTGCGCGCGGCGCAGGTCATCGACAAGAAGGACATCCCGACGGACTCCGTCCAGATCGGCACGCTCGTGCACGTCAAGGACGAGAAGACCGGCAAGTCGGTGAAGTACACGATCGTCGGGTCCGCCGAGGCCAACCCGGCCGAGAACCGGCTCTCCAACGAGTCGCCGGTCGGCCGCGCCCTGATGGGCCACAAGCGCGGCGAGGTCGTCTCCGTCCAGGTCCCGCGCGGCCCTGCCCGCAAGCTGAAGATCACGAAGATCGACGTCGGGCTCTGAGATGAGCGAGGAAGAGCAGGTTTCCGACCTGCTCGCAGCGCGCCGCGCCAAGCTCGAGCGGCTGCGCGAGCAGGGCATCGACCCCTTCCCGCACGAGTTCCCCGGCGTCACGCCGGCCGCCGAGGCGCTGAGCGGCTGGGACGAGCTCGAGCCGGGGGCGGAGACCGACCGGTCCTTCCGCGTCGCGGGCCGGCTGGCCGCCCGCCGCGGTCAGGGGAAGATGGCGTTCCTCGACCTCGTCGACCGTTCGGGCCGCATCCAGCTGCAGGCCCGCGCCGACGTCCTCGGGGAGGAGCCGATGGCGACGCTGCTCGACCTCGACCTCGGCGACCTGGTCGGCGTCGACGGCACGATCTTCCGCTCGCGGCGCGGTGAGCTCACCCTGCGAGTCGACGCGTTCACCGTCCTCGCCAAGAGCCTGCGCCCGCCGCCGGACAAGCACCACGGGCTGACCGACGTCGAGACGCGCTTTCGCCGCCGCGAGCTCGACCTCATGTCCAACGAGGAGACCCGCGCGACCTTCGTCACTCGCGCGAAGGTCATCTCGACGGTCCGCCGGCATCTCGACGACGCGGGCTTCATCGAGGTCGAGACGCCCGTGCTGCAGCCGCTCTACGGCGGCGCACTCGCACGGCCGTTCGTGACGCACCACAACCAGCTGGACCGCGACTTCTACCTGCGCATCGCGACCGAGCTGTACCTCAAGCGCTGCATCGTCGGCGGGCTGGAGCGCGTCTACGAGCTGGGCAAGGACTTCCGCAACGAGGGCGTCTCGTTCAAGCACAACCCCGAGTTCACGATGGTCGAGTGGTACGAGGCCTACGCGGACTACACCGACGCGATGGCGCGCGTCGAGCAGGTCGTCGCCGACGTCGCGCAGGCGTGCGCATACGAGGGCGACCTGGACTTCAGCACGCCGTGGCGCCGCGTCACGCTGCGCGACGCGATCGCCGAGCGTACGGGCGGCCTGGACATCTACGAGCACCCCGACAGCGCGTCGCTCGCCGCGGCGATCCAGGCGGCCGGGCTCGAGGGCTACGCCACCGACGGGCGCACCTGGCCCCAGCTGGTCGACGACCTCGTCTCCAAGGCGGTCGAGCCGAACATCACCGACCCGGTGTTCGTCATCGACTACCCCAAGGAGCTCTCGCCGTTCGCCAAGGACCACCGCGACGGCGGCGGCCTCGTCGAGCGTTTCGAGGCGTTCTGCTCGGGCATGGAGATCGCCAACGCGTTCACCGAGCTCAACGACCCCGACGAGCAGCGCCTGCGGTTCGAGCAGCAGGCGCGCCTGGAGGCCGAGGGCGACGACGAGGCGCAGCCTTACGACGAGGTCTTCGTCGAGGCGCTCGAGCAGGGGATGCCGCCCACGGGCGGCGTCGGCATGGGCATCGACCGCCTCGTCATGCTCATGACCGGAAAGCGGTCGATCCGCGAGATCGTGCTGTTCCCGGCGATGCGCGACTGAGCGCCCGCGCGCCCGCTCGCAGGAAACGCCGCAGCCAGCGGGAACCCCGAGATTCCTCAGGCCGCCACGGGCGAAAGAGTCCCGTCCGGCCACTGGTAGACTGGCCCATGCCGTCGTCACAGAACCGAACGCTCATCCGAGAGGCCGTCAGGGCCGAAAACTAGGGTGAGCGATCGGGTCTTCACCGACCCTTCTCCGGACCACCTTCACAACGACCGACCAGCCAGACCCGCGGCAGGAAGGATCAAAGAATGTTCGAGCGATTCACCGAACGCGCCCGCCAGGTGGTCGTCCTCGCGCAGGAAGAGGCCCGGACGCTGAAGCACAACTACATCGGCACCGAGCACATCCTGCTCGGGCTGCTGCGCGAGGAGGAGGGCCTTGCCGCCCGCGTCCTCGAGTCCCTCGACATCACCGTCGAGCGCGTGCGTGCGCAGGTCGTGCGCATCGTCGGCTCCGGTGAAGAGGTGACGTCCGGCCAGATCCCGTTCACGCCGCGCGCCAAGAAGGTGCTCGAGCTCGCGCTGCGCGAGGCGCTCAGCCTCGGCCACAACTACATCGGCACCGAGCACATCCTGCTCGGCCTCGTGCGCGAGAACGAGGGCGTCGCCGCACGCATCCTGCTCGACTTCGACGCGGACTCCGAGAAGATCCGCAACGAGGTCATCCGCATGCTGTCCGGCCCCGGCGGCCGGCGTCAGGGCTCCGGCTCGGGCTCCGGTGGCGCGCAGGCCGCGGCGGGCTCCGGCGAGGGCAAGAAGTCCTCCAAGCTGCTCGACCAGTTCGGCCGCAACCTCACGAAGCTCGCCGCCGACGGCAAGCTCGACCCCGTCGTCGGGCGCGAGACGGAGATCGAGCGGATCATGCAGATCCTCTCCCGCCGCACGAAGAACAACCCGGTGCTCATCGGCGAGCCGGGCGTCGGCAAGACCGCCGTCGTCGAGGGCCTCGCCCAGCGCATCACGAACGCCGACGTCCCCGAGCTGCTCAAGGGCAAGCAGATCTACACGCTGGATCTCGCGGCCCTGGTCGCCGGCTCGAAGTACCGCGGCGAGTTCGAGGAGCGCCTCAAGAAGGTGATGAAGGAGATCACCCAGCGCGGCGACATCATCCTGTTCATCGACGAGCTCCACAACCTCGTCGGCGCCGGCGCGGCCGAGGGCGCGATCGACGCGGCCTCCATCCTCAAGCCCGCGCTCGCCCGCGGTGAGCTGCAGACGATCGGCGCGACGACGCTCGACGAGTACCGCAAGTACCTCGAGCGCGACAGCGCGCTGGAGCGCCGCTTCCAGCAGATCCGCGTCGACCAGCCGTCGATCGAGGAGACCGTGCAGATCCTCGAGGGTCTGCGCGACCGCTACGAGCAGCACCACAAGATCGAGATCACCGACGAGGCGCTGCGCGCCGCGTCCGAGCTCGCCGACCGGTACATCGCCGATCGACAGCTCCCGGACAAGGCGATCGACCTCATCGACGAGGCCGCATCGCGGATGCGCATCAAGTCGATGACCGCCCCGCCCGTCTACCGCGACCTCGAGGAGAAGATCGAGACCGCGCGGCGCGAGAAGGAGGCGGCGATCGAGAACCAGGAGTTCGAGAAGGCCGCGGCCCTGCGCGACGACGAGCGCACGCTCACGCAGGAGAAGCGCGACCTCGAGGACCAGTGGCGCAACGGCGAGGGCGACGGCCCGCGTCCGGCCATCGGCGAGGAGGAGATCGCCGACATCGTCTCGATGTGGACCGGCATCCCCGTCTTCAAGCTCACCGAGGCCGAGACGGCAAAGCTCATGCGCATGGAGGACGAGCTCCACAAGCGCGTCATCGGGCAGCACGCCGCGGTCGAGGTCATCTCGAAGGCGATCCGCCGCTCGCGCGCCGGGCTCAAGGACCCCAAGCGGCCGACCGGGTCGTTCGTGTTCCTCGGCCCGTCCGGCGTCGGCAAGACCGAGCTCGCCCGCACGCTCGCCGAGTTCCTGTTCGGCGACGAGGACTCGATGGTGCGCATCGACATGTCCGAGTACATGGAGAAGCACGCCGTGTCGCGGCTCGTCGGCTCGCCCCCCGGCTACATCGGGTACGACGAGGGCGGCCAGCTCACCGAGGCCGTGCGCCGCAAGCCGTACTGCGTGCTCCTGCTCGACGAGATCGAGAAGGCCCACCCGGACGTCTTCAACATCCTGCTGCAGATCCTCGAGGACGGCCGGCTGACCGACTCGCAGGGCCGCACGGTCGACTTCCGTCACGCGATCGTGATCATGACCTCGAACATCGGCGCCCAGGAGATCGCGCGCAACACGCCGCTCGGCTTCGCCGTCTCGGAGGACGAGACGGGCATCACGTACGAGGACATGAAGACGCGGATCATGGGCGAGCTGAAGAAGGTCTTCCGCCCGGAGTTCCTCAACCGCATCGACGACGTCATCGTCTTCCACAAGCTGCAGAAGGACGAGATCAAGACGATCGTCGAACTGCTGCTGCGCCGCATCCGCGAGTCGATGGCCGAGCGTGAGCTCCAGCTCGACCTCACGGAGGAGGCGAAGGACTTCCTCGTCGACAAGGGCTGGGACCCGTCGATGGGCGCGCGGCCGCTGCGTCGCGCGATCCAGCGCTACATCGAGGATCCGCTCGCGGACTTCGTCCTGCGGTCCGAGCTGCCGCCCGGCGCCACGGTCGTCGTGGACGTCGCCCCCGAGGGCGACGAGCGCGAGATCACGCTGTCGGTGGTCGCGCCGGAGAAGGTGCCGGCCGCGGTCGGCGGCGGCGACGAGCCGTCCGAGGACGAGCCGGTGGCCGAGGCCGACGCGACGGGCGAGGAGCCCGCCGCGTCGTAACCCCGCGCCGTCAGGACGACGGCGGAATCGTCAGCGCCACGCCGTAGACCACGCACTGCGCGGATGCGGCGTTGCGCCCGTCCTGGCGCACCACGCCGTTGACGACGTAGTTCGTCCCGGCGCGCTCGATGTGCATCGTGAACGGCTGCGAGCCCGAGATGCTGAACGCGTGGGTCGCGGTGTTCGGCAGCGGGAAGATCGTCGATCCCGCGTAGTTCACGGTGCGGGCGAAGTTCACGGCGTCGCCCGACGTGTTCGCGAACGTGATCGTCGTCGCCGGGTCCAGCCGGCCGACGGTCGCGCTCTCGTCGCGGCAGGTCGCGGTCAGCGACCCGAGCCCGGCGACGCTGCCGATCGCCACGGGGGCGAGCGACTGGTTGTCGATCAGCTGGATCGCCTTGCCGAACGTCGACGTCGTGCCGCGGGCGAGCCCGCCGACGTCGAGGTAGCGCTGGGCGATCCGGCCCTTGGCGGTGCCCGTGCGCTGCGTGGCGACGAGCCGGCCGGCGGCCGCCTTGGACGACGCGCCGTGCGCGACGGCGCTCTTGCCGTCGACGGCACCTGCGTTGTTGGCGTAGTTCACGGCCGCGAAGGCCGTGCCGGTCATGGCGACGGTCAGCGCAATCAGCGCGACCACCATCGCCGGGGATGGGAGCTTCAGCTTCATAGGGGGAACTCCTCCTCAGGAGCACTGCAACGGGTTGACATAGGCTCCAAACACGGTTGGACGTCCAATGGAGCGCCCGTTGCCCGAGAAGCCCGAAGAGGTCGTCATCAAGGTCCGCGAGCACGGGCCCTACAAGGTCACCGGACCGGTGCGGCTCACCGACGCCCAGAACCGCCCGCTGCCGCTTCCCGACGACGGAAAGGCGCTGGTCCTGTGCCGTTGCGGGCGCTCACGGACCAAGCCCTACTGCGACCAGTCCCACCAGCGTCCCGGGGGCACGGTCTGCGTTCACGCGGGGCTCCCGCCCGTGCGCGACGGGGAGCCGCTGTTCCCCAGTCCCGTGTTCGGCGGGCCGTTCCACTTCGCCGGTGAGCCCGGGGAGGGCGACTCGCCGTTCTACGGCCGCTACGACAACCCGACGTGGTCGGGCTGGGAGCGTGCGCTCGGGGAGCTCGAGGGGGGCGAGGCGGTCGCGTTCGCCTCGGGCATGGCCGCGATCGCGGCCGTGCTCATGACGACGCTCGGCGCCGGCGACGTGCTCGTCCTGCCGAGCGACGGCTACTACACGGTCCGCACGCTCGCCGAGCGGCACCTGGAGCCCCGCGGGGTGGAGGTGCGCCTGGTGCCCACGGATGCGGATGCCGTCCGCGGAGCCCTGACGGACGCGAGCCTGCTCTGGCTGGAGACGCCGTCGAACCCCGGCCTGGACGTCGTGGACATCGCCGAGCTCAGCGCGGCCGCGCACGAGGCGGGGGCGCTCGTCGCGGTCGACAACACGCTCGCCACACCGCTGCGCCAGCGCCCGCTCGAGCTCGGGGCCGACATCTCCGTGGCGAGCGCGACCAAGCAGCTGAGCGGTCACAGCGATGTCCTGCTGGGCTACGTGGCCACCGCCGAGCCCGCGCGGCTTTCGGACCTGCGCGCCTGGCGGACCGAGACGGGCGCGATCCCCGGGCCGTTCGAGACCTGGCTCGCCCACCGCTCACTCGCGACGCTCGCGGTGCGCGTCGACCGGCAGGAGGCGACTGCGGCGGAGATGGCGGCGCTGCTCGCCGAGCGTCCCGACGTGGCGTGGTCGCGGTGGCCGGGACTCGGGTGCGTCATCGGCCTCGACCTGGAGACCGCCGAACGCGCGCAGGCGTTCCTCGCCGCGTCGTCCCTGATCGCCGAGGCGACGAGCTTCGGCGGCGTGCACAGCAGCGCCGAGCGCCGGGCGCGCTGGGGCGGCGACGACGTCTCGCCCGGGCTCGTGCGCCTCAGCGTCGGGCTCGAGGACCCGCGCGACCTCCTGGAGGACGTCGCGCGGGCACTTGATGCAGCCGGCCAGAGGCCGGCCGCATCAAGCTGAGAGCCTTCGGGTCGGCTGCGCCGACCCGTCCTGCCAGGGGGCCGTTCCTAGGGAATGAGCACCGTGTCAACGACGTGAATGACGCCGTTGGAGGCGGCGACGTCGGTCTTGGTGACGTTCGACTTGTTGACCTTCACCTTCCCGCCCTTGACGGTGATCTTGACCTTCTTGCCGTTGACGGTCTTCACGGACTTGCCGTTGAGCGTCACGACGGTCGCGGCCGGGACCTCGCCCTTCACGACGTGGTAGGTGAGGATCGAGGTGAGGAGCTTCTTGTCGCTCCCCACCTTCTTGAGCGTCGCCTTCGGGAGCTTCGCGAACGCCTTGTTCGTCGGGGCGAACAGCGTCCACTCGCCGCCGGAGAGGGTCTTCACGAGGCCCGCCTTCTTGACGAGGCTCACGAGCGTCGAGAACTGCTTGTCGCCGGCGGCGACCTGGACGATGGTCTTGTCCTGGCTCGCGGATGCCGACGGGCCGCCGGCCGACGCGGCCGGGACGGCCACGGCGACCGATGCGACGGCGGCCGTGGCGAGGAGAGCGATGCGCTTCATGGGTTGAGGTCCTCCAGGGGGTTGGGCTTGGACTGGCACGACCTACGCGGGGCTGGGGAGGAGTGGTTGCCGTGTCGTCGGTCTTGGCGCGTGAGAGCCATCGGGTCGGCTGCGCCGACCCGTCCTGCCAGGGGGCCGTAGGGGGAACCCGTCACCCGCGCGCCCTATGGTCCGTCGCCCCCATGGCGCGCTCGTCCTCCATCTTCGTCTGCTCGTCCTGCGGCCATGTCGCAGCGAAATGGCACGGCCAGTGCCCCGGGTGCGAGGAGTGGAACACGCTCGCGGAGGAGCGCGCTCCGGCGCCGCGTGCCGGAGCCGGGAAGCCCGGTCGCTCGCGCCGGGTCGGAGGCGGCGGAGCAGCCCGTCCGATCCCGCTGCGCGAGGTCTCCGCCGACCGCGCGCCGCGGCTGCCGACGGGCATCGGCGAGCTCGACCGCCTGCTCGGCGGGGGACTCGTCCCGGGCTCGCTCGTCCTCCTCGGCGGCTCGCCGGGCATCGGCAAGTCGACGCTGACGTCGATGGCGCTCGGGCTCGTGCAGGGCGCGGGCCACAGCACGCTCTACGTGTCCGGCGAGGAGTCGGCCGCGCAGATCAGGCTCCGCGCCGAGCGCCTGGAGGCGGGCGCCGCGCCGGGGGCGCTCGACGTCCCCGTGCTCGCCGAGACCGACCTCGACACGGTCGTCGACGTCATCGCGGCCGAGCGCCCGGACGTCTGCGTCGTGGACTCCGTCCAGACACTCGCGGCGAGCGACCTCACCGGCGCGGCCGGGACGGTCGGCCAGGTGCGCGAGGTGGCGACGCGGATCATGGACGTCGCCAAGCGCAACGGCACCGCGGTGCTGCTCGTCGGTCACGTGACGAAGGAGGGCGCGCTCGCCGGCCCGCGCGTCCTCGAGCACCTCGTGGACTGCGTCCTGCAGTTCGAGGGCGAGCGCGAGCGGACCTACCGGACGCTTCGCGCGCTCAAGAACCGGTTCGGCTCCACGAACGACGTCGGCGTCTTCGAGATGCGCGACGGCGGCCTCGTCGAGGTCCTGGACGCCAGCGCCCGCTTCGTCGCGGAGGCGACGCGCGCACCCGGCAGCGTCGTCCTCGCGGCGATGGAGGGCTCGCGCCCGCTGCTGGTCGAGGTGCAGGCGCTCGTGTCGCCGAGCGAGCTCGTGCCGCCGCGGCGCGTCGTCAGCGGCATCGACCGCAACCGCCTGGCGCTCGTGCTCGCGGTGCTCGCCCGCCACGCCGGCGTCGGCACGGGCACGGCGGACGTCTTCGTCAACGTCGTCGGTGGCGTACGCGTCGATGAGCCCGGCGCGGACCTCGCCGTCGCCCTGGCGGTCGCGGGCGCCGCACGCGGCGTCGTCGCCGGCGGCGAGGACGCCCGCGTGCCGGTCGCCGCGTTCGGGGAGATCGGGCTGACGGGCGAGTTGCGCTCGGTGGCCCACCACGACCGCCGCTCCGAGGAGGCCGCGAAGTTCGGCCTGACGACCCTCGTGACGCCGGAGACCGCGCCGACCCTGCGCGACGCGGTGCGGCTGGCGTTCGGAAGCGCGCGCGGGTCCGCGCGCCACGCCGCCTGACCCGGCCGCTGGACGGTCGTTTCCTGACACACCGTCAAACCCTCAAGCTCTGGTAGAATCCTGCCTGTGGCGCACCGGAGCGGGGATGAGTTGACCGATCTGGAGAGTCGCCAGGAGCCGCGACTCGTCAAGTCGCTCGAGATGGTCGCGCCGGGCACGGCGCTCCGCGAGGGCATCGACAACATCGTCCACGCGAAGACGGGCGCGCTCATCCTCAGCGGCGATCCGGAAGAGCTGAGCTTCCTGTTCTCGGGCGGCATCAAGCTCGACATCGACTACTCGCCGGCGTTCCTCTACCAGGTGGCGAAGATGGACGGCGCGATCGTGCTGAACACGAACGCGACGAAGATCACCGCCGCAAACGTCCAGCTGATGCCGGATCCCACGATCCTCTCGCTGGAGACCGGTACGCGCCATCGCACGGCCGAGCGCGTGAGCAAGCAGACCGAGGCGCTGGTCATCGCGATCTCCGCGCGGCGCGACGTCGTCTCGCTCTACGTCGACGGCGCCAAGTACATCCTCGAGGACATCCCGACGGTCCTCGCCAAGGCCAATCAGGCGCTCGCCACGCTCGACAAGTACCGCGTGCGGCTGGACCAGGTCTCCACGCGCCTCACGGCCCTGGAGTTCGAGGGCGGCGCAACGCTCCACGACGTCCTCACGGTGCTTCAGCGCTCGGAGCTCGTGACCCGCATGGCGGTCGAGATCGAGCGCTACATCGTCGAGCTCGGCACCGAGGGCCGGCTCATCGAGATGCAGCTCGAGGAGACCATGGTCGGCACCGCCGCCGACAAGGCCGCCCTCGTCCACGACTACCTGGTCGAGGACACCGACGAAGGCTTCGCGCAGGCGCTGGACCAGCTCGGCCGCCTGCCGCACCAGGACCTGCTCGACTTCGGGCGGCTCGCAGAGCTGCTCGGGTACGACCGCAAGCTCAACACCCTCGACTATCCCGTCTCGCCGCGTGGCTATCGGATCCTCGGGCGCATTCCGCGCCTGCCGAAGCTCGTGGTGGCGAACATCGTGCAGGTGACCGGAGGGCTCGACGAGCTCCTCGGCGCCGGCGAAGGGGATCTCGAGGGCATCGAGGGCGTCGGAGAGATCCGCGCCAAGGACATCCGCGAGGGGCTCCGGCGCCTGCAGGAGATCAATCTCGTGGACCGGTATCTGCAGACATGATCGGGGAGGACACCATTTCGGAGGAGAAGGACGACCTCATGACGGAGGATCTCGAAGCCCTCGTCGTCGAACACATCGAGTTCGAGTGCGGCGACAGCGTGGTGTACCCACACCACGGGGCCGGCAAGGTTCTCAAGAAGGAAGCGAAGGTTCTGCTCGGTCAGGAGCGCATCTACCTGACCATCAAGATCCTGCACAACGACATGACGGTGATGGTGCCGTCGGAGAAGGCCACCCAGGTCGGCCTCCGGCGCGTCATCGACGAAGAGACGGTCGAGAAGGTCCTTGCGGTGCTCCGCGACGAGATCTCGGAGATGCCCAAGAACTGGAACCGCCGGTTCAAGCACAACCGCGACAAGATCAAGACCGGCGACATCTACGAGCTGGCCGAGGTCGTGCGCAATCTCGCCATCCGGGAGCACGAGAAGGGGCTCTCGACGGGCGAGAAGCAGATGTTCACCCGGGCGAAGAAGATCCTCGCCTCCGAGCTCATGTACGCGCTCGACAAGGACGAGGACGAGGCGGAGCAGTACCTCGACGACCTGCTTGCCGAGTCGGCCGGCGCGAAGGTCTGATCCGGGAGCAGGGAGCAGCAACTTGACGGCGGTCGCGCTGATCGTGGCCGCCGGGCGTGGCGAGCGTCTGGGGTCCTCGGGCCCCAAGGCGCTCGTCGCGCTTTCGGGGCGCCCGATGCTCGAGTGGAGCGTCGAGGCGCTGCGTGCGGCGCCTGCGATCGGGACGATCGTCGTCGCCCTGCCGGGCGAGGCGCTGGACGCCTGTCCGGCGGGATGCGTGGCCGTGGCCGGCGGGGCCGAGCGCTCGCACTCCGTTCGCGCCGCCCTGGCGGCCGCACCGGCGCAGGCGGACGTCGTGCTCGTGCACGACGCCGCGCGGCCGCTGGTGACGCCCGCGCTGGTCGAGCGCTGCCTGGCCGCGCTCGACGAGGACGACGGGCCGTGGGATGCCGCGATCGCCGCGGCGCCGGTGACGGACACCGTCAAGCGCGCGGTGGACGGCGTGCACGTCAGCGAGACGCTCGTGCGCTCCGAGCTGTGGGCCGTGCAGACGCCGCAGGTCTTCCGCCGCGCGGCGCTCGAGCGCGCGCTGGCACGCACGGACGCCGAGCTCGCGCAGGCGACCGACGACGCGATGCTCGTCGAGCAGGACGGCGGACGCGTGCGGGTCGTGCAGGCGCCCGCGGAGAACCTGAAGGTGACGACCGCGGTGGATCTGCGGCTGGCGGAGCTGGTGCTGGCCGCTCGCTGACGTTCGGTGCGGGTTATGACCAGTGGGACGCTTGGGGAGTGGGTGGCGGGTGGGGAGAACCATCAGCCCGTGCCTGCGGCACGGTCTGTCCTGCCAGGGGGGCGGAGATTGATCAGGTCGTGCCTACGGCACGACCTGTCCTGCCAGGGGGCCGTGGAAGACAGCCTCGACCCGGTTCCCGTCCGGATCGAACAGGAACGCCCCGTAGTAGTCGGCGTGGTAGTGGGGGCGCAGCCCGGGTGGGCCGTCGTCGGTGCCGCCGTGGGCGAGCCCCTCGGCGTGGAAGGCGTCCACGGCGGCCCGGTCGGGCGCGCGGAACGCCCAGTGGCCGGCGTCGCCCGCCGGGATGCCGGGGTCCTCGACGATCGACACGTAGGTCTCGCCCGGCGCCCCGCGCTCGCCGTAGCGGATGCGATCGTCGCGGCGCCACAGCCGCGGGTGGCCGAGCGCGCCGAGGACGGCGTCGTAGAACGGCCCCGACTCGTCGAGGTCGCTCACCATGATGGAGACGTGGTCGAGGACGTAGGGCATGCCGTTCCTACACTGGCAGCCGCATGCTGACCGATTACCACGTGCATCTGCGTCCCGACGGCCCGGACACGCCCCCGGACGCCTACCTCACGCCTGCAAACGCCGAGGCCTACCGTGCCGCCGCCGCCGAGCGGGGGATCGCCGAGCTGGGGGTCAGCGAGCACATCTACCGCTTCACCGAGGCGCTCAGGATCTGGGACAACGGCCTCTGGCGCGAGTTCGCCCTGGACGACGTCGACGAGTACTGCGCGTTCGTCCGCGAGGAGACGGACCTGCGCCTCGGCATCGAGGCGGACTACATCCCCGGCCGCGAGGACCGCGTCGCGGCCTTCCTGGACGCCCGCGAATGGGACTACGTCGTCGGCTCGATCCACTTCGTCGGCGACGGCGCGCTCGACCACGAGGACTACGACATCTGGGGGATGGGCGTCGGCGTCGACAAGATCTGGTCGACGTACTTCACCTGGCTCGGCGAGATGGCTCGCACCGGGATGTACGACATCCTCGCCCACCCCGACCTCGTCAAGCACTGGGGGCGGCAGCGGCCGATGCCCGAGGGCGACCTGCGCCGCTACTACGAGCTGGCGATGGACGGCATCGCCGAGTCGGGCATCGCGATCGAGGTCTCCACCGCCGGGCTGCGCAAGCCCGTCGGCGAGCTCTACCCGGACCGCGCGTTCCTGGAGATGTGCCTCGAGGCCGGCTGCCCGGTCGCCCTCTCCAGCGACGCCCATCACGCCGAGCACCTGGGGTACGGCTACGACACGGCGCTCCAGCTGCTCGCCGACACCGGCGTCACCGAGCTGGCCGTGTTCGAGGGCCGCGAGCGGCGCATGCAGCCGATCGGGCCCAGCTGACCGTGGCGGCAGGGATGATGGTGGCGTGACGCGCGTGCGGACGGGCATCGGATGGGACTCGCACCGGCTCGAGCCGGGCCGTCCGCTGATCCTCGGCGGCGTGCGCCTGGAGCACCCGGAGCTGCTCGGGCTCGCCGGGCACTCCGACGCGGACGTGCTGACGCACGCGGTCATCGACGCGCTGCTCGGCGCCGCCGGCCTCGACGACATCGGGACCCACTTCCCGGACACCGACGAGCGCTGGCGCGGGGCGGACTCGCTCGCGCTGCTGAGCGCCGTCGCGGGGATGCTGGCCGAGCGCGGGATGACGGTCGAGCACGTCGACGCGACGATCGTCATGGAGCGCCCGAAGGCCGGCCCGCGCAAGCACGAGATGCGCGACAACCTCGCGGCCGCGCTGCAGGTCGCGCACACGCACGTCAACGTCAAGGCGACGACGGGCGAGGGCATGGGCTTCGTGGGCCGCGAGGAGGGCGTCGCCGCGCAGGCCGTCGCCACGGTGCGCGAGGACTGACCGTGGACGGCCACGAGGTCGCGACGTTCGGACTGCTCGCGGCCGTCACGCTGCTCCTCCTGGCCGCGTACCGCACGCGGATCCCCTATCCGATCCTGCTCGTCGCGGGGAGCGCGGTGCTCGCCTTCACGCCGGGCGCGCCGGAGGTCGAGGTCGACCCGGACGTCATCCTCGTCGTCGCGCTGCCGCCGCTCCTGTACTCGGCGGCGTTCTTCACCGACCTGCACGGCTTCCGCCGCGACCTGCGACCGATCGGGCTGCTGGCGATCGGCCTGGTCGTCATGACGACGCTCGCGATCGGCGCCGTCGCCCACTGGGTCGTCGGGCTCCCGTGGGACGTCGCGTTCGTCCTCGGGGCGATCGTGTCGCCGACCGACCCGGTCGCGGCGACCGCGATCGCCGGGCGCCTCGGCGCCCCGCGCAGGTTCGTCACGATCGTCGAGGGCGAGTCGCTCGTCAACGACGCGACGGGCCTGATCGTCTACAAGTTCGCGATCGCGGCCGTGGTGACGGGCTCGTTCTCGCTCGCGCACGCCGTCGGCGCGTTCTTCCTCGACGCCGCGGGCGGCATCGTGATCGGCCTGGTCGTCGGGTACGTCATCGCCGCGATCCGCCGCCGGGTGGAGGACGCGCCGACCGAGATCACGATCTCCCTGCTGACGCCGTACTTCGCCTACCTCCCGGCGGAGGCGCTGGGTCTGTCCGCGGTCATGGCCGCCGTCACGTCGGGCATCTACCTCGGCTGGTACGCGCCCGTCCTGATCGCCCCCGAGACGCGGCTGCAGGCCTACTCCGTCTGGGAGATCGTCGTCTTCCTGCTCAACTCGGCGCTGTTCGTGCTCATCGGGCTGCAGCTGCCCGGGATCATCGACGCGCTCGGCGACTCGAAGATCTCCACGCTCGTTCTCGACGGCATCGTCCTCCTGGTCGCGGTGATCGTCGTCCGCTTCCTCTGGGTGTACCCGGCGACCTACCTGCCGCGCAAGCTCTCCGCGCGCCTGCGTGAGCGCGACCCGCCGCCGTCACCGAAGGTCGTGATGCTCGTCGCGTGGACCGGCATGCGGGGCGCCGTGTCGCTGGCGGCCGCGCTCGCGATCCCCGCGACCGTGGACGGCGGCGGCGTGTTCCCCGACCGCGACGAGGTGACGTTCCTCGTCTACACCGTGATCCTCGGCTCGCTGCTGCTGGAGGGGCTCACCCTGCCGGGGATGATCCGGCGCCTGGGGCTGGGCGACGGGCGCAGCGAGGAGCGCCAGGAGGACCGGGCGCGGCTGTCCGCCGCCCGCGCGGGCCTGGCACGGATCGAGGAGCTGCAGGAGTCCGACGAGGAGTGGATCTCACCGGGCCAGGTGAGCAGGCTGCGCGGCATCTACCGCTACCGCGTGCGCCGGTTCGGGGCGCGGATGGACGGCGATCGCGACGGGCGCCTGGAGGAGACGACGCTGAACTATCAGCGGCTGCGCCGTGAGGTGCTGGAGGCCGAGCGCGAGGAGCTGCTGCGGCTCGTGCGCGCAGGGGAGATCAACGAGGAGGCGATGCGCCGCATCGAGCGCGACCTCGACCTCGAGGACGCGCGCCTCGACATCTAGGCGGCGAGCGGTCGTCCCGCTCCCATACATTGGAGCGCGATGCGCACGATCCGCCTCCACGACACCCGCAGCGGCGATCTGACCGAGCTGCACCCGCGCGACCCCGGCCGTGTGGGCATCTACGCCTGCGGGCCGACCGTCTACAACCGCATCCACATCGGCAACGGCCGCCCGTTCGTCGTCTACGCGCTGCTGAAGCGCTTCCTCGAGCACGAGGGCTACGACGTCACGTTCGTCGCGAACATCACCGACGTCAACGACAAGATCTACGACGCGGCCCGCGCCGCGGACCCGCCGCTGCCGAGCGCGCAGCTCGCGCGCGAGATGGCGGACGCCTACATCGCCGACACCGACGGCCTGGGCCTCGGTCGCCCGGACCACGAGCCGCTCGCCGGCGAGACGATGGGCCCGATCGTCGCGATGATCGCGGCGCTGATCGAGGCCGGCAGCGCCTACGCCGTCGATGGCGACGTCTACTTCCGCGTGCGCAGCGACACCCGCTACGGCGAGCTCTCGCACCGCACCATCGACGACATGGACCAGGGGGAGGGCGTCGAGGGCGCCCATCTCAAGGAGGACCCGCTGGACTTCGCCCTCTGGAAGGCGCAGAAGCCCGGCGAGGACACCGCGTGGGACGCGCCGTGGGGCCGCGGGCGCCCCGGCTGGCACATCGAGTGCTCGGCGATGGCGGAGGAGCTCCTGGGCGTCGGGTTCGACATCCACGGCGGCGGCAACGACCTGATCTTCCCCCACCACGAGAACGAGGCCGCGCAGACGCGGATGGCCCACGGCGGCGCCGACCTCGCGCAGATCTGGATGCACAACGGGATGCTCCAGATGGGCGAGGAGAAGATGGCCAAGAGCGTGGGGAACATCGCGCTGCTCGGCGACGTCCTGGAGCGCTGGGGGCGCGACGCGGTCGTCCTCTTCTTCTCGACGGGCCACTATCGCCAGCCGCTGCGCTTCAGCGACGAGACGCTCGGCGCGGCGCAGGGCAGCGTCCGGCGTATCCGCGAGGCCGCGCGCCGGCTGGAGCCCGGGGCGCCCTCACCCGAGGACCTGCAGCCGCTCGTCGGGCGCTTCTTCGACGCCCTGGCGGACGACTTCAACACCCCGCGGGCGCTGGAGGCGCTGTGGGAATGGGTGCGCGAGGCCAACAAGCGGGACGGCGTCGGCGACGCGGCGCTGCGCGAGATGCTGACCGTCCTCGGGCTCGAGACCCTCCTCGATGTGGACGCAGGCGACGCGCCCGATCAGGAGGCCCAGGACCTGCTGGCCGCGCGTGAGGCGGCCCGGGCCGCCCGCGACTGGGCGGAGGCCGACCGCCTGCGTGACGAACTGGCCGCTCGCGGCTGGCAGGTGCGCGACTCCTCAGGCGGCCCCGGGCTCGTGCGCGCGTGATCCTCTACGGGCGCAACGCCATCCACGAGGCGCTCCGCGCGCGGCGCCGGCGCGTCCACGAGATCTGGGCGACGTCCTCGGTCCTCGACCACGAGCCGTGGGTGCGCGAGTCGGGTGTGCCGGTGAACGTCGTGACGACGGCCGACGTCTCCCATCGCTCCGACAGTGAGGAGCATCAGGGCATCTGCGCGAAGGCCGACGGCTATCCGTACGTCAACGCGACCGACATGCTGGCCCAGCCCGATCCGCTGATCGTCGCGCTCGACGAGGTGCAGGACCCGCAGAACCTCGGCGCGATCTGCAGGACGGCCGAGGGCGTGGGGGCGACCGGCGTCGTGATCCCCGAGCGGCGCGCCGCCGAGGTGACGCCCTCGGCCTGCAAGGCCTCCGCCGGCGCGCTGGAGTGGCTGAAGGTGGCGCGGGTGCGGAACCTCGCCGACTTCCTGGGTGAGGCGCAGCAGGCGGGAGCCTGGTGCTACGGGGCCGCCGCGGTGCCCGACGCCGTCGACTACCTGGAGCCCGACTGGACCGGCGGGGTCGTCCTGGTGCTCGGCGCGGAGGGGAAGGGGCTGCGGCCGCGCGTCGCCTCGTGCTGCGACCAGCTCGTGCGGCTCCCGCTGCACGGCAATCTCGACTCGCTGAACGTCAATGCGGCCGCCGCGGCCCTTCTGTACGGAATCTTGCATCGGCGGGTTGACAGGACTTCATAACTGTGGGATAAACCGCTCGACCTGGGGGTCAACCTCAGGTCGAGAAATCATCAGCTTCACGTTCGCAGCTGACGCCAGGGGAGGAGCGCGTCACTGAGATCGTCCATCTATTCCCCTGCAAATGGGGAGGAGGAACGACCTCGTGGCAAGACTGTCCGCTTCTTCTCAAGGTCAGGTCCAGGTAGACGACGGGTACCTCATCGCGCTTGCGAAGACGGGGGACCCCACCGCTTACGACCGACTCGTCCGCCGGTACTACGGCTTCGTCCGCCTGAAGGCCTCGTCGTACTTCCTGATCGGCGGCGACAGCGACGACCTGATCCAGGAGGGCCTCGTCGGGCTCTACAAGGCGATCCGCGACTACCGCACCGATCGCGAGTCGAGCTTCCGCAACTTCGCCGAGCTCTGCATCACGCGCCAGATCATCACGGCCGTGAAGACGTCCACGCGCAACAAGCACGTGCCGCTCAACCAGTACGTGTCGTTCGCCTCCACGCCCGCGGGCGCCGGCGACGGCGAGCCCACGCTCGACGAGGTCATCCCCGGCTCGACGGTTCATGACCCGGTCAACCAGGTGATCTCCTCCGAGGAGCTGCGGTCGCTCGTGGACTGCCTCTCGTCGACACTCTCCGAGCTGGAGTCACGCGTCCTGTCGCTCTACCTCGACGGGCGCTCCTACGAGGGCATCGGCGAGATCGTCGGCTGCGACACGAAGACGGTGGACAACGCCCTGCAACGCGTCAAGCGCAAGGTCGGGGTCCATCTGGCTGCGCGGAACGTGGTGCTCTAGGTACGGCCCCCTGGCAGGACAGCCCGCCGTAAGGCGGGCTGATCAATCTCCGTGACGTGGGCGGGGTTCGGGGCGCGTCCCCGGGAAAGCCTCTCCGGTGTCGCGCGGGCTCTCGTCCGCGGGCGCCGGCGCCCCCATCGGTCTGAGCTTTCCCGGGGCCGCGCCCCGAACCCCGCTCGAGGGCGCGCGTGCGCCCGTTCATCTCACCGAGCGCGAACAACCGCGCACGGGCAGGCGCCAGCAGAGACGGCGAGCGGTTGCGCGGCCCCCAGTCCGCACAAGCGGCTTCGGTTGCGGATGAAGCGCTCCGGCGCGCAGTTGTGCGGGCGGCACGGGCGCGACGGGGACCGTCACCATCCCGGCGCTCACAACGCGCCCCGACGGCCTTACGTCGCAGCAAACGGCAGCACCGCGAAAGCGATCACTGCGTAGTGCGAGGCCGCGGCGCCGGCGACGAGTGTGTGGAAGACCTCGTGGTAGCCGTAGGTCGAGGGGGCCGGGTTGGGCCGCTCGGTCGCGTAGATGACGGCGCCGGTGGCGTAGAGCGCGCCGCCGATCGCGATCCCGGCGAAGGCGAGCCATCCGAGGCTGCTCCAGATCTGCGGCGCCATGATCGCGCCGAGCCCGCCGAGGCCGATGTACACGGCGGCGCTGACCCAGCGTGGCGCGCCGACCCAGGTGAGTGACAGGACGATGCCCGCCAGTGCGCCGCCCCAGGCGATGCAGAGCATGATCGTCGCGAGCGCGCCGTGGACCACGAGCAGGGCGAACGGCGTGATCGACGCGGCGATGAAGACGAAGATCATCGAGTGGTCCAGGCGCCGCATCCAGGCGCGGGCGCGCGGTCGCCACGTGACCCGGTGGTACAGCGCGCTGACGCCGAACAGCCCGCAGATGCCGGCGGCGTAGACCGCGGTCGCCGCCACCTCGCGTCCGCCGTTGGCGCGCCACACGAGGAGGGCCCCGAGCGCGATCGCGACGAAGAACGCGTATTCGTGGATGACGCCGCGCAGCCGCGGCTTGGCCTTTGCGATGGCCTCGGCCGCCTGCTCGCGCATGTCGGCGGCCTGCTCGCGGACGTTCTCGACCCCGCGGACCGCGGCATCCTGCGCGGCCTCCACGCGCTGGCTGACGGCCTCCTGCGCGGCGTTCGCCCGGCGCTGCGCCGACTCGGCCGCTCGCTCGATGCGCTCCGTCATGGGTGGAGACTACCCCCGGATGGGCCCTCCGTCACCTACTGCGGGCGTCTTCCCGTAGGCGGTGCCCGGGTCCACGAGAATCATGCGCGAGCACGTGCCTCCGTTGGTCGGTTCCCGGACGGAGTCCTACCCCCGCAAGGAGCCCGGAAACGCGGACCGGGCGGGGGACGGCGCTCCAGCGTGATGGCACTCACGCAACGAGGGCAACGGGATCTGGGAGGGTCGCCTCATGAAACTCACAACGCCACTCGTGCGCATCGCCGCACTCTCGCTCGCACTGATGCTGGTCCTCGCCTCCGCCGCGGCGGCCGACACGAAGACGCAGCCCACGTCCACGGTCTCCAAGACCTTCACGCTGAAGTCCAGCAACACGACGACCTACCAGGTCGCGAACACCACCGAGGGCGCCGCATCGGTCACCTCGGCGACCGGCTACAAGCTCAGCGTCCCGGGTTCGACCGTCACCAAGACGGGTCTCACGAAGACCTATCCGTCGACGACGGGCACCGTCGACACGAGTGGGGTGAAGGTCGTCCAGACCGGGCTCGTCAGCGGGAAGACCGGGACGCTGGCCGTCAAGGTCAGCACGGGCAAGCTCAAGGGCACCTCGAAGATCACGCTGAACGTCGTGCGCAACCTCAAGAGCGAGGCGCCGTCCGGCTACCAGTGGCTGATCCCGTCCGTCAGCGGGCTGCCGAAGAACACGAAGGTCCTCAAGCCGCCGGCCACGCTCGCGTGCGGTGGCCAGCTGTGGGCCGGGATCCAGCTCGCCGCGTCCGACACGAACCGGATCTACGCGAACGCCTCCACCGAGAAGGGCGGGGCGAACATGTTCAACCACTCGTGGAACGGCTCGTCGCTGCAGGTGCAGTACCGCCAGCCGCCGTACCCGCTCACGAGCACGCCGAGCCCGCCCGGCACGCAGCCGATCAACCCGTCCTGCGGCAAGACGGTCTACCTCTACTACATCTTCGAGGGGAGCCCGAGGGTGTCGATCCAGTACACGACGCAGGTGGGCGCGGCCACCAGCTGAGTCTCGTCGCCCGGTCCCCGCGCGATCGGCGCGGGGACCGCGCGTGCGGCCGTCGCGTCCGGGGAATCGGAGAGAGAGCCGGAGAGGGGACTCGAACCCCTGACCTACCGCTTACAAGGCGGTTGCTCTACCAGCTGAGCTACTCCGGCAATCCGGCGTGAGCGTAGTGCGTTGCTGTACGCCGACAGCGACCAGACGACCTGGTCGGTGCCCGCCGACGGCTCCGGCACCCCGCGCGTCTGGCTGCGCGTCGCCGAGTCGCCGACGGTCTCCTCCTGAGAGCCGTTTTCGACCGATCGCTGGCAGGGCTTGCCGAACGGTCCACTCTGTGGGATTTTGAGCGGGCAGGTTCGGGGGGTGAGGGCCACGCTCGGGGGGACGAGCGGGGGGCGACTCCTCATCGGTTCTTGCGGCGCGTCATCCCCCCGTCGCGCTGCAGGGCACAACCCTCGGCGTCGCCCGTCAGGACGACGTGGCGACGCCGGGGCGCATTTGCCATATCGGCAGGACCGGGGCGGCGGATGAGCGCGGGAAGGATCCGGGCCGTGGCGGCGTCCTTGAGGACGACCCCGTCTTCAGGAGGACGTGCAATGCGCAGTCCCACCCGCCGGATCATCAGTCCCGCCGCGCTCGTCCTGGCCGCCGTGCTCGCGCTCGCCGCATGCGGCGGCGACGACGACTCGTCCAGCTCGGACTCGGGCGGCGCCTACAAGGCGACGAGCTCGCAGACGACGAGCACGCAGGCGACGACCGCCACGACGACGGCCGCCGGCTCCGGCGGTGCGACGACGCTCGAGCTCAGCGCGGAACCGAACGGCGCGCTGGCATTCGACACCGACACGCTGACGGCCAAGGCCGGCGAGGTGACGCTGGACATGGCGAACCCGGACGATGCCGGGATCCCGCACGCGATCGCGATCGAGGGCAAGGGCGTGGACGAGGACGGGCAGGTCGCCCAGCCGGGCGGATCGTCGACGGTCACGGCCACGCTCGAGCCCGGGACCTACACGTTCTACTGCCCGGTCGGAGGCCACCGCGCAGGCGGCATGGAGGGCACGCTCACCGTCGACTAGACACGCGACGGGCATGCGAGCGCGGAGTAGCATCGGGCGGGTGGCCGACCCGCACCCCGGCGGGGCGCTGCGCCGCCTGGACCCCGACGACCTCGGCGATCACCTGGACCGCCTGTTCCGCGCGGCCTGGGCGCTGTGCGGGGACCGGTACGAGGCGGAGGACCTCGTGCAGGAGACGTGCGCCGCGGTGCTCGCGCGGCCACGCTGGCTGCGCGGCGGGGATGACCTCGGCTATCTGCTGCGGGCGCTGCGCAACACGCATGCCGGGCGGCTGCGGACGGCCTCGCGCCGCCCGCGCACGACCGAGCTCGGCGAGCGCGCCGAGCGCCGCCCGCGCTGGGACCCGGAGGTCACGGCCGACGTCGACGCGCTGCTGCGGGCGGTGGGCGACCTGCCCGCCGACTTCCGCGACGCGCTGGTCGCCGTGGACCTCGTCGGCCTGACCTACCGCGAAGCCGCCCGCGCGCTGCGCGTCCGCGAGGCGACCCTCACCTCGCGCCTGCACCGTGCGCGGATGCGCGTCACCGCACGTCTCGACGGGGGGATGTGATGTCTCGCGAGGTCGATCGTGCAGCCGGGGAGCGCGCTGCCGCGCGGATCCGGGCGCTCGCCGGGCCCGTCCGCGCGCCGCAGAGCCTGCGCTCGTCCGTCGCCGCCGATCGCCTCGCGAGCATCCCACCGCCGCGCCGCCGGGCGCCGCTCGTGCTCGCCGCGCTCCTGGTCGCGCTGGCGGCCGCCCTGGCGGCGCTCCTCGTCGCCGGGCCGGCCGCCGATCCCGGTGGAGGATCGGTCGCCGACGCCGCGCAGGCCGCGCTGCGCGGCCCGACGTCCCCGCCCCCGGCCGCGTCGACGGCGACGCGCTCGCGCTGGAGGTCGGCGGCGTGCCGTTCCCGGGCTACGCGGCCGAGCACGGCTGGCGGCCGGTCGGCACGCGCACGGACACGGTCGCGGGGCGCCGCGCTGTCACGGTCACCTACGCGCGCGACGCCCGTCGCGTCGGCTACACGATCGTCGACGGTGCGCCGCTCGCAATTCCCGCGGACGCGCGCCGCGTGCGTTACGAGGGCGTCGACGTCGCCGTGCTCGACGACGGGCAGGCGCTGTCGGTCGCCTGGACCCGGAGCGGCCGCACCTGCGTGCTGTCGGCGCGCGGGACCCGCCTCGAGCGACTGCTGGACTTCGTCGTCGCGTACTAGGCGGCGGGCGTGACGCCGACCGCGTACGCGATGTCGCCGTGCCCGTTCTGGGAGGCCACGTGCTCGAAGCTCGGGACCTCCTCGTCCTGCGGCGGGTTCAGCAGCCGCTCGAGCTCGCCGAGCACGATGCCGAACAGCAGGTGACGCCACGTCGCCTGGGCGAAAGCGGCGGCGTTGCCGCTGAGCGCGGGCAGCTCCTCACGCGCGGGATGCACGCGGTCGGTCACGGCGACGAGCGGCCACAGGACCGTGTTCTCGACGAGCGCGGCGACCGGGCCCTTGGCCCAGGCCGGGAGCGGCATGCGCGGTGCGAGGTTCGCGTAGACGGCGCCGAAGGCCGCGCCGTTGGCGAGATGGATCGCGGTGCCGACGAGCGGCCACGCGGGGCCGCGCGTCACGGCCTTGCCGAGCAGCTCCGTGTCGTCGTACGGCACACCGAAGATGCGCTGGTCGAGTCGCTGCTGGGCGGCCCAGATGCCGGCGGCGGTGAGTCCTGCGAGGGCGCCCCGGGCGGTGCGCGTGCGATCGATGGCCATTGCGCTTGATGCTACCCGGCGGCAGGTGTAACCGAAACGGCCCCCCGCGGTATCGCAGACATGGATCGGGAGCAGCTGCTCGAGCGTGCGATGGAACGTGGCGTCAACCGCCCGTTCTACCGGCTCGTGCGCTTCTTCTTCCTGCCGTTCTTCCTGATCTGGTTCCGCCAGGAGCGGATCGGCAGCGAGCACGTCCCCACGGAGGGCCCGGTCATCTTCGCGGCCAACCACCGCTCCTTCCTGGACCCGTTCGCGATCTCGGGCTCCTCGAAGCGGCCGCTGTACTTCGTCGCCAAGAAGGAGCTGTTCGAGAAGAACCGGCTCCAGACGTGGTTCATCAGCTCGCTCGGCGCGTTCCCGATCGATCGTGGGGCGAGTGACGAGGACTCGATGGCGACCGCTCGCGGCATCCTCGAGCGCGGCGACGGCGTGATGATCTTCCCGGAGGGCACACGGGTGCGCCCGGGCCCGATCGGCCATCCGCGCCGCGGCGTCGGGCGGCTCGCGCTCGAGACGGGCGCGACCGTCATCCCGGTCGCCATCATCGGCTCGGAGAACGTGCGCCGCGGCTGGCGGGTCCGCCCCCGCAAGGTCCGGGTGCGCTGCGGCGCCCCGATCCGCTTCCCGAAGGTCGAGCGGCCGTCTCCGGCCCTCGCCAAGGCCGTGACCGATCGCATCTGGCCGATGGTGGAGCTGCAGTGGGAGTCGCTCGGCGGCACCCCGCCGCTGCGCCGCGTCTCGATCGTCGGCGCGGGCTCGTGGGGGACGGGACTGGCGATCACGCTCGCGCGCGCCGGCGCCTCAGTGCAGCTGGGCTGCCGCACGGAGGAGCAGGCGCGAGCGCTCCTCGCCGACCGCGAGAACCATCACTACCTGCCCGGCCACCGGATCCCCGACACGGTGCGCATCGCGCGCGCCGGCTCGCTCGATCTGACGGAGTCCGACCTCGTCTGCCTCGCGGTCCCGACGCGGGACCTGCCGGTCGCGATGGGGGAGATCGGCGACCGCCTCGGGCCCGGCACGAGCCTGCTCGTCTCCTCGAAGGGCCTCGTTCCGCCGACCGGCGAGCTGCCGACCGCGTTCTGCGCCGGTCGCGCGGGCGGCCGCGCGGTCGCCTGCCTCGGCGGCCCCGCACACGCGGGCGACGCGCTCGAGCACGGCGCCTCGATCGTCCTGGCCTGCGGCGATCCCGAGGTGCTGGCGCAGCTGCGCCGCCTGTTCGCCGACTCGGGCTTCGACGTCGAGACCACCACCGACGTGGTCGGCGTGGACCTCGCGGGCGTCGCCAAGAACGCCGCGGTGCTCGCCGCCACGACCGCCTCGGTCGGCGGGCCGAACGCCTCCGGCGCAGCCGCGGGCAAGGTCTTCTCCGAGATCGCCGCGTACGCCGGGACGCTCGGCGCGCGCCCCGAGACCTGGATCGGATTGGCCGGCGCCGGCGACCTCGTCGCCTCGGTCGTCGCGGCCGGCGGTCGCAACCGGCGTGCCGGCGAGCTGCTCGCCCGTGGCGTGCCCCAGCGCGAGATCCGCCCCGCGATCGGCCAGGTCGCCGAGGCACTCGACGCGCTGCCGCTGCTCGTGACCGCGCTCGAGCAGGGCCGGATCCGTGCCCCCGCGACGAAGGCACTCGCCGCGGTCGTCACCGGTGAGGGCAGCGCCACGGCGTTCGCCGACGAGGTCACCAAGCCGCGCCGCATCGTGGGCGCGAGGGTCGTCTGACGAGGACGGGGGTAGGCTGGCGTGCGTGGACAAGGCAGAGCTCGACCGCCGCTTCACGGAGCTCTACAAGGCGCACCTGCGCGACGTCTACTCGTACAGCTACTACCGGGTCGGCAACCATCACGACGCCGAGGACCTGACGGAGCAGACGTTCCTGCAGGCCTACCGGCACTTCGAGCGCGCGCTGAACGAGTCGGCCGGCCGCCCGCTGCGGCCGTGGCTCATCCGGATCGCGCACAACCTCGCCGCGAACCTCTACCGCGACCGCTCGCGCAAGCCGCAGACCGCGCTGGACGCCGTCGCGGAGCCGGAGGGGCTGCACACGACGGAGGATCTCGTCGAGGGCCGCGAGGAGCTGCGCCAGATCCTCGAGGGCGTGCAGCAGCTGCCGGACGATCGCCGCGAGGCGCTGATCATGCGCTTCGCGCTCGGGATGGACAACAAGGAGATCGCGCGTGCCCTCGGTCGCACGGACGGCGCCACGAAGGTGCTGATCCATCGCGCGATCAAGCAGCTGGAGGGGATCGTGCGGGAGCCCCAGGAGGTGTGAGGGGATGAGCGCCCAGTCACGCGAGAGCGATCTCGAAGCGCTGCTCACCCGCGCGCTCGCCCCGGTGGACCCGCCGGAGCACCTGAGCGTCAGGCTCGAGGACACGCTCGAGACGATCCACGCACTCGCCGCCGACGAGCTCGAGGCATGGGAGCTGCGGTCACTGCACGACCCGCGCACCTGGGTGCGCCCGGCGGCAGCCGCCGCCATCGGCACGGTCGCGGCCGGCGGGCTGGCCGTCCTGCAGGCGCGCCGGCGCCGCGGTCGCCCCAAGCCCGGCGATGCGCACCCGGTCGACTTCGCCGCCGGCGCCGTCCGCACGATCGCGGACGAGGTCGAGCGGCGGCTGCGCCGCTGAGCCGCGCCCGGCGTCTCCCCGCGCCCCGGTCGCTAGGGTGGGCCGCCGCCCCGCCGAGCCGATGAGCACGCAGACCGAGACCACCTGCTACCGCCACCCGGGACGCCCCACGCGCGTCTCGTGCTCGAGCTGCGGGCGGCCGATCTGCCCCGACTGCATGACGCCGAGCCCGGTCGGCATGCGCTGCCCGGAGTGCTCGAACCAGACGACGAAGGTCCGCACGCTCGCGAGCGCCGGCGGCGAGCCGCGCGCGACGATCGCGCTGATCGTCATCTGCGTCCTCGCCTACCTCGCCGAGGGCAACTTCGGCGTGAGCGGCGGCAGCGGCGCGCTGTTCCGCGACGGCGCGCTGTTCGGGCCGCTGGTGGCGGACGGCGAGTGGTGGCGCCTGGTCACCTACGGATTCCTGCACGCCGGCCTGCTGCACATCGGCTTCAACATGCTCCTGCTGTGGCTGCTCGGGCGCGAGATGGAGCCCCAGCTCGGGACCCCGCGCTTCCTGGGCATCTACTTCTCGTGCCTGCTGGCCGGCGCGTTCGGCGCGCTCCTGTTCTCGCCGGACGCGGCGACGGTCGGCGCCTCGGGCGCCATCTTCGGCCTGATGGGCGCGGCGGCGGCGATCCTCTACGCGCGCGGGGTCAACCCGTTCCAGACCGACATCGGGATGCTGATCCTGTTCAACCTGCTGCTGGGGTTCTTCGTCTCGAACGTCTCGATCGGCGGGCACATCGGTGGCCTGGTGGGCGGCATCGTCGGCGGCCTCGCCGTCGCGGCCGGGGAGCGCCGCGGGCGCTCGTGGGTCGGCTGGGCGGGCATCGCCGCCGTCGCCGTCGTCTCGGTCATCGGCGCCGAACTCGCCGCGCGCAACTCCGGTCTGGGTCTAGCGCAGGTCGACCTCGAGCGCGGGCCCCGGAGCCTCCGGGACCGCCCGCGGGTGCAGGATGTGGGCGATCGTCTCGAGCCCGTCGACGAGCCGCGGCCCGGGTCGGGAGAACGTCGCCGACGCGTCGATCGCGACGACCCGCTGCGCTCCGATCGCGGCGAGCTGCGTCGCGTACGTCTCCGCCTCCTCGAGCGATCGCGCCGCGTCGTACCCGCACGGCATGACGACGACGACGTCGGGCCGCATCGCCGCGACCGCCTCCCACGTCGTCTGCACCGACGACTCGCCCGGGAGCCCGAGCACGTCCACGCCCCCGGCGAGCTCGATGAGCTGCGGCGTCCAATGCCCGGCCACGAACACCGGATCGAGCCACTCCAGCGCGGCGACGGTCAGCATCGGCTCGTCCGCCACGGCCTCGACGACCGCATCCACGCGGGCCCGCTGGCGCGCGATCAGGTCGAGCGCCGCCCGCTCGGACCCCGTGAGCTGCGCGATCGTGCGCACGTCGACCATCGTCTCGCCGAACGTCTTGGGATCCAGTGCGACGACCTGCGGGCACTCGGGCAGCCGCTCGGCGACGGCCTTGACCTCGTCGTAGCTGACCGCGCAGACGGGGCACAGCTCCTGCGTGACGATGAGGTCGGGCTCGAGCTCCCGCAGCAGCTGCTCGTCGAGCGCGTAGATCGCCTCACCGGCCCCGGTGCGCTCGCGGACCGCCGCGTCGATCTGCTGAGACGTGAGGCCCGGGGGAAGCTCGTCGCGCGTGACGTGGGGCAGGTCCAGCGCCTGCGGCGGGTAGTCACATTCGTGTGTGACGCCGACGACGTCGTCGCCGAGCCCGAGCGCGAACAGCAGCTCGGTGGCGTGGGGAACGAGGCTCACGATGCGCACCCCGGGAATCGTAGACTCGCGGGTATGAGCACGCTCCCGCCGGATGACGTCGCCGCCCGGATCGCCGGCGGCCCGTGGCGCCTGGAGGACGGCGCCCTCGTGCGCGATCTGCAGGTCGCGGACTTCGCTGCGGCGATGGCGCTCGTGAACGCCGTTGCGCAGGCCGCGGAGGACGCCGGCCACCACCCGGACATCCTCGTGCACGGCTGGAACAACGTGCGCCTGACGCTGTCGACGCACAGCGCCGGGGGCATCACCGAGGCCGACCTGGCGCTCGCGGCGACGATCGACGGCCTCGCACCGGCCTGACCGGTCCGCCGCCGGGGTACACTGCGCGCGGCGAACGAGCGTGCCGGACGACCTTCCTCGAAGTAGCGGCCCCCGCGCCGCCAGCCCATGACCGCGCTGCTGATCGTCGCGGTCCTCGTGCTCGTCCTCGTGAACGGGTTCTTCGTCGCGGCGGAGTTCGCGCTCGTGCGCGCCAACCGCGGGCGCCTGGAGGAGCAGGGCCGTGAGGGCCGCCGCGGCGCCGTTCGCGCCGCGGCCCAGCAGGAGGACCTGAGCCAGTACCTGTCGGCCTGCCAGTTCGGTATCACGCTCGCCTCGCTCGGCATCGGCTTCCTCGGCGAGCCCGCGGTCGCGACGCTGTTCGAGCCGCTGCTCGGCGGCCCGCTCTCGCACGGGGCCTCGGTGGCGGTGTCGGTGGCGATCGCCTACGTCGTCGTCACCGCGGTCCATGTCATCGCCGGTGAGCAGGTGCCGAAGATCTTCGCGATCGTCAACGCCGAGGACGTCGCGGCGCGCGTCTCGCGCCCACTCGGCTGGTTCGAGCTGGGGATGCGCCCGTTCATCATGGCGCTCAACGGCGCCGCCAACGCCATCCTGCGCCTGATGCGGATCGACCCCACGGCCCAGCTCGACGAGGGCGGCTCGGCCGAGGACCTGAAGCTCCTGATCGCCCAGGGGCGCATGGGCGGCAAGCTCGACCCGGGCGAGGCGGGGATGCTCGCCGGCGTGTTCGAGCTGCACGAGCAGGAGGCGCGCCAGGTGATGACCCCGATCCCGGCGGTCGTCACCGTCGACGTCTCCGACGACGTCGAGACGGCCCTGCGCCGCTGCGTCAGCTCCGGCCACACCCGGCTCGTCGTGACGGAGGACGAGAACGCGGATCGCGTGCGCGGGACCGTCCACTCCAACTCGCTCGCGCGCCTGTACATGGCGGACGGCCCCCGGGCGTCGATCGACGGGCTCGTGAAGCCGGCGCTGATCGTTCCGGAGACCAGGCCGCTGGACGATCTCCTCGCCGACCTGCAGCGGGAGCGCTCGTCGATCGCCGTGGTCGTCGACGAGTACGGCCGCACCGCAGGCATCGTGACCGTCGAGGACATCGTCGAGGAGGTCGTCGGCGAGATCGACGACGAGACCGACCCCGCCGGGGGCGCGGTCCGGCGCCTGGCCAACGGGGACTGGTTCGTGCGCGGGCATGTCGCGATCGCCGACCTGTTGGACGACGACATCGCGCTGCCGGTGGACACCGACGCCTACAACTCGGTCGGCGGGCTCGTGTTCGACGAGCTCGGGCGCCTGCCCAAGCGCGGCGACGTCGTCCACGTCGACGGCTTCGCCATCCGCGTCGAGTCCGTGCGCGAGAACCGGGTCGAGGCGGTGCGCATCAGGCGCCGCGACCCGGAGCCGGACTCCGCGCAGGACGCCTGACCGGAGAACGAAACCGGCCCGCTTGCGCGGGCCGGTCCGGTGCTTCTGGGAGGAGGTGCACTCTGTATGTGTTTGCGAGGTGCGTTCGCAGAAGGAACTCTCCCGCGCCGCGCTCAACGCTCCCTAAAGCGGCAGTACGAAGTTCCTAAGACCGTGAAGACGCCCTGCTCCTGGCCATGAACCCGGAAAAAGGACCGGCCCGCAAGGGGGGAACACTTGCGGGCCGGTCATGAGGCGAAACTTGGGGCCTTGGATGAGGCGGTGTCCAGTCGCCGGCCCCGATGCTCGGGAGGAGTCGTTCCCTGAGTGCGAGCATCATGTCGCCAGCATCTCAACGCACGATCAAGACGGGCGAAAAGGTCCGTAACCGTTCAGGCTCGGGGCAGCGCATCGATGCGCCGGGTCCACGCCTGCAGCCGCGGCAGCCGCCCGGCGATGGGCAGGTGCTCGTGCAGCACCGCGTGGAAGCGGTCGGGGTCGCCGGAGGCGGGGGCCATGACCCCGAACTTCAGGAACGGGAAGGCGACGAGGTCCAGTGCCCCGAGGGTGTCGCCGAGCAGGAAGTCCCGGCCCGTCAGCAGCGACTCGAACCACGGCAGCGTCGCGGTCATCTCGCCGGACAGCGCGGCGATCACGGCGGCGTCCGGCTCCGCGGCGCCGAGCTCGGCGTCGATCGCGTTCGGCGCAACCTTCCAGACGCGGTTGAACCAGTCGATCGCGATGTCCGTCACGGCACGCTGCGCCGGATCCGCGGGCCACAGCGGCGGCTCCGGGTGACGCGCGTCGAGCCAGGCGAGGATCGCCGCCGAGTCCGCGAGGACCTCGTCGGCGGTCTCGAGGACCGGCACGAGGTCCTGCCCGCTCAGCGCGACGAGCGGCGAGCGGTCAGCCGGGTCGACGTCGACCCAGGTGGGGGTCAGGCCCTTGTACGCCAGTGCCAGCGCGACCCGCTCGACGTTCGTCGAGTGCGGGACGCGATGGACGCGCAGCTCCATGGACGACCGCGGTCAGCCGTAGTCGTAGAAGCCGCGACCGCTCTTGCGACCGAGCGCGCCCTCGGCGATCAGCGACTGGACCTTCGGCGGGATCGTCGCGCCGATCTCGCGGCCGATCGCCGCCGAGACGTCGAGGCCGACGAAGTCGATCAGCGCCAGCGGGCCCATCGGGTGGCCGGCGCCGAGCTTCATGCACTCGTCGACGTCCTCGGGGCGCATCCCGTGCTGCTCCATGAAGTCGACCGCGGAGAAGAGGTACGGGAACAGGAGCTTGTTGACGACGAACCCGGGGGAGTCCGGGACGACGACCGCCGTCTTCCCGAGCGCCTCGCACAGCGCGGTCGCGCGGGAGATCGTGGTCTCCGACGCCTGCGCCGGGAACGCGAGCTCGATGAGCTGCATGCGCGGGACCGGGTTGAAGACGTGAAGCCCGACGAAGCGGTCCGGCCGGCCGCTGGCGACGGCGAGCTCGGTGATCGAGAGCGACGAGGTCGTCGTCGCGATGATCGCCTCGGCGTCGGCGATGCTGTCGAGGTGGCCGAGCACTCCGCCCTTGACGGCGGGCTCCTCGGCGACGGCCTCGACGAAGAACGTGGCGCCGGCAAGCGCGTTCCAGTCGGTCGTGACGGTCACCGAGCCCGGGCCGGCATCGTCGCCCAGGCGGTCGCGCTGCTTGGCGATCGCCGCGGTGGCGCGCTCGGCGGACGCGTCGGAGCGCGCGTAGAGGTGGACGTCGGCGAGCTTTGCGGCGACGACGGCGAGGCCGGTCGCGATGGCGCCGCTGCCGGCGATTGCGAGACGTTCATCAGACATGGGCGCGGCACCTTAACCGGAAGGTGCGTGGGTATGCTCGGACGCATGGATCACGGAGCCCCGTCGAGCTGGCTGGCCGCGAGTCCCGGGCTGGAGGTCGTGTCGTCCGACGGGCTCGACGTCGGCTCGCTGCGGCACGTCCTCGGCGTCGAGGAGGAGGACATCTTCGACGGCATCGTGATCGAGGCGCGCGGCGGCGACATGCGGTTCGTCGACGCGCAGGACGTCGACGAGTTCTTCGAGGGCGCCGTCACGCTGCGCCTGGACGCCGGGGAATGCGAGTTCCTGCCCGCGCCCCAGCCAGCGCCCGGGGGCCTCACCGCGACCGGTGACGCGCCGCCGCCCGGCCCGCTCCAGCGCAAGCTGCACCGCGCCTGGGATCTCATCTCAGGTCAGGGCTGAGCCGCACCGGCGCGTGCAGCGCGCGCACGAGCGGCGCGAATCGGCGAGGATCGCGGGATGCGCCAGCTCACGAGCCTCGACGCCCAGTTCCTCGCGCTCGAGAGCGCCCGTCAGACCGGACACGTCGGAGGCGTCGCGATCCTCGACCCCTCGACCGCGCCCGGCGGTGAGATCTCGGCCGCCGGCATCCAGGAGCTGATCGCGGGCCGGCTCTCACTGCTGCCGCCCCTGCGCTGGCGCCTCGCAGAGGTGCCGCTCGGCCTCGACCACCCCTACTGGATCGACGACGCCGACTTCGACCTGGAGTACCACGTGCGGGAGACCGCGCTGGCGCCTCCGGGCGACGACGAGCAGCTCGCCGAGCAGGTGGCGCGGATCTGCGCCAGGCCGCTTGACCGCTCGCGTCCGCTGTGGGAGATCTACCTCATCCACGGGCTCGCGGACGGGAACGTCGCGATGCTGACGAAGATCCACCACGCGGTCATCGACGGCATGTCCGGGGCGGAGATCATGGGGCTGTTGCTCGACCTGAGCCCCGAGGGGCGCGAGCTCCCCGACGCGGAGGACGACTACCGCGGCGAGCGCGCGCCGGGCGAGCTGGAGATGTTCGCCCGCGGGCTGATGGCGGTGCCGCGCTACCCGCTGCGGGCACTCCGCGCGCTGCCGCACGCGATGCCGAACATCGAGAGCACGCCGTTCGCGACGCTTCCGGGGGCCGGCCTGATCGGGCGGCTCGCGGGGGAGGTGCAGCACGTCGTGCTGCGCGAGAACGGCGGGCCGGAGCGCGCGAACCTCGTCGCTCCGAAGACGAGCTTCAACGGGCGCGTGTCCGCGCACCGGCGCTTCGTGTTCGGCCAGATCTCCCTCGACGAGGTCAAGGCCGTCAAGAACGCGCACGGCGTCACCGTCAACGACGTCGCGGTGTCGATCTGCGCGGGTGCCGTCCGGCGCTGGCTGCTGGAGCACGACGAGCTGCCCAACGAGCCGCTGGTCGCGCAGATCCCGGTGTCGGTGCGCACCGGCGACCAGATCGGCACGTATGGCAACCGCATCCTGCTGATGAGCGCGCCGCTGTTCACGGACATCGCCGACCCGGTGCTGCGCCTGCAGCGGACCCACGACGGGCTCGCGGAGATGAAGGAGCGCTACCGCGCGCTGCCGGCCGAGCTGCTGCAGGACGCCAACAACTTCATCCCGCCGGCGGTCTTCGCGCAGGCCGCGCAGCTCACGTTCCGGCTCTCGACCAGCCGGCCGGGACGGCCGGCGTGGAATCTCGTGATCTCGAACGTCCCCGGACCGCAGGTGCCGCTCTACATGGCCGGGGCGCGGCTCGTCGCGAACTACCCGGTGTCCGTCATCACCGACGGGATGGGCCTCAACATCACGCTGATGAGCTACTGCGGCAGCGTGGACTTCGGCATCGTCGCCGACCGTGAGCAGATGCCGGACGCGCGGCGGCTGATCGAGTGGCTGAAGGACGAGCTGGCCGAGCTCGGCTGAGCGCCCCGGTCAGGCCGCGCTCGCCGCGCCGTCGCGCTCCAGCGCGGTGACGAGCACGTCCGGCAGCGGGCAGGCGGCGCCCGCGACGTAGTCGTAGCCGACGAGCGCACCCCAGCCCTCGGCGAGCACGCGCCCGTCGCCGCCGCTCGTCATGAGGAACTCGATGCGCACGCTCGAGCGGCGCAGGTGCGACGGGCGCACGTGCGTGCGGATCTCCTCGTCGAAGAAGGCCGGTGCGCGGTAGTTGATGTGGCACTCGGCGAAGATGAGGCCCCAGTCGTCCTCCGGCTCGGTGGGCCGGTGCGAAGGGATGACCGTCGTGATGTAGGCGATCCGCGCGCTCTCGAAGAACTGCAGGAACGCCACGTTGTTCAGGTGGCGCATCGCGTCCAGGTCGCCGAAGCGCACGTGGTCTGCGTGGGTGAAGGCCCAGCCCTCGGGGACCTCGCTCATCCCCAGCGCATCCCGGTGTCGTGCGCGGCCACGGGGAGCGGGCTGGCGGGCAGGCCGTCCGGCGGCTGGGGCTCGTTGTAGCCGGTGGGCGCCACGTCGTTGGGACCGTCGGGATGGAAGACGGACGCGAGGTACTGGATGTGCCCGCGGCCGACGCCGAGCTCGAACTGGCCGCCGCCGTACATGCCGATCCCGCGCTCGGCGCACGTGTCGTACATGGTGAAGAGCCGGCGCAGCGGGCCGAACCGGCTCGGCTTGACGTTCACGATCTGCGGCGGGAACGGGAGCGCGTCCACGTCCTCGATGCTGTGGATGTTGGCGTCCCAGGTGATGCGGCCCCGATGGGGCAGCAGCGCGGCATCCGTCTCGGGCGTGAGCTTGGGGTCCTCGATCCAGGCCTGCGGGAACGACTCGGCGATCAGTGCGTAGAACGCGGGGTCGGGCACCGTGTCGACGACCGTCCCCTCGTAGAGGCCCTTGAGGTCCACCGAGTCCACGGCGCCGGTCTGCTGGAGCGTCGCGATGATCGCCGCGTCCCACTCCGGCGTCGGGTCGAGCTTGAACCGCAGCGTCGGATACCGCTCCAGCAGGCGCGTGACGCGGCCGACGTCCGGAGCCTCCTCTGGATCGTTCAGGCGCAGCGAGCAGACGAACGTCACCGGTCGCGGCTCGCGCCCGAGATGCGCGTGCAGCGACATGCCGGCCTGGCGCAGCGCGAGATCCAGCGCCGCGGACTCGTAGCCCCAGACGCGGTAGTCGCGCGAGGCGGCGTGCCGGGCGGGCTCGGGCCAGAGGTCGAGCGTCTCGAGGTGATCGCAGAACGAGCCGAGCGTCCAGCTGCCCGCGAGCGGCTGGACGGGCCCCGCGGTCTGCAGGGCGAGCTGGTCGTCGCCGTCGTAGCCGACGTCCTCGCCGAGCCCTTCGTGTCCGCCTCCCTGCAGGTGGTAGGTCGTGCTGCGGCGCAGGAAGCCGCTGGAGACGTGGGCCTCCCGCGACTCGAGCTCGTAGCCGTCGATCTGCAGGGGCAGGTCGGCGAGCAGGTCATAGGTGCTCATGGGCGGGTCTCCTCGTCGGCGGGTGATGGGGCGCCCTGGGCTTCGAGCCGGGCGACCAGCTCGTCCAGGCGCAGCTCTTCGAGTCCCTGGCTGACGGCGTCGAGCTCGCCGGCGCAGTACTCGACCAGGCCGCGGCCCTCCTTGACCAGGTCGAGGGTCTCGCGCAGGCCGGCCTCGCCGGTGTCCAGGCGCCTGATGATCTCCTCCAGGCGGGCGGTCGCGGTCTCGTACGTGCGCTGGTCGTCGGTCATGTCTGGTCGTCCTCGATCGTCGCTCCGAGCGAGCCGTCGGCGAAGGTGATGCGCACCTCGCCCGCCTCGCGGGCCCGCGCGGCCGTCGTGATCACGTCGCCGTCGCGGTCGTCCACCATCGCGTATCCGCGCTCCAGGACGCGGCGCGGGTCGTGCGCGGCCAGCGCGAGCGCCAGCCCCTCCAGCGACCGGCGGCGCGCCGCTGCCTCCGCGCCGGCTCCCGCCGTCGCCTTGCGCTGCAGCACGAGCGCGCGCGTGGCGATCCCCTGGCGCCGGTCGCCGGTCCGACGCTGGGCCGAGGCGCGCAGCTCGCGCAGGGACTGGTGCAGGTCGCGTCGCTGCCGCGCGAGGTGGTCGGAGGGCACACGCGCGTGGCGGGCCAGGATCCGGGCGCGGTCGAGCACGGCGCGCGCCGCGTGCCGGTGCAGCGTGCGGGCGCCGGCGAGCATGCGCGCGCGCTCGGCGCCGAGATCGAGCGGGACCGCCGCCTCGGCGGCGTGGGTCGGGGTCGAGCAGCTGACGGCGGCGACGTCGTCGATGAGCATCCGGTCGGTGTGATGCCCGACACTGGCGATGACCGGGACACGCAGCATCGCGACGGTGCGGCAGAGCGTCTCGTCGCTGAAGGCGAAGAGGTCGGCCAGGGACCCGCCGCCGCGCGCGACGACGATGACGTCGACCTCGTCGATCGCGGCGAGGTCCTGGAGCGCGGCCGTGACCGCGCCGGCCGCGCGGCGGTCCTGCACGGGCGCGAACGCCCAGACCAGGCGCCCGGCCCAGCCCCGGCGCCGCAGCCCCGCGAGCACGTCGTCGCGCGCCTTGCCGCCCTCGCCCGTGACCACGCCGATCGTGCGCGGGAGCGACGGGCGGGGCAGCTCCTTCTGAGGGAGGAAGAGGCCCTCGGTCTCCAGGCGCCGGCGCAGCTCCGCGAGCTGCGCCAGGAGGTCGCCCTCGCCGGCGATGCGCAGGCCCGTCACCTCGAACGAGAAGCCGGGTGAGGCCGTGCGGCTCCCGGGGTAATAGTCCGGCCCGCCCGCGACGACGACCTGCGCCCCGTCGGCGAGCGCGCCCTCGGGGAGGCCGAGCGCGTCGAGCCGGTTGCCCCAGATCGAGCACTGCGCCGCGCCCTCGCCGTCGCGCAGTTCGAAGTACGCCTTCGCGCGCGAGCGGCGCAGGTTCCAGACCTCGCCGAAGAGCTGCACGCGGGGCCGGCTGCGCAGGAACTCCTGGAAGCCCTTGGCCCAGATCCCCACGGGGTAGGGCCCGGGCAGGGCGCTGCCGTCGATGCCGTCGGGGCGCTGCGCGGCCGCGTCGGTCATCGCGAGGGGCGCTGGGTGCTCAGGCGTCCGGCCGGTCGTTCACGGAGGCGAGCGGCGTGAGCCCCGCCTCGGCGCGGTGCCCGCGCTGCTCGCCGTCCATGCCGAGCGTCCTGAGTCGTTCCATCTCCTGCTCGCCGAGCAGCCGCGCCGGGCTGTCGGCGGGGAGCGTCGCGATCAGGCGGGCGATCCGGTTGCGGATCTGCAGCGCGAAATGCGGGGTGGAGGCGCCGCACAGCTCGCGGACGTCCTCGACCGTGACCTGCGGGGCGCTGCTGCGGGTGGGGTTCTCGGCTTCGCTCACGGCTTCCTGGCTTTGACGGGGGCGATCTCGAGCAGGCCGTCGATCGTGGCCTGCGCCGCGACGCCCACCGCCCGCGGGTCGCCGACGATCCAGCCGTGATTGTAAACCCCGCGCACCGGGTCACTGGAGTAGCCGGGCCGCACGTCGAGCAGGTACTCGGCCACCGACCGCGGAAGCGAGCCACCCGGAGCGGTGACGAGGAGCGGGCCGTACATGCCGCTCGCCGAGAGCGGCGCGGCCGCGCCGGCGTCGCCCGGCCGGCCCGGGTTCGCGAACACGAAGCCGTGGCCCGGGTCGACGATGCCCCAGCCGAACGCCCCGTCCTGGAAGCGCGCGAACGCCACGGCGGTGCTCGGTGCGTCGGCCGCGGCGATCCGCGTGACGGTGCCGAGCTTCGAGAGCGCGCCCTCGACGGCGGGGGACGCGACGCTCGGGGGGCCGAGCAGGTAGATGCGCGGACGGCCGTGGGCGCGGATCGCCGCGGCGGTCGGCCCGGGCAGGCGGTCGCGCTCGGTGAAGAGCACGGGGTCCCCGGACTTGGCCGCCCACGCCGCGGCGGGCATCGCGAACTGCTGCGCCTCGGCCGGCACCACCATCACCGCGGCGCTCGGCCGCCCGGCGACGCGTGAGCGGTAGTCGTCGATGTTGCGGGCGAGCGTGTAGGGGTCGGCGCCGGGGAGCGAGGTGACGCGCAGGCCGGACGGGCCGGCGGCCGGGCCGAGCCGGATCGCCTGGGCGCCGTTGGCGCGCTGCTGAGCCCTTGGGCTTCAGCGCCTTCAGGGCGTCGGCCGTGACGTCGGGGATCTCGCCGTTCTCGGTGTAGAGCAGCGGGGCGCGCAGCGGCGGTGCCATCAGCACCGCCCCGGCGAGCGCCGCACGCCAGTCGCCCGCGTCCGCGAGCGCGACGGCGTCGGGCAGCTGGCCCTCGCCGCCTCCCGGGAAGACGATGCGCGCGACCGCGGCGGCCGTGTCGACGGAGTCGGCCGTCGTCACGCGCGTGGTGTTCTTCGTGGCGGTGGCCGGGTAGCCGTCGATCGTCGGAGCGGCCGGGGCGCCGGCCTGCTGCCCGCCCACCGTGACCGTGCTGGTCGTCGCGTCGTCGTCGCCGCTGCCAGAGCCGCACGCGCCGAGCGTGCACGCCAGGACGGCGGCGGTGAGCAGGGCGGGCATGCGGCGCGGCGGGGCCATCGCGGGCGAGCGTAGCGGGGGCGGGCCTCACAGCCGCCGGTCGCGGATTCCCGCTCTGAGCGGGAAATGCGGGGCCCGGAGGGGCGAACGAGACGCGCCCGAGGCGTTCCGTCCGACGCCCTGCGCTACAGTGCCGCGATCAACGACGCCGAATCTTCGCTTGAGCGGAGACCGGGGGACCCAGAGTTTTGGGGCTAGTCGCGTGGTGATTCCGCGTGAGGCGCACAGCGCCAGCCCGTCAGCTAACCCCGGAGGCGGACGAACGAGAACCTGATCCGAGTGCGACTTCGCGCAACGAACCTCTGCATCCTGGCCGCTCTGGCCGGCTGCGCCGTGGTTCCCGTTTCCGCAAGCGCCGAGGTCAAGCAGACTCAGGCCTCCGCCGTCTCCCAGCAGGTCGTCGTCGGCGGTCAGGCGTTCGGCGCCCCGAACGCGGCCGACGTCCAGGTCGTCCCCGGGACGCGCGCCAAGCTCATGGCCGACGGCTCCGCCGCGGCTCCCGCCAACGCGCCGGCCGAGGTGCAGCAGGCGATCTGGGCCGCGAACCGCATCATCGGCAAGCCGTACATCTACGGCGGCGGGCACCAGCGCTTCGAGGACCGCGGATACGACTGCTCCGGCACCGTCTCCTACGCGCTCAAGGGCGGCGACCTGATCGACACGCCGATGGACTCCGGGACCTTCATGAAGTGGGGTCTCGCGGGCAAGGGCGACTGGATCACGGTCTACACGAACCCCGGTCACGCATACGTCGTGATCGCGGGCCTGCGGCTCGACACGAGCGCCGCCGGCGACCCGCGCGGCGGCAAGGGCCCCCGCTGGCGCCCGAATCTGCGGACGAACCGCGGCTTCCGGGCACGCCACGTCAACGGGCTGTAGTTGCACGGCCCCCCGGCGGGCCGTGCACGATCGCGTCATCTCGAGCCCGCTCAGCGGCATCGAGATGCCCCGATCGCCACAACGCGCGATTGCCTATCCGCCCCGCGGGTAGGGTCCGGCGCATGAGCGACGGCTACCGCACCCTGCACCTCGACGAGATCGAGACCATCCGCTTCGCGGACGACGCCACGATGCCCGACTGGAAGCCCGTGCGCCAGGAGCTGGGCATCCGGGCGTTCGGGACCAACGCGTACGTCGCCACGAGCGCCGGGGAGATCGTCATCGAGGAGCATGACGAGCTGCCGAGCGACGACGAGCCCGCCGGGCACCAGGAGATCTACCTCGTGCTCGACGGCGCCGCCCGCTTCACCGTCGACGGCGAGAGCTTCGACGTCCCGAAGGGCGGGATCGTCTTCCTCGAGAACCCGGCGCTGCGCCGGAAGGCGGTCGCCCTGGAGGACGGCACCGTCGTCTTCGCGGTCGGCGGCCCCGCCGACGAGGCGTTCGTCCCGTCGCCTTGGGAGGCCGAGTTCTACGAAAAGGGAACGGCACGGCCCCCTGGCGGGACAGCCCGTGCCGAAGGCACGGGCTGATCGATCTCCTGGTCGGCCAGCCGCCCTCACGGAGAGCGAGGGGCCGCTCTCAGTCCGGAATCAACCCCTCGCCCGTGAACTCCTCGCCCGCCTCGGTGAACGTGAGGTCGGCGGGCGGGAGGATCACGTCGGAGGGGTGCAGGTCGTCGGCGGGCAGGCGCTCGCCGTCGGCGCGCACCATCTGGAGCAGGCCGTCGAACGCGGCGTGGAAGCCGGGTTCGTCACCGGCGTCGACGGCCGCGACCGCGGCGTTGTCGAGTTCGTTGACGCGCTCGCGCACGCTGTCGGCCAGCTGCCACTGGCCCTCGCCCGAGATGCGGACGATCATGCCCGGTCCTCCTCGGTCGCGTC
>CAWGLQ010000001.1:0-199506 GCA_963823375.1 uncultured Actinomycetes bacterium | reverse complement strand
GGCGGTGATGCCGGCCTTCTCGAGCGCCTTGCGGCTCGCCGGCGCGGGGCCGGTGAGCATGATCGTCGGGTCGGCGCCGGAGACGGCCGTCGCGAGGATCTTCGCCTTCGGCGTGAGGCCGAGCGCGCTGCCCGTGGCCTCGTTGCCGATCGTCAGCAGCGACGCGCCGTCGACGATGCCCGACGAGTTGCCCGGGGTGTGGACGTGGTTGATCTTCTCGACCCAGTGGTACTTCTGGAGCGCGACGGCGTCGAAGCCGCCCATCTCGCCCATCGCGGCGAACGACGGCTTCAGGCCGCCGAGCGTCTCGACGGTCGTGCCCGCGCGGATGAACTCGTCGTTGTCGAGGACGACCTGCTCGTTGAGGTCCTTGACGGGGATGACGGAGTTCGCGAAGCGGCCCTCGGCCTGCGCCGTGGAGGCGCGCTCCTGCGAGCGGGCGGCGTAGGCGTCGACGTCGTCGCGGCTGAACTCCTCGATCGTGGCGATGAGGTCGGCGCTGATGCCCTGCGGGACGAACGACGTGTCGTAGTTCGTCTCCGGGTCCATCGCCCAGGCGCCGCCGTCGGAGCCCATCGGCACGCGCGACATGGACTCGACGCCGCCGGCGAAGACGAGGTCCTCCCAGCCGGAGGCGACCTTCTGCGCGGCGATGTTCACGGCCTCCAGGCCGGACGCGCAGAAGCGGTTGAGCTGGACGCCGGCGACGGTGTCCGGCAGGCCGGCCTTGATCGCCGCGGTCTTCGCGATGTCGGCGCCCTGGTCGCCCACGGGCGAGACGCAGCCGAGCACGACGTCGTCCACGCGGGACGGATCGAGCTTCTCATTGCGCACGAGCGTCTCGTGCATCAGGCCCACGACCAGATCGACCGGCTTGGTGCCGTGGAGAGAGCCGTTGAACTTGCCCTTCCCGCGCGGCGTGCGGATCGCATCGAAGACCAGCGCTTCAGCGCTTCCCATCATCGACTCCTTGAGGTTCGTTGCAGTGCCCGTTGGGGCGGTTCGTGACGCAGGCGTCACGTTGGGGTACGGGATTGTGCCGTACCGCGATCCTCGGCGGCGTGCGGGTGGCGTCAGGGCAGCAGTTCGACGTGATCGCCGACGGCGATCGTCCCCGCCGACTCGGCGAACGCGTTCAGCGCCAGTTCCCCGCCGAAGCGTGCGTTGATGTCCCGCAGCACGTCGACGTCCTGCTCGAGCGTGTCGGGGTCGAAGGTCGTCATGATGCAGCGCCCGCGCAGCGAGTCGAGGTTGATGACGACCTCCCCGATCCGCAGCCGTCCACCCGGCCAGTGGCGCTCGGCGAGGCCCTCGACGCCGCCGACGACGATGTTCGGGCGAAGCCGGCGTCCGTCGCGGCCGAACGCGGTGATCGCGCCGTCGGTCGCCACCAGCAGGGGCATGATGTCGAACCGCTCCGGGCCGTCGAAGGCGACCAGCTCGGCGTCCGCGCCGGCCGCTTCGCGGACAGCCGCGCGCGAGCGCTCGTCGCCCCAGGGCCGGCCGTCGATGAGCGGGGCGCCGTCCGGCCCCAGGGTGCCGGCGAGTCCGAGGAGGCGGGATTTCGTGCGCGAGGTGATCACGCCGTGCGGACCCTGGACGTGGACGATGCGGTCGCCGGCGATGCCGTCGGGCGTGACATCGGCCCGCTGGAGCGGCTCGCCGCGCAGGGACTTCACCGGGTAGCGCCACAGCTGGTCGACGATCATGGACCGTCGGTCTCAGCTCGTGCGCTCATCGTTACGCGGGCCCGCCCTCCGACCCACCTAGTCCACCGCCGGCAGTCCGTCGAGGCTGCGGGCGTTCTGCGCCGCGCGCTTGGCGGCGTAGCCGTCGGGCCCGAGCGTGCGCAGCGCCTTCTCGGTGGACAGCGCGTGGTGGTCGCGCAGGCCGTCGAACGTCATCAGCGGGACGCCGTAGCCGCACGAGTCGCTGACCCGGGTGACGTCGACGACGATGATCGACCGGCGCGCCTGCGGCAGCGACGCGTCCTCGAACCCGCCCTCGGCCAGCAGCTCCTCGAACCTCGGGTCATCCGGCAGGATCGCCTCACCGCGGCCGTGGAAGCGGACGATGCGCGGCGGGCCCTCGAACGCGCACAGCATCACGACGATCCGGCCGTTCTCGCGCAGGTGCGCGATGGTCTCGGCGCCGCTGCCGCCGATGTCGAGGTAGGCGACGCGGTGGTCACCGAGGATCTTCAGCGACGCCGCCCGGTCCCTTCGGGCGAGACGTTGACGTGGCCGTCGGCCGCCAGCGGCGCGCTCGCGACGAAGAACATCGGCTGCCGCGCGACCCAGGCGCGCAGGTGGTCGGTGATGGCGTCGTAGGTGCGGGCCACCGGCCGAGCATACGGCCCGCCGCGCACCCGCCCGCCGAGCGCCGATGCGCCCGGTCGCCCGGCGCCCTTGTTCCCGGCGCGAGACCCCGGGTACCGTCCGCGGGACTGCCGCGCGGTCCGGCCGCGGCGACCACGGGGGAGATGTCATGAAGCCATTGATGGCGCTGTTCACGGTCCTGGCGACCCTGCTCGCGGCGGTGCCCGCGAGCGCGTCCGCGTTCTTCGGCGGCAACGCCGTCCTGGCGGGCTACGGCTGGTCGGAGACGAACGCCGACACGGAGTGGACCGAGCGCGCCGGGCTCCAGGCCGTCGAGCTGCACGGCCGGCTGTACGTCATGGGCGGCCGCACGCCGCTGGATCCGCAGATCGTCCCCGTGCCCGGGGCGAGCACGATCTGGAGCGACGTCTGGCGCAGCCGCGACGACGGCGCCAGCTGGAAGAAGACCGCCGACGGCCAGTGGCCCGCCCGCGCGTACTTCCAGGCCGTGACGCACCGCGACCGCATGGTCGTCATCGGCGGCCAGGACTTCAACGTCATCCCGAACCCCGCCTGCCAGGGCCCGCAGGGCTGCCCGCCCGGCGTGCCGCCGCAGATCCCGGTCTCGCAGTTCTTCAACGACGTGTGGTCGAGCCGCGACGGGGCGACCTGGACCCGCGAGACGCCGGCCGGACCCGGCTCCGGCCGCTGGGAGGGCCGCGCCGGGCTGAGCGCCGTGTCCTTCAAGGGGCGCCTCTACGTCTTCGGCGGGTCGCGCAACGACGACTCCGCGATCGTCGGCCCCGGCGGGCCGGCGCGCATCTACTACAACGACGTGTGGTCCTCGGCCGACGGCCGCAGCTGGACGCGCGAGACCGAGCACGCGCCGTGGGCGCCGCGCGCGGGCGCGGCGGCGGTCGTCAAGGACGGCTACATCTACCTGCTCGGCGGCGAGGACGGGTTCATCTGCACGCCGCAGACGCAGCGCTGCCCGCCCTACTACAACGACGTCTGGCGCACGCGCAACGGGCGCGACTGGGAGCAGGTCACCGCGGCGGCCGCGTGGTCCCCGCGCCCGGGCCACCAGTGCGTGGTCGTCATGGACCGCATCGTCTGCTTCGGCGGGTTCGGCCTGCCGGCCAACCCGGTCGACATGTGGGCCAGCCGCGACGGCGCCCGCTGGAGCCCGCTGCCCGACGCGCCGTGGAACGCGAGCTCACCCGCGGAGATCAAGTACGACTTCGACGCGCTCGCGGTGCGCGCCGGCGGGCTGCGGCCGTCGATCCTGACGTTCGGCGGTGACCGGGAGACGTTCGACTTCGGCGACCCGGAGAACTGGAAGCGCGTGGACGGCGACGTCTGGCGCTACGGGCCGCAGTGGCGCTGGAGGTAGTGCGCGTCAGCGCTGGCGGATCTTCACCCAGGCGAGGACCAGCAGCGGGATCATGACGACGACGGTGATGATGACGGGCCACATGTGACGGACCCTAGCCGCGCGCGGCGAGCTCGGCGAGGCGCGCCTGCACGATCCGCGTGACGAGCGCGTCCGGGAGCGGCGCGTCGGGCGTGAACCGGATCGTGCCCTTCGACGTCGTGAACCCCTCGAGCGCGTCCGCCAGCGCGGGGATGATCGCCGCGCTCATCGGGAACAGGCTGCAGTGCGCCTTGAAGGCGGCGTAGCCGACCAGGCCGTGGCCGTCCTGCTTGAAGGCCGGCATGCCGTAGCTGATCGCCTCGGTCGCGTCGGGCGCGGCGGCGCGGATCGTCGCGCGCAGGTGCTCGAGCGCGGCCCGCTGGTCGGGCGGGACCTCGGCGAGGTAGTCGTCGACGGCGCTCACACCTCGCACACCGCGATCGCCGGCGCGTCGCGTCGCGCCTTCTCGGTCGCCGTGTCGAGGTCGCCGAGCGCGGTGTAGGTGATGCGGTCGGGGTCGAGGTCGAGGGCCGCGGCGTCGTCGGGTTCCAGGCGCTCCATCAGCGCCTTCGAGGCGAGCATCCGGCCGCCGGTCGCGCAGGCCTCGATCCGTGCCGCCTCGTTGACCTCGTCGCCGAGCGCGGTGACCTCCGAGCGCCCGCCGGTCGTGATGCTGCCCGACGTAGAGCGTCGAGCCCCAGTGCAGGCCGAAGCGCAGCACGACGTCCTGCGGCTCCAGCCCGCTGCGCTGCGCGACGCCGTCGAGCGCCGTCCGCAGCGACCGCGCCGCGGTGATGCACGCGCGGGCGGCGGCCGACTCCGAGCCGCACGGTCTCGGTGAGGAAGAACGCGACGGTGCCGTCGCCGACGTGGCGGCCGCCGGGATTCCGCCCGCCTCGATGATCGCCGCGTCGGACGCGCGCACGAGCCGGCGGCCGAGCGCGAAGTAGCTCGCCGTGGACAGGCGCCGGGACAGCGGGGAGGAGCCCTCCAGGTCGGCGAACAGGATCGCGGCGGGCCGCCGGCCGGCCTTCGCGACCTGCAGCATCCGCTGGTAGTGGCGCGCGTCGCCCATCGACGTGATCGAGCCGAGGGTCGCCATGCCCGCTGCGGGCTTCGTCATCATCGCGGTCCCGGCGAGTCGTCCGTCGCGGTCGCGGACGCGGAAGCCGAACACGTGCACCCCGACCGTCTCGACGATGCCCGTACCCGCTCCGGCGAACCAGTGGGCCGCCTCGTCGTGCGGCTCGATCGTGTCGACCATGTCGTGCAGCACGGGGTCGACGATCGTCCGCAGCTCGTCACGCCCGCCCGGCGTGTCGGTGAGGACCCAGCCGCCGACCGCGGCGAAGTTGCTGCGGAAGAGCTCGTCGCTCGTGGTCCCGAAGCGGAACTGCGCGCGTCGCCGCCAGGAACTCGGGGCTGAACATGTGCACCCCGACCGGCCAGTCCGCGAGCTCGACGTTCCCGCCGAACGTGAGGCGCAGCTCGTCGGTCACGAAGAGGATCCGCCACTGCGGGTCGACGACCCAGCCCCAGTGCCCCGCGCCCTGGAGGCTCGCCGCGACCTCGGCGAGCGCGGGGTCCTCGGGGAGTGCGTGGGACTGCTGGTCGGTCATCGCCGCGGACCCTATCCGCCGCGGAAGCGCTCAGACGAGCGCGCGCAGCAGCGCGGCGGTCGCCGCGGCGCTCAGCACGACGACGAGGAACGGGGCCCGCCGCCAGACGAGCAGCGCCGCGACCGCCATCGCCGGCACGCGCGCGTCGACCACGAGGCGGCCGGCGCCGTCGAACGTCTGCACGAGGATGAGCGCGGCGAGCACCGGGACGGCGATCAGGCTGAGGATCTCCGTGACGTCCTGCGGGACGTGGCGTCCGCCGACGATCACCGGCCCGATCGCCTTGAGCGCGTACGCGGCCACGCCGAGCGCGATGATCGCCGCCCAGCTCACGCGGCGGCCCTCGCCGCGCGGTGCATGACCAGGACGCCGGGGATGACGCCGAGCGCCGCGGCGAGGACCGGGCACGCCGACGGGGGCGAGCGGGACGAGGACGAGCGCCAGCAGCCCGCCGCAGACCGCGGCGACGCGTGCGGCCTGCGTCGTCAGCTGCGGCGCGAGCAGGGCGAGGAAGGCGGCGGGGAACATCGCGTCGAGCCCGAGCGCCCGCGGGTCGCCGAGGCCGGACCCCAGCAGCGCGCCCGCGAGCGTGCCGAGGTTCCAGAACACGAAGACGCTCAGGCCCGTCAGCAGGAAGGCGCGGTGGGCGAGCACCGGATCCTGCTGCGCCCGCGCCATCGCGGTGGACTCGTCGATGATCAGCTGGGACTGCGCGGCGCGCACCGGGAGGCGCCCGCGGATGACGGAGACGAGCGAGAGCCCGTAGAGCGCGTTGCGCGCGGCGAGCAGCAGCGCGGGGGCCATCGCCGCGGCGACGCCGCCGCCCGCGCCGAGCACGCCGACGACCGCGAACTGCGAGGCGCCCGTGAAGACGAGCACCGACATCGCGCAGGTCTTCGCGACGGAGAGCCCGGAGGCGACGGCGAGCACGCCGTACGAGACGGCGTAGGCGCCGGTCGCGAGCCCGATCGCGAGCGCGTCGCGCCTGATGGACGCCGGCGTCACGCCGGCCCGGCAGCGTGTACGTGCGGCGCTCGGACGGGGCGTTCGCCAGCGCGGCCTGCATCGTCTCGCTCGTCCGTGAAGCGCTCGGTCAGCGTCCGGGCGCCGAGCGTCGCCCGGACCTGCGGCTCGGCGAACGGCCACGGGTCGAGCGTCGCCTCGCGCTCGCCGGTGGGGAGGTAGCGGATGACGACCCCGTCGACCGCCGGCAGCTCGCGCTCGGGCCAGCCGTGGCAGAGGCTGAGCGACAGCGCGTCGAGGGCGAAGAGCAGCTCGGCCTGGCGCTCGGCCGCCGGGCGGGTCGTCCCGGCGATCGCGATGAGCCGGTCCTGCAGCGCGCGCTGATCGGCGAGGTAGCCGCGGACGATGTCGGCGTCCTCCTGCGGCAGGTGGTCGACGCTCACGTAGCGCGTGTGGATGTTCGTCCCGTGGAGGGAGACGAGCAGCGCCGCCCACGGGCTCTGGGCCAGCACCCGCTCGGGCGCGTCGTGCCAGATCAGGTGCCGCTCGCGGATCGGCGCCTCGATGAAGCTCGCGGCGCGGCCCGTCTCGGCGTGCAGCGGCGGCCGGCGGTCGTAGTCCGCCCACGCGACGTCGTGCTGCTCGATCCCCAGGCAGACGTCGGCGCGCGGCTCCGGCGGGGCGATGTCGCCCGTGCCCCAGGACCGCGCGAGCTGCCCGGCGAGCCACGCGTGCGCGGGCTGCGTGATCGCGGTCCAGGCCTCACCCGTGTCGACGATGAGCATCCGCGCAGCTGCCATAGGTGGCATAGGGTCCGCCCATGAAGCTCTACACGTGTGGGCAGTCCGACCACGGCGCCTCGCTCGGGCATCCGTGCGGCCGCGCCGCCAGGGCGCTGCGCGAGGCCGGCCACGAGTTCGAGATCGAGACCGTCGGCGGGTACAAGCTCCTGCCGTGGACGCGGCGGGGGCAGCGCGACGCGATCCGCGAGCTGTCCGGTCAGGAGGACGTGCCCGTGCTCGTCACCGACGACGAGGAGGTCGTCAGCGGCACGGGGACGATCATCGCGTGGGCGAAGGCGCACCCCGCCATCTGCTTGAAGACTTCTTCAAGTGATAGAATCCTCAATCAATGGGGATTCCGCTGCATCAGGCGAAGGCCGAGCTGTTCCGCACCATGGGGCACCCGGTGCGGGTCCGCGTGCTCGAGTTGCTGCAGGAGCGCCCGCGCGCGGTGCATGAGCTGCTGGCGGAGATCGACGTCGAGCCGTCGAACCTCTCGCAGCAGCTCGCGGTGCTGCGCCGCGCCGGCCTCGTCGCCTCGGCACGCGAGGGCGCGACGGTCCGCTACACGCTGGCGACGTCCGACGTGTCGGACGTCATGACGGCCGCTCGCCGGATCCTGACGGAGCTGCTGACGGACCGCGAGGAGCTCCTCAGCGAGCTTCGCGCCGCTGAGCCCGCCTGATGGCGGCGACGGGCCTGCGGGCACGGATCGCGGCGCTGCTCCCGCGCCGCTCGGACTGGACGGACGCGCGCCGCTCGCCCGGCCGCGACCTCGTCGCGGGCATCACCGTCGCGATCGTCGCGCTGCCGCTCGCGCTCGCCTTCGGCGTCGCGTCGGGTCTCGGCGCGCAGGCCGGCCTGGCCACCGCGGTCGTCGCGGGCACCGTCGCCGCGGTCTTCGGCGGGTCGAACCTCCAGGTCTCCGGCCCGACCGGGGCGATGACCGTCGTCCTGCTGCCGGTGGTCGCGCGCTTCGGCACCGAGGGCGTCCTGATGGTCGGCGCGATGGCCGGCCTGATCCTCGTCGTCCTGGCGATCGCCCGGCTCGGGCGGCTGGTGCGCTACCTGCCGATGCCCGTCGTCGAGGGGTTCACCGCGGGGATCGCGGTCGTCATCGCGCTCCAGCAGGTGCCCGTGGCGCTCGGCGTGAGCGCCTCGGGCGACGACCACGTGTGGCGCGTGGCGCTCGACGCCGTCGTGACCTTCGTGGGCGATCCGTCCGCCGGCTCGATCGCGATCGCGCTCGGCGTCGCGGCGATCATGCTCGTCGGGGCGCGCATCAGGCCGGGCGTCCCGTTCTCGCTCCTGGCCGTCGGCCTGGCGACCGTCGTCGCGCAGGTCTTCTCCGTCGGCGCCGACCTGCTCGGGGACATCCCGCGGGGCCTGCCGGCGCCGTCCTTCGGCTTCCTGGATCCGGCGACGTTCAGCGCGATGCTGCCGTCGGCGCTGGCGATCGCCGCGCTCGCGGCGCTCGAGAGCCTGCTGTCGGCCACCGTCGCCGACGGCATGAGCGTCAACCACACGACCGACCCCGATCGCGAGCTGTTCGGGCAGGGCCTGGCGAACCTCGCCGCGCCGGTGTTCGGCGGCGTGCCGGCGACCGGCGCCATCGCCCGGACCGCGGTGAACGTCCGCGCCGGCGCGACGTCGAAGCTCGTCGGCGGTCGTGCACGCGGGCGTCCTCGCGGTGATCGTCTTCACGGCCGGGCCGCTCGTCAGCCTGATCCCGCTCGCCGCGCTCGCCGGCGTGCTGTTCGCGACGGCGGTGCAGATGATCGAGAGCGCGTCGCTGCTGGCCCTGGCGCGGTCGACGCGCAGCGACGCGGCCGTGCTGGCGCTGACGTTCGTCGTGACGGTCGCGGTCGACCTCGTCACCGCGGTCGCCGTCGGCGTCGGGGTCGCCGTCGTGCTGGCGCTGCGCGCCGTCGCGGCGTCGGCGACGCTCGACGAGGTCCCGCTGGAGACCGGCGACCACTCCGCGGAGGAGCGCGCGCTGCTGTCCGAGCACATCGTCGCCTACCGGCTCGACGGGCCGCTCGTGTTCGCGGCGGCGCACCGGTTCCTGCTCGAGCTGACCGACGTCGCGCAGGTCCGCGTCGTGATCCTGCGCATGGCGCGGGTCTCGACGATCGACGCGACGGGCGCGCGCGTGCTCGGGGACGCGATCACGCACCTGGAGCGGCGCGGCATCGTCGTGCTGCTCTCCGGCGTGGCGTCCGACCAGCAGGACGTGCTCGCGGCGCTGGGCGTCGCGGACGACCTGCGCCGCGACGGGCGCCTCTTCGCGACGACGCCGCAGGCCATCGAGCGCGCCCGCGAGATCGTCCACGCGCGCGACGGAACGGCGGCCCGGGTCGGCGCTCCCGCCGTCGCCTAGCTGCTCAGCGCGTGTAGCGCGGGCACGGCACCTGGACGGTGGTGCTCGTCTGCAGGCCCGTCCGGTAGCGGTACTCCGCCCGGAACGGGAGGCTTCCGGAGGCGGGGCACCTGGGCAGGGACGCCCAGAAGTCGCTCGTCGTCCGGCCGCCGCGGGTCCGCGTCGTCTCGACGATGCCCCGGCTCTCCACGCGCAGCTCGGCGACGCTGAACGGGAGGCGCCCGAAGTTGTCGGGCAGGAGCTGGAGGCGGTAGCCGTAGAGCCCGTCGGGGGTCGGGTCGTCGTAGAGGTTGACCGTGAAGACCGGCTGCTGGTCGCGCAGCAGCGCGGTGTCGCGGATGATCGGCGCGCGCCGGTCGTAGTAGGTCATCACGCCGAACCCGCCGATCGCGCCCTTGGCGGTGGCGGGGGAGAGGAAGACGTACAGCGTGCCGGGGAGGACCTCGGGGAACGACGGGCGCGCGTCGACGATGAACGTCCCCTTCCCGACGTACGACCGGCGGCAGGCGTCGACGATCGCCAGGCTCTTGGGCTTCAGCTTGCGCGCGATGCGGTTGCGGATCTTCGTGAGGTCGCCGAGCATCTGCTCGTAGGTGACGCCGCGCGGCTGGTTGTCGAGCAGGATCAGCCGCAGCTTGCCGGTCTGGCACAGCCGCTCGGTGCGCAGGAAGCGCGGCTTGATGCGGATGCCCTTCGCGATGCGCACCGACGACTCGGTCATCGCCGGCAGCGGGCCGCCGGTCGTGTCGAACGAGTTCGACGTGAAGACGACCCCGAACCGGCCCTGCGGCGTGACGTTCTTCAGCTGGACGTCGAACTGCTGCACCGGGTCCGCGGCGGCCGTCGCGGCGCAGCAGAGGACCAGCACCAAGGCGAGCGGCAACGACCGGAGCACGCGTCCCAGGGTAGCCCGGGGGCGCGGTCGCGGCGCCGTACCTGGCGCGCTCCAGATCGCGCCGAACGTCCCGTTTGACCCCCTACAGGGCGCGTTCCGGGACGTTCGCGCGTGGCGCGCGGCGCGGGCGCTCAGGTCGCCGTCGCCGGCACGCGGTGACGGTGCACGAGGCGCCACGTCAGCCACAGGCCGAGCGCGAACAGCGGGATGCCCAGCGCCGTCCGCGCGACCCCGAGCGCGACGACCGCGCCCGCCAGGTACAGCGGCAGCTGGACCGCGAGGCGCGTCAGGAAGATCCCGGCCCACAGCCAGCTCGCCCGCGTGAACGCCCGCATGCGGTCCGGCTCGTCGCGCCAGCCCTGGCCCTCGCCGTCGAGCGCGCCGACGATGACGCCGACGAGCGGGCGGCGCACCGCGATCGAGATGAGGAAGGCCGACGCGTAGGCCGCGTTGGCCAGCAGCCCGGGGAGGAAGAAGTCCTCCGCGCGCCCGCTGCGCGTCGCGACGAACGCGGCGAACGCCACGCCGACGAGCCCGGACAGGGCGTGCCGCGGCGACTCGCGGCGCGCCAGCCGGGCCACCGTCAGGACGAGCGCGAGCCCCACCGCGACGGTCGCCGAGAGGTTCGTGTCCGACCCGGAGACGCTGTAGACGGCGACGAAGACGACCGCGGGCAGGGCCGACTCGAGCATGCCCAGCGGGCCACCGACGGCGCCCGCGAGTGAGGGAGGGGCGGCAGGGTCGCCGGCCGGGGAGTTCAGCTTCATCGGACGACCGGCGACAACACCGTCAGCGCCGCGCCGCGTCCGGCGCCGTCAGCGCCTTGACGAACTCCTCGAGCTGCTCGGTGGTCCAGCACTCGTACGCCTCGCAGTACTGCTCGTACGCGCGGATCACCGAGTCGCCGTAGTTCCAGTACAGCCGCGGCTCGGGGTTCAGCCAGAACGTGCGGCCGGCCTTCGCGGCGATCTGCGGCGAAGACGTCGGCGCGCGGGTCGCGGCCGTTCGTGCGCGCGTCGCCGAGCACGATGACCGTCGCGCGCGGGTGCAGCTCGTCCTCGACCTGGTCGCGGAACTCGCGCCAGACGCGGCCGTAGTCGGTGTAGCCGGAGATGTCGGCGACGCCGGCGTCCCTGCCGATCGCCTCGGTGACCGCCTTGAAGTCGCGCTCGCGCTCGAAGACGTCGGTGACCTCGCTGATCGCGCTCGATGAAGACGAACGAGCGCATCTTGCGGAACGAGTCGTGCAGCGCGTGCATGCACGGAGAGGAAGAAGACCGACGCGCTCGTGACGCTCGTCGACACGTCGCAGAGCACGAAGAGCTCGGGCCGGCGCGGGCGCACCGGGCGGTACTTCAGGACCACCGGCACGCCGCCGGTCTCCAGCGACGCGCGCATCGTGCGGCGCACGTCGACGTGCGCGTGGCGCTTGCGCGCCGCGGTTCTCGTGGCCCTGGGTCTTCAGCCGGCGCTTGAGCTGCGCGACGACGCGGTGCACGCTCGCGAGGTCCTGCGAGCGGGCCGCTCGGCAGCGCGCGGTCGAGCTCGTTCAGCGGGCGCGCCGGCGGGCAGCGGCTCGGTGCGCTCGATCTGCCCGCGCTCGAGCTCGCGCCGCAGGAGCTGCTCGAAGCGGCGGATGCTGGTCGCGCGGCAGGCCCTCGCGGCGCGGGTCGTCCTGCGGCAGCTCCGGCTGCGGCTCGGCGCGCAGGCCGAGCGAGCGGCGGATGCGCTGGACGTCGACGCCGATGCACGCCGGAGCCCTCGCCCTGCTGGCCGAACGCGGCGATCGCCAGCCGGGCGAGGTCGCGCATGCGCGCCCTCGTCGCCGTCGCGGATCGCCTGCGGCGATCTGCGCGGCGCAGCGCGTCGAGGTTCAGCTCCGTCGCCGGCCTCGTCCATGCTGCCGCCCGTCGCCGGTCTCGCGCACGCCCTCCTGGACGGCGGCGCAGCTCGGTGGCGCGGAAGAAGAAGCGGTCGAAGACGAGGTCGAAGATCGCGCCGGTCCTCGGGCGACTTGGCGAGCGTCGCGGCGAGCGCCTCGCGGAACGTCCGTCGGCTCGGTCCACGCGACCTCGCCGAGCGCGGCGAACGCGTCGAGCAGCTCGGTCGTGCCCGACGGCGACGCCCTCGCCGCGCAGCTCCTCGCCGAAGTCGACGATGTGCGCGGCGAGCCCGCCGGGCAGCTCGCCCTGCGGGGTGCCGCCGAACAGCGCGGCGCGGCGCGACGTGCCGCGCGGACGACGGCCCGCCGGTGCTAGCCCGCAGAGGCGGCACCGAGGCGATCCTCGGCAGGCCGAGCTTCACGCCGACGCGCTCGGCGACGACGTCGAGATCGGTGCGGTGCTTGACGATGATCGACATCGTGTCGCGGAACATCTTCGGGTCGATGTCCTCCGCGCCGAGCAGCAGCAGCGCGCGCGCCCAGTCGATCGACTCCGCGATCGACGGCGGCTTCTTGAGGTCGAGCTCGCGGACCATCCCGACGACCTCGACGAGCCGGCGCGCGACGTGCTCGTCCAGCTCGGGCGCGTGCAGGCGGACGATCTCCAGCTCGTGCTCGAGCGTCGGGGTAGTCGAGCCACAGGTAGAGGCAGCGGCGCTTGAGCGCCTCGGTCAGCTCGCGCGAGTTGTTCGAGGTCAGCAGCACGATCGGCATCGTGCGTCGCCTCGACGCGGCCCAGCTCGGGGATCGAGATCTGGAAGTCGCGACAGCAGCTCGAGCAGCATCGCCTCGAACTCCTGGTCGGTCTTGTCGATCTCGTCGATCAGCAGGACGACCGGCTCGCGGGCTGGCGATCGCCGTCATCAGCGGGCGCGCGAGCAGGAACTCCTCGCCGAAGATGTCGTCCTGGACCGCCTGCCAGCCGGTGCCCTCGGCCTCGGCCTGGATGCGCAGCAGCTGCTTGCGGTAGTTCCACTCGTACAGCGCCTTGGCCTCGTCGAGGCCCTCGTAGCACTGCAGGCGCACGAGCGTGCGGCCGAGGTAGCTCGGCGAGCGCCTTGGCGAGCTCGGTCTTGCCGACGCCCGCCGGGCCCTTCGACGAGCACCGGCTTGCCGAGCCGGGCGGCGAGGTAGGAGACGAGCGCGGTCGACTCGCCGGGCAGGTAGCCGACGGCGCGCAGGCCCTGCTTGAACTCGGCTGCCGATTCAGGAGAGACGGGCATCAGGGACGTGATGATATGTACCTCTCGTGCTCGCCCTCCTCGCGCCGCTCGCGGCGGACGTCCTGGACTTCCGGACCCAGGGCAACATCTGGCCCTACCTGCTCGTCTTCGTGTTCGGGTTCGCGGTCGGCGTGGCCGGCCATCTCGTCGAGTCCAAGGACCTCGTGATCGCGGGCATCCTCATCGCCGGCGTGGCGGCGACGGTGCCGTGGCTCGTGTGGGGCGGGGGGTAGGTGCTCCCGCACGACGAGGCCGGCGCCGGGCCCGCGGTCGTGCTGCTGCATGCAGGGGTCGCCGATCGGCGGATGTGGGCCGGGACGCTCGACGTGCTCGCGGGCGCGGGGCATCGTGCGATCGCGCTCGACCTGCCGGGCTTCGGGGACGCGCCGGCCGTGGCGGGCGAGCCGGCGCCGTGGACCGCGGTGCTCGAGACCCTCGACGGCCTCGGTGTCGAGCGCGCGGTCGTCGTGGGGAACTCGTTCGGGGGCGCGGTCGCGCTGCGCCTCGCGGTCGTCGCCCCGGCACGGGTGACCGGGCTCGTGCTCGTCAGCGCCCCGCCGGTCGAGCTCGATCCGTCGCCGCGCCTCGCTGCGGCGTGGCAGGCGGAGGAGGCGGCGCTGGAGGCGGGCGACATCGAGGGCGCCGTGGGCGCGGTCGTCGACGCGTGGACGCTCGCGGATGCACCCGCCGCGCTGCGTGCGCAGGTCGCCGAGATGCAGCGCCGGGCGTTCGTCCTGCAGGCCGACGTGCCCGAGGACGCCCCCGAGCCACCGGATCCCGTGGAGGACGATCCGTCGACGATCGAGCGCCTCGACGTCCCCGCGCTCGTCGCCGTCGGTGAGTACGACATGCCGGACTTCCTCGACGCGGCCGACGGATTGGCGCGCGCGCTTCCGGGCGCCGGCGAGGCCGTGACCATCGAGGGCGCCGGGCACCTCGCGCCGCTCGAGACGCCCGCGGCGTTCACCGACCTGCTGGTCGCGTTCCTGCGGGCTGGGGCGGCCGGCCGGTCCTGAGGGCCGGTCAGGCCGCCGGCGCTGCGAGCGGGCGCAGCTCGCCGGCGGCGAACTCGCGCACGAAGTACTCCTCGAACAGCAGCACCTGCGCCACGCCGTCGCCCAGCGAGGTGACGTAGCCGAGGCGGCCGTTGGGCGTGAAGACGAGCATCGGGATGCTCGTCGGCCGGCCGAGCCCGGGACTTGAGCGGTGCCCGCGTCTGAGGTGCCGGCGCGCTCAGCGCGCTCGCCGAGGTGAACTGCAGGATCTCGGTGGCCACGCGCTCGGGGGCGTCGAACATCGCCGTGTGTCCGCAGTCGGGCAGCTCGCGCAGCTCGGCGTTCGGGAGCTCCGGGAGGAAGCGCTCGGCATGCTCGCGCGACATGATCCGGTCGCCGGTCGGGTGGAGGATGAGCACCGGGCAGCTCACCCGGTCGAGCGCCTCGATGCGATTCATCGACCCGTCCGGCCGGATGTTCGCCGCCAGCTGTCCGGCGACGTCGCAGAAGGCGAACCCGGCCAGCAGGCGCTCCGCCTCGACCGGCGGGATCCGGGTCGGGTCCACGCAGTTGTCGGCCATCAACAGGCGTCGTCCCCGATCGCTGCGGACCAGCCGGCGCATGACCGGCAGGGCCACCCGGACCGGGCGGTGCAGCCGGCGGGACTGCTTCACGAACGCCTCGAGCCTCCTCGGGCGTCCACATGCCGGCCGGGCGAGACCCCGACGACGGTCCGGGCTCGCCCGCGCGAGGCGAGCTCGAGCGCCAGCAGCCCGCCCAGCGAGTTGCCGACGATGTCGGGACGCTCCCACCCCGCGGCATCAAGCTCCGCTTCGACGGCGTCCGCCCAGGCCTGGAACGTCGGCGCGGTCCCGGCGGGGAGCGGCGGCGATCCGAGGTGGTCGGGAAGCGTGAGCGCGAGCACGTCCCGTTCAGCGGAGAGCCGGTCGAGCACCGGCGTCCAGCTGTGCCAGCCCTCCCAGATCCCGTGCAGCAGGAGGAGCGGCTCGCCGCTGCCGGACCGGTACTGGTCGAGCTTCATGAGCGGGACCGTCTCACGGCGGCGGCGCGGCGTGCAACTGCCTGTCCCTAGGGGCGGGACTGTCGCGATCGTCCCGCGGGCGTGCCGGCGGCGACATGAACTCCGGTCATGACCTTGACGCGAGCTCGAGGAGCGCTCATCCAGTTGCACGAATTCTCGCGCAACGCGTCCGCCGCGCCAGTGCCGCGGCGCGAGCGCCTCCTTCGCCGTTCGTCCAGACGATGCGCGATGGGGGCGCACGTCGAGGACCTGCCGAAGAGTCCATGCCCTCGCCATGAGGCGTACGCCACTGTCGACGTCCATCTCCACGACCGCAGCGTCATCCCATCGACCGGTCAGCAGCCGCGCTCGACCACGCCCGCCCGCTCGGAGCGCAAGCGCGCGTCCTCGATCCGCTGGTAGCGCTCGATCCACGCCGCCACGTCCTCGAGACGGCGAGCTCGATCCGCAGCCGTACGCGGCCGACCCTCGGTGACGACGAGTCCGGCCTCTTCGAGGACGCCGACGTGCTTCCTCATGCCCGTGGGGGTCTTCGACCGGTCGCGAGGTCGGTGATCGGGCCTCCTCAGCCGAGCTGCTCGAGGACGCCGCGGCGCGTGGAGTCTGAGAGCACGGCGAGGCTCGAGACGAGCACCCAGTGCTCGTCGGCGACGGCGTGCGCGCGATGCTCATGGCTTGAACGGCCGGCCACCGCGCGCAGACGCGGCGCCGGTCGCGCATGCGGTCGTCCCATGCGGCTCGCAGGTCGGGGTCGGCGTCCTTGGCGGCCAGGACTCCGCGAGCGACGCCCGCGAACTGCGGCACCGTCGCCGGCCCACCACGCCGAGAGGCGCTCGATGGTCTCAGCGGCGGTGGGCGCGTTCCAGGATCTCTCGCACCGCCGCGTCGGCGCCTTCGGCTTCGTCGATGTGGGCGAGCAGGCGCGAGTCAGCAGATCCAGGCGCGCGACCCGAAGTGGCGGTACACGGCCATGCGCGAGTAGCCCGACGCTGCGGCCACCGAGGCCATGCTGACCTGCTCCGGCGGATGCTGCTCGAGCAGGATGCGACCGGCTCGGAGGATCGCCGGGTACTGAGCGGGCTGACGGCGGCACGCTCAGGCATAGTGTAACGTCGCGCCCATGACAGATGAGGGGACAGGCGCCGTCGCGCGCCGCGCGATGCAGGCGCTTGAACGAGGCGCGCGGGAGGACTTGCTCGGCCTGTTCGCGGATGACGCGACCGTCGAGGATCCGGTCGGCGGCCGCCGGCTCGCCGCGGCACGGCAGCGATCGCCGAGTTCTGGGACGCCGGCATCGCCATCCTCGAGTCCGTGCGGTTCGACGTGCGCCGTGTGCACCAGACGCACGGCGAGGCGCTGGTGCTCGCGGACGTCTCCATTCAGGCGGCGGGCGGTGCAAGCGCGCGGTACGACGCAGCGATCCACTCCGCCTCGACGACGCCGCGGCATCGCGTCGCTGCGTGCATTCTGGGACCTTGCGGACGTGATGGCGCAACTGTCGGCCGCCTAGGTCCGGGAACCTCGCAGCGCCGCCCAGCCAACCAGGAAAGCCGGAGCCCGAGCGACACCCCACCCGCCTGGGCGAGCGTCCCCTCCTCCCGACGCCCAGCCCGCACGCCCGGGCCGTGGGGCCGGGGACGATCTGGTCGAGGAGGCGGAGTGGGTGGCCAGGTCGGCTCCCGCCGACCGGGTCGTCCCCGGCCCCGACCCCGGACCTGTCCTGCCAGGGCGGCCGTGCCTGGAGGCGCCGTACCTACGTCAGCCGCTCCTGATTGTCCGGATCATCAAAGCTCAGCTGCCCCTCGAACTGCCCGTCACCGCGCCGGGTCGCACCGGATCCGCCGCCGCGCCGCACGACCCGCGTCGGCCGCTCGTCCGGCGGGATCGCCTGGGTCGGACGCTCGTCGGCGGCGACCGGCGCGGCGACCGTCGTCAGCGCCTCGCCGCCGGCGATCGACGTCGGGTCGCCCTCGACGCCCGGGGTGCGCGGGTCGTCGCCGTCGAGCAGCGGCTCGGGTCGGCGGTGGGCATGGATCCGCCAGCCCGCGTACGTGAGCAGCGCGCCGAAGAGGAACGCGACGAAGATGCCCCAGCTGACGCCGACGGTCGTCTTCAGCACGCCGCCGTCGTCGCCGCCGGGCTTGTCGACCTGGCGGTAGAAGACGAGGAACATCACCCACACGCCGCCGGCCGCGATCACGATCCCGTCGCCGAACGGGAGGTGGAACGCCCGGCGCTCGCCGCGCAGGAAGAGCAGCAGCAGGACCGCGAGCGCGACGAGCAGGATCGACGCCTCGACGAACCCCCACGACTCGAAGGCGATCAGCGAGTCCTCGACCTTCTGGGGCCCGCGCGGCCCCACGCCGAAGACGGTCTGCTGGTACCAGGGCAGGAACATCGTCCCGATGAGTCCCAGCGCGGCGATCACGGCCAGGCGCTGCTCGCCGAACAGCTCGCGCCACGCGGCGCGGATCCTCATGCCGTGGCGCCGGCCGCCGCGCGCATGCGATCCAGGAGCACGTCGGCATCCGCGGGGGAGACGGTCCGCAGCTGGCCCTGGAAGGCGAGCTTCCAGTGCTCGGCGGGCCACTTGCGGATGTGCTCGAGGTCGTCCTTGACGTCCTCGGCGGGCAGGCGGTCCTCGTCGTCGAGGATGAGCTCCGGCTCGGTGTGGAAGCGCCACGGGTAGGGGTCGGGGCTGCCCGGCTTGCCCGGCCACAGCGGCTCGCGGTCCTCGAACATGCTCGGAGGTGATGCGCACCGCGCCGGCGAACTGGCCGACCTTCGTCAGGTAGAAGACGATGCGGTCGCCGGGCTCCATCTCGAGCGCCTGGTTGCGGCGGCGCTCCTTCATCCCGATGACGGTGAAGCCGTGCTCGCGCGTGGCCTCGAAGTTCTCGGGCGAGCCGGTGAGAATCCAGGTCGTCGGGGCCGCTGCGGGCATGCAGTGTACGCCAGTGTACGCCGGGCGCCGGTCTCAGACGACCGGGATGTCCTGCACCACCGGCTCGGCGCCGCGCGCCTGCGGGAGCCGCTCCACGAGCCAGTCGATCAGCGCGCGCACGAGCAGCAGGACCTGGCGCAGCACCTCGGCGAGCTGCGCGCGCAGCTCCTCCGGGACGAGCTCGGCGAGCGTTCCGAGCGTCGCGGCGAGCGAGGCGACGTCGTCGCGCAGCGCCTCGCGCTCCTGCGTGGTGCGCCAGCCGGGGCCCGGGTCCTCGCCGTCGCGATCGGCGCGGATGGCATCGGCGGCCTCGCCGGCCAGCTCCTCGGCGGCCTGGCGGGTGGCCTCCAGGCGCTCGCGCAGGTCGGCGAGCGGGTCGCGGACGGCGCGCGTCTCCTCAGGCATCGTCGGACTCCGGGCGGTCGAAGGTCACGTGGAGGACGCCGTCGGTGAGCGCGGCGCCGGTCGGACGATAGTCGCCCAGCGCGGGCGGGAGGGCGAGCGTGCGGCGCGAGCCGTTGACGCGCACGACCAGGTCGTTCCCGATGCGCTTGACGTCGACGTCGCCCTTGTGCGCGAACGGCAGGTCGAGCCGCAGCTCGGCCTCGCGCGCCCCGACCGTCAGCTCCTGCGTGACCCGGTCGTGCAGGACGGCGCCGGCGTCGACGCCCGCGAAGAGCTCCTCGCCGAGCCGGTCGAGCATCTCCGGGCCGAGGACCTCCTGCGCGAAGTGCGGGGCGGTCAGCAGCGGGACGGGGGAGAAGGCGTCGCGCGCCTCGCCGAGCAGCGTCGCGCTGATGGGCGCGCCAGCCGGCGAGCCAGTCGCCGGACTCCTCGCGGGAAGCACGCGGTTGGCGATCACCGCGTCCGTCAGGAAGCCGTAGAGCCCGAGGTAGGTGAACGTGCGGCGCGTCTCGTCGACGACGAGGCGCTCCGGCGTGAGCACGAGGCGGATGCTCACGCGCTCGTGGTCGCGCAGCACCTCGTTCATCGCGATCAGCCCGCGCGCGACGCGCTGCACGTCGTCCATGGCGCCCTCGGACGGCAGTCCGCGGGAGAACGGGCGGGCCGCCGCGACCATGCGGCTCTGCTGCGTGAACGCCTTGTCGAGCCACCAGCGCGCGGCGTCGGGGAACGAGAGCAGCCGCAGCGTCTCGCCGGTCGGCGCGCAGTCGACGACGATGACGTCGTAGAAGCCGTCGTCGTAGTGGCGGCCGATCTCCAGCAGGCCGAACAGCTCGTCCATGCCGGGCAGCACGGTCAGCTCCTCGGCGGCGATCCGGTCGACGCCCTTGCGCCGCAGCAGGTCGCCGAGCCAGTCCTGCACCTCGGACCAGTGGCGGTCCAGCTCGTCCTGCGCGCTCACCTGCTGGACGTGGAGGTCCGGCGAGACGGGCGTCGGGCGCGACCCGGCCGCGACGCCGAGCACGCCCGCGAGGCTGTGCGCCGGATCGGTGGAGACGAGCAGCGTGCGCCGGCCCTCGGCGGCCAGGCGCCGCGCCGTCGCGGCGGCGACCGACGTCTTCCCGACGCCGCCCTTGCCGGTGTAGAGGATGGTCCTCGGAGCCACGGCGGCGAGGATACGCCGCTCGCCCCGCTCAGCCCCAGGGGCCGGGAAGCCCGAGGGCCTTCAGCCGCGCGTAGAGGTAGCGGTTGAAGCGCTGCTGGGCGACGCAGAACGGGGCCGAGTCGGGGTAGCGGTCGAAGGCGCCCAGGACGGCCCCGGGGTTGCGCCGGCGCTCGCGCAGGCGCGATCGCCGCGCGCTGGCGGTCGACGTTCAGCCGCGAGCACAGCCCGCGCGTGAAGTCGCGCAGGACCTTGTGGTAGCCCATGTCGGAGGCGACGCCCGGCTGGTAGAGCGACCACGAGCCGGTGTCCGCGGCGCGGATCTCCACGCGCGCGCGCCGCACGCCGTCGAGGTACAGGCGGCGCCCGAGCGGGTCGTTGGCGAAGATCGCGAAGTCGTGCAGGCCGATGACCGACTGCAGGAAGGCGTTGTAGATCCGCTGCCCCGGGGCGTAGGAGTAGGCGAGGTAGTGCGCGCCCTCCTTGGCCTTCACGCGCACGCCCGACGGCGGCGGGTTGCGGAAGACGCCCAGCCCGCTGCGGGCGACGTCGAACCAGTGCGGGTCCTTCAGGCGCACGGCCGCGCGCGACAGCGCCTGGATGCCGGTGGCCTGCGCGAGCCCGCTGACCCACGGCGGGCGCCCGCCGCCGAAGACGAACTGGTACTCCCAGGCCTTCCCGCCGGCCCGGCTTCACGGCGTAGGACTCGATCTCGCGGGCCATCGCGCCGACCTCGGTGTCGTAGCCCTTGGCGAGGAACAGCTGGTTCATGCGCCCGAACGTGCCGAGCCACTGGATCTGGACGCCCTGCCCGGGGTAGGACTGCCAGACGAGCCGGCTGCCGTCGAAGCGGATCCGCCGCCCGTACGCGAGCGGCCCGTTCTCGCCCCACCACTGCGCGTTGCGCTTGACGGTCATGAGGACGACCTTCACCCGCGAGGCGGTGAGGAGCCCGTCGGAGGCCTGCGCCTCGGCGTTGCGCAGCACCGCCGCCAGCTCGGCGCGCGGGCCGCCCTTGAGGCGCTTGACGACGCGCGCGGGCGCGGGCGTAGGCGGCCGTGTAGTCGCGGGCGTCGTCGGCGCTGAGCTGCCCGGAGCGCTGCAGCGCGCGCAGCCGGCTGGGCACGGTGGCGCGGACGAGCGACGCGCTCGCCCGGACGGGCGCCGGCGCGGGCGGCGTGACGAGGCCGGGCGGCGGCAGCTCGCTCGTGCGCGCGGGCGGCAGGAAGGCGTCCTGCTGCGCGCGGACCTGGCCCCGCGCGTCGAGCACGAGGACGTCGGGCGCCGATGCGTGCGCGGCTCCCGGCAGAGCGAGCAGGGCGAGCATCAGCGCCGGCAGGGCAACCGGGTGCCGGGGCACGATCCCGATGCTACGGTCCGGTCCGCTCGCCGGTCGCAGTCCGGCTTGCAGCCGCCGATGCGCCTCACGCTCCGAATCCCGCTCCTCGCGCTGACGGTCCTCGCCGTGGCCCTGCTGACGGCCTGCGGCTCCGGCGGCGGGAGCTCGGACGCGGGCACCCAGAAGCTGCTCGACGACACCTTCGGCAAGGCCGAGGCGGTGGACAGCGGGCGGCTGAAGCTCGGCATCGACGTCCGCGCGGCCGGGCATCGCCGGGCTGCCCTCGCCGCTGACGGTGCGCCTCGGCGGGCCGTTCGAGCGCACCGAGGGCAAGGGCTCGCCGAAGTTCGACTTCGACGTGACGCTCGCCACGAAGGACGGCCGCTTCACGATCGGGATCGTCTCGACCGGCGAGTCGGGCTGGGTCAAGCTCGGGACGCAGGCGTTCGCGCTGCCGCCCGGCGAGTTCAAGAAGCTCGGCCCGCAGAACGCCGGCTCCAAGGGCGGCCTGCCCGGGGACCTCGGCACGCTCGGGGTCGACCCGCGCGGCTGGATCCGCAACGTCCAGGACGAGGGCGTCGAGACGCTCGACGGGGAGAAGGTCATCCACCTCAGCGCGGACGTCGACCTCAACGGCCTGGTCAAGGACCTCGACAAGCTCCTCTCCAGCACCGGCGGCACCGGCCTGAACGCCATCGCCGGCCTGCCGGCGGGCATCGGCGGCGACGCCCAGGGCGCGGTCGCCAAGGCCGTGCAGAGCGCCGGCGTCGACATCTGGACGGGCGAGCAGGACCATCAGCTGCGCCGCATCACGATCAAGCTCGACGTCGACACGCCGACGCAGAAGGACGGGACGGTCGCGCTCGACCTCGCCGTCACGGGGCTCAACAAGCCGCAGAAGATCTCCCCGCCGGCCGACCCGCGCCCGCTGTCGGAGCTGACCACGGCGCTCGCCGTCCTCGGCCAGCAGCGCGCGCAGCAGGGCACGTCCGGCGGCGCGGCGCCGGCGGCTCCGAGCGGCGGCGCGTCGGGCCAGACGTACGACGAGTGCGTGCAGGCCGCCGGCGACGATCTCGCCAAGGCGCAGGCCTGCGCCTCGCTGCTCGGCTGAGCCCGCACCGGCTCCGGCCCCCGCGGCGCATATCCTCCGCGGCCCGTGCCCGCCGACGCCTCCACACCGCGCGGTCCGCTCGCGTTCCTGCTGACGTCCACGGGCTGGCCGTACCTGCTCGTCCCGTTCATCCCGATCGCGATCGTGCTCGAGCTGCTGCACGCGGGCCCGGTCGTCCTGTTCGCGACCAGCGCGCTCGGGCGTGATCCCGACGGCCGCGCTGATGGGCCGCGCGACCGAGGAGCTGGCGGCCCGCAGCGGGCCCGGGCATCGGCGGCCTGCTGAACGTGACGTTCGGCAACGCCCCGGAGCTCATCATCGCGCTTCTTCGCGCTCGAGCGAGGGGCTGCAGGAGGTCGTCAAGGCGTCGATCGTCGGCTCGATCATCGGCAACGTCCTGCTCGTCATGGGCGCCGTCGATGTTCTTCGGCGGGCTCGGGCGCGACCGTCAGCGCGTTCAACGCGACCGCGGCCACCGCCCAGTCCTCGATGCTGCTGCTCGCGATCGTCGCCTCGTCATGCCGGCGGTCTTCGAGCTCGTCGACGGCCAGGGCCTGCCGCTCGCCGAGCGACGAGCGTCGTCGACTTCGGCGTCGACCGTCGAGCAGCTGTCGCTCATCACCGCGGTCGTCCTGCATCGGCGCCTACGTCGCCGGGCTGATCTTCTCGCTGCGCACCCACCGCGACCTCTTCAACCCGCAGGCCGAGGCCGAGCACGAGGCGGAGCCCTGGAGCGTGCGCAAGGCCGTCGGGATGCTCGCGCTCGCCGGCGTCGCCGTCGGCGTCATGTCCGAGATCCTCGTCGGCTCGATCTCCGAGACCGCCGAGAAGATCGGGCATCAGCGAGTTCTTCATCGGCGTGATCGTCGTCGCGATCGTCGGCAACGCCGCCGAGCACTGGGTCGCGGTCTCGTCGCGCGCAAGGACAAGATGGACCTCGCCGTCAACATCTCGATCGGCTCGAGCGCCCAGATCGCGCTGTTCGTCGCGCCGGTGCTCGTGCTGGCTGTCGCTACGTCGATCGGCGCCGGCCCGATGCCGCTCGTCTTCAACGGCTTCGAGCTCGGCCGCGCTCGTGCTCGCCGCGCTGATCGCCAACCAGGTGACCCAGGACGGCGAGTCGACCTGGTTCGAGGGCCTCCAGCTGCTGGCCGTCTACGTCGATCATCGGCGTCGCGTTCTTCTTCGCCTGACGACCGGGTGCTGATCACACCCGACACAGGGTTCGTATCTTGAGGTGGTGCCCGTGAGTCTCCCGCCGCTCGTCCCCGCCTCTGCCGCCCTCGGCGACGATCCGGCGGCGGTCTTCGTCGTCATCGCGGTCGTCGTCGCGCTGCTGCTCGTCGACTTCTTCCTTCGCGCGCGGTCGCGAGCCGACGTTCCGCGAGAGCGTCATCTGGAGCATCGGCTGGCTCATCCTCGGGCTGCTCGTCGCGATCGCCGATGGCGCTCTACGCGGGCAGCGACGACGGCGTCACCTACACTGACCGTCTACCTGATCGAGCGCTCGCTGTCGCTCGACAACCTCGTTCGTCTTCCTGCTGCATCTTCGCCTACGTTCGGCGTGCCCGCAGGCGCAGCGCGGCGAAGCTGCTGTTCTGGGGCATCGTCGCTCGCGCTCGTCATGCGCGGCCTGGCGATCGTCGTCGGCGTCGCGCTCATCGAGCGGTTCCACTTCGTCATCTACATGCTCGGGATCGGCCTGCTGATCCTCGCCTGGACGGATCCTGCGAAGGGGAGCGCCGAGCACGTCGACCCGGACAACAACCCGTTCGTCGAAGCTCGTCTCGCGCATGTTCCCCGTCAGCGGCGATACGAGGGGACGAAGTTCACGATCAAGCGCGACGGGAAGCGCTTCGTCACGCCGATGGCGCTCGCGCTCGTCGCGATCGTCGCGGCGGACATCGCGTTCGCGATCGACTCGATCCCCGCGGCCTTCGCGATCACCGACGACCCGCTGCGTGATCTGGACGGCCAACGGCTTCGCCCTGCTCGGCCTGCGCGCGCTGTTCGTGCTCGTCGAGGAGCTCGATCAAGCGCTTCCGCTACCTCAACCAGACGATCGCGATCGTGCTCGGCGGTCGTCGCCGTCAAGCTCCTGATCCAGGACCTCTGGAAGATGCCGGCGCTGATCAGCCTGTCGATCGTCGTCGGCCTCTTCGCCGCGGGGATCTGGCTGTCGATCCGCGCGGACAAGCGCGAGGAGGGCGGCGGGCCGCCGGCCGCTCCTCAGCCCAGCTCGGCGAGCTGACGGGCGACCTCGGCCTCGACGTCGAGCGGGGCGCGCCCGGACCGCGCGCGGCGCGCGTTGCGCGCGATCACGAGGTCGCGCACCTCGGCCTCCAGCGCCGGGTCGCGGAACGTCACCGGGGCGAGCCGCTCGGCGAGCTCGGCCTCGACGTCGAGCAGCGGCCGGCCGGCGCGCTCGCGCACGGCGTTGCGCGCGGCCAGCAGCTGGCGCAGCTCGGCCTCCTGCTCGGCGCGGGCGGCGGGGCCGCTGAGCGGCGCGCGCTCGCCCGGCGGCCGGTCGGTCCCGTCGCGCAGCGAGAGCAGGCCCTTGCCGATCTCGTCGTAGGCGCGCCGCGCGCCCGCGAACGTCACCACGGCGACGAGCGCCGAGATGCCGACGACGGCGAAGAGGACGGTTCCGAAGGCGGCCTGCATCGGGTCCGCGAAGCGTGGCACATCGGCAGGGTGTGCTTTCGGCCCTGTTTCGGGGTACTATTGACTGACGAGTCAATCTACGGCGCTCGGGCCACTCGTTCCGTCCCCGCCCGCGCCGATCTCTTCCGCGGAACAAGGAGCTATTCGCTGTGGTCGACTTCACGCTGACCGATGAGCAGAAGGCGCTGCGCGAGATGGCGCACGACTTCGCCGAGAAGGAGATCCGCCCCGTCGCCTGGGAGTACGACGAGCACGGGACCTGGCCTCAGGAGATCATCGAGAAGGCCTGGGAGCTCGGGCTGATGAACAACCACATCCCCGAGGAGTACGGCGGCCCCGGCGCCTCGTACCTCGAGGGCTGTCTCATCGAGGAGGAGCTGGCCTGGGGCTGCTCGGGCATCGCCACCTCGATCGGCGCCAACGGCCTCGCCGGCGCCCCGATCCTCGTCGGCGGCAGCGAGGAGACCAAGAAGAAGTACATGGGCATGCTGACCGAGTCGCCGAAGCTCGCCTCGTTCTGCCTGACCGAGCCCAACGCCGGCTCCGACGTCTCCGGCATGCGCACGACGGCCGTCCGCAAGGGCGACAAGTACGTCCTCAACGGCTCGAAGTGCTTCATCACCAACGGCGGCTACGCCGACCTCTTCACCGTCTACGCCAAGACCGACAAGGACGCCGGTCACCGCGGGATCTCCGCCTTCGTCGTCGAGAAGGACGACACGATCACGGTGGACAAGAAGGAGGACAAGATGGGCCAGCGGGCGTCGAACACCGCGACCATCACCTTCAACGACACCGAGGTCCCCGCCGAGAACCTGCTCGGCGAGGAGAACAAGGGCTTCAAGCTCGCGATGATGACCCTCGACCGCACGCGCCCGGGCGTCGCCGCCATGGCGACGGGCATCGCGCGCGCCGCGTTCGAGATCGCCACGGACTACTCGAAGGAGCGCGTCCAGTTCGGCGTGCCGATCGCGATGCACCAGGCGATCCAGTTCCTGATCGCCGACATGGCGACGAAGATCCACCTCTCGCGCCTGGCGACGTGGAACTCCGCCGTCCTGCTCGACCAGGGCACGCGCAACACGATCGAGTCCTCGCACGCCAAGCGCTTCGCCGCGGACACCGCGATGGAGGTCACCACCGAGGCCGTCCAGGTCTTCGGCGGCTACGGCTTCATCAAGGAGTACAAGGTCGAGAAGTTCATGCGCGACGCGAAGATCATGCAGCTGTACGAAGGCACGTCGCAGATCCAGCGCCTCGTCATCGCCCGCGAGACGCTGCTCCCGCGGCGGGTCGAGGAGCCGGCTGCCGTGTAGTACGGCCCCCTGGCAGGACAGCCCGCGCCGAAGGCGCGGGCTGATCGATCTCACGCACTGCCGGCACGCACAAGGATCACCGAAGGGCCGCCACCAGGCGGCCCTTCGTCGTACTGCGACCACGCGCGTCACCTTCCGGCTACCGTTCCCACGATCAATCGGAGGAGTGACGGATGCGAGGCGCGATGGGCGGCCGGGCCGGGATGGCGCTGGCCTTCCTCCTCGGCCTGGTGATCGCGACGGCGGGCACGGCGACGGCGGCGCGGCTCATCACGGGCAAGCAGATCAAGGACGGGTCGGTCACCTCGCGTGACCTGTCCAAGGGCGTCCGCAAGCAGCTCTCCAAGACGGCCGCCGCCGGTCCGCGCGGCCCGCAGGGCATCCCGGGCCCCGCGACGGGCGCCGCCGGCGGCGACCTCGCGGGCTCCTACCCGGACCCGACGATCCGCCGGCCCGCCGCGGTCGTCGTCCGCGCAGCAGCCCGGGCCGAGCTGCATCACGACGTTCGACATCCTCTGCGGCGACGCCGCCGCCGGGAACTACTGGACGCAGGCCGGCGGCGCGAGCTTCGGCCAGTTCTCGTACTTCGTCGAGCCCGGCGGGTTCGTCCAGTTCCAGGGCGCGGTGCAGCAGGTCGGCACCGGGTTCGGCAGCGGCCTGATCTTCTACCTGCCGCCCGGCCGGCGTCCGAGCGGGACGCTGCGCTTCCCCGTCGTCGCGCTTCGATGGTCCCGACGACCTCGGGTACGTGCGCGTCGGCGACAACGGCGAGGTCGCGCTCCAGGAGTTCACGCTCGGCGCCGGGAAGCGCTTCGACCTGAGCGCCGTGCGGTTCCGGGTCGCCGATCCGCAGGGCTGACCGCCGACGCACGCCGAGCGGCGTTCCCGGTACGGTGAGCGGTGGAAGGGCCGCGCCGTGCGGTCGTATCGAGCACGATGCTCGCTGCGGGGGAGGGACCCATGACTACGCATCGCCTGATCAGCAGGACGGCACGCCGGAGTGCCGCCGTCGCCTGCGCGCTCGTCGCCGGCGCCGCGCTCGGCGCCGCGCCGGCCGCACTCGCCTGGGACGGGAGCCTGCAGGTCCGCAAGGTCAACCTCGGCGGCCCGCAGGCCGACACGTTCGGCTTCAAGGTCGAGACGCGCGCCCACGGTCAGCAGACGTGGACGCTGCTGCCCGCGTCGGACTACACCGGAGCGCCCTGGGCGGCGAAGCCCGAGCCGGACAATCCCTTCAGCCTGGCCGGCGCGCCCGGCCCGGACGGCCCGTTCACCCGCACCGGCGCCGCGCCCACCGAGGCGCTGTTCACGGCCATCCAGACGGGCGGGGAGAACGCGGCGCCACCGCCGGCGATGCGCGACTGGCGGTCCGTCCGCGTCACGGAGACGACCGCGCCCGAGGGCTACCGCACGGCCGTCGCGTGCACGGCGCGCAACACGGCGTCCGGCGCCGCCTGGCCGGCGTCGCAGGACGAGTACTGGGGCGCGTGGACGGCGACGCCGACGACCGCCGGAGGCGGCGCGGGCGTCGAGACGACGCTGCGCTTCCTGCCCGACAGCGTCGCGGCGGCCGACCGCGGGCCGTGGACGATCACCTGCACCTTCACGAACACCTACCGCTCGCGGGTGCGGGTCCTCAAGGACTTCGTCGCGCCGATCAACGACGCCCAGCGCGTGGACATCACCGTGAACGGCGCGGACGTCGACACGAGCGCCGGGGGCGAGTCGTTCGCCGACGGCGACGCGAGCGACTGGATCGCCGTCGACGGCGGGTCGGACGTCGCGCTCGCCGAGCAGGGCGCGGCCGGCACGGTCATCACCGACTACGACTCCACCCTCGAGTGCCGCTCCGGGCACCGGCGGGACCTACGGCGACTGGAGCGTCGTCCCGGGCGGGACGAGCGGGACGCTCACCGCCGTGCAGCCCGGGCGCGACTACGAGTGCCGCTTCACGAACACCGGCCGCACGCCCGGCGGCTCCGTCGCGACCGGGACGCCGCCGCCGAGCGCCGGCTCGCCGCCCGGCACGACGCCGTCGGGCACGCCGACCGCCCGCGCGAGCGCACGCGCCCGGGGCACCAGCGGCTGCATCACCTCGCGCTACGCGACCGCCGACGTCCGCGGCCGCGGCATCGCGAGCGTCACCTTCCGCATCAACGGCAAGCGCCGCACGCAGCTCACGGCGGCGAACGTCGCCGGCATGTACCGGCTGCGGGTCCCGGCGTCGAGCCTCCCGCGCGGCGCCAGCCGGGTGACGGCCTTCGTGCGGTTCGACGCGGCGACGGGCGTGCAGCCCAAGCTGCTGACCCTCGCGTGGAGCCGCTGCCCGCGCCGGTCGGTCGTCCCGCCGCCGTTCACCGGCTGACCGCGCTGCCATCATCCGCGGCCGGATGCGCCTCGACGGCATCGATCCCGGCGACATGATCCGCGTCTCGGTGCGCGGGCGGGTCTTCCACGCGCTCGTGCGCGGGACGACGCCCGGCGGCCTGACGGTCGAGCCGGTCGAGCGCAACATCACCTACCGCCAGGTCAAGGCGCGCGACGTCGTGGAGCACTGGGCCCGCCGCGGCCGGCCGCGCGCCGAGGCCGAGCGTGCGGTCAATCCCGAGCAGCGCTCGCTCGACGACCTGCTCGACCGCTGAGCGACCGGGGATACTTGCGCCGATGCCCCACCGCGAGACCGAGCGGGCGGTCGCCGAGGCCGCGTCGCTGGAGACGGCCCGCGCCGCGACCGGCGCCCCCGCCGCCGCGGGCGCCGGGTCGGCCGACCCGATCGCCGGCGAGCTGCGCCGCGCCGGCGTGCTGCCGCTGCTCGTCCTGCACCTGCTCGGCGACGGGCCGCTCCTACGGCAACCGGCTGATCGAGCGGATCGCCGAGCTCAGCGACGGGCTGCTCGTCGTCAACCCGAACACGATGTACCCGCTGCTGCGCGACCTCGAGGCCGCGCGGGCTCGTCGCGGGCGAGTGGGAGCACCCCGAGCGCCGCTCGCGGCGCTTCTACGCGCTGACGGAGGCGGGCGCGGCCGAGCGCGAGCGGCTGCGCGCCGCGGTCGCGCCGCGTCTGGACGCCGTCGCGCTGGCCGTCGTGCGGCTGCGGGACGAGCTGGCCTGATGGGACGCGTCGGGCGCCGCGATCACCCTCCCGGCGTGCGGATCGCCGACGCCGAGGCGCTCTGGTACGACCTCGACGCGCTGGCCGTCGTTCGTCGACGGGTTCAAGCACGTCGTGCAGCGTCGAGGGCGACTGGCCGGCCGCCGGCTCGGTGCTCGTCTGGGAGTCGCGTCCCCGACGGGCGCGGGCGCGTGACGCGAGACGGTGCGCGCGTCACGCGCAGCGCGAGGGACAGGTCGCCGACGTCGAGGACCCGCGGATCGGCGGTCGCCAGTCGGTCGGCGTTCGCCGCCGCCGGGACGGCGGACGCGCCGGCGGTCCGGATGAGCCTGACGCTCGACTACGAGCTGCGCGAGCGGCGGGCTGCTGAGCCCCGTCACCGACCTGCTCTTCATCCGCCGCGCCCAGTCCGACGCGCTGCGGCGGACGCTGCTGCGCTTCGCCCGCGAGCTGCGGGCGGAACGCGAGCTCTGACGGACGCGCGTTACCGTTCATCCGCCCGCCCCGCGTCAGAGGAGACCCGACCCATGTTCGTGTTCAAGGCCGCCGTCGTCGGCGCCGGCACCATGGGCGGCCAGATCGCGCAGACGATCGCCGCCGCCGACATCCCCGTCGTCCTCAAGGACATCCGACCAGGACCTCGTCGACGCCGGCCTCGCCGAGGCCCGCGAGGTCACCGAGCGCCAGGTCGCCAAGCTCGTCGAGAAGGGCAAGCTCACCGAGGAGCAGGCGCGCCGCGCAGGTCGCGCGAGATCGCTCGCGCTGATCACCGGCACGACGACGCTACGACGGCTTCGGCGACGTCGACTTCGTCATCGAGGCCGTGCCCGAGCGGATGGAGATCAAGCAGGCCGTCTTCGCCGAGCTCGACGCGTGCACGCCCGGGCCACGCGATCCTCGCGTCGAACACCTCGTCGCTGTCGATCACCGAGATCGGCGACGCGACCGCTGCGCCCCGACAAGGTCGTCGGCTTCCACTACTTCTACCCGGCGTCGATCATGCCGCTGATCGAGATCGTCGAGGGCGACGAGACGTCGGCCGAGACGCTCCAGGCCGCCGTCGACGTTCGCGCAGGCGATCCGCAAGCAGCCGATCCGTGCGTGCGAGGTGCCCGGGCTTCGTCGTCAACCGCATCCTCAACGCGCGGCATCAGCGAGATGTGGCGCGCCCAGGACGAGCGGGCGACCTCTCGATCGAGGAGATCGACGAGGGCGTCGGCGGCCGCCGGCGTCGTCCCGGTCGGGCCGTTCCGCCTCGTCGACCTGCTCGGGCTCGACACGGTCCTGCACGTCGCCGAGCACCTCGCCGACGCCTACGGCGACCGCTTCTACGTCCCCGCGGGCATGCAGGAGCTCGTCGCCGACGGGCAAGCTCGGCGCGAAGACCGGCGGAGACGGCTTCTACGCACCGACGGCAGCGCGAACCTCCGGGCGCGGCGAGCCCGACGTCGCCGAGCTCGTCGAGCTGCTGACGCTCAAGACGTTCGTCGAGGCCTGCCTCGTGCTCGAGGAGGGCGTCGCGACGCCACCGCGACATCGACCTCGGGATGATGGCCGGCGCCGGGCTGGATCCCCGCCGCGGGCTGCTGCCGCCGTTCATGGCGGCCGACGTCGCGGGGCTCGACGTCGATGCTCGAGCGCGCTCGAGCGGCGGCCGAGCGACCACGGCGAGCGCTTCGAGCCGCCGACGATCCTGCGCCGCCTGGTCGCCCAGGGCCGCCTCGGGCCGAAGAGCGGCCAGGGCTTCTACCCGTACCCGCAGCCCGACGCCGAGCAGCCCGCCGGCGAGACGGCCGTCGTGAAGCTCGAGACGCGCGGCGAGCGTCGCGATCGCCTGGCTGGCGAACGGCGCCGATGAACTCGCTCGCGCCGCAGGTCATCGAGGAGCTCGGCAAGGTCTGGGCGGCTGCGCCGGACGGCGGCGTGCGCGCGCTCGTCATCGCCTCGTCGAACCCGATGCTCTTCTGCGCCGGCGCCGACATCAAGGCGTTCACGCAGCTGGACGAGGCCGGCGGCCGCGCGCTGCTCGACCGGCGCCCACGGGCTGCTGCGCGAGTTCGGAGCGCTCGGGCGTCGTCACGATCGCGGCGGTCAACGGCCTGGCGTTCGGCGGCGGCTGCGAGCTGCGCGATGGCCTGCGACGTGCGGCTCGCGGCGCGCTCGGCGATCTTCGGCCAGCCGGAGATCAACCTCGGGATCATCCCCGGCTTCGGCGGCACCCAGCGGCTGCCGCGCCTCGTCGGCGACGAACAAGGCGCTCGAGATGAACCTCGTCGGGCGACCCGATCGGCGCGGACGAGGCGTTCGAGCTACGGGCTCGTCAACCGCGTCGTCGCCGACCACGAGCTGTTCGACGCGGCGCTCGCGTGGGCGCGCAAGCTCGCCGAGCAGGCGCCGCTCGCGGTCGAGCCGATCAAGCGACGCCTCGCGCGCAAGGGCGACCTCGACGAGGGCATCGAGGCCGAGAAGGCGGCGTTCGCGCGCGTCTTCGCGTCCGACGACGCGCGCGAGGGCATCGGCGCCTTCCTCGGCAAGCGCAAGCCGAGTGGACGGGCACGTGAGCATCGCGCCCGCCGACGGGCGGCGCTCGAGCGGCTCGCCGAGCTCGTCGCGGCGGCCGGCTCGGTCGTCGCGCTCACCGGCGCGGGGATCTCCGTCCCGTCGGGCATCCCGGACTTCCGCTCGCCCGGCACGGGGCTGTGGGCGAACGTCGACCCGATGGAGGTCGCCCACATCGACGCGTGGCGCGCCGACCCGGAGCGCTTCTGGCACTTCTACGGCGACGCGCTTCCAGACGCTGCGAGGACAAGGAGCCCAACGGCGCGCACCGCGCGCTCGCCGAGCTCGAGCGCCGCGGCGCGCTCGACGCGCGTCATCACGCAGAACATCGACATGCTGCACCGCAAGGCGGGCACGCGCGAGCTCGTCGAGGTGCACGGCACGATCGAGCACAGCTCGTGCCTGGCGTGCGGCGACCAGTACCCGCTCGACGGAGACGCGGCGGCGGCTCGGCGCGCCGACCCGCGCGGCGTGCCGCGCTGCGACTGCGGGGCGCCGCTGAAGCCCGACGTCGTCCTGTTCGGCGAGTTGCTGCCCGAGGGGGCGCTCGAGCGCGCGCACGAGCTGGCCGCGCGCGCCGACGTGCTGCTGTGCATCGGCACGCTCGCTCGAGGTCCATCCGGTCGCCCAGCTGCCCGGCGTCACGCGCGCCGCGGGCGGCGCGGTCGCGATCATCACGCAGGGCCCGACGCCGTACGACGCGCGGGCCGAGGTGAAGCTCGACGGCGACGTCGTCGCCGAGCTCGAGGGCGCTGGTCGCCGCGCTCGACGCGCGGGCCTAGCGGGTCAGCCGCCGAGCTGGGCGTTGGTGCGGGCGCGCAGCGCCGCCTCGAGCCGCGCCGAGCGCGCTGCGTGACCGCGGCGATCCGCGTCGTCGTCGAGCCCGCCCTCGCGCGCGGCGTCCGCGGCGGCCGCGACGCCGGGCGCAGCTCGGCGAGCTCGGCGAGGCGCTCGTCGATGTCGGCCTGGCCGCTCCACGGCAGCAGCTCGGTGAGCGCGGCGTCGAGGCGGCGCGCAGCTGGAACGCGCAGTCGCGCCAGCGGCCGGCGTCGGCGTCCGCGCGCGCGCGCAGGGTCAGCTCCTCGCAGGCGAGCGCGACGTCGCGGCCGGCGAGCATCGCGGCGAGGCGCTCGGTGGGGCGCAGCGCCGCGGTGCGCGATCCGCGGCCGGCGGCGGGCGGGGGGACGAGCGCGGCGCTCGCCCAGCGGCCGTCGGCGACCTGCTCGCCGGCGCCGACGCCGACGCGCACCGCGAGCGCGCGGGCGCGGCGTCGAGCGGGGCGACGCCGGGATCGGCGGTGGCGATCCGCTGCGCGTGCAGGACGCGGTTGAGGACGGCGATCGCCGCGGTCGGCCTCGGCCTGCAGGTCGGCGTCGCGCAGCCAGCGCTCGCCCGGGCTCGGCGAGCGGGCGCGCGCCGATCAGCGTGGCGCGCGTGGCGATCGCGGTGGCGGGCGTCGCGGACGGCGGCGGCGGGACGCGGGCGCGCGGCGCGGCGGCGGCTCAGCGCCCGGCGCCTGACGCGGGGCGCCGAGCGTCGCCGATCACCAGGACGTGCTCCGGCTCGCCGGCGTGGCCGCGCACGATGTAGCGGCCGTCGGCCGGCCCGAGGATCCACGGGACCTCGACCTGGACGAAGGCGAACAGCGCCGGGGCGCCCACGCCGCTCGTCAGCCCACGCGCGGGCGGTCGGCGGCGTCCAGCCGGCGGGCCTGCGCGACCGTCCGCTTCGCGCGCGAGGGCGCGGCCTTCCGCGGCCGCTTGGCGGCGGCCCGCGGCGCGCGCTTCGGCGGCCTTCGGGCGCGCTTGGTGACGCTGATCGACCAGCTGGCTCGGCTGGATCGGGACGACCGGGTTGCGGATGCGCCCGAGGCCGACACGAGGCGGTCCCACTGCTCGGGGCGCAGCATGCTCACGGTGTCACCGCCGTCGGGCTGGAAGCCGACGTGGATGTGGTCGTCGTGGTCGGCCATCGCGAGGTGTTGTCCGTGCCCTCGTACTTCATCAGCGTGATGATCTGGTGCGGGCTTCATCGTGCCCTGCAGCGTCAGCAGCGCGCGGACGGCGCGGTCGGTGATCGAGCCCTGGCCCTGGTGGCCGGGGATCGGGACGCCGTTGATGGCGGCGATGTCGACCGCGGTGCCCGTGGAGTGGTGCGGAGACGTTGCCGGACTGGCGGTGAAGAAGCCGTGGCCGCAGCGCAGCGTCGTGACCGTCGGCTTCATGCCGCTCGCGGCGAGGAACTCGAGCGTCGCGAGGACGCGGCGGTCGATGATGCCGGCGCGGATGTCGCGGCGGCCGCAGGAGTAGATCTCGATGCGCGGGTTGTCGAGCACGCGGCGGATGAGCGTCTCCTTGCTCATCAGCAGGATCTGGCCGACCGACGCCGGCGGCTGGCGCGTCCGGCGCCGAGCACCGGGTTCTGCCCGTCGCGCGGTAGATCGCGGTCGACTCGAGCAGCTTCCAGCCGTCGAGGATCGGCTTCGGGTCGATGCGCGGCGCGCCGCGGCCGGCCGGGCGGATCTCGAAGAGGAGGTGCGGGCCTGCGGGCGCTGCGCCGCGGCCGTGCGGCTCGGCGCGGCGCTCGGCGGCGCGTCGGCGACCTGCGGCGCCTGAACCGACGATGCGCGTCGACCGGCCGATGACGCCGCCGATGACCGCGCCGCGGCGCAGCGGCTTGAGGACGACGTCGCGCGCGGTCGATGCCGCAGGCTCGGTGAAGACGGGGCGGAAGGCGCTGACGTCGGCGGATCTCGCCGGGAGCGAGCGTGCTCGGCCTGCGGCGTCGGCTCGGCGGCCGCCGGCGCCGGTGACGGCGGCGGGGCGGTCGCGGGTTCGGCGAACGAGGCGCTCCTTGTCGTCGGCCGGCTGCGCGGGCGTCCGGCGTGCGTGGGCGGAGCGGTGCCGCGGCGCCGGCGCGTGCTTCGCGCGCTGGCGCGCTCGCGGCGCCGCGCGGGCTGCTTCGTCGTCGGCGCTGGCGGCCGGCGCTGCGGCTGTCGGGTCGCGCGCTGGGCAGCTCGAGCTCCTTGCGCGATCTGCGTCGCGCTCTGACCTTGCTGCGGCTTGCGCGACGGGGTAGCCGCGGGCGACCTTCGTCAGGTGCCCGTACGTGTACGTGTTGCCGTAGGCGTCGCGCAGGCGGACGTACGTGCCGAGGCGCGCGGGTGCGCCGATCGCGACGACGCGTGCCGTCCTGGACGGCGACGACCGGGGCGCCGGGCTTGGCGAAGATGCGGATCGACCGCGCGGCGTCGCCGCCCTCGACGGCGATCGGCGGCGTTGTCGCCGGCCTTCGCGCGGGCGGCCTTGCGGGTTCACGGCGCCGGCGTACGTCGCCGTGGCGTGGACGGGGAAGAGGCCCTGCGTGAGGCCGGAGAGCGAGCCGATGAGGTCGGGCGGGAGGCCGCGATGAGCCTGGCGCGCATGAGGACGCTCGTCGACGTACCAGTCGGCGTGGTTGTAGGCGAAGATCGCCTTGCGCAGATCCTGGTCGGCGCCGGCGGCCCGCAGGTAGCGCGCGGCGGCGAAGATCGCGTCGACCGGGTTGTACGGGTCCTTGCTCGCCGTCGCGGTTGGCGTCGACGCCGTAGGCCTTCCACGTCGGCGGGCATGAACTGCATCCAGCCGAGCGCGCCGGCGGTGCGAGACGTTGAGGTTGCGGCCGTAGTCGGTCTCGATCTCGTTGATCGCGGCGAGGATCTCCCAGCGGATGCCGTACTCGATGCCGGCGGCCTGGTAGATCGGGAGCAGGAAGGGCGGGATGCGGAACTTCTCGATGAAGAAGTTCGGGACGCCGACGGGTCGGGGGCCGGGAGGACGTAGGACCGAGCGGGCTCGCGATCGAGGTGCCGGTGTCGGGGACGGGCGCCTGCAGGAGCGAGCTCGGGGGTGCGGCGGCGTGCTGTCGTCGGGGCCGGTGCCGCGCTCGCGGCGCTTGGTGGTCGACGGCTTCTTCTCAACCTTAGGCTCAGGTCGAGACTTTGCCTTCTTCGGGGTCTTGGGCTTCTCGGTGGTCGGGGTGCCACCGGTCGTCGGGGCGGTCACCGGGGTCTGGCCCGCGGCGGGCGGGGCGGGGTCCGTCGCGGGGGCCGGCTGGTCGAGGGGCGTCTGCGCCGGGGGCTGCGGCTGCGGCTGCGGCCGGGCTCGGGCGTCGGCGGGGGCGGCGGCGGCGGCGGGGTCTCCGGGTCGCGTCGTCGGGCAGGGCGCGGGAGCGCCGCCGGGCGTGCCCGCGGGGGCCGGCACGAGCGACCGTCGACGGCGACGCACTGGACCGGGCGCGGCGTTCGCTCCGGCGACCCTGCCTCGCCGGCCGCCGTGGCGAAGGCCGGGGCGATCGAGAGCACCGCCAGGGCGAATGCGGCTGGCGATGAGCCTCGTGAGGAGCGCCGGGCGTAGATCACGTCGTCGACGCTCGGAACTGTCCCGGAGGGGAGGTCTGCAGCGGGAGCCACCGAGCAGCGCGAACGTTGCAGCGGTGGCGACGATCCGGCTTCTCCACTCGTGCCGCGGATCGGCGCGCAGATGGGCGACGACAGGGGGATGGGGCGTTGCGGTGCACGGTTCTGGAGGTTGAGGACGCCCGGCGGTCCGCCTGTCCTCCGCTTCGGCCGTCGCGGCTCGGGCTTGACCCGCGTGGGCATGATTGTCGTCCGCGGGCGCCGAACGCCGGAGGATTCACATAGCTCAGGCTCAGGTCGAGCCTGAGACATGCACTCCGGGGACGACGTTCCTGCCTGCGCGAGGCTGCGGTACCGTTCCGCCCCGACCCCACCCGGAAGGACGACGATGAGCGACGAGACGACCGACGGCCTGCGCGACCGTCTCGCGCGCCAGAGCGAGGACGCGCTCGGCAAGCTCGCCGCAGGAGCTGCTCGAGAACCCGCTGATCACCGGCGCGATCGCGCGGCCTTCACGGCACGGGAGCGGGCCGCCCAGGCGCAGGAGGTCGCGATGGGCGCGCTGAACCTCCCGTCCGCCGCCGACCTCGAGCGGCTGACCCGCCGCGTGCGGTCGGTCGTCGCAGCGGCTCGAGGGCATCGAGGACGGCGTCGATCGGCTCGACGAGAAGCTCGCCCGCCGCCGGCGATGCCGAGCACGACCGCGGAGATCGAGCCGCCTCGCCGCGATGGACGCAGCACGCTGAACGAGGTCGACGCGTCGCTCTCGGCGCTGCGCGGCGCGAGGTCCGCGGCCGCGAAGAAGCCGGCGCCGCCGCAGGCGCGCCGTCGAAGACAGCCGGCGGCGCGAAGCCCGCCGCGGCGAGCGTCAGGCGGTCTCGGCCAGGAGCGCCGCGAGCGCGCTCGCGGCCGACGCGCAGCGACGCGGCCTCGAGGCCTCGATGCGCGATCGCGCGCCGCCGGCGCCGAACGTGTCGCTGACCGCGAGCAGGCACGCGGCGCGCGACCCCGCGGCGCGCGGCGACCGCAGCACCGCGGCGGCCTCCATCTCGACGGCGAGCGCCCCGGCCGCGCGCCACGTGCTCGGCGCGCGCCGGGTCGGGGTCGTAGAAGAGATCGGTCGAGGCGACCGGCCGCCGGCGTGGTCGGCGGCCGCCGCGCCAGCGCGGCCGTGAGCCGTGGGTCGGCGGCGACGGCGTCGTCGGCGCCGAGCGCGCGGCTCGTGCCGTCCTCGGCGAGCGCCTCGGCGACCGACGAGAGGTCGCCGAGGCCCAGGCCGGGCTCCAGCGCGCCGCAGGTCCCCACGCGGATGGCGCGCGTCGACGCCGAGGTCGCACAGCTCCTCCACGCACGATCGCCGCGCTCGGCCCGCCCATCCCGTGGCTCTGGATCGTGAGCGGCTCGCCGTCGGCCGCCGTGCCCGTGTAGCCCCACAGCCCGCGGTTGTGGTTGAACATCAGCGGCGTCTCGAGCAGGTGCTGCGCGAGCGCGAGCGCGCGCCCCGGGTCACCGGGCAGCAGCACGCGCGGCGCGAGCCGGCGTGCGGTGCAGGTGGATCATCGGCGCGGCAGGGTACTTGCACCCGGGCGCGCGAGAGCCTAGAGTGCGCAGCATGGCCAAGAAGAAGAGCAAGAAGCAGCCCGCGCAGGCGGCCGACGCGGTCCGCAGCGCCGTCGACCAGGCCTTCCAGGCCGGGCAGTCGCAGTTCTCGCGCGAGCGCGCGTCGGAGCTCGTCGACGAGCTGCTCAGGTCGCCGGCCGGCTGCGTGAGGCGCTCGACGACCTCGCGCCCGATCAGCGCGAGGACGTCAAGGCGCCGGATGCTGACAAGCTCGGACGCCTCGAGTCGCGCGTCGCGAAGCTCGAGAAGCCCGGCGCCGCGCCGACGCCGCGCCGCCTGCGAAGCGCGCGACGACCGCGGCGCGAAGCCGCGGCGAAGAAGCCGGCCGCGAGGAAGCCCGCCGCGAAGGCGCACGACGAAGCCCGCCGCCAAGCAGACCACGGCGCGCAAGCCGCGCGCGAAGCCCGCCGCGCGGCGCGCGGCAGGCGGTCACGGCGTCATGGCAGCCGATCTCGGAGTCGCCGACGGAGTTCCGGGAGGTGATGGACCGGATCTTCGCTCATGATGGACGAGGACCCGGACATGGGCCCGCAGCTCAAGGACGCCGACGTCCCGCAGCGCTTCGAGTTCGACGACGTCGACCTCGTCGGTCAACATCCGCGCCGGACGCGCGACGGCGAGGACGGCCACCTGCACTGGGAGTGGTCGGACGACGTCGACTGGGAGCCCGAAGGTGCAAGATGACGATGTCGTCCGAGATCGGCGAACAGGTACTTCCAGGGCAAGGAGAACGTCGCGCTGGCGATCGCCCGCCGGCGGATCAAGACCGGCGGCGACGTGAAGGCCGCGCTCGCCCTCATCCCGATCACGAAGCCCGTCTACGCGCAGTACCGGGCGGTCCTCGAGGACCGTTACCCGCACCTGCTGGCGTAGAAGCGCCCCCGGCGGTCGACACCCGGTCCCGACCCGTGTCCGCGGGAGACCCGCCTGCCCCGCCCGAGCGGGTGACGGCCGCCGAGGTGGCGCGCCGCGCCGGCGTGACGCCGGCCACGCTGCGCCGCTGGGTCGCCGACGGCCTGGTCCCGGGCGCGCCGCGCAAGCCCGCGCCGTGGTCCCCGGTCGCGTCGCCCACGTGCGGATCATCGCGCGGCTGCGCGAGCGCGGCCACTCGCTGGAGGAGATCCGGCGAGGCCAGCGACAGCGGGCGGCTGGCGTTCGGCTTCGTCGAGGAGCTGCTTCCCGCACCACGAGCGCGCGGTACACGCATCGCCGAGGCGGCGGAGCTCACGGGCCTGGAGCCCGCGCTGATCGAGCGGTTCTACGCCACGCTCGGCTTCGCGCGACGCCGATCCGCTCGCCGCCGGAGGACGTCGAGACTGCTCGCAGCGACTTCGGCGCGCGTGCTCGAGGCCGGGTTCCCGTTCGTCGCGTTCCTGCAGCTCGCGCGCGTCTACGGCCAGGCGCTCGCGCAGATGGCCGACGCGTAGGTCCGGCTCGTTCCACCTCTACGTCCACGAGCCGCTGATGCGCGACGGCGGCCGACGCGGTCGAGATGGCCGAGCAGATGTCCGAGCTCACGCGCCAGGTCCTGCCGCTCGCCGCGCCGATCATGCGACCGCCTGCACGCGCCGCTTCCTGCAGCACTTCGTCGAGCAGGACGTCATCGGCCACATGGAGAGTCGATCTCGACGCGCGCCGGCGCGAGCTCGGGCGCCTGCGCGTGGCGATCGCGTTCGCCGACCTCGCGGGCTACACCCGGATGACCGAGGAGCTGGGAGACGAGGAGGCCGCGAGCGTCGTCGAGCGGTTCGTCGAGCGGGTGGAGCCACGCTGCCCGACGAGCGCGCGCGTCGATCAAGACGATCGGCGACGAGGTGATGGTCGTCGGCAACGACGTCGCGGCGCTCACCGACTGGGCGGTCGACTTCCAGGCAGCCGATGGCCGCGGCGCCCGCTGCCGCGGATCGGCGTCCACGCCGGCGACGTCGCTCTACCGCGACGGCGACTACTACGGCCGCGAGGTCAACCTGGCGGCGCGCGTCGTCGCGCGCGCGGCGGCCGGCGAGGTGCTCGTGACGGGCGCGGTGGTGGACGCCGCGGAGAGCCATCTGCGAGTTCGAGCCGATCGGCGAGGTGAAGCTCAAGGGGTTCAGCGACGCCGACCGAGCTGTTCCTCGCGAGCGTCCCGGCGAGTGAGCCGGGCGTAGACTCGCGCCGTGACCGCGGCGCTGAGGAGCCGCCGGCGCGTGCGGGCACGGGCCTGCTGCCCGCCGGCGCGCCGGTCGTGGTGCTGCTCTCCGGCGGCCGCGACTCGGTCTGCCTGCTCGACGTCGCCGTCGCGCTGCGGCGGCGCCGGGCGCGCGTCACGGCGCTGCACGTCAACTACGGCCTGCGGCCCGAGGCGCGGCGGGCCGACGAGGCGCTCTGCGCGGAGCTCTGCCGCGCGGCTCGAGGTGCCGACTTGACGGTCGAGCGCGACCGCGGCCCCGGCCCGGGCCGGCAACCTCCACGCGTGGGCGCGCGACGTCCGCTTCGGCGCCGCGGCCGCGCCTGGCCGCCGCGCGCGGCGCCGGCGTCGCCACGGGGCACACCGCCACCGACCAGGTCGAGACGATCCTCTACCGGCTCGCCGCCTCGCCCGGGCCGCCGCGCGCTGCTGGGGATGGCCGGCGCGCGACGGGCCGCTCGTGCGGCCGCTGCTGGCCGCCGGGTCGACCCGCGAGGAGACGGCCGCGTAGTGCTGCCGCGCGCGGGCTGGCCTGGCGCGAGGACGCGGTCAACGACGACCCGCGGCTTCGCCCGCGCGCGGGTGCGCACCCGGGCTGGTGCCCGCGCTGCGGGCGGTCCATCCGGCCGCCGAGGCGAACGTCGCTGCGCACCGCCGAGCTGCTGCGCGACGAGGCGGCCGTGCTCGACGACGTCGTCGACGACCGCGCTGGCCGGGCGCGACGACATCTGGCGCTCGCGCACCTCGCGGCGCTGCCGCCGGCGCTCGCCCGGCTCGTCGTCCGGCGGCTGGCCGAGGCGGCGGCCGGGCGGCCTGTGCCCGCGGGCCGCGGGCCGCATCGCCGGAGATCCTCGCGCTCGGCGCTGGGCGGCGGCGCGCTCGACGTCGGCGACGGCGCGCGCGCCGTCGTGCGCGGACGGGCGTGCTGCGCTTCAGCGCACGCCGCCGCGGGTCGGCCGGCCCGGCAGCCGTCGCGGCCTGCCGGGGTCCGTGCCGATAGACTCCGCGGCGATGCGCGACGACCCGCCGATCGGCGAGATCCTCGTCCAGCCCGATGAGCTCGGCACGCGGGTGCGGGAGCTGGGCGCCAGATCACGCGAGGACTACGCAGGGCCGCGACCTGCTGCTGATCGGCGTGCTCAAGGGCGCGATGTTCTTCCTCGCCGACCTCATGCGCCAGCATCGACGTGCCCGTGCGAGGTCGACTTCATGGCCGTCGCCTCCTACGGCTCGGCGACCGACTCCTCGCGGCGTCGTGCGGATCCTCAAGGACCTCGACGCGCCGATCGAGGGCCGCGCACGTGCTGATCGTCGAGGACATCGTCGACTCCGGGCTGACGCTGCAGTACCTGCTGCGCAACCTCGGGGCGCGCGAGCCCGGCCTCGCTCGAGGTGTGCGCGCTGCTCACGAAGCCCGAGCGCCGCAAGGTCGGACGCTGCCGACCCGCTACGTCGGCTTCGAGATCCCCAATCGCTTCGCGATCGGCTACGGGCTCGACCACGCGGAGCGCTACCGCAACCTGCCGTACGTCGCGGCGCTGCAATGCCGGCGGCGCGCCTGACGGCGGCGCGCCAGTAAGCCCGACTGAGCGGCTGCAGGCACCCTGGTACGCTCCGACAGCAGCCGTCCGACTGCAGGCGACACAGCCCCCATGAGCCGGTTCTTCAAGAGCGCCGCATTCCCGATCCTCATCGTGATCGTGCTGGCGTTCTTCGCCCAGCGCCTGATCAGCGATCCGTCGGCACGAGGAGAAGCCCGACGTACAGCGAGTTCCTCGCAGCAGCTCGACGGCAAGGTCAGCGAGGTCGAGTCCGCTGAAGACGAAGGACAACACGATCGTCGTGACGCCCGAGTGAGGGCAAGGACGTACGAGATCGGCTACACGCACGGCCTACGGCGCGGACCGGCTCGACGACCAGCTCCAGACGGCCGAGAAGGCCGACAAGCTCCACCGACGCTACAACGTCAAGGGCGCGAAGTCGAACGGCTGGCTCCCGCTGCTGACGTACGTCCTGCCGTTCCTGATCTTCATCGGGTTCTGGATCTTCCTCATGAACCAGATGCAGGGCGGCGGCTCGAAGGTCATGTCGTTCGGCAAGTCGCGCGCCAAGCGCATGTCGGTCGACTCGCCGAAGATCACCTTCCGCGACGTCGCCGGCGCCGACGAGGCCGTCGAGGAGCTCCACGAGATCAAGGAGTTCCTCGAGAACCCGAAGAAGTTCCAGGCGCTCGGCGCGCGGATCCCGAAGGGCGTGCTGCTCTTCGGCCCTCCGGGCACCGGCAAGACGCTGCTCGCGCGCGCCGTCGCCGGCGAGGCGGGCGTGCCGTTCTTCTCGATCTCCGGCTCGGACTTCGTCGAGATGTTCGTCGGCGTCGGCGCGTCGCGCGTGCGCGACCTCTTCGAGCAGGCCAAGCAGAACTCGCCCTGCATCATCTTCATGGACGAGATCGACGCCGTCGGCCGCCACCGCGGCGCCGGCATGGGCGGCGGTCACGACGAGCGCGAGCAGACGCTCAACCAGCTCCTCGTCGAGATGGACGGCTTCGACGATGAAGGACAACATCATCCTCATCGCGGCCACCAACCGCCCCGACATCCTCGACCCCGCGCTGCTGCGCCCGGGCCGCTTCGACCGCCAGATCGTCGTCGACCGCCCCGACCGCAAGGGCCGCGCGAAGATCCTCGAGGTCCACACCCGCGGCAAGCCGCTGGCCAAGGAGATCGACCTCGACGCGCTCGCCGGCCAGACGCCGGGCTTCACCGGCGCCGACCTCGCGAACCTCGTCAACGAGGCCGCGCTGCTCGCCGCCCGCAGCGGCAAGCGCGAGATCACCCAGGACGAGCTCGAAGAGGGCATCATGCGCGTGATCGCCGGCCCGGAGAAGAAGACCCGGGTCATGGGCGAGAAGGAGCGCCTGATCACGGCGTACCACGAGATGGGCCACGCGATCGTCGGCCACTACCTCGAGCACGCCGACCCGGTCCACAAGATCTCGATCATCGCCCGCGGCCAGGCGCTCGGCTACACGATCTCGCATGCCGCACGGAGGACAAGTTCCTCACCACGCGCGCCGAGCTGCTCCGACCAGATGGCGATGACGCTCGGCGGCCGCGCCGCGGAGGAGATCGTCTTCGGCGAGATCACCACCGGCGCCTCGAACGACCTCGAGAAGGTCACGGCCGACGGCCAAGCAGATGGTCATGCGCTTCGGCATGAGCGAGAAGCTCGGCCCGCGCGTCTTCGGCCACGACCACGGCCAGCCGTTCCTCGGCCGCGAGTTCTCCTCCGAGCCGGACTACTCCGACGAGATCGCCCGCGAGATCGACGACGAGATCCGCCGCATCGTCGAGGCGGCGCACCAGCGCGCGAAGGACATCCTCAACGAGCACCGCGAGTCGCTCGAGCGTCATCTCCGAGCTGCTGCTCAAGCGCGAGACGATCGAGAAGGAGGAGTTCGTGGCGCTGCTCGACGGCAAGTCCGAGGAGGAGGTCTTCGGCCCCGACGAGCCGGACACGCCGCCGGAGATCCCCGGTCAGGCGCAGCCGGCCGACGAGGGTCGTCGCGAGGGCCCGCGGCCGCTGCCGCGTCCCGGACTGGCCGGCGGCGGGCTCGAGGCCCGCGGCCTCGACTCGCCCGAGAAGCCGAACCTCGCGTAGGGGCGGTCCCGCGGCCATGCCTCGCGGCTGGACCGTCATGGGCGTCGTCAACGTGACGCCCGACTCGTTCTCCGACGGCGGGCTGTGGCTCGACGCCGGCGCGGCGATCGCGCACGGGGTGCAGCTGCGCGACGAGGGCGCGGCGATCCTCGACGTCGGCGGGGAGTCCACGCGGCCCGGGGCCGAGCCGCGTCGGCGCGGAGGAGGAGCTGCGGCGCGTCATCCCCGTCATCGAGGGCCTGCGCGGACGCGCGCCGGACGCGCGTGCTCAGCATCGACACCTCGAAGCTCGCGGTCGCGCGCGGCGGCGCTGGAGGCGGGCGCCGACGCTACGTCAACGACGTCACGGCGCTGCGCGACGACCCGGCGATCGCCGCGCTCGTGGCCGAGGCCGGGCGTGCGACTGCTGCCTCATGCACATGCGCGGCGAGCCGCGCACGATGCAGGACGACCCGCGCTACGACGACGTCGTCGACGACGTCCGCGCGTTCCTGGAGGAGCGCGCCGCGTTCGCGATCGCCGAGGGCGTCGCCCGCGAGCGCGATCGAGGTCGATCCCGGGCATCGGGTTCGGCAAGACGCTCGAGCACAACCTCGACGCTGCTGCGGCGCCTGGACGAGATCGCCGCGCTCGGGTTCCCCGTCGTCGTCGGCGTCTCGCGCAAGTCGTTCCTCGGCGCGCTCGACGGGCCGCGAGGTCGCGGCGGACCGGGTGGCGGCGACGGTCGCCGCGAACGTGCTGGCGTACGAGCGCGGCGCGCGGGTCTTCCGCGTCCACGACGTCCCGCCGACGGTCGATGCCCTGAAGGTCGCGGCTGCTACGTTGCCGGGCGATGACGCCTGACGACGATCTCGAGCCGGACGAGGACTTCGACGACGACGACGAGCTCGACGAGGACGACGACGACGAGGGCTTCGACGAGGGGCTCGAGCGCACGGCCGTCACGGTCGAGATCGACGGGGCTGTCGCTCTACACCCACCACGGCGTGACCGAGGCCGAGCGCGAGATCGGCCAGCGGCTGATCCTCGACATCCGCTTCGACGCGGGCGCGCTGCGACGCGACCGTCACCGACCGGGTCGAGGACACCGTCGACTACGGCGAGGTCTGCGAGATCGTCGCGCTCGTCGCCCAGCAGCGGTCCTACAAGACGCTCGAGCGCGCTGTGCACCGCGATCGCCGACCGCATGCTCGGCGACTTCGAGGCCTCGGAGGTCGTGGGTGAAGGCGACGAAGCCCGAGCCGCCGATCGCGCTGCCGGTGGAGGAGGTCGTCGGTCGAGGTCTGGCGCACCGGCGCCCTCGACTGACGTGACACGCGTTCGACGACGCGGTCGCGATCGCCGCGATCGGGGACGGCGCGTTCTCGGCCGTCTGCGACCCGGCGTGGGACGCGCCGCGCGGGCCCAACGGCGGCTACCTCGCGGCGATCGTCCTGCGCGCGATGGCGGCGCGGCTCGACGATCCCGCACGCCCGGCGCGCTCGCATCACGCTGCACTACCTGCGCCCGCCGCGGCCGGGCCGCTGCGGCATCGACGTCGTCGTCGAGCGGACCGGGCGCACGCTCTCGACGCTGTCGGCGCGCCTGACCCAGGAGGACCGCCTCTGCGTCATCGCCGTCGGGGCGTTCGCGGGCGCCTTCCCCGCGGCGGACGGGGCGCGGTTCAGCGCGCCGATGCCGGACGTTCCGCCCGCGTCGGCGGTCGAGGTGCTGCCGGCCCACGAGGCCGCGCCGCCGATCCGCCACCGCTTCGTCATGCGCCACGCCGTCGGCCCCGAGCCCTTCAGCGGCGGCGCCGAGGCGCTCACGGGGGGCTGGATCTCGCCTGCACGAGCCGCAGCCCCTGGACGCCGCGACGCTCGCGTTCTACGCGGACGCGTGGCTGCCGCCCGTCTTCAGCCGGCTCGCGGTGCCGCTCGCCGCGCCGACGATCGACCTCACGATCCACTTCCGCGATCCCTCCGCGGCCGCCCGCGTCGCGGCCGACGAGCCGATCCTCGGCGTCTTTCGCTCCGACTACGCCGCCGACGGCCTGGCGGAGTCCGACGGCGAGCTGTGGTCCCCGGACGGCGTGCTGCTCGCCCAGTCGCGCCAGCTCATGCTGCTGCTCCCGTGGACGCCCGTCGTGACGGGGTACCTCGGCCTGGGCTCGAACGTCGGCGACCGGCGCGCGCTGCTGCAGGCGGCCGTCGACGCGCTGCCCGGGCGCGGCGTGCGCGTCACGGCGTCGTCCTCGACGTACGACACCGATCCGGTCGGCCAGGTGCTGGACCAGCCGCCGTTCCTCAACGCGTGCGTGCGCATCGAGACGGATCTGGGCCCGAGGCGCTGCTCGACGCGTGCAAGGCCGTCGAGCGCGAGCTGGGGCGCGCCGAGCCGCAGGACCCGGGCTACGTCCTCCACGGGCCGCGCCCGATCGACGTCGACGTCCTGCTGCTCGGCGACGTCGAGCTGCGCTCGGAGCGGCTGACGCTGCCGCACGAGCAGGTGACCTCGCGCCGGTTCGTCCTGATCCCGCTGCTCGAGCTCGACTTCGACCTGGCGACGCCGGACGGCGCCCGGCTGCGCGACGCGCTCGCCCGGCTGCCGCTCGACGAGGGCGTGCGCCGCGCCGGCGACCCGCTCAGGCTGCCGCCGGAAGCAGATCCGGCGGGATGACGCCCGCGGGGACGTCGCCCGGGAACTCGGGGAAGAGCCGCAGCGCCAGCTGACCCGCGGGCCGCGCCTCGATGAGCGGGCGCAGGTCGTCGAACGGTCATCAGCAGACGCAGGCTCGTCGCGATCTGCAGGTCGGCCGCGTTGGGGTGCTCGCCGCCCATCGTCGCCGTCGGCGATCCAGGCGTCGATCCGGTCGAGCATCTCCGGGAGGCTGCGCAGGTCGACCGGGTAGGTCGCCGGGGTGGCCGCGTTGGCCTTCATCTCGATCCGCGTGGCGACGGGCGCGATGAGCTTCAGGACCGGCACCGGGATCGGCGGGAGCTTGGAGCCGTCGGAGAACGTCGCCATCGCCTCCGGGTGCGCTTTGAACGTCGGCCACAGGACGCCGGCGGACGAGTCCCTGGAGGACGTCGTCGCCCCAGGCCTCGGCCTCCTCGACCCGGGCGCGCTCGGCCGGGATCCTCGGGGAGCAGCGCCGGCTCGGGCCGCAGCTCGTCCAGGCGCCGCAGGATCGCGCGCGAGCCGGTGATCTTCTCGCCGTTGACCTTGAGGCCGGGGACGGTGCGCTCGCCGAACAGCACCTTCATCGCCGCCATGTGCATCGGCGGGGGAAACTCGACGATCTTGTACGGGATCCCCTTGAGCTCGAGCGCCCGCTCGACCGTGGCGCAGGGGTGGGACCCGTGGACGACGTACAGGGTGGCGGTCATCACGCCATCCTATGCGGGGCGTACCGTTCCGGAGGTGAGCACGACACCCACACCGCTCCCGGCAGCCCGCAAGGGCTTTCTCGCGAGCCTCCTCGACCCCTCGTTCAGCACGCTCGTGACGACGCGGGTCATCAAGTACCTGTACATCCTGCTGCTGGTCCTCTTCGGCCTCGGCCTGCTGGGCTTCATCGTCGCCGCGATCGCGAGCGGGTCCGCCACGTCGATCCTCGTCGCGCTGATCGTCGGGCCGCTCGTCGCGCTGCTCTACGTGATCTACGCGCGCGTGATCCTCGAGGTGATCCTCGCGATCTTCCGGCTGCTGGAGTCCAATCGCGAGATCGCGTTCCTCCAGCGCCAGCAGCTCGCGCTCATGCAGCAGCAGGGCGGAGGCGGCGTCCCGCCGGTCCCGCCGTATCCCGCGCAGCCGCCGCAGCCGCCAGCCGCATAGGCTGGCGCGCATGCTGCTCGTCGTCGACGTCGGGAACACCCAGACGCACTTCGGGACGTTCCGGGGCGAGGAACTCGTCGAGCACTGGCGGTTCGCGACGGTGCGCGAGTCCACCGCCGACCAGCTCGGCGCGGCGCTGCGCAACCTGCTCGAGCTGCGCGGGGTGGGGCTCGCGGACCTCTCGGCCTCGATCGTCTCCTCGACGGTCCCGCAGCTGGAGCCCGAGTGGCTGTCGATGGCCCAGCGGTATCTCGGCCATCGCATGCTCGCGGTCGGTCCCGGCCTGCGGACGGGGATGCCGATCCGGATCGACAACCCGCGCGAGCTCGGCGCCGACCGGCTCGTCAACGCCGTCGCCGCCCACGACGCGCCTCGGCGGCCCGTGCATCAGCGTGGACTTCGGCACGGCCGTGAACTACGACGTCGTGTCCGCGGGCGGGGAGTACCTCGGCGGCGTGATCGCCCCCGGCGTGGAGATCTCGCTCGACGCGCTGACCTCACGCGGGGCCAAGCTCCCGCGCGTCGACCTCGTCCCGCCGCGGTCGGTGATCGGCAAGGGCACCGTCGACGCGATCCGCGCGGGCATCGTCTTCGGGTTCGCCGCCCAGGTCGACGGCATCGTCACCCGGATCCGCGAGGAGCTCGGGACCGACGCCCCGACCATCGCGACGGGCGGGCTCGCGGCGACCGTCGTCCCGTCGACGCAGACCATCGACGAGGTCGACGACCTCCTCACGCTGACCGGCCTGCGGCTGCTGCACGAGCGCAGCGGCTGACGGTCACCCGCCGGGGATCAGCACCTCGACGTTCGCGTTCGCCTCGGTGATCGAGAGCACCTCGTCGACACCGCAGCCGCAGCAGCGCCACCGCGACGACCGACGGGTCGAAGGCCGCGGCGGTCACCCGTCGCCCTCGCCGATCGCGCCGGCCGAGATCAGCCGCATCGCCGCGGACGTGGCCCCGCTCGTCACGCCCGTCACGCCCGCCGTCGCCGCGCGGCCGAGATCGCGCCCGAGATCGCGGTCGATCGCCTCGCGGATCAGCGACGACACCGATCGCCCGGATGCGCGGGAGCGGTCGGTGAGCCGCCGGTGCTGGGCCGCGCTGAGGAGCAGATGCATCCGGTGGCTGAGTCGTGCATCGGGGGGCGGCGGGGACACGGTGCTCATCGTCGCAGTGGGCGTGTGCCGGCACATGTGCGTCATCGCGTCGGATCAGCCGCGGATGCGTCGCGTGTCTCCGCAGGAATGTGCCGACTCGGCGGAATCGGGCACCTGTGCAGGCCCACGCCCACTGCGTCCGGGAGATGGTTGCGACGGCGCACCTCGCGGCTACCCTTCGAGGGGTGTCGCAGCCGGCCCTCAACGACCCGTTCGAGATCGGCGGGATCCGCGTCCCGAACCGCGTGCTGCTCGCGCCGCTGGCGGGCATCGGCAACTGGTTCGTGCGCCTGCAGGCGCGTCGCTACGGGGCCGGGATGGCGGTCAGCGAGATGGTCTCCAGCCACGCCATCCACTACCGCAACGAGAAGACCATGGACGAGCTGCTGCGGATCAGCCCGCGGAGCGCACCGTCGGCGGCGTGTCCGGGCCCGTCTCGATCCAGCTGTTCGGCCAGGACCCCGAGATCATGCGGTCGGCCGCGGCGACCGTCGCCGAGCGCGGCGCCGACCTCATCGACCTCAACATGGGCTGCCCGGTCCCCAAGGTCTGCAAGACGGGGGCGGGCGCGGCGCTGATCCACGACCCCGACACGGCCGTGCAGGTCGCGCGCGCCGCCCGCGAGGGCAGCGGGCTGCCGGTGACCGTGAAGCTGCGCTCGGGCGCCCGCACCGGCGAGACGGACGGCTTCGAGCTCGCGCGTCCGGCTCGTCGAGGAGGCCGGCGTCAGCGCGATCGCCTTCCATCCGCGCAGCGCGCAGGTGCAGCACAAGGGCTCGCCCGACTACGCGCTCGCGGCGCGGCTCGTCGACGAGCTGCCCGTCCCGGTGATCCTGTCCGGCGGCCTGCAGGACGACGAGCGGGTCCTCGCCGCCTACGAGGAGACCGGGGCGGCGGCCGTCATGCTCGCCCGCGGCGCGCTCGGCAACCCGTGGCTCTTCAGCCGCGTGCTGGGCCTGCGCGAGGACGAGCCGACCGTCGACGAGGTCCTCGCGGAGCTCGACTGGGTCATGGACCGCGCCGTCGAGCACCTGGGCGCCGAGCGTGCCGCGCGCTACCTGCGCAAGTTCTACCCGTGGTACGTCGACCGCCTGGGGGCGGGCCGCGAGCAGCAGGAGGCGCTTCCAGACGACCGCGTCGATCGACGAGGCGCGGTCGCTCGTGCGTGCGCTGCAGGGGATCGCCGTACCGGCCTGAGCCGCTCGGGGCCGGTCGCTATACTGCCCGACCCGCCCCGCTCCCAGCGGGGTTTTTCGCACTCTTCCAGCCCGTAGGACGCGCCATGACCGAAGGACGTCATCCTCACCCCCGAAGGCCTCGAGAAGCTCCAGGAGGAGCTCGAGATGCTGCAGACCACGCGTCGCCGCGAGGTCGCCGAACGCATCAAGGAGGCCCGCGAGTTCGGCGACATCGCCGAGAACTCCGAGTACGACGACGCCAAGAACGAGCAGGCGATGCTCGAGTCGCGGATCGCGCAGCTCGAGGAGCGCTGCGCGCCGCCCAGGTCATCGACAAGAAGGACATCCCGACGGACTCGGTCCAGATCGGCTCGCTCGTGCACGTCAAGGACGAGAAGACCGGCAAGTCGGTCAAGTACACGATCGTCGGCTCCGCCGAGGCCAACCCGGCCGAGAACCAGCTCTCCAACGAGTCCCCGGTCGGCCGCGCCCTGATGGGCCACAAGCGCGGCGAGATCGTCTCCGTGCAGGTCCCGCGCGGCCCCGCCCGCAAGCTGAAGATCACGAAGATCGACGTCGGGCTCTGAGGATGGGCGAGGAGGAGCAGGTTTCCGACCTGCTCGCGCGTGCGGCGCGCCAAGCTCGAGCGGCTGCGCGAGCAGGGGATCGATCCGTTCCCGCACGCCTTCCCCGGCGTCACGCCGGTCGCCGAGGCGCTCAGCGGCTGGGACGAGCTCGAGCCGCGGGGCGGAGACCGACGCGCGTTCCGGGTCGCGGGTCGCCTCGCCGCCCGCCGCGGCCAGGGCAAGATGGCGTTCCTCGACCTCGTCGACCGCTCGGGCCGCATCCAGCTGCAGGCGCGCGTCGACGTCCTCGGCGAGGAGCCGATGGCGACGCCTGCTCGACCTCGACCTCGGCGACCTGGTCGGCGTCGACGGCACGATCTTCCGCTCGCGCCGCGGCGAGCTGACCCTGCGCGTCGACGGCTTCACCGTCCTGGCCAAGTCCCTGCGCCCGCCGCCGGACAAGCACCACGGCCTGGCCGACGTCGAGACGCGCTTCCGCCACCGCGAGCTCGACCTCATCGCCAACGAGGAGACGCGCGCGACGTTCATCACGCGCGCGAAGGTCATCTCCGCGATCCGCCGCTACCTCGACGACGCGGGCTTCATCGAGGTCGAGACGCCCGGTCCTGCAGCCGCTCTACGGCGGCGCGCTCGCGCGGCCGTTCGTGACGCACCACAACGAGCTCGACCGCGACTTCTACCTGCGCATCGCGACCGAGCTGTACCTCAAGCGCTGCATCGTCGGCGGGCTCGAGCGCGTCTACGAGCTGGGCAAGGACTTCCGCAACGAGGGCGTCTCGTTCAAGCACAACCCCGAGTTCACGATGGTCGAGTGGTACGAGGCCTACGCCGACTACAACGACGCGATGACGCGCGTGGAGCAGCTCGTCGCCGACGTCGCGCGAGGCCTGCGGGTACGAGGGCGAGCTGGACTTCAGCCCGCCGTGGCGCCGCGTGACGCTGCGCGACGCGATCGCCGAGCACACGGGCGGCCTCGACATCTACGCGCACCCCGACCGCGCGTCGCTCGCCGCGGCGATCCGCGCCGCCGGGCTCGAGGGCTACGACCCGAGGACCGCACGCTGGCCGCAGCTCGTCGACGACCTGCTCTCCAAGGCCGTCGAGCCGAACGTCACCGACCCGACCTTCCTCATCGACTACCCGAAGGAGCTCTCGCCGTTCGCCAAGGACCACCGCGACGGCGGCGGGCTCGTCGAGCGCTTCGAGGCGTTCGTCTCCGGGATGGAGATCGCCAACGCGTTCACGCGAGCTCAACGACCCCGACGAGCAGCGCGCCCGGTTCGAGACGCAGGCGCGCCTGGCGGCGGAGGGCGACGAGGAGGCGCAGCCCTACGACGAGGTCTACGTCCAGGCGCTCGAGCAGGGGATGCCGCCGACCGGCGGCGTCGGCATCGGCATCGACCGGCTCGTGATGCTCATGACCGGGAAGCGCTCGATCCGCGAGGTCGTGCTCTTCCCGGCGATGCGCGACTGAGCGCGCGCGCGCCCGATCGCAGGAAACCTCGCAGCCAGCGGGAACCCCGAGGATCATCAGGCCACGAGGGGCGAAAGAGTCCCGTCCGGCCACTGGTAGACTGGCCCATGCCGTCGTCACAGAACCGAACGCTCATCCGAGAGGCCGTCAGGGCCGAAATCTAGGGTGAGCGATCGGGTCGTCACCGACCCTTCTCCGGACCACCTCACAACGACCGACCAGCCAGACCCGCGGCAGGAAGGACCAGACACATGTTCGAGCGATTCACCGAACGAGCCCGCCAGGTGGTCGTCCTCGCCCAGGAAGAGGCGCGGACGCTCAAGCACAACTACATCGGCACCGAGCACATCCTGCTCGGGCTGCTGCGCGAGGAGGAGGGCCTCGCCGCCCGCGTCCTCGAGTCCCTCGACATCACCGTCGAGCGCGTGCGCGCGCAGGTCGTGCGCATCGTCGGCTCCGGTGAGGAGGTCACCTCCGGCCAGATCCCGTTCACGCCGCGCGCCAAGAAGGTGCTCGAGCTCGCGCTGCGCGAGGCGCTGAGCCTCGGCCACAACTACATCGGCACCGAGCACATCCTGCTCGGGCTCGTGCGCGAGAACGAGGGCGTCGCCGCCCGCATCCTGCTCGACTTCGACGCGGACTCCGAGAAGATCCGCAACGAGGTCATCCGCATGCTGTCCGGCCCCGGCGGCCGCCGCCAGGGCTCCGGCTCGGGCTCCGGCGGCGCGCAGGCGCGCGGCGCGGCTCCGGGCGAGGGCAAGAAGTCCTCCAAGCTGCTCGACCAGTTCGGCCGCAACCTCACGAAGCTCGCCGCCGACGGCAAGCTCGACCCCGTCGTCGGGCGCGAGACCGAGATCGAGCGGATCATGCAGATCCTCTCGCGGCGCACGAAGAACAACCCGGTGCTCATCGGCGAGCCGGGCGTCGGCAAGACCGCCGTCGTCGAGGGCCTCGCCCAGCGCATCACCAACGCCGACGTGCCGGAGCTGCTGAAGGACAAGCAGATCTACACGCTCGACCTGGCCGCCCTCGTCGCCGGCTCGAAGTACCGCGGCGAGTTCGAGGAGCGCCTCAAGAAGGTGATGAAGGAGATCACCCAGCGCGGCGACATCATCCTGTTCATCGACGAGCTCCACAACCTCGTCGGCGCCGGCGCGGCCGAGGGCGCGATCGACGCGGCCTCGATCCTCAAGCCCGCGCTCGCCCGCGGCGAGCTGCAGACCATCGGCGCCACGACGCTCGACGAGTACCGCAAGTACCTCGAGCGCGACTGCGCGCTGGAGCGCCGCTTCCAGCAGATCCGCGTCGACCAGCCGTCGATCGAGGAGACCGTGCAGATCCTCAAGGGCCTGCGCGACCGCTACGAGGCGCACCACAAGATCGAGATCACCGACGAGGCCCTCGAGGCCGCGGCCGAGCTCGCCGACCGCTACATCTCCGACCGCTTCCTGCCCGACAAGGCGATCGACCTCATCGACGAGGCCGCCTCGCGCATGCGCATCAAGTCGATGACCTCCCCGCCCGTCTACCGCGAGCTCGAGGAGGAGATCGAGACGACGCGGCGCGAGAAGGAGGCCGCGATCGAGAACCAGGAGTTCGAGAAGGCCGCCGCCCTGCGCGACGACGAGCGCACGCTCACGCACAAGAAGCGCGAGCTCGAGGACGCAGTGGCGCAGACCGGCGAGGGCGACGGCCCGCGTCCCGCCATCGGCGAGGAGGAGATCGCCGACATCGTCTCGATGTGGACCGGCATCCCCGTCTTCAAGCTCACCGAGGCCGAGACGCAGAAGCTCATGCGCATGGAGGACGAGCTCCACAAGCGCGTCATCGGCCAGCACGCGGCGGTCGAGGTCATCTCCAAGGCGATCCGCCGCTCGCGCGCCGGCCTCAAGGACCCGAAGCGGCCGACCGGCTCGTTCGTCTTCCTCGGCCCGTCGGGCGTCGGCAAGACCGAGCTCGCGCGCACGCTCGCCGAGTTCCTCTTCGGCGACGAGGACTCGATGATCCGCATCGACATGTCCGAGTACATGGAGAAGCACGCCGTGTCGCGGCTCGTCGGCTCGCCTCCCGGCTACATCGGGTACGACGAGGGCGGCCAGCTCACCGAGGCCGTGCGCCGCAAGCCGTACTGCGTGCTCCTGCTCGACGAGATCGAGAAGGCCCACCCGGACGTCTTCAACATCCTGCTGCAGATCCTCGAGGACGGTCGCCTGACCGACTCGCAGGGCCGCACGGTCGACTTCCGTCACGCGATCGTGATCATGACCTCGAACATCGGGGCCCAGGAGATCGCGCGGAACACCCCGCTCGGCTTCGCGGTCGGCCGAGGACGAGACCGGCATCACGTACGAGGACATGAAGACGCGGATCATGGGCGAGCTGAAGAAGGTCTTCCGCCCGGAGTTCCTCAACCGCATCGACGACGTCATCGTCTTCCACAAGCTGCAGAAGGACGAGATCAAGCAGATCGTCGACCTGCTGCTGCGCCGGATCCGCGAGTCGATGGCCGAGCGCGAGCTGCAGCTCGACCTCACCGAGGAGCGCGAAGGACTTCCTCGTCGAGAAGGGCTGGGACCCGTCGATGGGCGCGCGGCCGCTGCGCCGCGCGATCCAGCGCTACATCGAGGATCCGCTCGCCGACTTCGTGCTGCGCTCGGAGCTGCCGCCCGGCGCGACCGTCATCGTGGACGTCGCGCCCGAGGGCGACGACCGCGAGATCACGCTGTCGGTCGTCGCGCCCGAGAAGGTGCCGGCCGCGGTCGGCGGCGGCGAGCCGGCGGACGACGCCCCGGCCGCGACGCCGGAGGACGACGCGACGGGCGAGGAGCCCGCCGCGTCGTAGCCCCGCGCCGTCAGGACGACGGCGGAATCGTCAGCGCCACGCCGTAGACCACGCACTGCGCGGAGGCGGCGTTGCGCCCGTCCTGGCGCACCACGCCGTTGACGACGTAGTTCGTCCCGGCGCGCTCGATGTGCATCGTGAACGGCTGCGAGCCCGAGATCTTGAACGCCTGGGTCGCGGTGTTCGGGAGCGGCGAGGATCGACGACGCCGTGTAGTTCACCGTGCGGGCGAAGTTCACCGCGTCGCCCGACGTGTTCGCGAACGTGATCGTCGTCGCCGGGTCGAGCCGGCCGGCGGTCGCGCTCTCGTCGCTGCACGTCGCGGTCAGCGAGCCCAGGCCGGCGACGTTGCCGATCGCCACGGGGGCGAGCGACTGGTTGTCGATCAGCTGGATCGGCCCGGCCGAACGTCGAGGTCGCGCCGCGGGCCAGACCGCCGACGTCGAGGTAGCGCTGGGCGATCCGGCCCTTCGCCGGCGCCCGTGCGCTGGGTGGCGACGAGCCGGCCGGCGGCCGCGCTGCGACGACGCGCCGTCGGCGACGGCGCTCTTGCCGTCGACGGCGCCGGCGTTGGTGGCGTAGTTCACGGCCGCGAAGGCCGTGCCGGTCATGGCGACGGTGAGCGCGACGAGCGCGACCACCATGGCGGGGGATGGGAGCTTCAGCTTCATGGGGGACTCCTCCTCAGGAGCAGCACGACGGGTTGACATAGGCTCCCAACACGGTCGGAGGTCCAATGGAGCGCCAGCGTGCCCGAGAAGCCCGAAGAGGTCGTCATCAAGGTCCGCGACCACGGGCCGTACAAGGTCACCGGCCCGGTGCGGCTCACGGACGCCGAGAACCGCCCGCTGCCGGTCCCCGAGGACCGGGCGCTGGTGCTGTGCCGCTGCGGGCGCTCGCAGACCAAGCCCTACTGCGACCGCTCCCACGCCCGGCCCGGCGGCACGGTCTGCGTCCACGCCGGCCTGCCGCCGGCCCGCGACGGGGAGCCGCTCTTCCCCAGCCCGGTCTTCGGCGGCGCCGTTCCACTTCTCCGGGGAGCCCGGCGAGGACGATCCGCCCTTCTACGGGCGCTACGCCAACCCGACGTGGTCCGGCTGGGAGCGCGCGCTCGGGGAGCTGGAGGGCGGCGAGGCGGTCGCCTTCGCCTCCGGGATGGCGGCGATCGCGGCGGTCCTGCTGACGACGCTCGGCCCCGGCGACGTGCTCGTCCTCCCGAGCGACGGCTACTACACCGTCCGCACGCTCGCCGAGCGGCACCTGGAGCCGCGCGGGCGTGGAGGTGCGCCTCGTGCCGACCGACGACGACGCGATGCGCGCCGCGCTCGCGGGCGCGACGCTGCTCTGGCTCGAGACGCCGTCGAACCCCGGCCTGGACGTCGTCGACGTCGCGGCGCTCGCCGTCGCCGCGCACGACGGCCGGGGCGCTCGTCGCGGTCGACAACACGCTCGCCACGCCGCTGCGCCAGCGCCCGCTGGAGCTCGGCGCCGACATCTCGGTGGCCAGCGCCACGAAGCAGCTGAGCGGCCACAGCGACGTGCTGCTCGGGCTACGTCGCGACGGCCGAGCCCGCGCGCCTCGCCGACCTGCGCGGCTGGCGGACCGAGACCGGCGCGATCCCCGGGCCGTTCGAGACCTGGCTCGCCCACCGGTCGCTGGCGACGCTCGCCGTCCGGGTCGATCGCCAGGAGGCGACGGCGGCCGAGCTGGCCGCGCTGCTCGCCGCGCGGTCCGACGTGCGCGTGGTCGCGCTGGCCGGGCGTCGGGTGCGTCGTCGCCCTCGACCTCGAGCGCGCCGACCGCGCTCAGGCGTTCCTCGCGGCGTCCTCGCTGATCGCCGAGGCGACGAGCTTCGGCGGCGTCCACAGCAGCGCCGAGCGCCGAGCCCGCTGGGGCGGCGACGACGTGTCGCCCGGGCTCGTGCGGCTCAGCGTGGGGCTCGAGGACCCGCGCGACCTCCTGGAGGACGTCGCGCGGGCGCTTGACGAGGCCGGCCCGTAGGCCGGCCTCATCGCGCTGAGAGCCTTCGGGTCGGCTTCGCCGACCCGTCCTGCCAGGGGGCCGTACCTACGGGATGAGCACCGTGTCGATCACGTGAATGACGCCGTTGGACGCCTGGACGTCCGTCTTCGTCACGTTCGACTTGTTGACCTTGACCTTGGCGCCGTTGACGGTGACCTTGACCTTCTTGCCGTTGACGGTCTTCACGGACTTGCCGTTCAGCGTCACGACCGTGGAGGCCGGGACCTCGCCCTTGACCACGTGGTAGGTGAGGATCGAGGTCAGGAGCTTCTTGTCGCTCTGGACCTTCTTGAGCGTCGCCTTCGGGAGCTTCGCGAACGCCTTGTTCGTCGGGGCGAACACGGTCCACTCGCCGCCCGAGAGCGTCTTCACGAGGCCGGCCTTCTTGACGAGGCTGACGAGGGTCGAGAACTGCTTGTCGCCGGCGGCGACCTGGACGATGTTCTTGTCCTGGCTGCGCCGTCGCCGACGGTCCGCCGGCCGACGCGGCCGGGACGGCCACGGCGACCGACGCGACGGCGGCGGTGGCGAGCAGAGCGATGCGCTTCATGGGGTGAGGTCCTCCAAGGGGTTGGGCTTGAACTGGGACGACGTACGCGCCGCCGCGACCGCCCGGTTGCCGCGCGCCGCGGTCGTGGCGCGCCGGCGCTCTGGGGGAGGAACGCCGTCGGCACCGGGGCCTATGGTCCGTCGGCACCATGGCCCGCTCCTCCACCGTCTTCGTCTGCTCCGCCTGCGGCCATGTGGCCGCGAAGTGGCACGGCCAGTGCCCCGGCTGCGAGGAGTGGAACACGCTCGTCGAGGAGCGCGCGCCCGCGCCGCGGGCGGCGGCGGGCGGCGGGGGCGGCCGCGCGCTGCGCGGCGGCGGCGGCCCGCCGGCGCGGCCGGTGCCGCTGCGCGAGGTCGCCGCCGACCGCACGCCGCGCCTGCCGACGGGCATCGGCGAGCTCGACCGCGTGCTCGGCGGCGGGCTCGTCCCCGGCTCGCTCGTCCTGCTCGGCGGCTCGCCCGGGCATCGGCAAGTCGACGCTGACGTCGATGGCGCTCGGGCTCGCTCGCAGGGCGCCGGGCCGCAGCGACGCTCTACGTCTCCGGCGAGGAGTCGGCCGCGCAGATCCGGCTGCGCGCCGAGCGCCTGGAGCCGGCGCGGCGCCCGGCGCGCTCGACGTGCCGGTGCTGGCCGAGACCGACCTCGACACCGTGCGTCGCGACGATCGACGCCGAGCGCCCCGACGTCTGCGTCATCGACTCCGTCCAGACGCTCGCACGCGACCGACCTCACCGGCGCGGCCGGCTCGGTCGGCCAGGTGCGCGAGGTCGCCACGCGGATCATGGACGTGGCCAAGCGCAACGGCACCGCCGTGCTGCTCGTCGGCCACGTCACCAAGGAGGGCGCGCTCGCCGGGCCCGCGCGTGCTCGAGCACCTCGTCGACTGCGTGCTGCAGTTCGAGGGCGAGCGCGAGCGCACCTACCGCACGCTGCGCGCGCTGAAGAACCGCTTCGGCTCCACGAACGACGTCGGCGTCTTCGAGATGCGCGACGGCGGCCTCGTCGAGGTGCTGGACGCGAGCGCCCGCTTCGTCGGCGAGGCCACCCGCGCGCCCGGGCAGCGTCGTCCTCGCGGCGATGGAGGGCTCGCGCCCGCTGCTCGTCGAGGTGCAGGCGCTGGTCTCGCCCGAGCGAGCTCGTGCCGCCGCGGCGCGTGGTCAACGGCATCGACCGCAACCGCCTGGCGCTCGTGCTCGCCGTGCTCGCCCGCCACGCGCGGCGTCGGCACGGGCACCGCGGACGTGTTCGTCAACGTCGTCGGCGGCGTGCGCGTCGACGAGCCGGGCGCCGACCTCGCGGTCGCGCTGGCGGTCGCGAGCGCCGCGCGCGGCGTCGTCGCCGGCGGCGCGGACGCGCGCGTCCCGCGTCGCCGCCTTCGGCGAGATCGGGCTGACCGGCGAGCTGCGCTCGGTCGGCCCACCACGACCGCCGGCTCGAGGAGGCCGCGAAGTTCGGCCTGACGACGCTCGTGCGCGCCCGGAGACGCGCGCCGACGCTGCGCGACGCGGTGCGGCTCGCGTTCGGGCCGCGCGCGTGAGCGGCGTCCAGAAGCCGCGCCGCCTGACACACCGTCAAACCCTCAAGCTCTGGTAGAATCCTGCCGTGATGGCGCACCGGAGCGGGGATGAGCTCAACGAGCTCGAAGCGCCAGGAGCCCCGGCTCGTCAAGGCCCTCGAGATGGTCGCGCCCGGCACGGCGCTGCGCGAGGGGATCGACAACATCGTCCACGCGCAGACCGGCGCGCTGATCGTCATCGGCGACCCCGACGAGCTCAGCTTCCTCTTCTCCGGCGGCATCAAGCTCGACATCGACTACACGCCGGCGCTGCTCTACCAGGTGGCGAAGATGGACGGCGCGATCATCGCTGAACGCGAACGCGACGAAGATCGCCTGGCGCCAACGTCCAGCTGATGCCGGACCCGACGATCCTCTCGCTCGAGACCGGCACCCGCCACCGCACCGCCGAGCGCGTCTCCAAGCAGACCGACGCGCTCGTCATCGCGATCTCCGCAGCGGCGCGACGTCGTCTCGCTCTACGTCGACGGCGCGAAGTACATCCTCGAGGACATCCCGACGGTCCTCGCCAAGGCCAACCAGGCGCTCGCCACGCTCGACAAGTACCGCGCGCGCCTCGACCAGGTCTCCACGCGCCTCACCGCGCTGGAGTTCGAGGGCGGCGCGACGCTGCACGACGTCCTCACCGTGCTCCAGCGCGCCGAGCTCGTGACGCGCATGGCGGTCGAGATCGAGCGCTACATCGTCGAGCTCGGCACCGAGGGCCGGCTGATCGAGATGCAGCTCGAGGAGACGATGGTCGGCGTCGCCGCCGACAAGGCCGCCCTCGTGCACGACTACATCGTCGAGGACACCGACGAGGCCTTCGCGCAGGCGCTCGACCAGCTCGCCCGCCTGCCGCACCAGGACCTGCTCGACTTCGGTCGGCTCGCCGAGCTGCTCGGCTACGACCGCAAGCTCAACACCCTCGACTACCCCGTCTCGCCGCGCGGCTACCGCATCCTCGGGCGCATTCCGCGCCTGCCGAAGATGGTCGTGCCGAACATCGTCCGCGAGTTCGGCGGGCTCGACGAGATGCTCGCCGCCGACGACGCCGAGCTGGAGGCGCGTCGAGGGCGTCGGAGAGATCCGCGCGAAGGACATCCGCGAGGGCCTTCGGCGCCTGCAGGAGATCAACCTCGTGGACCGGTACCTGCAGACCTGACGCGTCAGGCGGCCGGCGCAGGACCGGACCGACTTCGAGAGGAGGACACCATTCCGGACGACATCGATGACGCTCGAGGACCTCGAGATCGCCGTCGTCGTCGAGCACATCGAGTTCGAGTGCGGCGACAACGTCGTCTACCCGCACCACGGGGCGGGCAAGGTCCTCAAGAAGGAAGCGAAGGTGATGCTCGGCGAGGAGCGCGAGTACCTGACCATCAAGATCCTCCACAACGACATGACCGTGATGGTCCCGTGCGAGAACGCCGGCAAGGCCGGTCTGCGCCGCGTGATCGACGAGGAGACGGTCAAGAAGGTGCTCGCGCGTGCTCCGGGACGACGTCTCGGAGATGCCGAAGAACTGGAACCGCCGCTTCAAGCACAACCGCGACAAGATCAAGACCGGCGACATCTACGAGCTGGCCGAGGTCGTGCGCAACCTCGCCATCCGCGAGCACGAGAAGGGCCTCTCGACCGGCGAGAAGCAGATGTTCACCCGCGCGAAGAAGATCCTCGCCTCCGAGCTGATGTACGCGCTCGAGAAGGACGAGGACGAGGCCGAGGAGTACCTCGACGACCTGCTCGCCGAGTCGGCCGGCGCGAAGGTCGATCCGGGAGCAGGGAGCAGCAGCTTGACGGCGGTCGCGCTGATCGTGGCCGCCGGGCGTGGCGAGCGTCTTGGGTCCTCGGGCCCCAAGGCGTTCGTCGCGCTGGCGGGGCGCCCGATGCTCGAGTGGAGCGTCGCGGCGCTGCGCGCTGCGCCCGCGATCGGCGAGATCGTCGTCGCGCTGCCGGCCGAGGCGCTGGACGCGGCGCCCGGCGGGCTGCGTCGGCGGTCGCCGGCGGCGCCGAGCGCTCGCACTCGGTGCGGGCCGCGCTCGCGGCGGCGCCCGCCGAGGCGGACGTCGTGCTCGTGCACGACGCGGCGCGGCCGCTGCGTGACGCCGGAGCTCGTCGCGCGCTGCCTCGCGGCGCTCGACGAGGACGGCGGCCCTGGGACGCGGCGATCGCGGCCGCGCCCGTGACCGACACGATCAAGCGCGCCGCGGACGGCGTGCGCGTCAGCGAGACGCTCGACCGCTCGGAGCTGTGGGCGGTGCAGACGCCGCAGGTCTTCCGCCGCGCGGCGCTCGAGCGCGCGCTGGCGCGCCGCGACGAGGACCTCGCCGCGGCGACCGACGACGCGTTGCTCGTCGAGCGGGACGGGGGACGGTGCGGGTCGTGCCGGCGCCGCGCGGAGAACCTCAAGGTCACGACGCCGGACGACCTGCGGCTGGCCGAGCTGCTGCTGGCGAGCGCGCGGGGACTGATCAGACCGTGCCCTGCGGCGCGGTCTGTCCCGCCGGGGGGCGGTCGACCTGCGGCTCGTGGCAGACGGCCTCGATCGCGGTTGCCGTCGGGATCGAGCAGGAACGCCCCGTAGTAGTCTCGTGGTACTGCGGGCGCAGCCCGGGCGGGCCGTCGTCGCTGCCGCCGTGCGCGCCAGGCCCGCGGCGTGGAAGCGCGTCGACCGCCGGTCCGGTCGGGCGCCCGGAACGCCCAGTGTCGCGGCGTCGCCCGCGGGCGCGCTCGGGTCCTGCGACGATCGAGACGAACGTCTCTCCCGGGCGCGCCGCGCTCGCCGTAGCGGATGCGGTCGTCGCTGCGCCACAGCGCGCGCGACGCCGAGCGCTCCCAGCACGGCGTCGTAGAACGCCCCCGACCGGTCGAGGTCGCTGACGGTGATCGAGACGTGGTCGAGGAGGTGGGGCATGGCGTTCCTACACTGGCACCCGCATGCTGACCGACTACCACGTGCACCTGCGCCCGACGGGCCCGACACCGCCCCCGAGCGCGTACTTCACGCCGGCCAACGCCGAGCGCTACCGCGACGCCGCCACCGAGCGCGGGATCGCCGAGCTGGGGGTCAGCGAGCACATCTACCGCTTCACCGAGGCGCTCGACGTCTGGGACAACCCGCTCTGGCGCGAGTTCGCCCACGACGACGTCGACGCCTACTGCGGCTTCGTGCGCGAGGAGACCGACCTGCGGCTCGGCATCGAGGCCGACTACATCCCCGGACGCGAGGACCGCGTCGCCGCGTTCCTGGACGCGCGCGAGTGGGACTACGTCGTCGGCTCGATCCACTTCGTCGGCGACGAGGCGCTCGACCACGAGGACTACGACATCTGGGGCATGGGCGTCGGCGCCGACAAGGTCTGGACGACGTACTTCACCTGGCTCGGCGAGCTGGCCCGCACGCGGGATGTTCGACATCCTCGCCCATCCCGACCTCGTCAAGCTCTGGGGCCGGCAGCGGCCGATGCCCGAGGGCGACCTGCGCCGCTTCTACGAGCTGGCGATGGACGGCATCGCCGAGTCGGGCATCGCGATCGAGGTCTCCACCGCCGGCCTGCGCAAGCCCGTCGGCGAGCTCTACCCGGACCGCGCGTTCCTGGAGATGTGCCTCGACGCCGGCTGCCCGGTCGCGCTCTCGAGCGACGCCCACACGCCGAGCACCTCGGCTTCGGCTACGACACGGCGCTCGAGCTGCTCGCCGACGCCGGCGTCACGCGAGCTCGCCGTGTTCGAGGGGCGCGAGCGGCGGATGGAGCCGATCGGCCAGCTGACCGCGCCGGCAGGGATGATGGCGGCGTGACGCGCGTGCGCACGGGCATCGGATGGGACTCGCACCGGCTCGAGCCGGGGCGCCCGCTGATCCTCGGCGGCGTGCGGCTGGAGCACCCCGAGCTGCCGGCCTCGCCGGCCACTCCGACGCCGACGTGCTCACGCACGCCGTCATCGACGCGCTGCTCGGCGCCGCCGGGCTCGACGACATCGGCACGCACTTCCCGGACACCGACGAGCGCTGGCGCGGCGCCGACTCGCTCGCGCTGCTGCGCGCGGTCGCCGGCGCTGCTCGCCGAGCGCGGGCTGACGGTCGAGCACGTCGACGCGACGATCGTCATGGAGCGCCCGAAGGCCGGCCCGCGCAAGCACGAGATGCGCGACGACCTGGCCGCCGCGCTCGAGATCGCCCACGGCCACGTCAACGTCAAGGCGACGACCGGCGAGGGCATGGGGTTCGTCGGCCGCGAGGAGGGCGTCGCCGCGCTGGCCGTCGCGACGCTCGCGCGAGGACTGACGGCCGCGCTCGCGTAGATTCGCGCGCGATGCGCACGATCCGCCTCCACGACACCCGCAGCGGCGAGCTGCACCGAGCTGCGGCCGCGCGACCCGGGCCGGGTCGGCATCTACGCGTGCGGGCCGACGGTCTACGCGCGCATCCACGTCGGCAACGCGCGGCCGTTCGTCGTCTTCGCGCTGCTGAAGCGCTTCCTCGAGCACGAGGGCTACGACGGCGACGCTCGTCGTCAACGTCACCGACGTCAACGACAAGATCTACGACGCCGCGCGCGCCGCCGGGCCGCCGGTCCCAGCGCGCAGCTCGCGCGCGGAGATGACGGCCGCACTACGTCGCCGACACCGACGGCCTCGGGCTCGGCCGCCCGGACCACGAGCCGCTGGCGGGCGAGACGATCGGACGCGATCATCGACCTGATCGCCGCGCTGATCGAGCGCGGCCAGCGCCTACGCGGCCGAGCGGCGACGTGTACTTCCGCGTGCGCAGCGACCCGCGCTACGGCGAGCTCTCGCACCGCGACGTCGACGACATGGACCAGGGCGAGGGCGTCGAAGGCGCCGACCTCAAGGAGGACCCGCTCGACTTCGCGCTCTGGAAGGCGCACGAAGCACGGCGAGGACACCTCCTGGGACGCGCCGTGGGGCCGCGGGCGCCCCGGCTGGCACATCGAGTGCTCGGCGATGGCCGAGGAGCTCCTCGGCGTCGGCTTCGAGATCCACGGCGGCGGCAACGACCTCGTCTTCCCCCACCACGAGAACGAGGCGGCGCAGACGCGCATGCGCGCCGGCGGCGCCGAGCTCGCGCAGATCTGGATGCACAACGGCATGCTGCAGATGGGCGAGGAGAAGATGGCCAAGTCGCGTCGGCAACATCGCGCTGCTGCACGACGTGCTCGAGCGCTGGGGCCGCGACGCGCTCGTCCTGTTCTTCTGCGACCGGGCACTACCGGCAGCCGCTCGCGCTTCGACGACGACACGCTGGAGCGCGGCGCAGCGCGCGGCGTGACGGCGGATCCGCGAGGCCGGCGCGCCGCCTGAGCCGACGGCGCCGTCGCCGGCGGACCTGGCGCCGCACCGCGAGCGCGTTCTTCGACGCGCTGGCCGACGACTTCAACACCCCGCAGGCGCTCGCCGGCGCTGTGCGAGCTGGGTCCGCGAGGCCAACAGCGGCTCGAGCGGCGACGGTCGGCGACGCGGACCTGCGCGAGATGCTCGACGTCCTCGGCCTCGAGAACCTGCTCGACGCCGGCGACGGACGACGCGCCCGGACGCGGAGGCGCTGGCGCTGCTCGAGGCCCGCGAGGCCGCGCGCGCCGCCAAGCGACTGGGCCGAGGCCGACCGGCTGCGCGACGAGCTGCGCGGCGCGCGGCTGGGAGGTGCGCGACGGCGCCGGCGGCCCCGAGCTCGTCCGGTCGCGTCGTGATCATCTACGGCCGCAACGCGGTGCGCGAGGCGCTGCGCGCGCGGCGCCGGCCGGTCCACGAGATCTGGGCGACCGAGCGCGGTCGCCAGCGAGGAGCCGTGGCTCGCGAGGCGGCGTCCGGGTCGCACCGTCGCCGACGGCGCGACGAGATCGAGCAGCGCGCCGACAGCGACGGACCATCAGGGCATCTGCGCGCGAGGTCGACGCCTACCCGTACGCGGACGCCGCCGACCTGCTCGCGCGGCCCGACCCGCTGATCGTCGCGCTCGACGAGGTCCAGGACCCGCAGAACCTCGGCGCGATCTGCCGCACGGCCGAGGGCGCGGGCGCGACCGGCGTCGTGATCCCCGAGCGCCGCGCGGCCGAGGTCACGCCGGCGGTCTGCAAGGCGTCGGCCGGCGCGGTCGAGCACCTGCCCGTCGCGCGCGTGCGCAACCTCGCCGACTTCCTCGGCGACGCGCAAGGAGCGCGGGCTGCTGGTGCTACGGCGCCGCCGCGGTGCCCGAGGCGGCGACTACCTGACGCCGGACTGGACGCGGCGGGGTCGTGCTCGTGCTCGGCGCGGAGGGCAAGGGCCTGCGCCCGCGCGTCGCCGCGAGCCTGCGACGACCTCGTGTCGCTCCCGCTGCGCGGGCAGCATCGACTCGCTGAACGTCAGCGCCGCCGCGGCGGTGCTGCTGTACGGAATCTTGCAAGCGACGGGCTTGACAGGGACTCCATAACTGTGGGATAAACCGCCGATCTGAGGGTCAACCTCAGGTTGAGGAAATCATCGAGCTTCACGTATCGCAGCTGGCGCCAGGGGAGGAGTGCGTCACTGAGATCGTCCATCTAGTCCCCTGCAAATGGGGAGGAGGAACGACTGCTCGTGGCAAGACTGTCCGCATCGCTCTCAAGGTCAGGTCCAGGTTGACGACGGGTACCTCATCGCGCTTGCGAAGCAGGGGGACCCCACCGCATACGACCGCCTCGTCCGCCGCTACTACGGCTTCGTCCGCCTGAAGGCGTCGTCGTACTTCCTGATCGGCGGCGACAGCGACGACCTCATCCAGGAGGGCCTCGTCGGCCTCTACAAGGCGATCCGCGACTACCGCACCGACCGCGAGTCGAGCTTCCGCAACTTCGCCGAGCTCTGCATCACGCGCCAGATCATCACGGCGGTGAAGACCGCCACGCGCAACAAGCACACGCCGCTGAACCAGTACGTGTCGTTCTCGCAGACGCCGGCCGGGCGCCGGCGACGGCGAGCCGACGCTCGACGAGGTCCTCCCGGGCCCGACCGTCCACGACCCGGTCAACCAGGTGATCTCCTCCGAGGAGCTGCGCTCCCTCGTCGGCTGCCTGTCGACCGACGCTCTCCGAGCTCGAGTCGCGCGTCCTGTCGCTCTACCTCGACGGCCGCTCGTACGAGGAGATCGGCGAGCATCGTCGGCTGCGACACCAAGACGGTCGACAACGCGCTGCAGCGCGTCAAGCGCAAGGTCGGCGTGCATCTGGCTGCGCGGAACGTGGTGCTGTAGGTACGGCCCCCTGGCAGGACAGCCCGCCGCAAGGCGGGCTGATCGCCCTCGGCGTGGGCGGGGCTCGGGGCGCGTCCCCGGGAAAGCCTCTCCGGGGTGCGCGTGCTTGTCGTCCGCCTGCGTCTGCGTCCCCATCGGTTTGAGCTTTCCCGGGGCCGCGCCCCGACCCCCGCTCTCGATTCGGCGCAGCTTCAGTCCCGCTGGGCGGACGGTGTCGGCGTGGTGGCGGTTCGGCGGTCGCGTCCGGGACGGGACCCCGGAGAAGCTCAAACCGATGGGGAAACCGACGCCTGCGGCAGACGACCCGCGCCCCACCGGAGAGGCTTCTTCCGGGGGCACGTCCCGGACGCGACGGGGACCACCACCCCGTCCCGACGCTACGCCGCGGCGAACGGCAGGACGGCGAAGGCGATGACGGCGTAGTGCGAGGCGGCGGCGCCGGCGACGAGGGTGTGGAAGACCTCGTGGTAGCCGAAGATCGACGGGGCCGGGTTCGGGCGCTCGGTCGCGTAGATGACGCGCGCCGATGGCGTAGAGGGCGCCGCCGAGGGCGATGCCGGCGAAGGCGAGCCAGCCGAGGTTGCTCCAGATCTCGGGCGCCATGATCGCGCCGAGCCCGCCGAGGCCGATGTAGACGGTGGCGGTGAGCCAGCGCGGCGCGCCGACCCAGGCGAGCGACAGGACGATGCCGGCGAGTGCGCCGCCCCAGGCGACGCAGAGCATGATCGTCGCGAGCGTGCCGTCGGCGACGAGCAGCGCGAACGGCGTGATCGAGGCGGCGATGAAGACGAAGATCATCGAGTGGTCCAGGCGCCGCATCCACGCGCGGGCGCGCGGGCGCCAGGTGACCCGGTGGTACAGGGCGCTGATGCCGAAGAGGCCGCAGATCCCGGCCGCGTAGACCGCGGTGGCGGCGACCTCGCGGCCGCCGTTCGCGCGCCACACGAGCAGCGCGCCCGAGCGCGATCGCGACGAAGAACGCGTACTCGTGGATCACGCCGCGCAGGCGCGGCTTGACCTTCGCGACGACCTCGGCGGCCTGCTCGCGCATGTCGGCCGCCTGGACGCGGACGTTCTCGACGCCGCGGGCGGCCGCGTCCTGGGCGGCCTCGACCCGCTGGCTGACCGCGTCCTGTGCGGCGCTCGCCCGGCGCTGCGCGGCCTCCGCGGCCCGCTCCATGCGCTCCGTCATGGGCGGAGACTACCCGCGCTCGCGACCCGCGTCACCCGGTTGTCCGCCGCGCGTGCGTGACGGCACTCACGCACCGCGTGAACGTCGATCTGCGAGGGTCGCCCAATGACACGCAAAAACCCGCTGCGCCTCGGCGCACTCACACTCGGCCTCGCGCTGCTGCTCGCCCCGTCCGCCGTCGCGGACACCAAGACGCAGCCGACGTCCACCGTCTCCAAGACGTTCACCCTGAAGTCGAACAACACGACGACCTACCAGGTCGCCAACACGACGGACGGTGCCGCGTCGGTGACCTCGGCCACCGGCTACAAGCTGTCCGTCCCCGGATCGACGGTCACGAAGACCGGTCTGACGAAGACCTACCCGTCGACGACGGGCACCGTCGACACCAGCGGCGTCAAGGTCGTCCAGACCGGCCTGGTGAGCGGCAAGACCGGCACGCTGGCCGTGAAGGTCAGCACCGGCAAGCTCAAGGGCACGTCGAAGATCACGCTGAACGTCGTGCGCAACCTCAAGAGCGAGGCGCCGTCCGGCTACCAGTGGCTGATCCCGTCGGTCAGCGGCCTGCCGAAGAACACGAAGATCCTCAAGCCGCCGGCGACGCTCGCCTGCGGCGGTCAGCTGTGGGCCGGCATCCAGCTCGCCGCGACGGACACGAACCGGATCTACGCGAACGCCTCCACCGAGAAGGGCGGGGCGAACATGTTCAACCACTCGTGGAACGGCTCGACGACGCAGGTGCAGTACCGCCAGCCGCCGTACCCGCTGACGAGCACGCCGAGCCCGCCCGGGACACAGCCGATCAAGACGTCCTGCGGCCAGACGGTCTACCTCTACTACATCTTCGAGGGCAGCCCGAGGGTGTCGATCACGTACACGACGCAGGTGGGCGCGGCCACCAGCTGATCCGACGCGGCCCGGCCCCCGCGCGCGAGCGCGGGGGCCGTCGCGTGCAATGGTGTGCCGATGACCACCACCGGCTCGGAGCCCACCGTCGACACGACCCCCGCGGGCGTCGTCCAGGCGTTCCTGCTCGCGTTGCAGGAGCAGGACGTCGACGGCGCGGTCGCGCTGCTCGCCGACGACGTGCAGTGGATCAACGTGTCGCTGCCGACGATCCGGGGCCGCAACGTCGAGCGCGTGCTGCGCGGGCTGGAAGGGCGCACCGGGTTCCGCGTGCACTTCTTCAACGTCGCGGCCGACGGCGACGTCGTGCTGACCGAGCGCACCGACGCGCTTCGGCTCGGGCGCTTCGAGCAGCGCTTCTGGGTCTGGGGGCGCTTCGAGGTGCGCGACGGGAAGATCACGGTCTGGCGCGACTCGTTCGACTGGCTCGACTTCACGCTCAGCGCGCTGCGCGGCGCCGCCGGCGTCGTCGCACCCGCGCTGAACCGGCGCTGGCCGGGCGAGCGGTAGCCGGCACCCGGTCGTCAAGCCGGAGAGGGGACTCGAACCCCTGACCTACCGCTTACAAGGCGGTTGCTCTACCAGCTGAGCTACTCCGGCGCGGGAACCACCGTGGTTCCATCGCACATCATCCCGGGCGCGGACGCCGTCTGGTAGAACCGCGCGATGCCCTCCATGCTCGCCGTCGACGAGTCCTACTTCGACCGTGCCCCGCAGCGCTACTCGCGCACCTGGTCGATCGCGCAGCCGGCGGAGGCCGTCTGGGCCGAGCTGACGGGCGAACGGCCCCTGCACTGGTGCCGCGGGCTCACGATCGCCTGGACCTCGCCGCGGCCGTTCGGCGTCGGCACGACGCGGAGCGCCAAGGTGCTCGGCGGCGTGATGTCCGGCGACGAGCGCTTCTTCCTCTGGGAGGAGGGCCGGCGCTACAGCTTCCACTTCACGCGCGGGAACCTCCCGGTGTTCGAGAGCCTGGCCGAGGACTACCGCGTCGAGCCCGACGGCGAGGACCGCTGCCGGTTCACGTGGACGGTCGCGCTGACGCCGACGCGGCTCGGCGCCGCCGGCGGGCCGCTCAACAAGCTGCTCTTCAACGGCTTCTTCCGCGACACCGGGCGGTACTTCGACGCGGCCTGAGCGCCGCGCCGACCCGCCCCGTCACCCGAGCGCGTTGTCGAGCGCCAGGAGCAGGGCGAACCCGGCCATCGCGGCGAGGGTCGCGACGCGCTCGTTCCCGTGCCGCTCGGCCTCGGGGATCAGCTCGTCGACGACGACGTAGAGCATCGCCCCGGCCGCGAAGCCGAGCGTCCAGGGCAGCAGCGGCCCGATGAGGTCGACCGCGAAGAACGTGAGGAACGCGGCCGGCGGCTCGACCAGGCCGGTCGATCCCGCGATCGCGGTCGCTCGCCACCGCGACGTGCCCAGGTCGATCAGCGGCGCGCCGGCCGCGAACCCCTCGGGGATGTTCTGGATGCCGATCGCCAGCGCCAGCGGAATCCCGACGTCCGTGCCCCCGGCGGCGAACGCGGCGCCGACGGCCATGCCCTCCGGGATGTTGTGGATCGTCAGGGCGCCCAGCAGCAGCGCCGCGCGCCGCCCGGCCGCGACCTGTTCGAGCGGGCAGGCGGCCACGCTCGGCGAACCCGGCGTGCGCGTGCGGCACCAGGACGTCGAGGAGCAGCAGGAACCCCACCCCGAGCAGGAACCCCCCGACGACCTCGGCCCAGCCGCCGAGCTCGAGCCCCGGGACGATCAGGCTGAACGACACCGCCGCCGCCATGACGCCGGCGGTGAACCCGAGCAGCCCGTCGAGCAGCCGCCGCGCCGGACGACGCCGGAAGACCAGCAGCACGGCCGCGCCGACGGCGGTTCCGAGCCCTGAGGCGATGATCCACAGCGCCGTCTGCCACGTCACGCGCGGTCCCTACTCCAGGAACGTGAGCTCGGCGAGCAGCAGCAGGGCGAGCAGCGTGCCGATGGTGAGCCCGATCCAGACGACGAAGGAGTGGTCTCCCCGCCGGTAGGCGGCGATCCCCGGGGCCAGCGCGGCGATGCCGAGCACGAGCACCAGCGCCGGCACGACGTTGAGCTCTCCCACCGCGACGTCGGCGTCCGGCAGGGCCATCGACGCCACGAGGATCAGCACGGCGCCGAGTCCGAGGCCCATCGACCACCAGGCGGCGGTGGTCCGCGGTCGGTCGCCGAAGCGGCTGAAGGGTTGGCCGAGCATGCACCCAGTCTCACCGAGGCGGGCTCCCCTCACATCCGGGGGAACCACCGCGATCCGCCGACGGCCGGTGCGTCAGCCGGTGGGCGTGACGCCGACGGCGTGGGCGATGTCGCCGTGGCCGTTCTGGGAGGCCACGTGCTCGAAGCTCGGGACCTCCTCGTCCTGCGGCGGGTTCAGCGCGCGCTCGAGCTCGCCGAGCACGACGCCGAACAGCAGGTGGCGCCACGTCGCCTGCGCGAACGCGGCGGCGCTGCCGCCGAGCTTCGGCAGCTCGTCGCGCGCGGGGTGCACGCGGTCGGTCACCGCGACGAGCGGCCACAGCACCGTGTTCTCGACGAGCGCCGCGACCGGGCCCTTCGCCCACGCGGGCAGCGGCATCCGCGGCGCGACGTTCGCGTAGACGGCGCCGAACGCCGCGCCGTTGGCGAGGTGGATCGCCGCGCCGACGAGCGGCCAGGCGGGGCCGCGCGTCACGGCCTTGCCGAGCAGCTCGGTGTCGTCGTAGGGCACGCCGAAGACCCGCTGGTCGAGCGGCTGCTGCGCGGCCCAGACGCCGGCGGCGGTGAGTCCGGCGAGTGCGCCGCGGGCGGTGCGCGTGCGATCGATGGCCATCGGGCGATGCTACTCGCCGGCAGGTGTAACCGAAACGCCAAGTCGCGGTATCGCAGACATGGATCGGGAGCAGCTGCTCGAGCGGGCGATGGAGCGCGGCGTCAACCGCCCGTTCTACCGGCTCGTGCGCTTCTTCTTCCTGCCGTTCTTCCTGATCTGGTTCCGCCAGGAGCGGATCGGCCGCGAGCACGTCCCGAACGAGGGCCCGGTGATCTTCGCCGCCAACCACCGCTCGTTCCTGGACCCGTTCGTGATCGCGGCATCCTCGAAGCGGCCGCTGTACTTCGTCGCCAAGAAGGAGCTGTTCCAGAAGAACCGCCTGCAGACGCTGGTTCCTGAACTCGCTCGGCGCCTTCCCGATCGACCGCGGCGCCGGCGACGAGGACTCGATGGCGACCGCCCGGGGCATCCTCGAGCGCGGCGACGGCGTGATGATCTTCCCCGAGGGCACGCGCATGCGCCCCGGCCCGCTCGGCCATCCGCGCCGCGGCGTCGGCCGCCTGGCGCTCGAGACGGGCGCGACCGTCGTCCCGGTCGCCATCATCGGCACCGGAGGACGTGCGCCGCGGCTGGCGGATCCGCCCGCGCAAGGTCCGCGTCCGCTGCGGCGCCGCCGATGCGCTTCCCGAAGGTCGACCGTCCGTCACCGGCGCTCGCCAAGGCGGTGACCGACCGCATCTGGCCGTGCGTCGAGCTGCAGTGGGAGTGCGCTCGGCGGCACGCCGCCGCTGCGCCGCGTCGCGATCATCGGCGCGGGCTCGTGGGGCACCGCGCTGGCGATCGCGCTCGCGCGCGCCGGCGCCGAGGTGCAGCTCGGCTGCCGCACCGAGCGAGCAGGCGCGGACGCTGCTGCGCCGACCGCGAGAACGAGCGCTACCTGCCCGGCGTCACGCGGTCCCGGACGCGGTGCACGTCGCGCGCGCCGGCGCGCTCGACCTCGGCGAGGCCGACCTCGTCTGCCTCGCCGTCCCGACCCGCGACCTCCCGGTCGCGATGGCGCGAGATCGGCGACCGCCTCGGCGCGCGGGACGGCCTGCTCGTGTCCTCGAAGGGCCTCGTCCCGCCGACCGGCGACGCTGCCGACCGCGTTCGTCGCCGAGCGCGCCGGCGGCCGCGCCGTCGCCTGCCTCGGCGGGCCCGCGCACGCCGCCGACGCGCTCGAGCACGGCGCCTCGGTCGTCCTCGCCTGCGGCGACGCCGAGGTGCGCGCGCAGCTGCGCCGCCTGTTCGCCGACGCGGGCTTCGACGTCGAGACCACCACGGACGTCGTCGGCGTCGAGCTCGCGGGCGTCGCGAAGAACGCCGCGGTGCTCGCCGCCGCGACCGCGTCGGTCGCCGGGCCGAACGCCGCGGGCGCCGCCGCGGGCAAGGTCTTCGCCGAGATCGCCGCGTACGCCGGCGCGCTCGGCGCGCGGCCCGAGACCTTCACCGGCCTCGCCGGCGCCGGGGACCTCGTCGCCTCGGTCGTCGCCGAGGGCGGCCGCAACCGCCGCGCCGGCGAGCTGCTCGCCCGCGGCGTGCCCGCAGCGCGAGATCCGGCCCGCCATCGGACAGATCGCCGAGGCGCTCGACGCGGTCCCGCTGCTCGTCACCGCGCTCGAGCGGGCAGGCGTCCGCGCGCCGGCGACGCGCGCGCTCGCCGCGGTCGTCACCGGCGAGGGCAGCGCCACGGCGTTCGCCGACGAGGTCACCAGCCGCGCCGCATCGTCGGCGCCAGGGTCGTCTGACGGGGACCGGGGTAGGCTGGCGATGCGTGGACAAGGCAGAGCTCGACCGGCGCTTCACGGAGCTCTACAAGGCGCACCTGCGCGACGTCTACTCGTACGCTACTACCGGGTGGGCAATCACCACGACGCCGAGGACCTCACGGAGCAGACGTTCCTGCAGGCCTACCGGCACTTCGAGCGCGCGCTGCGGAGTCCGACGGGCCGGCCGCTGCGGCCGTGGCTCATCCGCATCGCGCACAACCTCGCCGCGAACCTCTACCGCGACCGCTCGCGCAAGCCGCAGACCGCCGATCGACGACGCGCCGAGCCCGAGGGCGATGCACACGACGGAGGATCTCGTCGAGGGCCGCGACGAGCTGCGCGAGATCCTCGAGGGCGTGCAGCAGCTGCCGGACGACCGCCGCGAGGCGCTGATCATGCGCTTCGCGCTCGGGCATGGACAACCACGAGATCGCGCGCGCGCTCGGCCGCACCGACGGCGCGACCAAGGTGCTGATCCATCGCGCCATCAAGCAGCTCGAGGACATCGTGCGGCAGCCGCAGGAGGTGTGAGGGCGTGAGCACGCAGTCCCGCGAACGACCTCGAGGCGCTGCTGAGCCGGGCGCTCGCGCCGGTCGACCCGCCGGAGCACCTCAGCGTCCGGCTCGAGACACGCTGACGACGATCCACGCGCTCGCCGCCGACGAGCTCGAGGCCTGGGAGCTGCGCGCGCTGCACGACCCGCGCAACTGGGTGCGCCCGGCGGCGGCCGCGGCGATCGGCACGGTCGCGGCCGGTGGCCTGGCGGTCCTGCAGGCCCGGCGGCGGCGTGGCCGCCCGAAGGCCGGGGACGCGCACCCGGTCGACTTCGCCGCCGGCGCCGTGCGCACGATCGCCGACGAGGTCGAGCGCCGGCTGCGGCGCTGACGGCGGGCGCCGGGTGATCGGCGCGCCCCGCGAGCGGCGTACCACCCGCATCACGGACTCCGCCTCACATCTGTTCCCGTACCTGCACTCGGCGGGACTGAAGCTCCCCGGCGACGACACGCCGCCGGTCGAGCCGCCGCCCGCGCTGAAGGAGCGCATCATGGCCGTCGTGCACGCCGAGGTGCGCGCGCGGCAGCCGGGAGCGGACGTCGTCGCGCTGCACGCGAGCGCGTCGTCGGCCACCGCGCCGGGAGCGGGCGGGATCGTCACGATCGCCGGGGGCCGCGCGTCGCTCCGCGTCTGGGGGCTGCCGCGGTCCGCCGGACGGCATCCATCGCGTCTGGCTCCTGGAAGGTCCCGCGCCGCGCGTTCCGCGGCCCGGCCCGACGCTGGACCTCGACGCGCACGGCCGCGCGGACGTGGACCTCGGCGCGCTGGGCGGCGCCCGCGAACTCGTCGTGGCCCCGGAGAGCGCCGCGGGCGCACCGCGGGGGCGGCCCGTCCTGCGCGTGCGTGTTCCGCCCGGCGTGGCGGGACGTCGCGGCCGCTAGGGTGGGCCGCGCCGTCCCGCCGAGCCGATGAGCACGCAGACCGAGACCACCTGCTACCGCCACCCGGACCGCGAGACGCGCGTCTCGTGCTCGAGCTGCGGACGGCCGATCTGCCCGGACTGCATGACGCCGACGCCCGTCGGCATGCGCTGCCCGGAGTGCTCGCACGCAGACGACGCAGGTCGCGCACGCTGCGCGATCGCCGGCGGCGAGCCGCGCGCCGACGATCGCCCTGATCGGCGATCTGCGTGCTCGTGTTCCTCGCCGAGGGCAGCTTCGGCGTCAGCGGCGGGGCAGCGGCGCGCTGTTCCGCGACGGCGCGCTGTTCGGGCCGCCGGTCGCCGACGGCGAGTGGTGGCGCCTGGTCACCTCCGGCTTCCTGCACGCCGGGCTGCTGCACATCGGCTTCAACATGTTCCTGCTGTGGCTGCTCGGCCGCGATGATCGAGCCGGCAGCTCGGGCACGCCGCGCTTCCTGGCGCATCTACTTCGCCTCGCTGCTCGCCGGCTCGTTCGGCGCGCTGCTGTTCTCGCCCGGACGCCGCGACGGTCGGCGCCTCGGGCGCGATCTTCGGGCTGATGGGCGCGGCGGTCGTCGATGCCTCTACGCGCGCGGGATCGACCCGTTGCAGATCGGGCTCGGGATGCTCGATCCTCTTCAACCTCGGGCTCACGTTCGTCATCTCGAACATCTCGATCGGCGGGCACATCGGCGGCCTCGTCGGCGGCGTGCTCGGCGGCCTGGCGGTCGCCGCGGGCGAGCGCCGCGGGCGCTCGCTGCGGTCGGCTGGGCCGGGATCGCGGGCGTCGCGCGTCGTCTCGGTGATCGGCGCCGAGCTGCGCCGCGCGCGACTCGCGGCCTCGCGTAGGCGCGCTCAGCGCAGGTCGACGTCGAGCGCCGGTCCCGGGCGCCTGCGGCACGGCTCGCGGGTGCAGGATGTGGGCGAGCAGCTCGAGCCCGTCGACGAGCCGCGGGCCGGGGCGCGAGAAGTCGCCGGACGCGTCGACGGCCACGACGCGCTCGGCGCCGAGCGCGGCGAGCTGCGTCGGCGTAGCGTCTCGGCCTCCTCGAGCGACGCGCTCGGCGTCGTAGCCGCACGGCATGCACGACGACGACCTCGGGCCGCGGCGGCGCGCGACCTCCTCCCACGTGCGTCTGCTCGGAGTGCTCGCCCGGCAGGCCGAGCACGTCGATGCCGCCGGCCAGCTCGATCAGCTGCGGCGTCCAGTGGCCGGCGACGAAGACCGGGTCGAGCCACTCGAGCGCGGCGACGCGCGGCCGCGCGGCGCGTCCGCGCACGGCGACCCGCGACCGCGTCGATGCGCGCGCGCTGCGCGCGCGATCGAGGTCGAGCGCCGGCGTCCTTGCGCGCCGGTGGCCTGCGCGATCGTGCGCACGTCGGCCAGCACCTCGCCGAGCGTGTGCGGGTCGAGCGAGACGACCTTCGGGCACGCGGGTCAGCCGCTCGGCGATCGCCCGCACGTCGTCGAAGCGACCGCGCAGACCGGGCACAGCGCCTGGGTGACGATCAGGTCGGGCTCGAGCTCGCGCAGCGCGCTCCTCGTCGAGCTCGTAGATCGACTCGCCGCGCGCGGTCCGCTCGCGCACGGCGGCGTCGATCTCGCGCGGGCCGAGGCCCGGCGGCGAGCACGTCGCGCGTGACCTTGGGCAGGTCGAGCGCGTCCGGCGGGTAGTCGCACTCGTGGGTGACGGCGACGACGTGGTCGCCGAGTCCGAGCGCGAACAGCAGCTCGGTGGCGTGGGGGACGAGGCTGACGATGCGCATCCGGCGATCGTAGACTCGCAGGTATGGCACGCTCCGCCGAGGAGTCGACCGAGGTCGCTGGCGGCCCTGGCGCCGCAGGACGGCGACGCTCGTGCGCGACTTCGAGTTCGCGGACTTCGCCGCGGCGATGGCGTTCGTCAACCGCGTCGCGCGAGGCCGCCGAGGCCGCGAACCACCACCCGGACATCCTCGTCCACGGCTGGAACAAGGTCCGGCTCACGCTCTCCACGCACAGCGAGGGCGGCCTGACGAGGCCGACCTCGAGCTCGCCGCGCGCGATCGACGCCCTCGCCGGAGCCTGAGCGCGTACCGCTGGCCGCGGGTACACTGCGCGCGGCGAACGAGCGTGACGACGACCTTCCTCGAAGTAGCGGCCCCCGGCGCCGCCAGCCCATGACCGCGCTCCTGCTCGTCGCGGTCCTCGTGCTCGTCCTGCGTCAACGGGTTCTTCGTCGCCGCCGAGTTCGCGCTCGTGCGCGCGCGCGCGGGCGCGCATCGAGGAGCAGGCGCGACGAGGGCAGGCGCGGCGCGCGCCCGCGCGGTCGCGCCAGCATGGACGACCTCGAGCGCAGTACCTGTCGGCCTGCCAGCTCGGCATCACGCTGGCCTCGCTCGGCATCGGCTTCCTCGGCGAGCCGGCGATCGCGACCGCTGATCGAGCCGCTGCTCGGCGAGGCCGCTCTCGCACGGCGCGTCGGTCGCCATCTCGATCGCGCTCGCCTACCTCATCGCCACCGCGCTCCACATCACCGTCGGCGAGCAGGTGCCGAAGATCTACGCGATCGTCAACGCCGAGACCGTCGCCGCGCGCGGTCGCGCGGCCGCTGCGACTGGTTCGAGCGTCGTCATGCGCCCGTTCATCTGCGCTGCTCAACGCCGCGTCGAACGCGATCCTGCGGCTGATCGGCATCGACCCGACGGCCGAGCTCGACGAGGGCGGCTCGCCGGAGGAGCTCAAGCTGCTGATCGCCCAGAGCGCGCACCGGCGGCAAGCTCGACCCGGGCGAGGCGGGGATGCTCGCCGGCGTCTTCCACCTGCACGAGCAGGAGGCGCGCCAGGTGATGACGCCGATCCCGGCGGTCGTCACCGTCGACGTCTCCGAGGACGTCGAGACCGCGCTGCGCCGCTGCGTCGGCTCCGGCCACACGCGGCTCGTCGTCACCGAGGACGACAACAAGGACCGCGTCGCGCGGCATCGTCCACGCGAACTCGCTCGCCCGGCTGCTGCATGACCGACGGGCCGCGGCGCGTCGATCGACGGCGCTCGTCAAGCGACGCGCTGATCGTGCCCGAGACCAAGCCGCTCGACGACCTGCTCGCCGACCTGCAGCGCGAGCGCTCCTCGATGGCGGTCGTGGTCGACGAGTACGGCCGCACCGCCGGGCATCGTGACCGTCGAGGACATCGTCGAGGAGGTCGTCGGCGAGATCGACGACGAGACCGACCCGGCCGGCGGCGCGGTCCGGCGGCTCGCCAACGGCGACTGGTTCGTGCGCGGCCACGTCGCGATCACCGACCTCGCTCGACTACGGCCTCGCAGCTGCCGGTCGACACCGACGCCTACAACTCGGTCGGCGGCTTCGTCTTCGGCGAGCTCGGGCGCCTGCCCAAGCGCGGCGACACGGTCCACGTCAACGGCTACTCGATCCGCGTGGAGTCGGTGCGCGAGAACCGCATCGAGGCGGTGCGCATCCGCGCGCGCCGCGAGCCGCCGCCAGCCGGCGACGCCTGATCCCGGAACGAAACCGGCCCGCTTGCGCGGGCCGGTCCGGTGCTTCTGGGAGGAGGTGCACTCTGTATGTGTGTGCGAGATGCGTTCGCAGGAAGCACTGTCGCGCGCGGCGCTCAACGCTCCCTAAAGCGGCAGTACGAAGTTCCTAAGACCGCGCGGTCGCCCTGCTCCGGCGCATGACCCCGGAAACAGGACCGGCCCGCAAGGGGGGAGCTTGCGGGCCGGTCGTGAGAAGCAGCTGGGGGCCTGTGGTGGCGGTGTCCAGTCGCCGGCCCCGAGGCTTGGGAGGAGTGATTCCCTGAGCTGCGAGCATCTTGTCGCCGCGGTTCTCAACGCGCCATCAAGACGGGCGAAAAGGTCCGTAACCGTTTCAGGCCCGCGGCAGCGCGTCGACGCGGCGCGATCCACGCCTCCAGGCGCGGGCAGGCGGCCCGCGATCGCGCAGGTGCTCGTGCAGGATCCGGTGGAAGCGGCTCGACGTCGTCCGGGTCGGGCTCGACCGCCGTACTTCAGGAACGGGAACGCGCACGACGTCGAGGGCGCCGAGCACGTCGCCGAGCAGGAAGTCGCGGCCCGTCGAGCAGCGCCTCGAACCACGGCAGCGTCGCCGCCATCTCCGCGGACAGCGCCGCGATCGACGGCCGCGATCCGGCCGCGCCGCGCCGAGCTCGCGCGTCGATCGCGTTCGGCGCGCGCTTCCAGACCTCGTTGAACCAGTCGATCGCGATGTCCGTCGCCGCGCGGTCCGCGCGGGCTCGGCCGGCCACAGCGGCGGCTCGGGCACGTGCGCGCTCGAGCCAGCGCGAGGATCGCCGTCGAGTCGGGGATCACCGCGTCCGCCGTCCTCGAGGACGGGGACGAGGTCCTGCCCGCTGAGCGTCGACGAGCGGGGCGCGGTCGGCCGGGTCGACGTCGACCCAGGTCGCCGCCAGGCCCTTGTGGGCCAGCGCGAGCGCGACGCGCTCGACGTTCGTCGAGTACGCGATCCGGTGGACGCGCAGCTCACGCGCGCCCGAGCGTCAGCCGTAGTTGTAGAAGCCGCGCCCGCTCTTGCGCCCGAGCGCGCCCTCGGCGATCAGCGACTGCACCTTCGGCGGGATCGTCGCGCCGATCTCGCGGCCGATCGCGGCCGAGACGTCGAGGCCGACGAAGTCGATCAGCGCGAGCGGGCCCATCGGATGGCCGGCGCCGAGCTTCATGCACTCGTCGACGTCCTCGGGCCGCATCCCGTGCTGCTCCATGAAGTCGACCGCGGAGAAGAGGTACGGGAAGAGCAGCTTGTTGACGACGAACCCGGGCGAGTCCGGCACGACGACCGCCGTCTTGCCGAGCGCCTCGCACAGCGCGGTCGCGCGCTCGATCGTCGTCTCCGACGCCTGCGACGGGAACGCCAGCTCGATCAGCTGCATCCGCGGCACGGGGTTGAAGACGTGCAGCCCGACGAACCGGTCGGCCCGGCCGCTGGCGACCGCGAGGTCGGTGATCGAGAGCGACGACGTCGTCGTCGCGATGATCGCGTCGGCGTCGGCGACGCTGTCGAGGTGCCCGAGCACGCCGCCCTTGACGGCGGGCTCCTCGGCGACGGCCTCGACGAGGAACGTGGCGCCCGCGAGGTCCGCCCAGTCGGTCGTCACGTGGACCGCGCCGGGGCCGGCGTCGTCGCCCGAGGCGGTCGCGCTGCTTGGCGATCGCGGCGGTGGCGCGCTCGGCCGACGCGTCGGAGCGGGCGTAGAGGTGGACGTCGGCGAGCTTGGCGGCGACGACGGCGAGGCCGGTCGCGATGGCGCCGCTGCCGGCGATTGCGAGACGTTCATCGGACATGGGCGCGGCACCTTAGCCGGAAGGCGCGTGGGTATGCTCGGAGCCATGGATCATGGAGCGCCGTCGAGCTGGCTCGTCGCCCGTCCCGGGCTGGAGGTCGTCTCGTCCGACGGCCTGGACGTCGGGTCCCTCCGTCACGTCCTCGGCGTGGAGGAGGAGGACATCTTCGACGGGCTGGTGATCGAGGCGCGCGGCGGCGACATGCGCTTCGTCGACGCCGAGGACGTCGACGAGTTCTTCGAGCGCGCCGTCGTGCTGCGCCTGGACGCGCGCCGAGTGCGAGTTCCTGCCGGCTCCCCAGCCCGCCCCGGGCGGGCTGACCGCGACCGGCGACACGCCGCCGCCCGGGCCGCTCCAGCGCAAGCTGCACCGCGCCTGGGAGCTCATCTCCGGTCAGGGCTGACGCGCACACGCGCGTGCAGCGCCAGCACGATCGGCGCGGATCGGCGAGGATCGCCGGATGCGCCAGCTCACGAGCCTCGACGCCCAGTTCCTCGCGCTCGAGAGCGCCCGCCAGACCGGACACGTCGGCGGCGTCGCGATCCTCGACCCGTCGACGGCCCCCGGCGGCGAGATCTCGGCCGCCAGGATCCAGGAGCTGATCGCCGGGCGGCTCTCGCTGCTCCCGCCGCTGCGCTGGCGGCTGGCGGAGGTGCCGCTCGGCCTCGACCATCCCTACTGGATCGACGACGCCGACTTCGACCTCGAGTACCACGTGCGCGAGACCGCGCTGCCCCCGCCCGGCGACGACGCACAGCTCGCCGACCAGGTGGCGCGGATCTGCGCGCGCCCGCTGGACCGGTCGCGGCCGCTGTGGGAGATCTACCTGATCCACGGGCTCGCGGACGGGAACGTCGCGATGCTGACGAAGATCCACCACGCGGTCATCGACGGCATGTCGGGCGCGGAGATCATGGGGCTGCTGCTCGACCTCAGCCCCGACGGGCGCGAGCTGCCGGACGACCGAGGACGACTATCGCGGCGAGCGCGCCCCGGGCGAGCTGGAGATGTTCGCGCGCGGTCTGATGGCCGTGCCGCGCTACCCGCTGCGGGCGCTGCGCGCCCTGCCGCACGCGATGCCGAACATCGAGAGCACGCCGTTCGCGACGCTGCCCGGCGCCGGGCTCATCGGTCGCCTCGCGGGCGAGGTGCAGCACGTCGTGCTGCGCGAGAACGGCGGGCCCGACCGCGCGAACCTCGTGGCGCCGAAGACGAGCTTCAACGGACGGGTGTCGCGCGCACCGGCGGTTCGTCTTCGGCCGGCTGTCGCTCGACGACGTCAAGGCCGTCAAGAACGCGCACGGCGTGACCGTCAACGACGTGGCGGTCTCGATCTGCGCGGGCGCGGTGCGGCGCTGGCTGCTCGAGCACGACGAGCTGCCCGACGAGCCGCTCGTCGCGCAGATCCCGGTGTCCGTGCGCACCGGCGACCAGATCGGGCACCTACGGCAACCGCATCCTGCTGATGAGCGCGCCGCTGTTCACCGACATCGCCGACCCGGTGCGTGCGCCTGCAGCGCACGCACGACGGCCTGGCGGACATGAAGGAGCGCCACCGCGCGCTGCCCGCCGAGCTGCTCCAGGACGCCAACAACTTCATCCCGCCCGCGGTCTTCGCGCAGGCCGCGCAGCTGACGTTCCGGCTCTCGACGAGCCGGCCCGGGCGCCCGGCGTGGAACCTCGTGATCTCGAACGTCCCCGGCCCGCAGGTGCCGCTCTACATGGCGGGCGCGCGGCTCGTCGCCAACTACCCGGTGTCGGTCATCACCGACGGGATGGGCCTGAACATCACGCTCATGAGCTACTGCGGCAGCGTCGACTTCGGGATCGTCGCCGACCGCGAGCAGATGCCCGACGCCGCGCGGCTGATCGACTGGCTCAAGGACGAGCTCGCCGAGCTGGGCTGACGGCGCTCAGCCCTCGCGGCGCGCCCCGTCGGCTTCGAGCGCGGTGACGAGGACGTCCGGCAGCGGGCACGCGGCGCCCGCGCCGTAGTCGTAGCCGACGAGCGCGCCCCAGCCCTCCGCGAGCAGGCGGCCGTCGCCGCCGCTCTCCATCCGGAACTCGATCCGCACGCTCGAGCGCCGCAGGTGCGACGGCCGGACGTGCGTGCGGATCTCCTCGTCGAAGAACGCCGGCGCGCGGTAGCTGATGTGGGCACTCCGCGAAGATCAGCCCCCAGTCGTCCTCCGGCTCCGTCGGCCGGTGCGAGGGGATGACCGTCGTGATGTAGGCGATCCGTGCGCTCTCGAAGAACTGCAGGAAGGCGACGTTGTTCAGATGCCGCATCGCGTCCAGGTCGCCGAAGCGGACCTGGTCGGCGTGCGTGAACGCCCAGCCGTCGGGGGTCCCGCTCATCCCCAGCGCATCCCGGTGTCGTGCGCCTCCACGGGCAGCGGGCTGGCCGGCAGGCCGTCCGGCGGCTCGGGCTCGTTGTACCCCGTGGGCGCGACGTCGTTGGGCCCGTCGGGATGGAAGATCGACGCGAGGTACTGGATGTGCCCGCGGCCGACGCCGAGCTCGAACTGCCCGCCGCCGTACATGTCGATCCCGCGCTCGGCGCACGTGTCGTACATGCGGAAGAGGCGGCGCAGCGGGCCGAAGCGGCTCGGCTTGACGTTCACGCATCTTCGGCGCGAACGGCAGCGCGTCGACGTCCTCGACGCTGTGGATGTTGGCGTCCCAGGTGATGCGGTCGCGGTGGGGCAGGAGCGCCGCGTCGGTCTCCGGGGTGAGCTTGGGATCCTCGATCCACGCGTCCGGGAACGACTCGGCGATCCGCGCGTAGAACGCCGGGTCCGGCACGGTGTCGACGACCGTGCCCTCGTAGAGGCCCTTGAGGTCGACGCGAGTCGACCGCGCCGGTCGCCTGCGAGCGCCGCGATGATCGCGTCGTCCCAGTCGGGCGTCGGGTCGAGCTTGAAGCGCAGCGTCGGGTAGCGCGCGAGGCGGCGCGTGACGCGGCCGACGTCCGGCGCCTCCTCGGGATCGTTGAGGCGCAGCGAGCAGACGAACGTCACGGGCCGCGGCTCGCGCCCGAGGTGCGCGTGCAGCGACGTGCCGGCCTGGCGCAGCGCGAGGTCCAGCGCGGCGGACTCGTAGCCCCAGACGCGGTAGTCGCGCGAGGCGGCGTGGCGGGCGGGCTCGGGCCAGAGGTCGAGCGTCTCGAGGTGGTCGCAGAACGAGCCGAGCGTCCAGCTGCCCGGCGAGCGGCTGGACGGGGCCCGCCGCCTGGAGCGCGAGCTGGTCGTCGCCGTCGTAGCCGACGTCCTCGCCGAGCCCCTCGTGCCCGCCGCCGCGCAGGTGGAAGGTCGTGCTGCGGCGCAGGAAGCCGCTCGAGACGTTCGGCCTCGCGGGGCTCGAGCTCGTAGCTCGTCGATCTGCAGCGGCAGGTCGGCGAGCAGGTCGTAGGTGCTCATGGTGCGGGTCTCCTCGTCGGCGGGTGGTGATGCGCCCTGGGCCTCGAGCCGGGCGACGAGCTCGTCGAGGCGCAGCTCCTCGAGTCCCTGGCTGACCGCGTCGAGCTCGCCGGCGCAGTACTCGACCAGGCCGCGGCCCTCCTTGACGAGGTCGAGCGTCTCGCGCAGGCCGGCCTCGCCGGTGTCCAGGCGCCGGATGATCTCCTCCAGGCGGGCGCGTGGCGGTCTCGTACGTGCGCTGCGTCGTCGGTCATGTCGGGTCGTCCTCGATCGTCGGCTCCGAGCGAGCCGTCGGCGAAGGTGATGCGCACCTCGCCCGCCTCGCGGGCCTGCGCGGCCGTCGTGACGACGTCGCCGTCGCGGTCGTCCACCATCGCGTATCCGCGCTCCAGCACGCGGCGCGGGTCGTGCGCGGCCAGCGCCGAGCGCCGAGGCCCTCGAGCGACCGGCGGCGCGCCGCGGCGTCCGCTCCGGCGCCGGCCGTCGCCTTGCGGTGCAGCACGAGCGCCCGGGTGCGCCGTCGCGCCGCGCCGGTCGCCGGTCCGCCGGTGGGCCGGCGGCGCGCAGCTCGCGCAGCGTCTGGTGCAGGTCGCGCCGCTGGCGCGCGAGGTGGTCGGACGGGACGCGCGCGTGGCGGGCCAGCGATCGCGCGCGCGGTCGAGCGACCGCGCGGCGCCCGTGGCGGTCGCAGCGCGCGGGCGCCCGCGAGCACGCGCGCGCGCTCGGCGCCGCAGGTCGAGCGGGACGGCCGCCTCGGCGGCGTGCGTCGGCGTCGAGCAGCTGACCGCGGCGACGTCGTCGATGAGCATGCGGTCGGTGTGGTGGCCGACGGTGGCGATCACCGGCACGCGCAGCAGCGCGACGGTCCGGCAGAGCGTCTCGTCGCTGAACGCGAACAGGTCGGCGAGCGAGCCGCCGCCGCGCGCGACGACGATGACGTCGACCGCGTCGATCGCGGCGAGGTCCTGCAGCGCGCGCGTGACCGCGCCGGCGCGGCGTGGCGGTCCTGCACGGGCGCGAACGCCCACACCAGCCGCCCGGCCCAGCCGCGGCGCCGCAGGCCGGCGAGCACGTCGTCGCGCGCCTTGCCGCCCTCGCCGGTGACGACGCCGATCGTGCGCGGCAGCGACGGGCCGCGGGCAGCTGCCTTCTGCGGGAGCGAACAGGCCCTCGGCCTCCAGCCGCCGCCGCAGCTCGGCGAGCTGGGCGAGCAGGTCGCCCTCGCCGGCGACGCGCAGGCCGGTGACGTCGAACGAGAACCCCGGCGACGCGGTGCGGCTGCCCGGGTAGTAGTCGGGGCCGCCGGCGACGACGACCTGCGCGCCGTCGGCGAGCGCGCCCTCGGGGAGGCCGAGCGCGTCGAGCCGGTTGCCCCAGATCGAGCACTGCGCGGCGCCCTCGCCGTCGCGCAGCTCGAAGTACGCCTTCGCGCGCGACCGGCGCAGGTTCCAGACCTCGCCGAAGAGCTGCACGCGCGGGCGGCCGCGCAGGAACTCCTGGAAGCCCTTGGCCCAGACGCCGACGGGGTAGGGCCCGGGCAGGGCGCTGCCGTCGATGCCGTCGGGGCGCTCAGCGGCCGCGTCGGTCATCGCGCGGGGCGATCGGTGCTCAGGCGTCCGGCCGGTCGTTCACGGAGGCGAGCGGCGTGAGGCCCGCCTCGGCGCGGTGTCCGCGCTGCTCGCCGTCCATGCCGAGCGTCCGGAGTCGCTCCATCTCCTGCTCGCCGAGCAGCCGCGCCGGGCTGTCGGCGGGGAGGTCCGCGATCAGCCGGGCGATCCGGTTGCGGATCTGCAGCGCGAAGTGCGGCGTCGAGGCGCCGCAGAGCTCGCGGACGTCCTCGACCGTGACCTGCGGGGCGCTGCTGCGGGTGGGGTTCTCGGCTTCGCTCACGGCTTCCTGGCGTTGACGGGGGCGATCTCGAGCAGGCCGTCGATCGTGGCCTGCGCCGCGACGCCCACCGCCCGCGGGTCGCCGACGATCCAGCCGTGATTGTAGACCCCGCGAACCGGGTCGCTGGAGTAGCCCGGCCGCACGTCGAGCAGGTACTCGGCCACCGAGCGCGGCAGCGAGCCGCCGGGGGCGGTGAGCAGCAGCGGCCCGTACATCCCGCTCGCCGAGAGCGGCGCCGCGGCGCCCGCGTCGCCGGGCCGCCCGGGGTTCGCGAACACGAAGCCGTGGCCCGGGTCGACGATGCCCCAGCCGAACGCCCCGTCCTGGAAGCGCGCGAACGCCACCGCGGTGCTCGGCGCGTCGGCCTCGGCGATCCGCGTGACGGTGCCGAGCTTGGAGAGCGCGCCCTCGACGGCGGGCGACGCGACGCTCGGAGGGCCGAGCAGGTAGATCCGCGGCCGGCCGTGGGCGCGGATCGCCGCGGCGGTCGGCGCGGGGAGGCGGTCGCGGCGCGGTGAACAGCACCGGGTCCCCGGACTTCGCCGCCCACGCCGCCGCGGGCATCGCGTACTGCTGCGCGTCCGCGGGCACGACGACGACCGACGGCGCTCGGCCGGCCGGCGACGCGTGAGCGGTAGTCGTCGATGGTGCGGGCGAGCGTGTAGGGGTCGGCGCCGGGAAGCGAGGTGACGCGCAGGCCGGACGGGCCGGCGGCCGGGCCGAGCCGGATCGCCTGCGCGCCGTTCGCGCGCGCGGCGCCCTGCGGCCGCAGCGCCTTCAGCGCGTCGGCCGTGGCGTCCGGGATCTCGCCGTTCTCGGTGTAGAGCAGCGGGGCGCGCAGCGGCGGCGCCATCAGCACGGCGCCCGCGAGCGCGGCGCGCCAGTCGCCCGCGTCCGCGAGCGACGACGGCGTCCGGGAAGCTGGCCCTCGCCGCCGCCCGGGAAGACGATGCGCGCGACCGCGGCGGCGGTGTCGATCGGGCTCGGCGGTCGCGACGCGGGTCGTGTTCTTCGTGGCGGTGGCCGGGTAGCCCGCCGGTGGCCGCGACGGCCGGGGCGTCCGCCTGCGGGCCGCCGACCGTGACCGTGCTGGTGGTCGACGTCGCCGCCGCCGTCGCGCGCCGCACGCGCCGAGCGCGCACGCCAGGACGGCGGCGGCGAGCACGGCCGGAATGCGATGCGGCAGGGCCATCGGGGGCGAGCGTAGCGGGGCGCGGGGCCGCGCGGCCGCCGGTCCCGGATTCCCGCTCTGTGCGGGATTCCGGTGGGCCGGAGCGCGACGCGCCGGAGGCGTTCCGTCCGACGCGCTGCGCTACAGTGCCGCGATCAACGACGCCGAATCTCCGCATGAGCGGAGACCGGGGGACCCAGAGTTCGGGGCGAGTCGCGCGGTGATTCCGCGTGAGGCGCACAGCGCCAGCCCGTCAGCTAACTCCGGAGGCGGACGAACGAGAACCTGATCCGAGTGCGACTCCGCGCAACGAACCTCTGCATCCTGGCCGCCCTGGTCGGCGCCGCCGTGTTCCCGTTTCCGCGAGCGCCGCGGTCGAAGCAGACCCAGTCCTCCGCCGTCTCCCAGCAGGTCGTCGTCGGCGGTCAGGCGTTCGGCGCCCCGAACGCGGCCGACGTCCAGGTCGTCCCCGGCACGCGCGCCAAGCTGCTCGCCGACGGCTCAGGCCGCGGCTCCCGCCGACGCGCCGGCCGAGGTGCAGCAGGCGATCTGGGCCGCGAACCGCATCATCGGCAAGCCGTACATCTACGGCGGCGGGCACCAGCGCTTCGAGGACCGCGGCTACGACTGCTCCGGCACCGTCTCGTACGCGCTCAAGGGCGGCGACCTGATCGACACGCCGATGGACTCCGGGACCTTCATGAAGTGGGGCCTCGCGGGCAAGGGCGACTGGATCACGGTCTACACGAACCCCGGTCACGCATACGTCGTGATCGCGGGCCTGCGGCTCGACACGAGCGCCGCCGGCGACCCGCGCGGCGGCAAGGGCCCCCGCTGGCGCCCGAACCTGCGGACGAACCGCGGCTTCCGGGCACGCCACGTCGACGGGCTGTAGGCACGGCCCCCTGGCAGGACGGGCCGGCGAAGCCGACCGATGGTCTCACCGTCCGCCACGATCGCGTCATCTCGAGCCCGCTCAGCGGCATCGAGATGCCCCGATCGCCCAAGCGCGCGATTGCCGATCCGCCCCGCGGGTAGGGTCCGGCGCATGAGCGACGGCTACCGCACCCTGCACCTCGACGACATCGAGACCATCCGCTTCCCGGACGACGCGACGATGCCCGACTGGAAGCCCGTGCGCCGCGAGCTCGGCATCCAGGCGTTCGGGACCAACGCGTACGTCGCCCCGAGCGCCGGCGACATCGTCATCGAGGCGCACGACGAGCTGCCGAGCGACGACGAGCCGCGCCGGGCCACCAGGAGATCTACCTCGTGCTCGACGGCGCCGCCCGCTTCACCGTCGACGGCGAGAGCTTCGACGTCCCGAAGGGCGGGATCGTCTTCCTCGAGAACCCGGCGCTGCGCCGGCAGGCGGTCGCGCTGGAGGACGGCACCGTCGTCTTCGCCGTCGGCGGCCCCGCCGGCGAGGCGTTCGTCCCGTCGCCGTGGGAGGCCGAGTTCTACGACAAGGGCACGGCACGGCCCCCTGGCGGGACAGCCCGTGCCGAAGGCACGGGCTGATCGATCTCCTGGTCGGCCAGCCGCTCGCGGAGGCGAGGCCGTCTCAGTCCGGAATCAGCCCGTCGCCCGTGAACTCCTCGCCCGCCTCGGCGAACGTGAGGTCGGCGGGCGGGAGGATCACGTCGGAGGGGTGCAGGTCGTCGGCGGGCAGGCGCTCGCCGTCGGTGCGCACCATCTGCGAGCAGGCCGTCGAACGCGGCGTGGAAGCCGGGCTCGTCGCCGGCGTCGACGGCCGCGACGGCGGCGTTGTCGAGCTCGTTGACGCGCTCGCGCACGCTGTCGGCCAGCTGCCACTGGCCCTCGCCCGAGATGCGGACGATCATGCCCGGTCCTCCTCGGTCGCGTCGCCGTCGACCGTCTCGGGCGCCGTCGCCGGCCTCGAGCTGGCCGCTCGCGGGGGCTCCGGAGCCCAGCTCGGCCTTCATCTTCGCCAGCTCGTCGTCGACGACGCTCGTGCTGGACAGCTCGCGGAGCTGCCGGTCGATGTCGTCCTCGCCCGGCGCCGAGCTGCGTGAGGTCCTCGAACGTCCCGGCGGCCTCGAGCTCCGACACCGCGTCGGCGCGCGCCTTCATGGTCTCGACCTTGTCCTCGGCCCGCTGCATCGCGAGCCCGACGTCGGCCATCTCCTCGCCGACGCCGGTCGCGGCCTCGCTGATCCGCACCTGGGCCTCCGCGGCGGAGTACTGCGCCTTGATGACCTCCTTCTTGGTGCGGAAGGCCTCGACCTTGGTGCGCAGCTTCTTCTCGGACTCGGTGAGGCGCTCCTGCTGGGCCTCGAGCTCCTTGACCTGCGCGTCGAGCGTCTGCAGCTCGGTCTGCGAGGCCGTTCTTGCGCTCGAGCGCGACGCGGGCGAGCTCCTCGTTGCCCTGGGCGAGCGCCTGGCGCGCCTGCGTGTCGAGCTTCACGACCTGCTGCTCGAGCTTCTGCGACTGCATCTGCAGGCGCTTCTTCGACGTCACGACGTCGGCGATGCCCTTCTTGACGTTCTGCAGCGCTTCGAGCTGCTTCTGGTAGCTGTAGTCGAGGGTCTCGGCGGGGTCCTCGGCCTTGTCGAGGATCTTCGAGACCTTCGCCTTGATGACGGTGGACATCCGCCCTCCGAGTCCGGCCATCGGTGCTGCTCCTTCGCTCGTCGTGATCGGTCCGCCGCCAGCCTATCGAGCGGCCGCCGCGGATCAGATCGGGATGCCCCAGAGCGGGAACCAGCGGTCCAGCTCGGGCTCGATCGGCAGGTCCGCGCCGATCACGGCGCGCAGCCGCAGCTCGCGCTCGGTGGCGCGCTCCTGCGCCGCGGCGTCGCCCGCCGGCGCGAACGGGTACCAGGTGCCGCGCTTGTAGTTGTAGATGAAGTAGAGCGGCGTCCCGTCGGCGTCCTGGAACGCGAAGACGGCGCACAGCACGCGCTCGGCGTAGCCGTCGAGCTGGAGCTGGTCGCTGACCGCGTTGATGCCGACCGCGAGGTCCTCGACGTCGGGGTCGTGGACGATCATCCAGCGGTAGCCGAAGCTGTCCTCGCTGGTCTCGATCGTGGAGCCGGTCTCGGCGCCGGTGCCGCGCAGCACCTCCTCCATCTCGCCGGCGATGCGCTCGAAGTCGCCGGTCGCCAGCGGCTGGAAGACGATCGCGGCGGTGCCGCGCGAGGTGATCCGGTGCTCGGTCTCGAGCGTGATGTACGCGGTCGCGATCGCGAACAGCCGGTCCGGCGCGGGGCCGGCGATCTTGCGGCGACCGAGGATCGAGTCCAGCAGCCCCACTAGGCGGTGACCGGGATCGCGCGGCCCGCCGTGCCCTGCAGCTCGCTCTCCATCTTCGCGAGCGCCGCGATGCGCTTGTCCATCGGCGGGTGCGTGGAGAACAGGTTGAAGACGGACTGCTTCGCGTTCGCCGGGAAGATGTAGAACGCGTTCATCTCGGCGTGGCGCAGGTCCTGCTTGGGCACGTGCTGCATCTCGCCGCCGAGCTTCATCAGCGCGGAGGCGAGCGCCGACGGCCGGCCGGTGAGGATCGCGGCGCCGCGGTCGGCCGCGAACTCGCGGTAGCGCGACAGCGCCTGCATGAGGAAGAACGAGATCGCGTAGACCATCATCGACACGACGATCACGGCGAAGATGCCGGGGCTGTCGTCGTCCCGTCGCCGCCGCCGCCGAAGAAGAACGAGAACTGCACGATCATCGACGCGAGCGAGGCGAAGAAGCTCGCGAGCGTCATGATCGCGACGTCGCGGTTGGCCACGTGGGAGAGCTCGTGGGCCATGACGCCCTCGAGCTCGGCCGGCGTGAGCAGATCGACGATCGCCGTCGTCGCGCAGACGGTCGCGTGCTTCGGGGAGCGCCCGAGCGCGAACGCGTTCGGCATCGAGGACTCGACCATCGCCACGCGCGGCTTGGGCAGGTCGGCCTGGACGCAGAGGCGGTCGATCATGCCGTGCAGCTCCGGCGCCTCCTGCGGCGTGACCTCGCGGGCGCCCATCGACGCCAGCGCGATCTTGTCCGAGCCGAAGTACTGCAGGAGCAGCAGGCCGGCCGCGAAGGCCACGATGAGGCCCATGCCGGCGCCCGCCGCGAACAGCACGCCCATGAAGACGACGTAGAGCAGCGCCCAGCAGGAACATCGTGAGGACCATGCGGGCCTGGAGGCCACGATCGCGGCCGATGACGGAGGTGGAGCGTGACATGAGAGAACTGTTGCGGATTCCCCTAAACGGGTGCTGAAGGACGTCTGACACTGGTAGCCTTGCACATGGCCGAATCTCCCTGCACAGCAGGGAGAACGGGGGACCCATCGGAGGCGCAGGCCGCCTCCCGGGGCGAATCCAGGGCACCGACGCCCCGGTAGCGCGACAGCGCGAGCCCGTCAGCTCACCTCGCAGGCCCGATTGCAGCCGTTGCCGATGCGACACCGCACCCATACCGTCCGCCGCCGCATGCCCCGGCGCCTGCTCCTGCTGCCCTGCGCGCTGGTCGCGCTCGTCTTCGCCCTCTGGGCGGCTCTGCCCGTGGGCTCCGGCGCGATCTCCAACCAGGAGCGGCTCGAGCGAGCTGCAGAACAAGATCGAGGCCACGCAGGGCAAGATCGGCCGCAAGAAGGGGACCGAGCGCGTCCTCACACAGGACATCGCCGCGCTGGACCGCGCAAGATCCGCCGGCTCGAGGGGCGGATCGGCACGCTCCAGTCGCGCCAGAACGCCATCCAGTCCGACCTCGACGGCGCCCAGGGCAAGCTCGACCGCACCCGCGCCGACCTGCGCTTCGAGCGCGCGCGCCAGGTGCGGCTCAAGGCCCGGCTCGCCGAGGGCCGCCGGATCCTCGCGACGCGCCTCGTCGAGCGCTACCAGGAGGACACGCCCGACCTCGTGACGGTCATCCTCAGCTCGAAGGGCTTCGCCGAACTGCTCGAGCGCGGTGAGTTCCTGCAGCGCATCAACGAGCAGGACCAGCGGATCATCCGGCTGGTCGGCTCCGCCCGGATCGACGCCAAGGAGAACGCCGAGCGGCTCGGCACGCTCGCCGAGCGCCAGGCGGCGCTCGCCGCGCGCATCGCCCGCCGGCGCAACGAGGTCGCGTCGGTCAAGCAGGAGCTGATCGACGTGCGCGTCGGCTTCGACCGCACGCGCCAGGGCAAGGCGAGCGCGCTGCGCAGCGTCCGCGACGACCGGCACGAGCTCGAGGGCTCGCTGTCGGCGATGAAGAAGACCCAGGCGAAGATCCAGGGCGTCCTCTCCACGCCCGGGGGCACCGCGCTCCCGGTCCAGCCGATCAAGGGCGGCGGCCGGATGATCTGGCCGATCCAGGGCACGCTGACGTCGCCGTTCTGCGAGGCGCGGTCCTGGGAGTCGTGCCATCCCGGCATCGACATCGCGGCCCCGACCGGGACGCCGATCCGCGCCGCCCTCGGCGGCCAGGTGCGCATCGCCGGCCCGACCGGCGGCTACGGCAACTACACCTGCATCCAGCACACCGCGTCGCTGTCCTCGTGCTACGGCCACCAGTCGAGCATCGGCGTCAGCGTCGGTCAGAACGTCACGCAGGGCCAGGTCATCGGGGCCGTCGGCTCCACCGGGTTCTCCACCGGGCCGCATCTGCACTTCGAGGTGCGGATCAACGGTGCGGTGACGAGTCCCATGAATTACCTCTAGGTACGGCCCCCTGGCGGGACGGGCCGGCGAAGGTACGGCCCTGCAGGACGGGCCGGCAAGGTACGGCCCCTGGCGGACGGGCCGGCAAAGCCGGCCCGATACCTTCTCCTCCGTGCAGCCCGAGATCGACGTCCTGGGCCTGCCGCTCAAGACCTTCGGCATGATGTTCGCGCTCGGCTTCATCGCCGCGGGCGCGGTCATCCACCGCCGGATGAAGGAGCTGCAGGTCCCCGCCGACTGGGCCTACGAGATGATCTTCGCCGCGCTGCTCGGCGGGCTGGTCGGCTCGCGGCTCTTCTGGATCATCGAGAACCCCGACCGGGTCGACGGCGTCGGCGACCTCATCGGCGGGACCGGGCTCGTCTGGTACGGCGGCGTCATCGGCGGCGCGGTGTTCGTCGTCCTCTGGGCGCGCTGGCGCGGATGGCTGAACGCGACGACGTTCGACGTCGCGGCCGTCCCGCTCGCGATCGGCAACGCGATCGGGCGCATCGGCTGCCAGCTCTCGGGCGACGGCGACTACGGCAAGCCGTGGGACGGGCCGTGGGCGATGGGCTACCCGAACGGGACGGTCCCGACCGACCCGGGCGAGACCGTCCACCCGACGCCGATCTACGAGACGCTCGCGATGGGACTCATCGCCTGGGTGCTGTGGACGCTGCGCGATCGCGTGCGCCCGGGCGTGCTGCTCGCGCTCTGGCTCGTGCTCGCGGGCCTCGAGCGGTTCCTCGTCGAGTTCCTGCGCCGCAACCCCGAGGAGCTGCTCGGGCTGACGCTGCCGCAGCTGCAGAGCGTCGCGATGATCGTCGGCGGCCTCGTCTGGATGGCGCTCGTGCGCCGGCGCCACGGCTCGGCGTTCCTGCCGCGGGGCGAGGCGTACCCCGGCGTGTACGCCGCGCGCCTGAGCCTCAGCGCAGGGCGCGCAGCAGGAAGCGGACGCTGAGGTCCTGCAGCTCGTCGTCGTGCTGCGCGGAGCGATGGTCGCCGCCGGGCACGCGCACGAAGCGCGTGTCGCGCCCGGCCTCCTCACGCGCAGCGGCGATCGCGGCGGAGTGCGCGATCGGGACCACCTCGTCGCCCTCCGCGTGCAGCAGGAGCACCGGGCGGCGAGGTCGGCGGCGGCCGTGATCTCGTCGTGCTCGGCCAGGAACGCGTCGAGCGCCGGTCCGTCCGCGGTGAACGAGAAGCGGCCCGCACGCAGCCCCGTGCGCAGGCCGCCCGCGCTCGCCGGGCAGATCGCGACGACCGCCGCGCGCCTGCGGCCTGCTCCGCGGCGACGAGCGCGACGTAGCCGCCCATGCTCGATCCGCGCAGCGCGCGCGGCACGCCCGCGCGGCAGCAGGCCGGCGACCGTCGCGACGTCCGCGGCCATCCGGGCGTCCATGGCGCCGCGCGCTGTCGCCGTGCCCGCGCTGGTCGAACGCGATCGCGGCGAGCCCGTGCCCGCGCAGGCGCCGCGCGTAGTCGTAGTGCGATTCCTTGCGCGAGCCCGCCCCGTGCAGGATCACGACCCCGCCGAGCGCCTCGCCGGCGGGCGTGAACAGCGCGTAGGAGAGGCCGTCGTGCTCGCCGATCGCGGCCGGTGGGTCAACGTTGACGGTGCGCACGTCGTGGCATGATCCGCCGCCGATGGCCGCAGCGCAACAGCTCTCGCACGTGTACCCGATGGGCAGCCGCGTGAGCGCGTCCGGGCGGCTGGAGGTCGGCGGCTGCGACACCGTCGAGCTCGCGCGCGAGTTCGGGACGCCGTGCTTCGTCGTCGCCGAGGACGACATCCGTGCGCGGGCACGCGCCTTCGTGCAGGCGTTCGCGGCCCGCACGCGACGACTTCGAGGTCGTCTTCGCCTCCAAGGCGTTCCCCTGCACGGCGGTCTACCGGCTGCTGTGGGAGGAGGGCATCGGCGTGCGACGTCGCCGGGGCCGGCGAGCTCGCGCTCGCGCTCGCCGCCGGCGTCGATCCGCAGCGCATCCACGTGCACGGCAACGCGAAGTCCGCCGCCGAGCTGCGCTACGCGCTCGAGTCCGGCGTCGGCGAGGTCATCGTCGACAACCAGCGCGACCTGGACCTGCTCGAGGAGCTCGTCCCGGCGCTGCGCGGCGGGCGCCCGCAGCCGGTCGCGCTGCGCATCGCGCCCGGCGTCAGCCCCGACACGCACCCGGCGATCTCGACCGGCGGGCCGAACACGAAGTTCGGCTTCGACCTCGCCCACGCGCCGGCCGCGATCGAGCGGGCGCAGGCGAGCGCCGCCGTCGACCTGCGCGGGCTGCACATGCACATCGGCTCGCAGATCCTCGACCTCGCGCCGTTCCGCGGCGCGCTGCGCGCGCTCGCGCCGCTCGGCGACTTCCCCGTCCTACAACCTCGGCGGCGGGCTCGGCGTCGCCTACGGCGCCGCACGACGAGCCGCCGCGATCGAGGACTACGTGGACGCGAAGGTCGACGCCGTCGAGGAGCTGATCGGGCCCGGCCGGCGGATCCTCGACGAGCCGGGCCGCGCGCTCGTCGCCAACGCCTGCGTGACGCTCTACGAGGTCGCAGACGATCAAGCGCAACGTCGAGACGTACGTCGCCGTCGACGGCGGCATGTCCGACAACCTGCGGCCGATGCTCTACGGCGCGCGCTACGAGGCGCAGGTCGCGAGCCGGATGGGCGGCGGAACGCGCTGCCACATCGTCGGCAAGCACTGCGAGTCGGGCGACATCCTCGTCCGCGACGCCGACCTCGCCGACCCGCGGCCGGGCGACATCCTCGTCACGCCGGCCACCGGCGCCTACGGGCATGCGATGGTCAGCCAGTACAACGGCGCGCTGCGCCCGCCCGTCGTCTTCGTGAAGGATGGGAACGCGCGGCTCGTCGTCCGCCGCGACACCTACGAGGATCTGCTCGCCCGTGACGTCTGACACCACGCCCTTCCACATCGGCCTGCTCGGCTGCGGCACCGTCGGCTCGCGCGTTCGCCGAGCTGCTCGACGAGCGCGCCGTCCGAGGTCGAGCGGCTCACCGGCCGCCGCCCGCGTCGTGAGCGGCGTGCTCACGCGCAGCCGCGGCGACGTCGAGCGAGATCCTCGCGGACGCCGACCTCATCGTCGAGGTCATGGGCGGCGTCGACCCCACCCGCGAGCACGTCCTCGCGCGCGCTGCGCAGCGGGCACGCCCGTCGTCACCGCCAACAAGCAGCTGCTCAGCCGGCACGGCCCGGAGCTGTGGGAGGCCGCGCGCGAGGGCGGCACCGAGCTGCGCTTCGAGGCCGCGGTCGCCGGCGTCGTCCCCGTCATCCGCGTCCTGCTCGGAGTCGCTCGCCGGCGCGCACGTGGACCGCGTCCACGGGATCGTCAACGGCACGACGAACTTCATCCTCACGCAGATGGCCGCGCACCGGCGCGTCGTACGAGGAGGCGCTCACGGAGGCCCAGGACCTCGGCTACGCCGAGGCCGACCCGACCGAGGACGTCACCGGCGGCGACGCCGCCGCGAAGATGGCGATCCTCGCCCGGCTCGCGTTCGGCGCCTGGGTGCACCTCGACGACGTCGACCTACGAGGGCATCGAGCACCTCACCGCCGACGACATGGCCTACGCGCGAGCAGTTCGGGCTCGGCCTGAAGCTGCTCGGGCACCGCCGAGCGCGTCGGCGGCGGGATCGCCGTGCGCGTGCATCCCGCGTTCCTCTACGCCGGGCACCCGCTCGCGAGCGTCAGCGGCCCGTTCAACGCCGTCACGATCGAGTCGCCCGCGATCACCGAGATGACGCTCTCCGGCCCGGGCGCCGGCGGCCCGCAGACCGCGAGCGCGATCCTCGGCGACGTCGTCAGCGCGATGACCGGCGACCGGTCGCCCGCGGGCGGCGAGGCGAGGCGCGGCGACGATCGTCGACGACGTCGAGTCGGCGTTCTACCTGCACCTGGAGGTCGCCGACCGGCCCGGCGTGCTCGCGCAGGTCGCCGAGCGCCTCGGCCTGCAGGGCGTCTCCGTGCGCTCGGTCGTGCAGGAGGGGCTGGGGGACAACGCGCGGCTGGTGATCGTCACGCACCCCGTCGCCGAGTCGCGCTTCTACGCGGCGCTCGAGCTGATCTCCGCGCTGGACTTCATGCGCGCCGCGCCGCGGGCGATCCGCGTGATCGACGAGACCTTCGAGGGCTAGGACGGCCATGCCGGGACTGATCGAGCGCTACCGCGACCGCCTGCCGTTCGCGCCGGACGACCCGGTCGTCAGCCTGCAGGAGGGCTCGACGCCGCTCGTCTACGCGCAGCGAGATCAGCGAGCGCGTCGGCGCGCAGGTGTGGCTCAAGATCGAGGGCGCCAACCCGACCGGCTCGTTCAAGGACCGCGGCATGACGTGCGCCGTCTCCGCCGCCGTCCGCGAGGGCGCGTCCGCGGTGATCTGCGCCTCGACCGGGCAACACCGCGGCGAGCGCCGCCGCCTACGCCGCGCGCGCCGGGCTGACCGGCGCGGTGATCGTGCCCGAGGGCAAGATCGCGACCGGCAAGCTCGCCCAGGCGCTCATGCACGGCGCGAAGGTCATCGCGCTGCGCGGCAACTTCGACCAGGCGCTCGAGCTCGTCCGCGAGCTGGCGCGCCAAGCACCCGATCGCGCTCGTCAACAGCGTCAACCAGTTCCGGCTCGAGGGCCAGAAGACGGCGGCGTTCGAGATCCTCGAGGAGATCGGGCCGATCGACGCGCTCTGCATCCCGGTCGGCAACGCGGGCAACATCACCGCGTACTGGAAGGGCTTCACCGAGTGGGATCCCGGCGAGCCCGCGCCGCAGATCCGCATGCACGGCTTCCAGGCCGCCGGCGCGGCGCCGCTCGTGCAGCGGCGCAGCGCGTCGAGCACCCCGAGACGGTCGCGAGCGCCATCCGCATCGGCAACCCCGCCCGCTGGGAGGAGGCGATGACCGCGATGCGCGACTCGCGCGGCGGCGTCGAGGCCGTCACCGACGACGCAGATCCTCGACGCCTACCGGCTGCTCGCCGCGCGCGAGGGCGTGTTCTGCGAGCCGGCCAGCGCCGCGTCCGTCGCCGGGCTGCTCACCCACGGTGCGCCCGAGGGCGCCGAGCGGATCGTGTGCGTGCTCACCGGCCACGGCCTCAAGGACCCGCAGACCGCGCTCGAGCAGGCGGGCTCGGTCGTGCCGTGCGACGCGGACCTCGCCGCCGTCGAACGCGCGATCTACGGCTGATGCAGCGCCGTCGCCTCGTCCGCGTCCCCGCCTCCTCGGCCAACCTCGGCCCCGGGTTCGACACCTTCGCCGCGGCGCTCGCGCTGCACATGGAGCTCGAGGTCGTCGAGACGCCCGGCACGTTCGCCGTCGAGACCGACCTCCCGATCGCCGCCGACCGCCGCAACCTCGCGGTCCGCGGCTTCGAGCGCCTGCACCCCGCCGACGGCTTCACCTTCCGGATCACGCTCCGGCATCCCGCTCTGCGGCGGGCTGGGCACGAGCGCCGCCGCCTACGTCGCCGGGCTCGTCGCCGCCGACCACCTGTTCGAGCTCGACGCCGACCTGCTGCACATCGCGACCGAGCTCGAAGGCCACCCCGACAACGTCGCCGCGTCGCTGCTCGGCGGGTTCGTCGTCTGCGCCGACGGCGAGGCGGTGCGGCTCGACGCGCCCGACGGCCTCGAGGCCGTGCTCGTCGTGCCCGACGAGGCCGGTCCGCACCAAGATCGCGCGCGAGGCGCTGCCCGCCGAGGTCCCGCTGTTCGACGCCGTCTCCAACGTCGCGCACGGCGCGCTGCTCATGCTCGGGCTCGCGCGCGGCGACTTCGACCTCGTCGTCCCGCGGGCTGCGCGACCGCCTGCACCAGGACCGCCGCGCGCACCTCTTCCCGCAGGTCCATGGAGATCGTGCAGCGGGCGCACGGCGCTCGGTGCGCTCGGGCGCGACGATCTCCGGCGCCGGGCCGACCGTGCTCGTCTGGACCCGGTACGAGCAGACCGGGGCCGTCGTCGAGGGCCTCGCGGAGCTTGCGGACGGGTGGGCGTCGGTCGTGCGCGTGCCGTTTGAGTCCGCAGGCGCCGACGTCCGCTCGCTCTAGCTTGGTCGCGGATCTCGGGGCGCCTGGCGCCACCCGGCTGCGGGGGGCGGTGGCTTGCGCCACAGCACCCCCTTGCCGTGCGGCGCCATGCATCCCCGATCTCTCGCTCCGGTCTGCGGCTGACGCCTCGGTGTGGCGTCGTGCCGGGTGCTGGGTGCTACGCCGGGTCGGGGAGGAGCGCGGCGACGTTGCTTCGTGCGGTGTCGAGGCCGAGGCGGCGGAGGAGCTCCTCGGCGACGCGGAGGTAGTCGGTGCCGAGGTCGGGGCGGTGGTCGTAGATCGAGATCGCGCGCTCGGCGGACTCGGCGTAGGCGATCGACTGGCGGACGGTGTGGACGAGCAGCTTGTCGCCGACGTGCTCCTGGAGCGACTCGAAGGCCTCGCGGGAGTGCACGGTGCGCATGTCGGCGATGTTCAGGAGGACGCCGAGCCAGTTGAGGTCGGGGTTGAGGCTGTCGCGCGCGAGCTCGATGACCTCCAGCGCCTGCTCGACGCCCTGCAGCGCGAAGTACTGCGCCTCGCTGCTGAGCAGGGCGTGGTCGGCGGCGACGAGCGCGTTGACGGTCAGGAGGCCGAGCGCCGGCGGGCAGTCGACGAAGATGACGTCGTAGTCCTCGCCGACGCCGGCGAGCGCCTTGCGCAGCGTCAGCTCGCGCCCGAGCTTGCCGCCGAGGGTCAGCTCGGCCTCCGCGAGCGAGAGGTTCGCCGGGATGACGTCGTCGTGGATCGCGTCCGCCGCGGTCGCGCGCCCGCTCAGGACGTCGCCGATCGTCGGATCGGCCTCCGGGTCGATGTCGAAGTAGTCCGACAGGTTGCCCTGCGGGTCGAGGTCGATCGCGAGCACGCGCAGCCCGGCGTCCCGAAACGCCTCCGTCAGGTGGCGCACGGCGGTGGTCTTGCCGGTTCCGCCCTTCTGGGAGAGCACCGCGATCGTCAGGGCCATCGGTGCGGCAGTCTACGACGGGTGCCCGCGGCCGGGTGCCGCGGGCGGGCTCAGGCCTCGGCCTCGAGCGTCGGCGAGGCCGACTGCGAGCCGCCTGCGCCGGCGCCGGCGGCGATCTCGACGAAGTGCAGGCGGTAGCGGCCGACGACGATCTCGTCGCCGTCGCGCAGCGCGCGCCACTCGACGCGCTCGCCGTTGACGAAGACGCCGTTGAGGCTGCGGTCGTCGAGCACGCGCACGCCGTCCGCCTGGCGGACGATCAGCGCGTGGCGCCGCGAGACGGTCGGGTCGTCGAAGCGCACGTCCGCGGCGAGGCTGCGGCCGATGCGCGTCCACTCGCGGGCGATCGGCACGACCTGGGTGCGGTCGCCGTCGCGGTAGACGAGGTACTGGCCGGCGTCGTCGAGCTGCTCGCCGGCGGACTCGATCAGGCCGCGCACGTCGTCCTCGTCGGCGGCGCCGGCGCCGCCCGCCCGGGCGACGATGCTCGCCGGCGGCGAACAGCGACGCGCGCCCGAACCGCTCGCCCCCGCAGCTGGGGCAGGAGGGCATCGCGTCCTCATGCGTCAGCGCGAGGACGTATCCGCAGTGTTCGCAGCGGAAGGATCCCTTCCCGGCCAGTGTTCCTGCTGTCAGCGATTCCATGAGCGCGCTCTCCCTCATCGGTCCGACCCGCAAAGCGCCTCCTCCAAGACGACCGCTCGAGCGGATCATACCCTGTGTGTCAATGTGAGATTGGGCCGATTTGACGCAATTTGCACGAAATCCGGCCCTCGGGAGGACGAGATTCGGAGACGGCGAACTCCGGGGAATGCTCCGCTCCGTCACGACCCTCTCCGAGCCAGACCTCGAACGTGCCCTGCTGCGCAAGGGCGTAAACGCCCGCGACGTGCGCGAGCCCACGTGCGGCGAGTGCGGGCGGCGACCGCTGATCGGCGAGACGATGTACCGGTACGCCCGCGACGAGGTCTGCGAGCTGTGCCGCGCCGGCCGCTCCGAGCAGCCGTCCGACCGCCGGCTCGTGCTGCACCTGGAGCACGGGATCTCGGTGCGGCGGCTGGCGGCCTAGGTACGCCCGCGGCGGGACGTTGAGATCGATCGGTTCGGCTTCGCCGACCCGTCCTGCCAGGGGGCCGTACCCATAGACTCCGCCGCGTGCACCCCTTCACCGTCGAGGCGCAGATCGCGCGGCCCCGTGAGGACGTCTACGAGTACCTCCTCGACGTCGCGAACCACGCGGAGTTCACCGACCACTTCCTGAAGGAGTGGCGCATGACGCGCGAGGACACCTACGGCCTGGGTGCCGGCGGCCGCTTCCGCGCGGACATCCCGTTCACGCGCTTCTCCTGGGGCGACGTCACGATCGTCGACGCGCAGGCCCCGCAGGACGTCGTGCTCCAGGGGCGGACCGGCAAGTTCAACCGGATCCGGACGCTGACGGTGTTCGAGCTGCGTGAGGCGTTCGGGCGGCGGGACGCGCATCGCGGTGACCGTCGAGACGCAGCCGAAGTACCCCACCGACAGCTTCCTCGAGGCGCCTCGGTCAGCGCCGCGCGCTGCGCCGCGGATGGCGCAAGGCGCTGCGGCGGATGCAGTCGATCCTCGAGGACGACCGCGGCCGCGGAGCACGCGCGACGATCGCGGGCGGCCCGCGGAAGCCCGCCACCGGGCTGCGGGTCCGCGAGCCCATCACGTAGACTGCCGCACCGTCATGAGCCGCTTTCTGCTGCTGATCGTCCTCGCCTGCGCCGCCTTCGGGTTCGCCGCATGCGGTGGCGACAAGGAAGAGACCGTCACCGTCGGGGAGTCCGAGGCCGTCTACGTGACGCTCGGCGACCTCCAGTACCAGGTGCAGCTCTCCCGTCAGCTCGACCCGTTCTCCCCGGGTGACCGCGACCTGCTGAAGGGCGTGCCCGCCGCGCAGCGCGCCCTGAAGCCCGACGAGATCTGGTTCGGCGTCTGGCTGCGCGTGCAGAACGGCACCGAGGACCCGCAGACGACGGCCGACGAGTTCCGCATCAAGGACACGACGGGCCGCGAGTTCGCGCCGGTCGAGCTGGACCGCACCAGCCCGTTCGCCTACCGCTCCGTGGAGCTGGCGGGCGACCGCGCCGTCTACCCGCTGCCCGGCAGCGCGTCCGGGCAGTCGCCCACGACGGGCGCCTTCCTGCTGTTCAAGATGCCGGTCTCCGCGCTGGACTTCCGCCCGCTCGAGTTCGAGTTCGGGAGCTCCGAGCTCCCGGGCAAGGTCTCCGCGGTCCGCCTGGACGTCTGAGCCGCGGCGCGGTCAGCCGCGCTGCAGGCCCGCCGCGAGGATCTCGCGGGCGACGGGTGCGGCGGAGTCGCCGCCGGCCCCGGCGCCGACGAGCAGCACGCCGACGGCGATGCGCGGCGTACGGCCCGTCCCGGCGGGCGCGTAGGCGACGAACCACGCGTCGGTGTCCTGCGGGTTCGTGCTCGTGTCCCCGGGCTCGCGCGACTTCAGCTCGGCCGTCCCGGTCTTGCCGGCGACCGGCGCGCCGGGGATCTGCGCCGCGGTGCCCGTGCCGCCGGCGACGACCGCGAGCATCATGCGCTGCATCCGGCGCGCCGTCTGCGCGCTGACCACCCGGGTCCCGGAGCGGGGCTTCGCCGCGCGCGCCGTCGCGAGGTCCAGCGTCAGCGGCCGGCGCAGGCCCTTGTTGGCGACGATGCCCGCGGCCTCGGCCATCTGCAGCGCGGTGGCCTGGACCTGACCCTGACCGATCGCGGTGGAGCCCACCGCCAGGTCGTCGCCGATCGCATCCCCCTGGGGGATCGTGCTCTGGGCCACGATCGGGAACGCGCCCGGCTGGTTGAAGCCGAAGCGCTCGGCGGTCGCGACGAGGCGGTCTGGGCCCAGCCGCACGCCGAGCGGCGCGAACACGGAGTTGCAGGAGACCGCGAACGCCTGGACGAGCGTCCCGCCGCAGACCTCGCCGCCGGCATTCGACAGCGGCACGCCGGAGAGCACGGCCCGGCTCTCGAACGGGAAGGTCTCGGTCGGCTTGGTGACGCCCTCCTCGAGTGCTCCGGCCGTCGTGATGACCTTGAAGGTGGAGCCGGGCGGCTGGAGGAGGGAGAAGGGCGCGCCGGCGAACGCCAGCACGGCCCCGTCACGCGGGTCGAAGGCCACCGCTCCGCCGTAGCGACCGGCGAGCGCTGCGACGGCCGTGCGCTCGAGATCCGGGTCGATCGTCGTGCGGACCCGCTCGCCCGTCTTCCCGGTCGTCCGGGCGAGCACCCGCGTGCCGGCGAGCAGTTCACCGGAGGGGTGCCCGCCGAGCCGGTCGTCGAAGATCCGCTCGAGCCCGGTCGTGCCGACCTGGGCGTCGGCCGGGACGCCGAGCGCGTCGACGCGCGCCGCGTCCTCGTCGGCGACCGGGCCCAGGCGGCCGACGACCTGGCTTGCGACCTCGGGGATGGGCGAGGTCCGCGTCTCGCCCTCGGCGAGCGTCGTCCCGTCGCGTGCGGCGAGCGTCCCGCGCTCGGGCAGCGTCGTCCGGCGCGTCAGGCGCTCGCCGTCGCGCAGTCCCGGGAAGACGAGGCGCGGCTGCCACGCGATCCGCTTCGCGTCGCCGTCCTGCGCGACCGGGATGACGACCACGCCCTTGACCGTCCCGAAGATCCGCGTGCGCACGGCGACCGGCACGCGCCAGCGGTCGTCGCCGGCCTGCTCGGGCTTCCCCGTGGTCACCGAGCGCTCGCCGGCCGTCGCCGTGGTGAGCGCCGAGCGCTCGGCGTTGGCGAAGGGGAGCAGGCCGATCTGCTCCTGCGAGGTCTTCGTGAGCTGCGCCCGCATCGTGGCCCAGTCGCCCTGCGGACCAGGCCTTGGCGTAGGTCCGGACGGCGTCCCCGCCGTCGTCGCCGCCGCTTGCGACGACGATCCCGACCCCGAAGGCGAGGGCGGCGAGCAGCGCGAGCGGCAGCGCGCGGCGCCGCAGGCGGCTGGACGCCGGCTGCGTCCCGTTGGTCGTCTCGCTCACTGTTTCGTCTCGATCCTGTGGACGCAGGGTAAACGCCCTGTGTCGCGTTTCGGCGCACCACTCGTGCGTCCCTGCACAAACGTGGCGCGATCGCCACCGCGCTCCGGGCGCCGGGCGGACCTGGCGCTATGGTGCGCCGCGATGGGCAAGACGCTCGTGATCGCCGAGAAGCCGTCGGTCGGACAGGACCTCGCACGGGTCCTCCCCGGCCCCTTCCAGAAGCACACCGGGACCGGTGAGCGCACGACGCGCTGGCTCGAAGGCCCCGACCACATCATCACCTGGGCCGTCGGCCACCTCGTCGGCCTCGCCGAGCCGACGAGTACGACGAGAAGTTCGAGAAGTGGAAGATGGCCGACCTGCCGATCGTGCCGAGCCGCTTCAAGCTCGTCGTGCGCGACGAGCGCTCGCAGAAGCAGATGACGGTCGTGCGCCGCCTGCTGCGCGCCGACGACGTCGACCGCGTCATCAACGCCTGCGACGCCGGCCGCGAGGGCGAGCTGATCTTCGCCTACGTGTACGAGAAGTCGGGCTCGACAAGCCCGTCGAGCGGCTCTGGCTGTACTCGATGACCGAGGCCGCGATGCGCGAGGCGCTCGCCCACGCTGCGGCCCGGCGAGGAGCTGCCATCAGCTCGAGGAGGCCGCGCGCTCGCGCTCGGAGGCCGACTGGATCGTCGGGCATGAACGCGACGCGCGCCGCGACGATCCGGCTGCGCTCCTCGTTCGACGGCGCCGTCTCGCTCGGCCGCGTGCAGACGCCGACGCTCGCGATCCTCACGCGGCGCGAGGAGGAGATCCGCGCCTTCATGCCCGAGAAGTACTGGCTCGTCGACGCGGCCTTCCGCGCCGACGACGCCCGCGCCTACGAGGGCCGCTACCACGCCGGCGCCAAGCCGCGGCTCCCGACGCGCCGAGGAGGCCGAGGCGATCGTCGCGGCCGTCCGCGGCCAGGCCGGGCGAGATCACGAAGCTCGAGAAGACGACGCGCACGGAGAAGGCGCCGCTGCTCTACGACCTGACCGTCGCTGCAGCGCGAGGCGAACACGCGCTTCGGCTTCTCCGCGCGGCGCACGCTCGGCGCCGCGCAGCGCTGCTACGAGGAGCACAAGGCGCTCACCTATCCGCGCACCGAGCTCGCGCTTCCTGACCGGGCGACATGGTGCCCGAGCTCAAGCCGACCGCCGGCAAGGTCGGGCGCAACGCCGAGTACGCGGCGGCCGCCGCGTACGTCACGGGGCTGGACCTGCTGCCGCTCGGCCGCGTGGTCAACGACGAGAAGGTCGGCGACCACCACGCGATCATCCCGACGAACGCCGAGCACCGGCTCGCGAAGATGGGCGACGACGACCGCCGCATCTACGACCTCGTCGCGCGGCGCTTCCTGGCGGTCTTCCACCCGGACGCCGAGTTCGAGAACACGCGGATCGAGACGACCGTCGCCGAGCACGTCTTCCGCACCCGCGGCAAGGTCCTGATCGTCCCCGGCTGGCGCGGCGTCTACGGCGAGCTGCCCGGAGGGCGAGGGCGACGAGGACGAGGGCCGCGACCAGCAGCTGCCGAAGCTCGAGCGGGCGAGGCGGTCGAGACGACGCGACGTCGAGGTCCTCGAGAAGGAGACCAAGCCGCCGCGGCGCTACTCCGACGCGTCGCTGCTCGGCGCGATGGAGACCGCCGGCAAGCTCGTCGACGACGAGGAGCTGCGCGAGGCGATGAAGGACTCGGGCATCGGCACGCCGGCGACCCGCGCGGCGATCATCGAGCGCCTCATCGACGTCGGCTACGTCGAGCGCGACGGCCGCGCGCTGGTCGCCGACCGAGAAGGGGATGAACGTCATCCGCCTGCTCGACGACCACCCGCTCACCTCGCCCGGACCTCACCGGCGACTGGGAGCGCCGGCTCGGCGCGATCGAGGCGGGGACCGAGACCGCGCAAGGACTTCATGAAGCGACATCGCCGCGTTCGCCGGCGAGACCGTCGGCGAGCTCGACACGACGCTCAAGGACGTGCGCATCCCGCGGGCGAACCTCGGCCCGTGCCCGGTCTGCGGCCACGACATCATCGAGAACCGCAAGGGCTACTCGTGCTGGTCGCGCGAGGATCCCGGCTGCGGCTTCGTCATCTGGAAGTCCAAGGTCGGCAAGAAGCTGCCCGCCGGCCGTGGCGCAAGGAGCTCATCGCCACCGGGCGCACGGCGCGGCCGGTCACCGGCTTCCGGGCCGCAGCGGCAAGTCGTTCCGCGCCGCGCCTCGCGCTGCAGCAGAACGACGAGGGCCGCTGGCGCGTCGAGTTCGACGAGGCGTGGGCCAAGGAGGGCGCGAAGCCGCCCGAGGTCGACGACGCCGAGCGCGAGGCCCCGGCCGCAGCGGCGGACACCGCGCCCGCCGGCGACGCAGCCGTCGCCTGAGCCTGCCCGAGCGCCCGTCAGATCCGCCGCCGCGTGCGCGACCCTGGAGACACCCGATGTCCCTGGAGCTCGTCACCGGCCCGGCGAACGCCGAGAAGGCGGGTGTGGTCCTCGACCGCACCCGTGAGCTCGCATCCGCCGGCGCCGACCCCATCCTCGTCGTGCCGACGCGGCCGGACGTCCTGGCCTTCCGCCGTGAGCTGGCGGCGGGCGGGCTCGTCTTCGGCGTGCGCGTCGAGACGTTCAGCGGCCTGAGCCGCGAGATCGCCGCGCGCACGGGCCGCCCGTCCGGGGGAGCCTCCGCCGTCGTGCGGCTGCGCGTCGCCGAGGCGGCGATCGCCGCCGCGCGGCTGGATGCGCTGGCGGCGTCGGCGGCGACGCCGGGGTTCGCCGCGGCCTTCGCCGGGCTCTGCCGGGAGCTCGCCGAGGCCCGGATCGGTCCAGGGCTCTGGTACACCGCGGTCCGCGCCTGGGGCGAGGCCGAGCCGGCCCGAGCGGGCTACGCCGAGGAGCTCGGCGGGCTCTACGGCGCCTACCGCGACCGCATCGACAAGGCCGGCGGCGAGCCCGCGACGCGCGCCTACGAGCTGCACGACGCGCTGCGCCTGAACCCGGGCGCCTGGGACGGCGTGCCCGTCCTCTTCTACGGCTTCGACGACTTCACCGGCCCGGAGCTCGACGCGATCCGGACCCTGGCGCTGATCGACGCGCCCGTCGTCGTCTCGCTGCCCTACGAGGACGGCCGCGAGGACGTCTATCGCACGCGCAGTCACACGCTCGGCGAGCTGCTGGCGCTGGCGGGCGAGCGTCACGTGCAGCTGCCCCCGGGTGCCGAGGAGGATCCGGCGCTCGCCCACCTCGAGCGCGCCCTGCTGACGCCGGGCCCGGCGCAGGCCGATGCCGGCGACGCCGTCCGGCTGCTCGTCGGCGGCGGCGAACGGGCCGAGCTCGAGCTCATCGCCGAGACGGCGCGCGCGGCGATCGCCGACGGCATGGCGCCCGAGGACATCGCGGTGGCGCTCCGCGACAGCGACCATGCGGCCCCGCTGGTGCTGCGGGTGTTCGCGGAGGCGGGCGTGCCCGTCGCGCTCGAGCGGCGGGTGCCGGTGGCGCACACGATGCTCGGCCGCGGACTGCTCGCGCTGCTCGCCGCCGCGCTGCCCGGGCGGGACCGCCGAGGACCTGCTCGCATGGCTGCGCGTTCCCGGCCGGCTCGACAAGCCGGAGAAGGCCGACCTCCTGGAACGCGACCTGCGGCGCGCCGGTGCCCAGGATGCTCGCGGCGCGCACGACGCGTGGGAGCGCCTCGCCGGCTTTCGCTTCGGCGAGCTCGACGACCTCGCCGCGCTCGACCACGATCCCGTGGCGTTCTGCGAGCTCCTGCTCGCACGCGCCGAGGAGCTGCTCGTGCGCCCGTGGCGCGGGAGCGGCGCGGTCCTCCCGCCGGAGAGCGCGCGAGGACGCCGCGGCGCTGCGGCGCGTGCAGAACGGCGCTGGAGCAGCTGATCCGCCTCGGCCGCGCCGATGCCGCGCTCGCGCCCGACCTGCGCACGCTCGGCTCGCTGCTCGGCGCGGAGCGCGTCACGGTCGGCGCGCCTCCCGGGCCCGGCCTCGTCACGATCGCCGACCCGCTGCGCCTGCGCGCCCGGCGCGTGCGCCTGCTGCTGCTCGGCCGCATGCAGGAGGGCGTGTTCCCGCTGCCCGCCGGGGGCGACCCGTTTCTCGGGGACGCCGAGCGGCTGGCGATCAACGCCGCGGGCGGCCTGCGGCTGCGGCTGCGCGAGGATCGGCTGGACGCCGAGCGCTGGCTGCTCTACTCGGCCGTCTCGCGGCCGACGGAGCGGCTCGTGCTCTCGTGGCATCGCGGCGACGACGACGGCGAGCCGCGCGTGCGCTCGCTGTTCGTCGACGACGTCCTGGCGTGCTTCACGCCCGCGCTCGCCGACCGGCGTGACCGACCGCCGCCTGGGCGAGGTCGGCTTCGCCGGTGCCGGCGGCGGGCCGCGCCAGCGGCGCCTCGCCGCGGCGGCCGCCGCGCCCGCGCCTGCGCCCGAGCCCGGGCTCGGGCCGCTCACCGACGCCGCCGCGCTCGAGGAGATCCGCGCCCGCGACGCCTGGGCGGCGCGCTCGATCGAGCAGTGGGTCACGTGTCCCGTCGCGCTGGTTCGTCGAATGGCTGCTCGGGCCCGAGCAGCTGGACCCCAGCCCCAGCGCGATGATCCGCGGCGGGATCTACCACCGCGTGCTCCAGCGGACGTTCGAGGAGCTCCGCGGCCGCCTGACGCAGGCCCAGCTCCCCAACGCGCGCTCGATCGCCCTCGGGGAGCTTCGCGCCGCCTGCGCCGCCGAGCGGCTGTCGGGCCGCGATCAGGAGCACGCGTCGCTGGCGCGGGCGCTCGAGGCGGACGTCCTGCGCTACCTCGCGTTCGCCGCCGCAAGCGGGACGGTCTTCCGGCCCGCGCACTTCGAGCTCTCGTTCGGGACGAGCCGCGACGACGTCCCGCCGGTCGCGCTCGGCGACGACCTGCGCGTCAGCGGCCGGATCGACCGCGTGGACGTCTCGCCGGACGGGACGGCGGCGATCGTCGTCGACTACAAGGGCAAGTCGGGCGTCACGGCGCAGGCGCGCTGGGCCTGCGACGGCAACCTGCAGGTGGGGCTGTACGCGCTGGCGCTGCGCGAGCTGCTGCCCGAGGTGCGCGTCGTCGGCGCCCTCTACCAGCCGATCACCGGCAAGGAGCTGCGTCCGCGCGGGTACCTCGAGCAGGGCGAGGACCCCGATCGCGTGGACATCGTCAAGCAACGACCGCCTCGAGCCCGACGCGGCGGACGAGCTGCTCGTCCACGTCCGCGACACCGCCGCGCAGGCGGTCGCCGAGCTGCGCCGCGGCGAGGTCCGGCCGCGGCCGGGCGACTGCGCGTACGGCGACGACGTCTGCGCGCACCCGTCGATCTGCCGGTGCGCGCCGTGAGCGGCGGTCCGGACCGCGCGCTGCTCGAGGACGCGAGCGGCCATCCGATCGGCCCGAACGGGCGCCCGCTCACGGCCGAGCAGGCGGACGTCGTGCTGCATCGCGACGGCCCGCTCATGGTCGCGGCGAACGCCGGGTCCGGCAAGACGACGGTGCTCGTCGAGCGCTTCGTCCGGCACGTCGTCGACGACGAGATCGACCCGCGGGCGATCCTCGCGATCACGTTCACCCGGCGCGCCGCCGGCCAGCTGCGCGAGCGGATCCGCGCGCGGCTGCTGCAGATCGGCTGCGCCGCCGAGGCGCAGGCCATGGAGGCCGCCTGGATCTCGACGATCGACGGGTTCTGCCTGCGCGTGCTCAGCTCGCACGCCGTCGTCGCCGGGCTGGACCCGGCGCTCACGGTGCTGGACCCGGCGGAGCTGCGGCCGCTGCGCGAGCAGGCGTGGGAGGAGGCGGTCGGCGACGCTCCTCGGCACGCCCGGGACGCCGCCCTCGGCGGGGGCGCAGGAGATCGTCGACCGCTTCGGCTACGGCACGCTGCGCGGGCTGGTCGCGGGCCTGTACGACGAGCTGCGCAGCCGCGGGATGACGCGCCCGTCGCTGCCCGTCCCCGTCGCGCCGTCGTTCGACGACGCGCAGCACCTGCCCGCCGCTCGCCGCGCTCGACGACCTGCTGACGGCCTACGGGGAGGCGTTCACCGCGGCCAAGCGCGGCCGTCGCGGGCTCGACTACGCGGACCTCGCCGTCGCCACGCGCGACCTTCTGCGCGACCGCCCGGAGATCGCCGCGGGGTACGCGGAGCGCCTGCAGCGCGTGATGGTCGACGAGTTCCAGGACACGAACCGCCTCCAGGTCGAGCTGCTCGACGCGCTCGGCCAGGAGCACCGGTTCCTGGTCGGCGACCGCCTGCAGGCGATCTACGGCTTTCGCCACGCCGACGTGCGCGGCTTCGACCGCCAGTGGACGGACTACGCGACGGCGGGGAGGACGCGGAGCCTGACGCGCAACTTCCGCTCGCTGCCCGCCATCCTCGAGGCGATCAACACGGCGCTCGGTCCCAGCCAGCGCGACTACGCGCCGCTGGAGCCCGGGCTCTCCGGACCGAGCAGGGCGACGACCCGGCGGTCGAGCTGCTGATGACCGACGCGGACGCCTGGCGCGCGCTGCCCGGGGAGGATCCGCTCGCCGACGCGCTGTCCGCCGGCATGCCGGCGGGCGCGCCGGTGCCCGTCGCTCGCCGAGGCCCGGCTCGTCGCCCAGCGTGCCCGCGAGCTGCTCAGCGGCCGGTCGCCCCGCGGGCGACGTCGTGATCCTCCTGCGCGCCGGCACGCACATGGCCGCCTACGAGCGCGCGCTGGAGCTCGCGGGCGTCCCGGCCGTCGCGACCCAGGGCCGCGGCTGGTGGTCGCGCCGCGAGGTCCAGGACCTCATCAACCACCTGCGCGTCGTCGTCAACCCGCTCGACGAGCCGGCGCTGCTCGGGGCGCTCGCCGCCCCGTTCGCCGGGCTCGGCACCGACGATCTCGCGCGGCTGGCGCTGACCCGGCGCGGACGCGCCGGGGCGAGCGCTCTGGGACGTCGTCGTCGGCCGCCGCCGGGGGCGACGCGGACGGCCATCTCGCGCGTCTGGACCCCGCTGCGCGGGCGGCCGCTCGCGAGCTACGTCGCGCTCGTCGAGCGCGAGCGGCGCACCGGGGCCGCCGGGGGACCGGCCGAGCTGCTCGGGCGCGCGGTCGCGGAGACGGGCTACGACGTCCATGCGCTGCAGGGGCCGGGCGGGCTGCGGCGGATGGCCAACGTCCGCAAGCTCATCGCCCTCGCCGACGCCTACACGGCGCGCTCGGGGCCCGACCTGCGCGGCTTCGCCGACCACGCGACGGCCGAGCTGGACGCCGGCGCGCCGACACCCGACGCTCCGCTGGAGGTCGGCGCCGACCAGGCCGTGCGCCTGATGACGATCCACGGCGCGAAGGGCCTCGAGTTCCCCGTCGTGATCGTCGCCGACCTGGGCCGCCAGGGCGGCGGCGGCATTCCGGCCGTGCTCGTCGACGACGACCACGTCGGCCTGCGGCTCCCGCCGCTCCACGACGATCCGGCGGAGGCCGCGTTCGACTACGACCTCCTCGACGAGGCCCGCGTCGCGGCCGAGATCGAGGAGGAGCGCCGGGTCCTGCACGTCGCCGTGACGCGCGCCGAGGAGCTGCTGATCCTGAGCGGCACGTTCAACGCCGACAAGGGGTGGGGGGACCCGGGGTACAAGCGCCCCGCCCTGAGCTGGATGGGGCCGGGCCTCTTCGCCGCCGGCGCGTTCCCGCCGGCCGGCGGCGCGCTGCGGATCGGCGACGACGACGGCGCACGTCACCGTCAGCGTGCCCGGGGGCGTGCTCGCGCTCCCGCAGGCGCCGGCGGCCGAGCCGGCCGACGACGGCCGCGGTGCTCACGGGCACCGGCGACGTCGAGCTGCCGGCACCGGCCGACGCCGTCACCGGCGTCCCCGCGACGCTCAGCTACTCGTCGCTGGCCTCACACGCCCGCTGCGGGTACTCCTGGTACCTGCGGCGCGTCCTGGGCCTGCCCGAGCGCCAGGCGGGCCCGGTGGAGGACTCGCCCTTCGGTGACGCGGCGCGGCGCCGCGGCTCGATCGCCCACGCCGTGCTCGAGCGGGCGGACCTGCGCCCCGGTGCGCCCGGCGCCCGACGACGACGCCATCCGCGCAGCCGCCGCGGCGATCGGCGAGCCGCTCGCCGACGAGGAGCTCCCCGACCAGCTGCGGCTCGCGGCGACCTTCCTCGACGGCCCGTGGCGGCAGCGTGTCGGCCTGGCGACCGACGTTCGCCGCGAGGTCGGCTTCGCGCTGCCGCTCGACGCCGATGCCGACGACGCGCCGATGCTGAACGGCGTGATCGACCTGATGGCCGCGGAGCCGGGCGGCCGGGTGCTGATCGTCGACCACAAGACCGACCGCGTCGCGCAGGACGCCGACCTCGAGGCGCTCGTCGCCCGCGACTACGCGATCCAGCGGGCGATCTACGCGCTCGCGGCGCTGCGTGCCGGCGCGCCGGCCGTCGAGGTCGTCCACCTGTACCTCGAGTTCGGCGCGGCCGCGACGGCGAGCTTCACGGCGGCCGACGCTCCGGCGCTGGAGGAGCTCGTGCGCGCGGCCGCCGCACCCGTCCTCGCCGGCGAGCACCCGGTCAGCTGCCGAGCCGCACATCGGGCTCTGCCGCACGTGTCCCGGGCGGCACGGCCTGTGCTCGCACCCGCCGGAGCTCACGGACCGGCCGCTGCCGGAGCCGGTGGCGGGCTGACCTCGGCGAGCCTGCGCCGGCGCAGCTCGGCGTCCAGTTCGGCGCCGAAGAGGAAGCCCATCGAGACGAGGTAGAGCCAGAGCAGCAGGACGACGATCGAGGCGGCCGCGCCGTAGAGGGCGCCGTAGCGCCCGAAGTTCTCGACGTAGATCGAGAAGCCGATCGTCGCGACGACCCACAGCGCGACCGTCACGAGCGCGCCGGTCGTGACGAAGCGGCGCCGGCGCGCCTGCGGATCCGGCGCGTAGCGGTAGACGGTCGACGAGGGCCGCGAACGCGAACACGATCGCGATCGGCCAGCGCACGTACACCCAGACGCTCTCGGCGAGGTCGCCCAGCCCGATGTGCCCGAACACGCTGCGAGCCCAGTCCTCGCCGAGGAACACGGCCGTCACCGAGAGCAGGAAGAACGTGATCGTGACGCAGGTGAGCGCGATGATCACCAGGCGCCGGCGCAGGAATCCGCGCTGTTCCTCGACGCCGTAGGCGACGTTGATCGCGCGTCCGGCGCCGCCCCAGATGCCGGACGCAGCGTTCACCGCGAACAGCAGCGAGACGACGAGGGCGATCCCCAGCTCCTCCGACGAGCGCTCGGTCGCGTTGCGCGCCACCGACTCGACGACCTCGCCGGTCGCCGTGCTCGCGCCCTGGTCCTTGGCGAAGTCGACGACGTCCGCGACCAGCCGCTCCTCGCCGACGAGGCCGAGGATCGTGAGGCCGACGAGCAGCGCCGGGAAGATCGCGAGCGCCCCGTAGTAGCTCAGCGCCGCGGCGTGATCGCCCATGTTGTCGGACTGGAAACGGCCGGCGGCGGCCCAGGCCGCGGTCGGGCCGACGGTTCGGTCCCACCAGGAGCGCACGCGGTCTCGCAGCCCGGACATCCCTGCGGACGATGGACGGCGGCCCGGACGGGCCGGCGTCGCAACGCGCCCATGCATCGAGCGGGGCGCGATCGGGCAGACTGCCCGCATGGCCCGCGCGATCTGGAGCGGAACGCTCACCTTCGGCCTCGTCACGATCCCGGTGAAGCTCTACCCGGCCGTGCAGCGAAAGGCCGTGCGCTTCAACCAGCTCGACGGCGAGGACAACTCGCGCATCCAGCAGCGGCGCGTGAACAGCGCGACGGGCGAGGAGGTCCCCTACGACCGCCTCGTCAAGGGCTACGAGATCTCCCCGGACCGCTACGTCGTGATCACGCAGGAGGAGCTCGACAGCCTCGATCCCAAGCGCACGCGCACGATCGAGATCGAGGACTTCGTCGACGAGGCCGAGATCGACCCGATCTTCTACGACGCGACGTACTACGTGGCGCCCGGCGCCGGCGGCGCCAAGCCCTACCGCCTGCTGCTCGATGCGATGCGCCAGAGCGGCCGCGTCGGGATCGCCCGCGTGGTGCTGCGCACGAAGGAGTACCTCGTCGCGCTGCGCCCCACCGAGGGCGCCCTGCAGCTCTCGACCCTCCTGTTCGCCGACGAGGTCGTCGACCAGTCCGGCGTCGAGGAGCTCGAGGCCGTCGCCGAGGCGGAGGCCTCCGAGCGCGAGCTGGGGATCGCCGAGCAGCTGATCGGCTCGCTGGCGGCCCCGTTCGATCCCGAGAAGTACACGCGACGAGTACCGGGCCCGCGTGCTGGACCTCATCGAGCGCAAGGCCCAGGGCGAGCAGATCGAGATCGTGGCGGCCCCAGCCGAGGCCGAAAGCCCCGTCCCGGACCTCATGAGCGCCCTCAAGGCGAGCCTCGACGCGGTCCGCGAGCGCGAGCCGGAGCGGCCCGCGAAGAAGCCCGCCGCGAAGAAGCGCGCAGCCAGGAAGCCCGCTGCGAAGAAGCAGGCCGCCAAGCGCGCGACGGCTGCTCGCAAGCCCTCGCGCTGACACGGGCGCTCTCGCGTTAAGATTCCGCGTTCCGCCTCCTGGGGCACCGGCCGCCACGGCGCCCCCAAAAGCAGGAACTTCGCGATGACGATGATCAAGCCGCCCCAGGCTGACGGCCTGTACGACCCTCGATACGAGCACGACGCCTGTGGCGTCGCGATGGTCGCCAAGCTCGACGACGTGCCCGGCGCACGACGTCATCGTCCGCGCGCTCGAGGCGCTCGACAACCTCGAGCACCGCGGCGCCGAGGGCGCCGACGTCCTCACCGGCGACGGCGCCGGGATCCTCACCCAGGTCCCCGACGCGTTCTTCCGCGCCGTCTGCCCGTTCGAGCTGCCCGAGCCGGGCCGCTACGGCGTCGGCGTCTGCTTCCTCCCGCGCGACGAGGCGCTGCGCCGCAAGATCGAGGAGCTGATCGAGCTCAACGTCCGCGTCGAGGGCCAGCGCGTGCTGGGCTGGCGCGACGTGCCGATCGACGAGGCGCACGTCGGCGCGACGGCCAACCGCTCGCGGCCGTTCATCCGCCAGATCTTCGTCGGGGCCGGCGAGACCGGCCCGTGGGCCGAGGACCAGGACGCCTTCGAGCGCAAGCTCTACGTCATCCGCCGCATCGTCGAGCTCGCCGCCGGGCCCGACTTCTACGCCCCGAGCTTCTCCTCGAAGACCTGCGTCTACAAGGGCATGCTCATCTCCCGGCAGGTCGCGGGCTTCTACCCGGACCTGCGGGACGAGCGCTTCACGAGCTCCCTGGCGCTCGTGCACTCGCGGTTCAGCACGAACACCTTCCCGAGCTGGGAGCTGGCCCACCCGTTCCGCGTGATCGCCCACAACGGCGAGATCAACACGCTGATGGGCAACGTGAACTGGATGCGCGCCCGCGAGAGCCAGCTCGCGAGCGAGCTGTTCGGCCGCGACCTCGCAGAAGATCCTGCCGATCGTCCGGCCCGGCGGCTCGGACTCCGCGTCGTTCGACAACGTCCTCGAGCTGCTGATGCTCGCCGGCCGCTCGCTGCCGCACGCGGCGATGATGATGATCCCGGAGGCCTACCGCGACCGCGACGACCTCTCCGACGAGCTCAAGGGCTTCTACGCGTTCCACTCCTGCCTGATGGAGCCGTGGGACGGCCCCGCGGGCGTCTGCTTCACCAACGGCCGCATCGTCGGCGCGACGCTCGACCGCAACGGCCTGCGCCCCGGCCGCTGGGTCGAGACGAACGACGGCTACGTCATCCTCGGCTCCGAGGCGGGCATGCTCGTCGATCGACCCCGCGAAGGTCGTGCGCCTCGGCCGCCTGCAGCCGGGCAAGATCTTCCTCGTCGACCTCGAGCAGGGCCGCATCGTCGAGGACGAGGAGGTCAAGCGCCAGGTCGCCACGCAGCAGCCGTACGCCGAGTGGGTGCGCGAGGCGAGCGTCCAGTTCTCCGACCTCGAGCCCGCGCACGTCACGATGACCGGCCTGCTGCCCGGCGCACCAGCGGCGCCTGGCGTTCGGCTACTCGCAGGAGGACCTGCGCGTCCTGATCGCGCCGATGGCCCGGCCGGGCGAGGAGCCGATCGGCTCGATGGGCAACGACACCGCGCTCGCGGTGCTCTCGGACCGCCAGCCGCCGCTGTTCAGCTACTTCAAGCAGCTCTTCGCGCAGGTCACCAACCCGCCGATCGACCCGATCCGCGAGTCGATCGTCATGTCGCTCGGCGACCGGCGTGGGCTCCGAGCGCAACCTGCTCGACGAGACGCCCGAGCACGCGCACCAGCTGCGTCATGGACCAGCCGATCCTGCGCAACGACGAGCTCGAGACGCTGCGGCACGTCTCCAGCGACATCTTCCGCGCGCACACGATCGACATCACCTGGCCGGCCGAGGACGGGCCCGAGGGCATGGCCGCCCGCCTGGCGAACGTCTGCGACGAGGCGCACGACGCCGTCACCGCGGGCGTCAACGTCCTCATCCTGTCCGACCGCCGCACCGGTCCCGACCGCGCGCCGATCCCGTCGCTGCTCGCGGTCGCCGCCGTCCACCACCACCTCGTCCGCGTGGGCACCCGCCTCAGCGCCGGCCTCGTGCTCGAGTCCGGCGAGCCGCGCGAGGTCCACCACTTCGCGACGCTGATCGGCTACGGCGTCAGCGCGATCAACCCGTACCTGCTGTTCGACACGGTCGACGAGCTCGTCGCCGAGGGCCGCGTGCCCGGGCGTCGACGACGCCGGCGACCGCGAAGGCGCACGTCGTCAAGGCGATCGGCAAGGGCCTGCTGAAGACGATCTCCAAGATGGGGATCTCGACGATCCAGTCCTACTGCGGCGCGCAGATCTTCGAGGCCGTCGGCCTGGAGCGCGACCTCGTCGACCGCCACTTCACCGGCACGGCGTCGCGCATCGGCGGCATCGGCGCCGACGTGCTCGCCGCCGGAGGCGCTCGACCGTCACGCGCGCGCCTGGGGCGCCCCGGCCGAGACCGCCGGCGAGCTGCTGCCCGTCGGCGGCATCTACGCGTGGCGCCGCGACGGCGAGCACCACATGTGGAACCCGGAGACGATCGCGCTCGTCCAGCACGCGGTGCGCGTCCCGGGCGGCCCGAGCGACGCCGCCTCCAACGGCGCCGGCCCCGCCGCGACCTGGGGCGAGGCCTGGTCGAAGTACGAGGAGTACGCGCGCCTCATCAACGAGGACGCCGCGCGCCGCGCCACGCTGCGCGGGCTGCTGCGCTTCCGCGACGGCACCGAGCCGGTCCCGCTCGACGAGGTCGAGCCCGCCTCGGAGATCGTCCGCCGCTTCGCGACCGGCGCGATGTCGCTCGGCTCGATCTCGACGGAGTCGCACGAGACGCTCGCGATCGCGATGAACCGCCTCGGCGGCCGCTCGAACACCGGCGAGGGCGGGGAGGACCCGCGCCGCTTCACGCCCGACGCCAACGGCGACCTGCGGCGCTCGTCGATCAAGCAGGTCGCCTCCGGCCGCTTCGGCGTGACGATCCACTACCTCGTCAACGCCGACCAGCTCCAGATCAAGATGGCGCAGGGCGCCAAGCCCGGCGAGGGCGGCCAGCTGCCCGGCCACAAGGTCGACAAGTACATCGGCTGGGTCCGCCACACGACGCCCGGCGTCGGCCTGATCTCGCCGCCGCCGCACCACGACATCTACTCGATCGAGGACCTCAAGCAGCTGATCTACGACCTGCGCTGCGCGAACCCGCGCGCGCAGGTGTCGGTGAAGCTCGTCAGCGAGGTCGGCGTCGGCACCGTCGCCGCCGGCGTCGCGAAGGCCAACGCCGACCACGTCCTGATCGCCGGCCACGACGGCGGCACCGGCGCCTCGCCGCTCAGCTCGATCCAGTCGGCCGGCGTCCCGTGGGAGATCGGCCTGGCCGAGACCCAGCAGACGCTGCTGAAGAACGACCTGCGCCGCCGCATCATCGTGCAGACCGACGGCCAGCTGAAGACCGGCCGCGACGTCGCGATCGCCGCGATCCTCGGCGCCGACGAGTACGGCTTCTCGACCGCCCCGCTGATCGCGACGGGCTGCATCATGATGCGCGCCTGCCACCTGAACACCTGCCCGGTGGGCATCGCCACGCAGGACCCGGAGCTGCGCAAGCGCTTCGAGGGCAAGCCCGAGCACGTCGTGAACTTCTTCTTCTTCGTCGCGGAGGAGCTGCGCGGGATCATGGCCTCGCTCGGCGTCCGCACGATGGACGAGCTGATCGGCCGCACCGACCTGCTCGAGGCCGACGACGCGATCGAGCACTGGAAGGCGCGCGGGGTCGACCTCACGCACATCCTGCACCGCCCGGAGACCTGCCGGCGGACACGCCGCTGCGCCGCCTGGAGCCGCCGCCCGCCGTCCTGGACGACGCGCTCGACTGGGAGCTGATCCGGCAGGCCGAGGCCGCGATCGAGCACGGCGACCCCGTCTCGATCACGACGCCCGTGCGCAACGTCAACCGCTGCGTCGGCGGCCTGCTGTCGAGCCGCATCGCCGAGCGTCTGCGGCGCCGAGGGCCTGCCCGAGAGCACGATCCGCGTCGAGCTGACCGGCTCGGCCGGCCAGAGCTTCGGCGGCTGGCTCGCGCCGGGCGTGACCTTCACGCTGCACGGCGACGCCAACGACTACACCGGCAAGGGCCTCTCCGGCGGCGTGCTCGCCGTCATGCCGCCCGACGGCGTCAGCTACCGGGCCGAGGAGAACGTCATCATCGGCAACACCGTGCTCTACGGCGCGACGAGCGGGCGCGCGTTCTTCCGCGGCATCGCCGGCGAGCGCTTCGCGGTGCGCAACTCGGGCGCGAGCGCCGTCGTCGAGGGCGTCGGCGACCACGGCTGCGAGTACATGACCGGCGGCCGCGTCGTCGTGCTCGGCCGCACGGGCCGCAACTTCGCGGCGGGCATGAGCGGCGGCCTGGCGTTCGTCCTCGACGAGGACGGCACGCTTCCGCGACGCGCGTCAACCCGATGATGGTCGACCAGCTCGAGCCGCTCGACGAGGCCGACGCGATCGAGGTCCGCGACCTCGTCGGCGAGCACCTCGAGCGGACCGGCTCGGCGGTCGCGCGCCGCGTCCTGGACGACTGGGACGCGCTGCTGCCGAGCTTCGTGAAGATCTTCCCGACCGACTACAAGCGCGTGCTCGCCGAGCTGGCGGCCCAGGAGGCCGAGCACACCGGCGATCCCGGCCGCGGCCCCGAGACGAGCGTCGTCTCGACGGGCGGCGAAGGGCTTCGTCGGCGAGGAGGACGAGGCGTGATGGGCGAGATCGGCGGCTTCCTGAAGATCCACCGCGCCGGGATCACCTACAAGGACCCGGTCGAGCGGCTCGAGGTCGAGCCGTTCCGCGAGTTCCTCGTGCGCCGCAGCGACGAGGAGCTGAGCGCGCAGGGCGCGCGCTGCATGGAGTGCGGCGTGCCGTTCTGCCACAACGGCTGCCCGCTCGGGCAACCTCATCCCGGACTGGAACGACCTCGTCTATCCGCGGTGAGCTGGGAGCGGGCGATCGCGCCAGCTCCACGCGACGAACAACTTCCCCGAGTTCACCGGCCGCCTGTGTCCGGCGCCGTGCGAGGCCGCCTGCGTGCTGGAGATCAACGAGGGCGACGCCGTCTCGATCAAGCAGATCGAGAACGCGATCATCGACCGCGCGTGGGAGGAGGGCTGGGTCACGGCGCAGCCGCCGCGCACCGAGACCGGCCGCAGCGTCGCCGTCGTCGGCTCCGGCCCGGCCGGCATGGCCGCCGCCCAGCAGCTGCGCCGCACGGGCCATCGCGTCGTGCTGTTCGAGCGCGACGAGTCCGCCGGCGGGCTCGTGCGCTTCGGCGTCCCGGACTTCAAGATCGAGAAGCGCGTCGTCGAGCGCCGCGTGCAGCAGCTCGTCGACGAGGGCGTCGAGCTGCGCTGCGGCGTCGACGTCGGCGTCGACGTGACCGGCGACGAGCTGCGCGAGGAGTTCGACGCGGTCGTGCTGACGATCGGCTCGCGCGTCCCGCGCGACCTGCCGGTGCCCGGCCGCGAGCTCGACGGCATCCACTTCGCGATGGACTACCTGTACGTGCGCAACCGCTGGGTCGCGACGCAGGAGGGCCCCGAGCCGCGGGCCGACGTCCCCGAGCACCCCGTCATCACCGCCGCGGGCAAGCACGTCGTCGTCGTCGGCGGCGGCGACACCGGCGCGGACTGCGTCGGCAACTCGATCCGCGAGGGCGCGCTGTCGGTCACGCAGCTCGAGCTGCTGCCCGAGCCGCCCGAGCACCGTCCCGACGACCGCACCCCGTGGCCGCTGTGGCCGCAGAAGTTCCGCCTCTCCTACGCGATGGAGGAGGCGCAGGGCATCGGCAAGGGCGAGCAGGACTTCTCGGTCGTCACGACGCACTTCAGCGGCGAGGACGGCCAGCGTGCGCGCGCAGCACATCGCGCAGGCCGAGCCGGCCCCGCCGTTCGGCCCCGTCGCCGGGCACCGAGCGCGAGCTGCGCGGCCGACCTCGTGCTGCTGGCGATGGGCTTCGTCCACCCGCAGCGCGAGGGCGTCGTCGAGCAGCTCGGCTGCGACCTGGACCAGCGCGGCAACGTGCGCGCCGGGACCGTACGAGACCTCGCGTCCCCGGCGTGTTCGCCGCGGGCGATGCGCGGCGCGGCCAGTCGCTGATCGTCTGGGCGATCAACGAGGGCCGCCAGTGCGCGCGGATGGTCGAGCGCCATCTCGCGGAGCAGGGCGACGCGAACCTGACGCCTGCGTCACTTTCGCGATAACATCGCCCGGATGAGCTCCTCGCTGCCCCGCGTCGCCGTGATCGGCGCGGGCTCCTCCGGCATCACCGCCCTCAAGACGCTCGCCGAGCAGGGCTTCGACGTCACCTGCTTACGAGGCGTCGGATCGCATCGGCGGCAACTGGGTCTACGAGAACAGCAACGGGATGTCGGCCTGCTACCGCGACCTGCACATCAACACCTCGCGGCTGAAGATGGAGTACTCCGACTACCCGATGCCGGAGTCCTACCCGGACTACCCGCGGCACGACCAGATCGCCGCCTACTTCGACGACTACGTCGATCACTTCGGGATCCGCGACCGCATCCGCTTCGAGACGAAGGTCGAGCACGCGGGGCGCGAGGCCGACGGGACCTGGGTCATCCGCGCGTCGGACGGGACGACCGAGCGCTACGACGCGCTGCTCGTCGCCAACGGCCACCACTGGGACCCGCGCTGGCCCGAGCCGGCGTTCCCCGGCAGCGAGGACTTCCAGGGCGAGCAGCTGCACGCGCACGAGTACATGAACCCCGACGGCCTGCACGACAAGGACGTCGTCGTCCTCGGCATGGGGAACAGCGCGATGGACATCGCGGTCGAGTCCTCGCTACGTCGCGCAGAACACCTACCTCGCCGCCCGCCGCGGCGCGTGGATCATCCCGAAGTACATCTTCGGGCGGCCGACGGACCAGCTGAAGAACGACCCGCGGATCCCGTTCAAGATCCGCCAGAAGGCGATTCACCACCTCGTGAAGCTCTACGCCGGGGACCCGGTGAAGTTCGGCCTGCCCAAGCCCGACCACGCCTTCGGCGAGGCGCACCCGACGATCTCCGGCCGCATCCTCGACCGGATCACCCACGGCGCGGTGCAGGTCGAAGCCGAACATCCGGCGCCTGGACGGCGACGGGTCGAGTTCGAGGACGGCACGCGCGTGCACGCCGACGTCGTCGTCTACTGCACCGGCTACAAGATCACGCTTCCCGTTCTTCGACGAGGACTTCATCGCGGCGAAGGACAACCGCATCGAGCTCTACCGCCGCGTCTTCCATCCCGAGATCCCGAACCTCTTCTTCATCGGCCTGCTGCAGCCGCTCGGGCGCGGTCATGCCGCTCGCCGAGGCGCAGGGCCGCTGGGTCGCCGAGTACCTCAAGGGCGAGTACGCGCTGCCGAGCCCGCCGGAGGTGCGGCGGTACATCGCCGAGGACCTCGCCGCGATGCAGAAGCGCTACGTCGCCTCCAAGCGGCACACGATCCAGGTGGACTTCGACGACTACCTGGCGGACCTGGCGAAGGAGATCCGCGCCGGGGAGCAGCGCGCCCGCGACCGCGGCTTCGCGCTGCCCGTCGCGCCGCTGGCGAGCACCGACGCGGAGCCGGCGGCGGCGTGAGCGGCGCGCCCGCCATCGACTCCCGCCGCGCGGGCAAGCGCGAGGCGACGAAGGCCGCCAACCGCGAGGCGATCCTCGCGGCGGCGCGCGTCGTGTTCGCCGAGATCGGCTTCGGCGCCGCGAGCGTGCGCGACATCATCCGCCGCACCGACCTGGCGACGGGGACGTTCTACAACTACTTCCCCGACAAGGAGTCGGTGCTCCGCGAGATCCTCGACGAGACCACCGGCGAGATCCGGGTGCGCGTGCGCGACGCGCGCCGCGGGGCCACGAGCGTCGAGGAGTTCGTCGCCGACGGCTTCCGCGCGTACCTGGAGTACCTGGCGAGCGATCGCGAGATGCTCGAGCTGATGAGCCGCAACGCCGGAACGATCCGCGCGATGTTCGACGAGCCCGCGGTGGGGGCCGGGGTGGAGGAGCTGCGCGCAGACCTCGAGCAGGGCGTCGCGGCCGGCATCCTGGCGCCGCACGACTCCGAGCTGCTCGCCGCCGCGATGGTCGGCGCGGGCGTCGAGGTCGGCATCCGGCTCGTCGACCGCGAGCCGCTGGACGTCGACGGCCCGGTCGAGCTCCTCACCCGCGTCTTCGCGCCGGTGCTGAGCCGTGCCTAGACTCGCGGCGTGACGTCGTTCTGCCGCCACCGTCGCCTGGAGTCGACGTGCCCGATCTGCTCGCGCAAGCGCGAGCAGGAGGCGCGGGCGAAGACCCCGCCGCGTCGCCGCGCATCCGGCCCCGCGGCGCCCGCCGGCGTGCGCCGGACCGGCTCCGGTCGTCGCCGCGCTCCCGCAGGGGACGTGCGCGTGCGCCGGCTCGCCCGCGCCGCCGACGACGGATACGCGAGCGTGCTCGTCCCCGGCCTGCGGGCGACGGCGGACGCCGAGCTGCTCGCCGACGAGCTGGCCTTCAGCGCAGCACGCCTCGCGGAGCTCGAGGGCGGCGCCGCGCCCGGGCTGTACGGCGAAGCGGCCCGCCTGGCCCGCGCGGGCGAGGGCGAGGAGGCGCTGTGGCTCGCGTTCCTGATCGCCTGCATCGGCCCGCTGGCCGGCGAGGACGACGCGTTCGCCGAGATCGCCCGGGTGCGCGTGCCGCTGGCGACGGGTGAGCTTCCCCTCCTCGATGACGTGCGCTTCGGCCCGCGCGGCGCGCCGGATGCGGCGACCGCGGAGCGTGCGCTGGCGGCCTACCGGATGTGGGCGCAGCGCGCCGGCGGCCAGGCGGCGGCGCTCGCGGGCGAGCCCTCCTGGACGCCCGAGCGCCGGTTCGACCGGGCGTTCGAGCGGCTCGCGCTCCCGGGCCTGGGTCGCGGCCAGCGCTTCGAGTTCCTCCTCACCGCCGGCGCGCTCGGTCTCGCCGACCTGCGCGCCGCGGCGCTGCACCTTCTGGGCGCCGACCGCGACCCGGCGGTCGTCGCCGCCAAGCGCGTCTTCGGCATCGGCGATCTGCTGCTCGTCGCGCGCCGGGCCGCGGACCTTGCGACCGCCTGCGCGCTGCCGGCGGCGGCGCTCGACCTGGCGCTCGTCAACTGGGGGCGCCGCACGGACGATCCGCAGGCGCCGCGGATCGACTGCGGTTCAGCGCTCGGCCCCGATCCCGACGCGCTGGACCTCGCGTGCGAGGCGCTCGAGGTCGGCGGCGGCGAGGACACCGGCGACGAGGACGACGGCGCCTGAACGGGCACGGGCCCATCCGGCGATCCCGGACGGGCCCATTGCCGCGAAGGTCGTGCGGCCGCTCAGCTGGGCTGCGGCACGATGCGGATGTACGGGCGCGGCTCCTCCCACCCGTCGGGGTACTTCTCGCGGGCCTCGTCGTTGGAGACCGAGCCGGCGATGATGACCTTGTCGCCCTGCTGCCAGTTGACCGGGGTCGCGACCTTGTGCTTGGCCGTGAGCTGCAGCGAGTCGATGACGCGCAGGACCTCGTCGAAGTTGCGACCCGTCGTCATCGGGTAGACGAGGATGAGCTTGATCTTCTTGTCGGGCCCGATCACGAAGACGTTGCGGACCGTCTGGTTGTCGGCCGGCGTGCGGTCCTTCGGGTCGCCCGCGACGCTCGCGGGGAGCATCCCGTAGAGCTTGGAGACGTTGAAGTCGGCGTCGCCGATGATCGGGTAGTTGGGGGCGGTGCCCTGCGTCTCCTCGATGTCCTTCGCCCAGCGCTCGTGGTCGCCGGTGGCGTCGACGGAGAGGCCGATGATCTTCACGCCGCGGCGGTCGAACTCCGGCTTGGCGCTCGCCATGTAGCCGAGCTCGGTCGTGCAGACCGGGGTGAAGTCCTTGGGGTGCGAGAAGAGGACGGCCCACGAGTCGCCGATCCAGTCGTGGAAGCTGATCGGGCCCTCGGTGGACTCGGCCTGGAAGTCTGGTGCGGTATCGCCGAGGTGGAGTGCCATGGGCGGAATCCTCTCATTGTTGATCCGGTCAGGGGTATTTCAGGCTAGCGCACACCTTTTCGCGGGCGTAGTTCGACCGGATGGATGTGCGCGGCGGGCGACATACGCTGGGTGTCCAGCGGATCAGGAGGCTTGACGATGAGGACGTTTCCCGCACGTGTCGGATGCGTCGCGCTCCTGGCCGCGGTCGCTCTGGCGACGCCCGCGGTCGCCCCCGGCGCGACGGTCGGGACGACCGGCGGCGTGGGAACGCCGGTTCGCGCCCAGGGAGACACGATCGTCTTCAGCGAGTACGACCGGGACGGCGGCGCGCTGGTACCTCAACGTGCGCCAGGTCGGGCACACGCAGCGACGGGTCGGTGTCGCGCCGAGCCGGATGCCGTTCGACGCCGACATCGGGACCGACAGCCAGGGACGCCCGGAGCTGATCTACCAGCGCTGCGAGATCACGCAGCCGACCCCGCCGGCGGTCGTCGGGCGGCGCATCCTCTGCGACCTCTACGTGTACTCGCTGGTCGACGTCGACCGGCGAGCGGCCGGTCCGCAACGCCAACGACGGCGGCCGCAACGACGTCAGCGGCACGCTCTGGCGCGGGCGAATCGCGTGGACGCGCGAGTACGGCACCGAGCAGGACCCGAATCCGGTCGTCTACACGAAGCTCCTCGCCGCGCCCCGCTCGCAGCCCTCGACGCGACTGCCCGGCGTGCCGACGCTTCGCTGTGAGCCGGAGCCCGGTCTCGTCGAGCCGCCGTGCGGGCCGACCCGCAATCGCTGGGTCGGGGCGCTCGAGCTGCGCGGGGACGACCTCGCCATGATCGTCGGCTACCTCTTCGAAGGGCTTCCCGGGACCTCGCAGTCCGAGGTGCGCGTCGACAGCGTCAGCCAGCGCTCGGCGCGACAGATCGCGCTGCAGGTCATCGGACTCAACGGTCAGTTCCTCGCGGGCCCGTCGCTGTTGGACGGGCGGGTCGCCTGGTACCGGTCGTGCGCGGTGCAGGAGGCGAGCTGCCGGACGTTCGCCGGCCCGTGGCGCATGCGGCTGTCCGCCGGGAGCTACGAGCGCGGCGCCGCCGGGCCGACCCCGGTCCCCGGCTTCGCCGACACGGGCTCGCGCCTGTACGAGGTCGCGTGCTCGCTCGGCGAGACGATCGTCGGGCCGCCGCCCGACGGCCTGCCCGGTCACGTCGATCGCGCCGCCCGCATACACCGCCGTGCGGCCGCCGGACCTCGCTCCGTCGCAGCCGCCGTCGGGGTAGGGAATTCACGCTCCGTGCGCCAATTCGCCGCGCATCAGGGGTGAGCCTTCGCCATGCTGCGACTACGCCGAACGGATACGGCAGGACGACGAATGGACCAGCATGGATGCGATGGGGGACATCGCCGCCGACCCTCCCCAGGGTGCGCGGCTGACCGACGATGAACGTGACGCGCTCGTCGTGGAGGTCGTGCGGCTGCATGCCGACGGCCTGCTGCGGCTCGCGCGACGGCACAGTCTCTGCGCGGAGGACGCGCAGGACGCCTACCAGCGCGGCCTGGAGATCATGCTGCGCCACGCGCACCGGCTCGATCCCGAGCGCGCGCCGTCGTGGCTGCGCACCGTGGTCAAGCATGAGGCGATGGCCGTGCGCCGCACGCGCCAGCGGGAGCTCGCGCCGGCCGACCTGGACTTCGACCGGCTCGAGGCGAGCACGACGCCCTCGCCCGACGAGCAGGCGGCCTCGTTCGAGACCGTCGCCCGGTCGGCCGAGGCCCTGCAGCGGCTGAAGCCGCAGGAGGTCCGCGCGCTGTGGCTGCAGGCGCAGGGCAACTCCTACGAAGAGATCGGCGAGCTGACCGGCTGGAGCCGGACGAAGGTCAACCGCTGCATCTACGAGGGCCGGCGCAGCTTCCTCGAGCGCTACGCGGGGATCGCCTCGGGAGCTGAGTGCGAGCGCTGGCAGCCGCTGCTCTCGCGGCTCGTCGACGGCGAGGCCACGCACGAGGAGCTCGTCGAGCTGCGGCCGCACCTGCGCGCGTGCTCGGCCTGCCGCGGCGTGGTTCGGGAGCTGCACCGGGCGTCGACGCCGCTCGCGATCGTGCTGCCGCTCGGAGCCTTCGCCGATGTTCAGGGCTCGCTCGAACCTGCGGGTCAGCTCTTCGTGAAGGTGTTCGACACGGCGACGACGTGGCTCGGCGAGCGCGCGGCGTCGTCGTTCGTCCGCGCCCAGCTGGCGGTCGAGGCGGTCGTCCGCGTCGGCCGGGAAGCTCACCGCGGTCGCGGCGGCGTCGGCGGCCGTCGCCGGTGGCGGGGCCGTGGCGCTGGACCATGCCGCGCAGCAGGCGCCCGGCGCGACCGTGGCGGTCGCACCGCTCGGGCGCGCCGCCGAGCCCGCGGACGCCCGCGGCAGCCAGCGACGCCTGACGATCGAGGAGCAGGTGGATCGCCGCGTGGCCGCGGCCCGGCGCAAGCTGGAGCGCCGGGCGGCGCGGGCGCGCAGCCGGACCGCCGCAGCCCCGGCATCCGGCGGTGGCGCCACGGTCACTCCGGCTGTCACGAGCACCGCTGCGACGACGACCACCGCATCGCCGCGCGGCCGCCGCCGCGGCCACTCCGGCGCCGGCTCCGTCGCAGCGCATCCGCCGAGCTCGGCCTGGAGTGAGCGGGGCGCCGCAGCGGCCACGTCGTGCCGTCCGGACCGGGTCGTAGCGTCCCGCGCGGCTGTCGTCCCCACGTCCGTCGCTCGGAGCCGCCGCATGCTTCCTCTCTGCTTCATCGAACCCCAGGACGCGATCCGCGTGATCGCGGAGTCCGTCGGCCGCGAGGCGCGCCGTCAGCTGCTCGGCGAGCTCGTCCGCGCCTGGGTCGACGCGATCCCCGAGCCCGAGCTCGAGGGGCACTACGTCAAGGCCGTCGCCGACCTCGACGAGCACGACCTGTCGATGCTCGCCGCCTGGCACGCGTCGCTCGAGGTCGGCCAGCCGATCGCCAACCGCGACTTCCTGCTCGGCGTCTTCGGGTCGCTCGGTGACAACCGGCGCGAGGCGCTGAAGATCGCCGCGGGCTTCCGCGGCGAGGAGGCGTTCGACGCCGGCATCTCCGAGGAGCAGGCGCTCGAGACGGTCCTGCCGCACCTCAGCCGCGAGACGTGCTCCGACCTCGCCGCAGGAGTGCCTCGACCTGTACCTCTGGGACCGGCTCGGCTCGGACAACTGAGCTGGCGGCGCCTCGCGGCGCCGGCATCGCTCAGTCTTCCTCGGTGCGCCGCAGGATGTCGTACCGGCCGACGCCCGTGCGGCCGTCCATGCGCCAGCGTGAGGAACGCCGTGTCGAGGCGCATGCGCCCCAGGTCGAGCGTCGTGCCGCACAGGACGTCGCCGGTGGCGCGGCGCGGCGGGCCGTCGTCGGTGATCCACAGCTCGAGCGACGCGCGTCGCTGACGGCCCTCGCCGTCGAAGGTCGTCGAGAGCCGCGGGTCGCCGACCCGCACGCACCCGTCCTCGCCCGGCTCGAAGATCGTCGCGCTGACGGCCTCGCCGCCGTGATCGGTCTCGCCGGTCTTGGCGATGGCGGCGATGGAGAGCGCCGCGTCGCCGAACCACGCGCTGACGGTGCGGGTGCGGCCGATGCGCGACCAGTCCGGGCTGCCCCAGGAGCGCCCGCGCTGGCCCAGCCCGTCGATCGACAGGCGCTGCCCGCCGACGTTCGCCGAGCCGCGCACGGTCACGGGCTGCTCGAACCCGAGCATGCCGCCGGCGCGGGCCACCGGGTCGCGGTCGTCCATCGCGCATGCCGGGCCGCTGGCCTCGAGCTCCAGGTCCAGGCTCGCATCCTGGCCCGCGAACGACAGGCGCCAGCGGCGCAGCGGCTCGAGGGTCTCCAGGTCGATCCCGGCGGCCTGCACGTGCTCCCAGGCGGACGCGTCCTCGACGGGGACGCCGCCCTCGGCGGCGACCGCCGCGATGTCCGCGCCACGGAACAGGACGACGAGCCCGCTCGCCGCGGTGCCGCCGGCGAGCCCGAGCCGCACGGTGCCGCACACGCCCGCGCGCTCGTCGGCGAACGCCAGCGTGACGGCGTCGGTGAAGTCGTCGTCGCGCGCGGCGTGCGGCGCGTCGAGCGCGGCGGTGACCGGCGTCACGTGCCGGTCTGCGGCTCGGCGCGCAGGGCGGGGCGATCGGCGTCGACGGCGGTGCCCTCGACGTCGTAGTCGCGGCGGGGGGCGGGGTCCTCGCCGGAGGCCGAACGCGGCCGGTTGCGGTACGCGCGGTGGCCGCGCATGCCCCAGTCCGCGCCGCGGACCGTCCACACGGCCGGGCCGCCGACGCTCGCCGCGCCGACGGTGACCGCCCTGCGCAGCACGACGCGCCGGATGATCGCCCGAGTGCCGGGGATCAGCATCAGCAGGCCGACGATGTCGGTGACGAACCCGGGGGTGAGCAGCAGCGCGCCCCCGAAGATCACGAGGCCGCCGTCGGCGGTCTCCTTCGCGGGCACGCGGCCGGCGGACAGCGTCTCGCGGAAGCGTGCCCACGAGAGGCGCCCCTGCTGGCGCAGCAGGTACGCGCCGAGGAGCGAGTCGATCAGGAGGAGGGCGATCGTCGGCCCGACGCCGATGAGCCCGCCGACCTGGATGATCGCCCAGAGCTCGACGATCGGGACGACGATGAAGAGCGCGATGAGCAACGGCATGGTCGTCTGAGAGTACGCCCTCGGCGGGCGTTCGTTACCAGGCCGAGGCGGGCGCCGGGCCGTCGACCTGAACGCCCGGCAGCCGGTGCAGCCCGACCATCTCGATGAGCGTGTGGATGTGGGGCGCCGCGCCGCACATCCGCATTCCCCGGCCGGCCTTGCGCAGGCGCCGGGCGACCATCGCCAGGTCGACCATCAGCGACGCGTCGGCGAACGACAGCCCGCTCAGGTCGACGAGCAGGTCGTCGTCCACGGCGAGGGCGCGCGAGAGCGCCGGTCGGCGCAGGCTCTGCGTCGACCGATCTTCATCCCCGCTGCACCGCAGGACCGGCGGGTGTTGCGTCAAAGAGACGATCCAGCCACGGTAGCGCAGATCAGGCGACCAATGCGCGCGTCGTAGAATCCGTTCATGCCGACCGTCGAAGAAGTCGAAGAAGCGCTCACGAACGTCATCGATCCGGAGCTGGGCCTGGACTTCGTGGAGCTCGGGTTGATCTACGGGATCACCGTCAACGGGGGCGACGTGCACGTCACCTACACGCTCACCACGCCCGGGTGCCCGATCGGCCCGATGGTCGAGGGGCAGATCGAGGAGTTCGTCTCCGAGCTCGACGGCGTGGACTCCGTCGGCTCCGAGCTGATCTTCACGCCGCCGTGGACGCCGGAGAAGATGAGCGAGGACGCGAAGTTCGCGCTCGGGTACTGACCGGGGAAGCCGGCCCGGCCAGGCGATGGGACACATTTACCTGAGTGACTCATCTGGGACAACTTGCGCACTCTGTACTCTTTTCGAGTATGGTGCTCGCCATGAGGAGTCCCGGCAACCGTGAGGAGCAACGATGAGTGACGTCACCGCGATCCCGGTCGAGCAGATCGACATCGGCGACATGAGCCTGTGGAAGGACGGCTTCCCGCACGCCGTCTTCGAGCGTCTGCGCAAGGAGGACCCGGTGCACTGGAGCCCGATGGCCACCTGGGAGGGTGAGCCGGGGTTCTGGTCGATCACGCGCGCCGAGGACATCCACGAGATCAGCCGGCGGTGGGAGGACTTCTCCTCGCAGACCGGCGGCATCGTCGTCAGCGACACCGGGACGCCGCTCGAGCTGCAGACGCAGATGTTCATCGCGATGGATCCCCCGCGCCACGACCGGATCAAGAGCCTCTTCCAGCGCGGGTTCACGCCGAAGCGCATCGCCCAGCACGAGGAGGAGATCCGCGCCATCGTCGAGCGGGTCCTCGATCGCCTTGAGGGCCGCGAGGAGTTCGACATCGTCGCGGACATCGCCACGCCCGTCGTCAGCCGCGTGATCGGCAGCTTCGTCGGCACCGCCGAGGCCGAGGACGCCGGCTGGTCGGACTTCGCGCTGAAGGCGATGGCGTTCGGCGACGAGGAGCTCCAGCCCGGCGGGCTCGAGACCGTGATGCAGCAGATCCACAAGGTGTTCGAGGAGGGCGGCAAGCTCGTCGAGGAGCGCCGCGCCAACCCGACCGACGACCTCACCAGCGTGCTGGTGACCGCCGAGGTCGACGGCGAGGGCCTCAGCAACGAGGAGATCATCATGGGCTTCGCGCTGCTGCAGCTCGCCGGCAACGACAGCACCAAGGCGACGTTCTCCAACGGCATGGTCGCGCTGCTCCAGAACCGCGACGAGTGGCAGAAGCTCGTCGACGACCCCTCCAAGGCCGAGGTCGCCGTCGAGGAGCTGCTGCGCTGGGCGCCGGCGTTCGCGCACTTCCGCCGCACCGCCACCTGCGACGTCGAGTTCCAGGGCAAGACGATCCGCAAGGGCGACAAGGTCGTCATGTGGTACCCGTCGTCGAACCGCGACGAGAGCGTCTACCAGTGCCCCCACCAGTTCGACGTGGAGCGCAACGCCGATCACCAGGCGTTCGGTGCCGGTGGCCGACACTTCTGCCTGGGAACCGCGCTCGCCCGCATGGAGCTCAAGATCCTGCTCGAGGAGACGGCCAAGCGCTTCCCCGACATGGAGCTGATCGGCGAGCCCGACTTCGTGCGCTCGCTGTTCCTCAACCAGCAGCGCGAGGTCCGCGTCCGCGTCCGCAGCGCGGTCCCCGCCTGAACGACGACGAGACCTGGGCGAGCGCCTCTGCGAGCGGGTCGACCGGCGAGCGCGAACGCGTCTAGCTGCCCGCCGGCGTGCCGGCGGAAACGCGGGCGCGCCCGTTCGGCGACTCGCGCCGGTCGCGCGCGATCTCGAGCAGCTCGTCGACCGCGCCGCGCAGCCCGTCCGCGAAGGCGTCGATGTCCGGAAGGGCGTCGTAGTCGCCGAGCAGCCCGAAGTTCAGCTGGCCGTCGTAGCTCATGATCGCGAGCGCGAGCGCGTGGTCCTTGGGCAGGAACGCGACGGGGTAGAGGTCCACCATCCGCCGTCCCGCGACGTACAGCGGGAACTGCGGCCCCGGCACGTTCGTCACGATCAGGTTGAAGAGGCGGGTGGAGAAGTTCAGCCGCGAGGCCTGCGCGAGCACGGTCGGCGGAGCGAAGCCCTGCGCGCCGGCGAGAACGGCGGCGCCGACGGCCTGCTTGCTCTCCTTCAGCTCGCCCATGCCCTGGCGCACGACCTTGAGTCGCGCCACGGGGTCGTCGACGTAGACCGGGAGCGGCCCGCGCATCGCGACGATCTGGTTGCCGAGCTCCCCGCCCGCGTCGGCGGCGCGCACGGACACCGGGACGAGCGCGCGCAGCTCCAGGCCCTCGGTGCGCACGCCGCGCGAGCGCAGCCACTGGCGCAGCGCGCCGCTGACGACCGCGAGCACGACGTCGTTGACGGTGCCGCCGAGCTCGTCCTTGATGAGCTTGAAGTCCGCCAGCTCGGTCTTGACGACGCGGTAGCGCCGGTGCGGGCCGATCTCGACGTTCAGCGGCGTGTCGGGCGCCGGGTTCAGGCCGGCCCAGAGGATCTCGCCGATCCCCTCCAGCCCGTCGCGGACCTCCGCAGCGGCCTCCTGGGGCCGGGTCGCCAGACGCGCGATGCGGCCCACAGCGTCGACGGCGGTCCGCGCGATGCCGACCGCCCCCGAGGCGACGAGCGCGGCGGGCGTCGGCTCGGCCGCGGGCTCCCACGCCTCGTCGGGGTGCTCGACCTCGCGGGTCTCCGGCGTCAGGTCGAACATGACGGTCGCGAGGTCCACCCCCGAGATGCCGTCGATGACGGAGTGGTGCGTCTTGGAGATCAGCGCCCAGCGGCCGTCCTCCAGGCCCTCGATCACCCACATCTCCCACAGCGGCTTCGAGCGGTCGAGCTGCTGGGAGAAGATCCGCGAGACGAGCTTGAAGAGCTGCCCCTCGCTGCCCGGGCGCGGCAGCGCGGTCTGGCGCACGTGGTACTCGAGGTTGAAGTTCGGGTCGTCCACCCACACCGGCCGGCCCGTCTCGACGGGCGGGAAGCTCAGCTTCTGGCGGTAGCGCGGAACCAGGTGCAGCCGGCCGCGGATGATGTCGAGGAACTCGCCGAACGGCGGCGGCGGGCCGTCGAGGATCGTCAGCGCACCGATGTGCATGTGCGACGTGGGCCCCTCCTGGACGAGGAACGACGCGTCGATCGCGGTCAGCCTGTCGAAGTGTTCCTGGGCCACCGTCCAACCCTACCGCGAGATCACGGGCCGATCAGGTGGCCGGCGGCGGTCAGCGCGCTCGTCGCGGCGGGCAGGTCGCCCTCGCGGATCAGCAGCACGTCGGTGTCGAACGTCGACAGCGCGAAGATCGAGATCCCCGCGTCCGCGAGCGGCTGCGTCAGCGAGGCGAGGATGCCCGTGAGCGCGAAGTCGAGCGGCCCGCGGACGGCGAGGACGCGAAACGGGCCCTCGCTGCGCACGCCGTCCGGGACGGCCTGCGCCGGGCAGACGACGGTGAGCTCCTGCGCCGTGAGGACGAGCGCGCAGAACGTGCGGTCGTGGGCCCACGTCGGGACCGCGGACTCCGGGTCCAGCCGCGCGACCGCGAAGCTGCCGGGCAGGGCGTCGAGCGCGAGCGTCGCGGCCATCGGGGCGACGCTACCACCGCTGCTGCGAAGATCCGCGGCACACGACGACGGAGGCGACGATGGCGTGGGACTTCTCCACGGACCCGGAGTTCGAGGAGCAGCTGGTGTGGATGCGGGCGTTCGTCCGCGAGGAGATCTGGCCGATCGAGCCGATCGTCCACGACATCAGCCAGGAGCAGCTCGACCGGATCTACGAGCCGCTGCAGGCGCGCGTCAAGGAGCGCGGGCTGTGGGCCGCCCATCTGGATCCCGAGCTCGGCGGCCAGGGGTTCGGGCAGGTGAAGCTCGGGCTCATGCACGAGATCCTCGGCAGCTCGCCGCTCGCGCCCAACGCGTTCGGCAACCAGGCGCCCGACTCGGGCAACAGCGAGATCCTCGCGCTCGCCGGAACGCCGGACCAGAAGGAGCGCTACCTGCACCCGCTGCTGAACGGCGACCTGAAGTCGGCCTTCAGCATGACGGAGCCGAACGCGGGCTCCGATCCGACGCTGCTGCGCACGCGCGCCGTCCGTGAGGGCGACGAGTACGTCATCAACGGGCACAAGTGGTTCTCGAGCAACGGCTCGATCGCGGACTTCCTCATCGTCATGGCCGTCACCGATCCCGACGCCCGTGCACATCAGCGCGCGTCGATGTTCATCGTGCCCGTCGACACCCCCGGCGTCACGATCGTGCGCGACGTCCCGACGATGGAGCACCCCGAGGCGAGCTTCGGCAAGCTCGGCAACCACGCCGAGATCCTCTACGAGGACGTGCGCGTCCCGGCGGACGCGCTGCTCGGCGAGGAGGGCGCGGGCTTCCTCATCGCCCAGCACCGGCTCGTCCCCGGCCGCATCCACCACTGCATGCGCTGGCTCGGCGTCACCGCGCGCGCCTTCGACATGCTCTGCGAGTACGCGACGCACCGGTACGCCTTCGGCTCGGTGCTGGCGGACAAGCAGACCGTGCAGAACTGGGTCGCCGACTCCGCGGCACAGATGCAGGCGGCGCGCCTGATGACGCTCCACGCGGCGTGGAAGATGGACACCCAGGGCGCGTCCGCCGCGCGGCAGGACGTCTCGCTGATCAAGGTGTACGGGGCGGGCGTGATGCACGACGTGATCGACCGGGCGCTGCAGATCCACGGCTCGCTCGGCTACTCGACCGACATGCCGATCGAGGCGATGTACCGCTACGCCCGGGCGGCCCGGTTCTACGACGGTCCCGACGAGGTGCACCGCGAGAGCGTCGCGCGCCGCATCCTGCGCGGCTACGAGGCTCCTGAGGGCGGCGTCCCGACCGAGCACGTCCCGACGCGCCGCGAGGCGTCGCGCAGGAAGTTCGCCGACGTGCTGGAAGCGGTCACGGCGAACGACTGAGGCGGCGCGTGCGGGCGGCGGCGATGGCGGGGGACCCCGACGAGGACGGACGCGGACGACTTCCCGTCCGCGTGCTCGTCATCGTCCTCGTCGCGCAACTGCTGCTCGCCGCGGTGATCATCTGGTTCAGCGTCAACGGCTGGCCGTTCGTCGGCGGCGGCCGTGACGCCGAGCCCGTGCGCGAGACGACGACCGCGGCCGTGCCCGGGCGCTTCACCGCCGCGGCCGATGACGGCGTCCCGACGCCGCGCGTGGACCGCTTCGACGAGGCGGCCGCCTTCGCGCTGCTGCGCCGGCAGGTGCGCGTCTACGGGTGGCGCCCGGCCGGGTCACCGGCGCTGCGCCGGCTCGCCGCGGACCTCGAGGACCGCCTGCCCGGTGGTCGCCGCGAGCCGGTCGCCGGCCACCCGGGGCTCCAGAACGTCGTGGGCAGCATTCCCGGGCGCCGCCCCGCGATCCTCGTCGCCGCGCACTACGACGTGGAGGCCCGGCCCAAGGGCTTCGTCGGGGCGAACGACGGGGCGGCGGGCACGGCGGCGGTCGTCGGCGTCGCGCGTGCCCTGAGACGCGCGCCCCGGCCCGCCGGCGCACGGGAGGTCCGGTTCGTCCTGTTCGACGGCGAGGAGGAGCCGCCGGGCTCGACGGACTTCCGCAAGGACGCCTTGCGCGGGTCCGGGGCCTACGCGCGGGCGCACGCGCGGGAGATCGGATCCGTCGTGCTGCTCGACTACGTGGCGAACCGCGGGCTGCGGCTCCCGCGCGAGGGCACCTCGAACACCGCGCTGTGGGCGCGGCTGCGGGCGGCCGCGCGGCGCGTCGGGACGACGGCGTCGTTCCCGCCCGGAGCGCAGGGCGGGATCATCGACGACCACACACCGTTCCTGGACGAGGGCATCCCCGCCATCGACCTGATCGACTTCGCCTATCCGTGGCGCGACACGCTCGACGACGACCTCACCCGCGTGTCCGCGCGCAGCCTGGACGTGACGGGGGAGACCGTCACGGACCTGCTGCTTCGGGAGCGGGCGCGCCGCTGACCGCCGCCGCGGGCCGGGGCTCGTCCCCGTGCTCGACGTCCCCTTCGACGTTGAGCCGGGGAATCACCCGGTCCAGCCAGGAGGGCAGCCACCAGTTGCGGTCACCGAGGAGCGTCATGATCGCCGGCACGAGCGCGGAGCGGACGATCAGCGCGTCGATCGCCACGGCGCTCGCCAGGCCCAGGCCGAAGAGCTTGATGATCCGGTCGCCGCCGAGGACGAACGCGCCGAACACGAGGATCATGATCGCGGCGGCCGCGGTGATCGTTCGGCCGGTCGCCGCCAGGCCGCGCGAGATCGCCTCGCGGTTGTCGCCGGTGCGATGCCACTCCTCGTACATCCGGCTCACCAGGAAGACCTGGTAGTCCATCGAGAGGCCGAAGACGATCGCGAACATCATCACCGGGATGAAGGGCTCGATCGGTCCCGTCTTGTCGACGCCGAGGAGGAAGTCGCCCCAGCCCTTCTGGAAGACCGCGGTGATGACGCCGTAGGCGGCGGCGGCCGAGAGGAGGTTCATCGCGGCGGCCGTCAGCGGGATCAGGAGGCTGCGGAAGACGGCCATCAGGAGCAGGAAGCTCAGCCCGACGACGACGGCCATGAAGAACGGCAGCTTCTCCGACAGCACCGTGCTGAAGTCCTCGAAGATCGCGGTCTCGCCGCCGACGAGGACGGTCACGCCGCTGCCGGCGGTGGCCTTCGGCACGGTCTCCGAGCGCAGGAGCTCGACGAGCTCGGTGGTCGACTCGGCCTGGGGCGAGCCCTCGGGGACGATCTGGGCGAGCGCGACGCCGCCGTTCCCGTCCTTGGCGGGAAGCACCGTCGTCGGCGTGACGCTGACGACGCCCTCGGCCCCGGCGGCGGCGTTGCGGGCCTGCTCGAACGACGCCCTGTCGGATGCTCCGTCGACCTTGGCGACGAGCTGCAGCGTGCCGTTCGAGCCGGGCCCGAATCCCTGGGCGAGAAGGTCGTAGGCCTTGCGCGTGGTCGTGTTCACCGGGTCCGAGCCGGAGTCGGCCGAGCCCAGGCGCATCGAGAGGAACGGGATCGCGATGATCAGGACGAGGAGGGTCGCGGTCGCACCGACGAGGTTCGGCCTGCGGCTGACGATCGCCGCCCAGCGCGTCCAGAACCCCGTGCCGCCGGTCTCGGCGAGCGGCGCGGCGCCGAGCGCCCGCCGCTGACGGCGCGAGAGCACGCGCGGCCCGATGAAGCTCAGGATCGCGGGCAGCAGGGTGAGCGCCGCGATCACGGTGAACGCGACGGCGATGCTGGCGGCCACCGCGACGCCGTAGAGGAAGCTGACGCCGAGCGCGAACATCCCCAGCAGCGCGATGCAGACGGTGATGCCGGCGAAGAGCACCGCGCGCCCGGAGGTGTCGAGCGCATCCACGATCGCCTCCTCGACCGGCTTTCCGGCCTGGATGCCCTGGCGCATCCTGGTGACGATGAAGAGCGCATAGTCGACGCCGACGCCCAGGCCGATCAGCAGCGACAGCTCCGACGAGAAGGTCGCGATCGAGATCACGTGCGAGAGCAGGGCGGTCACCCCCAGCGCGACGCCGAGCGCCATGCCCGTGATCAGCAGCGGAGTGGCTGCGGCCAGGAGCGACCCGAAGACGAGCAGCAGCACGATCAGCGCGGCGATCACGCCGATGACGGTGCTGTTGAGGTTCGGCTGGTTGGCCTGCCGGGCCACCTGGCCGGCGACCTCGACCTGCAGCCCGTCGCCGGCGTCGGCCCTGGCGGCTTCGACGAACTCCTTGGACTCCGGCGGCTCGTAGGCGATGGACTCCTCCGCCAGCCGCACATCGGCGAAGGCGACGCTCCCGTCCTTGGAGATCTGCGCGGCGCCGGTGGGGGCGAAGGGCGACTGCACCTCGACGACTCCCGGGAACCGCTCCAGCCGCTCGAGCGTCGCCGTGATCCGCTGCTTGGCGGCGGCGCTGCGGACCGTGCCGTCCTCGACGGCGAACACCACGCGCTCGCTGTCGCCGGCGGCCTTGGGCGCGGACTCCTGGAGCAGGCGCTGGGCGTCGAAGCTCTGCGTGCCGCTGAGCTTGAACGTGTCGCGGTAGGCCGTGCCGGCGGAGCCGGCCGCCATCCCGACGGCGACGAGCGCCGCGATCCAGACGGCGATGACGATGACGCGGTGCCTGACGCACCAGTGGGCGAGCTTGCGCATGGGGGCGGGTTTCCTGGGTTGCTGGTGGTGAGGGGGAGGTCAGGCGCCCGCGCGGGCGCCGGTGAGGTAGAGGGAGACGACGAGGGCGGAGGCGCGTTCGACGGGCATCCGCCCGTCGTCGACCCATGGGGCGATGCCGGTCAGCAGTGCGAAGAAGAGCTCCCGGTGCTGCTCGGCGTCCAGCTCCGAGCGCAGGAGGCCGTCGCGCAGGCCGCCGCGGAAGACCGTGAGGACCTGACGGCCGATGGCGTCGCGGGCCCGTGCCTCCTGGGCGACGCTCTCGCCGGCGGCGGCCACGAGCCGCTTCAGCGCGAGGAACTCCAGGCGCGCGTCGAGCATGAGCCGCGCCAGTCGTGCCAGCCCTTCGGGCGGCGGGACGGTGCCCAGTTCGGCCTCGTGCAGCCGCCTGCCGATGTCGGCGATCGCCCTCGTCGCGAGCCGGCGGAGGAGCGACTCGCGCGAGGGGACGTGGCGGTAGAGCGTCGCCCGCCCGACGCCGGCGTACGCGGCGACCTGCGCCATGCTCGGCAGATCGCCGTCGGCGGAGATCAGCGCCGACGCGGCGTCGAGGATGCGCGCCGCCACCGGGTCGACGGCGGCGTCCGGCTGCGCCGGCGCATCCGTCATGGGCGAGCTCGCGCGGAGCGAGTGAGACTTGATTGTCTCAACATGAGACATCACCGTATCAAAGCCATCGGTGCGGAACCCGGACTCGTACACTCGTCATCGACCGCATGGGAAACGCACCCGAGAAGATCCTCCTCGCCGCACCGCGCGGGTACTGCGCCGGCGTCGACCGCGCCGTGCAGACCGTCGAGCGGGCGCTCGAGCTCTACGGCGCCCCCGTCTACGTCCGCAAGGAGATCGTGCACAACAAGCACGTGGTCGAGCAGCTGCGCGACCGCGGCGCCGTCTTCGTCGAGGAGCTCGACGACTCGATCCCCGAGGGCGCGATCACCGTCTTCAGCGCCCATGGCGTCTCGCCGGCCGTCCATGACGAGGCCGAGCGCCGCAGCCTGCGGACGATCGACGCGACCTGCCCGCTCGTGACGAAGGTGCACCGCGAGGCCGTGAAGTTCGCCGGCGAGGGCTACACGATCGTGCTCATCGGCCACGACGGCCACGAGGAGGTCGAGGGCACGATGGGGGAGGCCCCGGAGGCGATCGTCCTCGTCGAGACCGTCGACGACGTCGACCGGCTGCAGGTCGCCGACCCCGACAAGCTCGCGTACATCTCGCAGACCACCCTGTCGGTGGACGAGACCCGCGCGATCATCACGCGGCTGCGCGAGCGCTTCCCGAACATCACCGGTCCGCGCACCGACGACATCTGTTACGCGACGACGAACCGCCAGGCCGCGGTCAAGCAGCTCGCGCCGCTCTGCGACCTCGTCCTGGTGATCGGCTCGCGCAACTCGTCGAACTCCAACCGCCTCGTCGAGGTCGCGCGCGAGCACGGCTCCGAGTCGTATCTGATCGATCACGAGGAGCAGGTCGAGGAGGCGTGGCTCGAGGGCGTCACGACGCTCGGCATCACGTCCGGAGCGAGCGCCCCCGAGGAGCTCGTCCAGCGCCTGGTCCAGTCGTTCCGCGATCGCGGAACGACGCGGGTCGAGGAGTTCGAGGTCGTCCAGGAGGACGTGCGCTTCATGCTCCCCAAGACGATTCGCCAGGCACTCGCGGCGCAGGCCTAGCCGGCCGGCGGCGCGCTGAGCCACGCGCGCAGCTCGGCGTCGTGCTCGCCGAGCCGCGGCGGCCGGCGGACCGGCTGCACGGGCGTGCCGTCCATCCGCAGCGGCGAGCGCGTCGTGCGCACGCCGTCCAGCTCGAGCACCGGCTCGAAGCCCCAGGCGCTCGGCGAGCGCGAAGGCCTCCGCCACGTCGTTGACCGGCCCGGCGGGAACGCCCGCCGCGTTCAGCCGCTCGGCCCAGGCATCCGCCGTGTCGGTCGCGAACGCGGCCTCCAGCTCGGCGGCGAGCTCCTCGCGGTGGGCGACCCGCCGGGCGTTCGTCGCGAACCGTGCATCGCCGACGAGCTCCGGCCGGCCGAGGACGCCGCAGAGGCGCTCGAAGATCGCGTCGTTGCCGCCCGCCAGCGCCAGGTCGCGGTCCGCGGCGCGGAACGTCTCGTACGGCGCGATCGACGGGTGCCGGTTGCCCGAGCGCGTGGGCACCGCGTCCGCGTTCAGGAACGAGGAGCCGAGGTTCAGCAGCGAGGCGAGGGCGCTGTCCATCAGCGACACCTCGACGTGCTGGCCCGCGCCGGTCGCGGTGCGCGCCTGCAGCGCGGCGAGCGTCCCGATCGTCGCGTAGAGCCCGGTGAGCATGTCGGCCAGCGCGGTGCCCGGCTTGCGCGGCGGCCCGTCCGGGTCGCCGGTGATCGACATGTACCCGCTCATCGCCTGGACGAGCAGGTCGTAGCCGGGGAGCTCGCGCGTCGCCTCGCCGGAGCCGAAGGCGCTGATCGACGTGTAGACGACGCCCGGGTTGCGCTCGCAGACCGCGGTGTAGCCCAGCCCGAGCCGGTCCATCGCGCCGGGCCGGAAGGACTCGAGCACGACGTCCGCGCGCGCGCAGAGCTCGGCGGCGAGCGCCTGGTCGCCGGGGTCGCGCAGGTCGAGCGTCAGCGAGCGCTTGCTGCGGTTGAGGCCCAGGTAGTACGTCGAGCCCTCGTCGACGAACGGGGGACCCCACTGGCGCGTGTCGTCACCCGTCCCGGGGCGCTCGACCTTGACGACGTCGGCTCCGAGGTCGCCGAGCGTCTGCGTGCAGAGCGGTCCGGCGAGCACGCGGGAGAAGTCGGCGACGAGCAGGCCGTCGAGGGCACCGTCGGGCATGGGGCGGCAGGTTACGCTGCGCCCCCGCATGCGCACCCTCGTCATCAGTGACCTGCACCTCGGCTCGCGCCGGCCCGTGGACATCCTGCGCCGTCCGGAGCCGCTCGACGCGCTCTGCTCGTACCTCCGGGACGTGGACCGGCTCGTGCTGCTCGGAGACGTCCTCGAGCTGCGCCATGGCCCGCTGCGCGAGGCGCTGGGGGCGGCGCAGCCGGTCTTCGAGGCGATCGGCTCCGCGCTTCCCAAGGGCGCGGAGGTCGTGATCACCGCGGGCAACCACGACTACGCGCTCGTCGCGCCGTGGCTCGCGGAGCGAGCGGCGCTCGAGGAGCCGCCGCCGCTCGGCCTGGAGACGAGAACCGGCGCCGCGGCGTCCCCGGCGACCCGCGCGATCGACGGGTGGCTCGGGCGGGGGCGCGAGCTCAGCGTCGCGTACCCCGGCATCTGGCTGCGCGACGATGTCTGGGCCACGCACGGCCACTACCTGGACCGCCTCATCACGGTCCCGACGTTCGAGCGGCTGGCCGCGGGCGGCATGGCCCGCGTCGTCGGCAAGCTCCCGGACGACGGCTCCGTGGTCCGCAGCGAGGACTTCGAGGCGGCGCTGGCACCGATGTACGCGTGGCTGGACCAGATCGCCAACGGTCGCGCGGCCGGCGGGCGCTGGGTCACGGGGGCCGCGACGGCGAAGGCCTGGAGCCTCCTGTCCGCGGACGGCCGCGCGCCGCTGCGCGGACGGGCGCTCGCGGCGATGCTGCCGCTGGGGGTCGCGGGCGTGAACCTCGCCGGCCTCGGCCCGGTCAGCCATCGCCTGTCCTCCGACGACCTGCGGCTGGCGAACATCGCCGCGATCTCGGCCGTCGTGCGGCTGCTCGGCGTGGATGCCGAGCACGTCGTGTTCGGGCACACGCACTGCGCTGGGCCGCTGGACTGGATGGATCCGGCCGAGTGGCGCGTCGCGGGCACGTCCTCGCAGCTCGTGAACACGGGCTGCTGGACGGAGGAGCCGCGGATCAACGCCAGCGAGATGCGCAGTCCCTACCGGCCCGGGCGCGGCATCCTCGTGGAGGACACGGGCCCGCCGCGGCTCGTGACGATCGCCGACGACCTCGGCCACCGCCCGGACCACAGCTACTGACTCAGGCGAGCCCGGGGAGGAAGGCCGTCATCAGGACGCCGTCGCCTGCGACCTGGAGCTCGCCGGCGGTGTGGCGGTCGTGGCGGATGACCCGGTGGGCGCCCAGGCGGTCGAGGACGTGGGCCTCGCCGTTGACGGTGACGGTCCCGGGCCCGTCGACGACCACCCAGACCTCGCCGGCGGCGTACGGACCCTCGAAGGGGCCTTCGACGTCGGCGGTCGGGACGACGATCGGGACGTCGTCGTCGTCCGCGGGGTCGGCGAGCGGCGTCAGCGGCTCGTCGAGCCCGAGCAGCTCCTGGATCGCGCGCTCGGTGCCGTGGTAGTCGCCCTCGCCGTGATGGACCTCGAACAGCCGCAGCCGCGGCGCGAACAGGTAGCGCGACGGCCAGCCGGGGACGGCGTAGGCGCGCCACAGCCGGAAGCCGGGATCGAGCAGGACGGGGTGCTCGATGCCCAGACGCGCGATCGCCTCGCGGACGCGATCCTCGTCCTCTCCCGCCGGGAATCCCGACGAGTGGACGCCGATCACGCGCAGGCCGGCATCGGCGTAGCGCTCGTGCCACGCTCGCAGGTAGGGCAGCGTGCGCAGGCAGCTCGGCCGGCAGACGTCCCAGAACTCGATGAGCACCGGGTGACGCGCCTGCTTCTCCATTCGCAGCGGCGCGACGTTCACCCACGCGGCGTCCTTCGGGAAGCTCGGCGCCGCGATCGTGTCCACGGGCGAACGCATCGGCGCCGGACGCTAGCATCGGCCCTCGGCGCCCGCCGAATCACGAAATCGCAGAGGGGAACAGCATGGACTTCTTCGCAGAGCTCGACGCCGTCCGTCAGCGCTGGAACGTGCTCGAGCATCCGTTCTACACCCGCTGGTCGGCCGGTGAGCTGACGCGCGACGAGCTCGCCCTGTACGCGGGCCAGTACCGCCACGCGGTCACGGCACTCGCCCAGGCGTCGGCCAACACCGCGGCCGTCGCCGATGACGCCGACCTGCGGCGCGCCCTCCGCGGCCACGCCGCCGAGGAGGCCTCGCACGTCGAGCTCTGGGACCGCTTCACCGCTGCCGTCGGCGGCGACACCGCCGCCGCGCCGACGCCCGAGACGGCCGCGTGCGCGGCAGCCTGGGCCGGCGACGGCGAGCGCCCGCTGCTGGACTCGCTCGTCGCGATGTACGCGATCGAGTCGGCCCAGCCGGCGATCGCCGAGACCAAGCGCGAGGGCCTGGTCGCCCACTACGACGCGGAGCCGGGCAGCGACGCGACGGTGTACTTCGACCTGCACGCCACGCTCGACATCGAGCACGCCGCGCAGGAGCGCGCCCTGATCGAGCCGCTGCTCGACGGCGCCGACGAGCAGGCGCTGCTCGCCGAGGCCGAGACGATGCTGCGGACCAACTGGGAGCTCCTCGACGGCGTCGAGCGCGAGCTGGGTCGCACGCCGGAGCCCGCCGCCTCCTGATCGCGCTTCCCGACCCGGCGCTGCGCGACGAGGTCGTGGCGCTGCGCGCGTGGGCGGAGGACGACGTCCCCGCCCTCGTGCGCGCGTGCGCCGACCCGCTCACCCAGCGCTACACGTCGGTCCCGACGCCCTACACCCCGGAGGACGCGCGCCTGTTCATCGCCGGCGGGCGTTCGGCGTCGAGCCTGCCGCTCGCGGTGGTCGACGTCGGGGACCCGGCGGCGGTGGTGGGCGCGGTGGGGCTGCACGCCGTCGACCCCGAGCGCTCGCGGGCGGAGATCGGCTACTGGACCGCGCCGTGGGCGCGCCGGCGAGGCGTGGCGACACGCGCGCTCGGGCTGCTCTCGCAGTGGGCCGTCGCCGACGATGGCCTGGGTCTGCGGCGGCTGGAACTGTACGCCGAGCCGGCCAATGACGCGTCCCATCGCGTCGCGCTTCGGGCCGGGTTCGTCCAGGGCGATCTGGTGCGTGGCGGCATCGCCCTGAGGGGACGCCGGCGCGACGTGGTGCGCTTCGTCCTGCAGCCCGACCGCAACTAGCTCACGATTGATGGGTTTCTGCGACAGTACGCACGATCCATCACCCGGCCGCGGATGGCCGGTTCGGTACCAAGGTCCAAAATCTCCAGAGGAGGAGTCAGTCCATGAAGCGCATCGCGCTTACGGCGATGGCGGCGCTGATCGCGCTCGCAGTGGCGGTTTCCCCGGCCACAGCTGAGACCGTCATGTCGGTCCAGAAGTTCGAGGCGAAGGTCAGCCCGACCAAGGCCGGCACCAAGAAGAAGCCGACCCCCGTCTCCCTGTTCGCCAACCCGTACTTCGACGACATCGCCCCGGATCTCGGGCGCGAGGTCCAGTTCGCCACGGTGAACGCCAACGTCTACTTCCCCAAGGGTGGCGTCTACAACGGCAAGTACTTCCCGTCCTGCTCGGCCACGACCGTGTTCCAGGATGAGAAGCAGTGCCCGAAGGCCTCGCAGGTCGGCAGCGCGCAGGGCTTCGGCAAGGGCCTCGGCCTCGACGAGGATGTCGTCGGCAAGTTCTTCAACCTCCCCGGCGGCAAGGGCACCACGCTCCTCGTGACCGGCGAGAGCCCGCTGATCATCCGCGAGGTCGTCCCGGCGTCGCTGACGAAGCTCAACGACCCCGAGTTCTCGTACAAGCTGTCGTTCTCGGTGCCGCGCAACCTGCAGTCGCCGGCCCCGGGCGTCATCGCCGCGGTCATGCGCTTCAAGTCCACGATTCCGAAGCAGTTCGTGAAGAAGGGCAAGAAGAAGATCCCGCTCATCTCGAGCACGCTGTGCCCGGCCGGCGGGTGGAAGTTCCGATACCAGGCTGACTACACGACGACGTACGACGGTGCGATCGCCAGCTCGCAGACCGTCGACATGATCCAGAAGTGCACGAAGTAGCGCACTGAGGACATCTGCCGTCTGATCACGGGGCGGGCCTACGGGCCCGCCCCGTATCGTTCCCGCGGCCATGCAGGACGTCCCGTTCCGGCCGGCGGTCCCCCAGCGGCCGTGACGGCCCGCCGCCTCGCCAGCGCCTGCCTGTGGGCGGCGCTCGTCGTGCTCGCGCTGCCCGCGGTCGCCTCGGCCCACGGGATCTCCCAGCGTGCCGACCTGCCGATCCCGGAGTGGCTGTTCGCCTGGGGGGCGGCGCTCGTGCTGCTGGCGTCGTTCGTCGCGCTGTCGGTCCTGTGGCCGCGTCCCGTCCTCGCGCACGTGCGCGAGCGTGCGCTGGTCCATGTGCCGTTCGCCTTCGAGGTGCTCGCCGGGGCGCTGGGCGTGGCCGCGTTCGCGTTCGTCGTCTACGCGGGGCTCGCGGGCAACCAGACCGCCACCGCGAACATCGCGCCGACGGTCGTCTTCGTCCTCTTCTGGGTCGGTGTCCCGTGCGCGAGCGTCCTGCTCGGCGACGTGTTCGCCGCCTTCAACCCGTGGCGTGCCGTCGGCCGCGCCTGCGGCACGCTCGCGCGGCGGGTCTCCGGCGCGGACCTGCCGACGCCGCTCACCTACCCGGAGCGGATCGGGCGCTGGCCCGCCGCTGCGGGCATCCTCGCGTTCGCCTGGGTGGAACTCGTCGACGCGCATCGCACCGATCCGCAGCACCTGGCGATCCTCGATGCTCGTCTACGCGGCCGTGATGCTCGTCGGGATGAGCCTCTACGGCGTCCGCGCGTGGACCGGCAACGCGGACGCGTTCGCCGTCGCGTTCGGGCTGCTGGCGCTGCTCGCGCCGCTGCGCTGGGAGGACGGGCGGGTGCGGCTGCGCCCGCCGCTCGCCGGGGCCGTGGCCATGCCGCAGGTCGCCGGCGCGGTCGCCGTCGTGATCACGATGATCGGGACGACGACGTTCGACGGCTTCTCGCAGGGCGGCGTGTGGACCGGGTCGGACGGCCTGCTGCAGCGCCTGACCGACATGTTCGACGACTTCGGGCTCGGGCGCGAGGCGGCGATCCAGGCGGCCGGGACCGTCGGGCTGCTCGCGGTCGTCCTGCTCGTGGCCGGGCTCTACCGCCTCGGCGTGGCGGGGATGCACACGGTGAGCCGCGGCCGCACGACCGACGAGCTCGCCCGCGCGTTCGCCCACTCGCTGATCCCGATCGCGTTCGCCTACCTCGTCGCCCACTACTTCTCGCTGCTCGCCTTCCAGGGCCAGGCGATCGGCTACCTCGTCTCCGATCCCCTCGGCCGCGGGTCGGACGTCTTCGGCACCGCGGGGTGGACGATCGACTACGGCCTCGTCGGGGCGAACGCCATCTGGTACGTCCAGGTCGCGGCGCTCGTCGCCGGCCACGTGGGCGGCCTGATCCTCGCCCACGACCGCGCGCTGGAGCTCTGGAGCGACCCGCGGGTTGCAACGCGGTCCCAATACTGGATGCTTCTCGTGATGGTGACCTTCACGTGCCTGGGCCTGTGGCTCCTCTCGGCGGCCTCGCAATGAGCATGCCGCTCGCCCACTCGGGTCACTGGTACCACACGATCCTCTACGTCCTGCCCGTGATCCTCATCGCGGTCGGGCTGTGGTGGAGCGGGCGCAGGACGGAGGAGCGGCCGCCGCGGCAGCCCGATGGGGACGACGCTTGATTGGGACGGAGATTGATCGGGACGGCTTTGCCGTCCCGTCCTGCCAGGGGGCCGTACTAGCTCAGCGCCCGCAGATCATGCTCCACGCCCTCGGGCGTGAGCTGATCCACCGGGAACGAGACGCGGGCGACGCCGTCCGCGTCGAGCAGGATCACGGCGGCGCTGTGCTCGCGGCCGTCCTCCTGGGGCTGGATGCCGAACGTGCGCCAGACGCGCTGCAGCTGGGCCTCGTCGCCGAGGAGGAACCGCATCCGGCCCGTCATCTGCTGGCGCGCGATGAAGCTGCGGGCGCGCGCGGGCGTGTCGTTCGCCGGGTCGACGCTCACGGCGAGCACCGGTACGTCACGCCCGAGGTCGTCGAGCGCGCCGCGCAGCTGCTGGGTCATCGTCGGGCAGTCGTCCTTGCACGTCGTGTACATGAACGTCACCACGACGGGCCCGCCGCGCAGGTCGGCGACCCGCACGGGGCGCCCGTCCTGGTCGGCCAGCGTGAAGTTCGCCGGCGGGGCGTTCGGGCGGATCGACCCCGCGAAGCCGTCCGTCACCGCGGGCGTCGTGGCGCCCGAGCGAGGGTCGGAGAAGATGACGAACCCGGCGATCGCCAGGAGCGCGATCGTGCTGACGGTCATCAGCGCGAGGCGCACGCGGGGGTGCAGCATGGGGGGTGGAGGGTACGCGGCAGGGGGCGATCAGCGCGGCGATCGACCTGCCCGCCTGCGGCGGAGATTGATCAGGGATCCGCAAGCGGATCCCTGTCCTGGCCAGGGGGCCGTACCCCTATGCCTCCACCAGGCCGCGCCGGATCGCATACCGCACGAGCTCGACGCGGTCGCGCATGCCGAGCTTGCGCAGGATGTTGCCGCGGTGCGACTCCACGGTCTTCTCGCTGAGATGCAGGATCTCGCCGATCTCGCGGTTGGTGTGCGCCTCGGCGATCAGCTTCAGCACCTCCTGCTCGCGGTGCGTGAGCGGTTCGCTCGGGCCCGCGGTGTCGTCGGACATCCACTCCCGGATCAGCGTCTCGGTGGCGGCGTTCGTGAGGAACGGCTCGCCGCGGCGCACGGCGTGGACGGCGTCGACCAGGTCGACGTCCGCCTCGCGCTTGAGCACATACCCGGACGCCCCGGCCTTGAGCGCCTCGAAGACGTAGCGCTCGTCGTCGTGCATCGACAGCATGAGGACGCTGACGTCGGGCGCGTGCGCCTTGATCTCGCGCGTCGCCTGCAGCCCGGTCAGGCGTGGCATCGAGACGTCGAGGATCGCCACGTCGGGCCGCTGGGCGAGCGTGCGCTCCAGGGCCTCCACGCCGTCGGCCGCCTCGTCGACGACCTCCAGGCCCGGCTGCCGGTCCAGGAGCAGCCGCAGGCCTCCGCGCACCACACCGTGGTCGTCGGCGATCAGGATCCTGGTGCTCATGTGACGTCTCCCTGCAGACAGAGTTCGATGGTCGTCCCGGCGCCCGGGCGCGAGCGCACGTGCAGCGTGCCGCCGGCGAGACCGGCGCGTTCGCGCATCCCCAGCAGCCCGTGCGAGCCGCCGGCCACGTGCTCGGGCACGAAGCCGGTCCCGTCGTCGACGATGCGGACGACGGTCGCGGCGGCTTCGCGCGTGACGAGGACGTGCACCTGTCCAGCATCGGCATGGCCCGCCACGTTCGAGAGGCTCTCCTGGACGATCCGGTAGACGACCACCTGCTGCTCGGAGGTCAGCCCCTCGAGCGAACCGGGCTCGATCCGCAGGTCGGCGTCGAGGCCCGCCTGCGCGGCGAACTCGGCGACCTTCGTGCGCAGGGCCGCGGCGAGGCCGTGGTCGTCGAGGGCGGCGGGACGCAGCTCGCGCGCGAGCCGCAGCAGCTCGTCCATCGCCTGGGAGGCCGCCTCGCGGGTGCGGCGCAGCTCCTCGCGCAGTTCGGGCGGCGCGTCCTGGGCGATGGCCTGAAGGCGCAGCACGACGCCCGTGAACGCCTGATTGGCCTCGTCGTGCAGGTCGCGGGCGATCCGGGCGCGCTCGTCCTCCTGCGCACGCAGGACGGCGCCGGCGGTGCGGGCCCGCTCGTCCTCGAGCCGGTCGAGCATGCGGTCGAAGGCGAGGTTCAGCCGGGCCACCTCGACGGAGTCGCCGGCCGGCAGCGATGGGCGCGCGCGGGGGTCGGTCGCGTCGACGCGCTCCATCGTGTCGATGAGGCGCTCGAGCGGCTCGAAGCGGCGGCGCACGACCAGCGCGTTCACGAGCACCGTCGCGAGGATCGCCGCGACGAGGACGTAGAAGCGCCGCTGCTCGTCGCCGATCTGCAGGTCGAGCTGGGCCGCGACCGCGGCCGCGAGCACCGCGGCGCTGATGAGCAGCGCGTTGACCGCGATGACCTGGGCGGGCATCGAGGGACGCGGGACGCGGCGCGCGAAGGACCGTGAACGGGGGAGGACGGGTTCGATCATGTTGGGGTCTTCACCCCATATCGGCGGCATGCCCGCGGTCCGATACCCCTTGCAGATCATCAGACCGGCGCCGAGTCTCTCCCCCCTGACCCGCCGCCGGTGATGTGACCTCCGATGCGCAGCGAAGGGCGTCTCCCGGTTGGGAGGCGCCCTTCGTCTTTGTGCGGCCGGGTCGCGGCCAGAGTCGCTATCCTTTCTGAAGTATGAATCTTGATCCGAATCTGGTGGTTTCCCGATGAGCGTGTCCGGACAGGAGCTGCTGCGCCGCGTGCGCGAGCAGATCAGCGAGGTCGATCCGACCGAGGTCCTCGACCTCATCGGCAGCCCCGACGTGGCCATCATCGACGTGCGCGAGGCCGAGGAGGTCGAGCAGGGCCGCATTCCCGGAGCCGTGCACGTGCCGCGCAGCTACCTCGAGACGCGCATCGAGGGGATCTCCCCGGACCGCTCCAAGCGCGTGATCCTCTACTGCGCGTCGGGCAACCGCTCGGCGTTCGGTGCCAAGACGCTGACGGAGGAGCTGGGCTACGAGCGACGTCGAGTCGCTCAACGGCGGCATCGCGCTGTGGAAGGACCGCGGGTACCCCGTCGAGGTGCCCAAGACGCTCACGCCCGAGCAGCGCCAGCGCTACAGCCGGCACCTGCTGCTCCCCGAGGTCGGCGCCGACGGTCAGCAGAAGCTGCTCGACGCCAAGGTGCTGCTGCTCGGCGCCGGCGGGCTCGGCTCGCCGACCGCGCTGTACCTCGCCGCCGCGGGCGTCGGGACGATCGGCATCGTCGACGACGACGTCGTCGACGTCACGAACCTCCAGCGCCAGGTCATCCACACGACGAGCCGCGTCGGCGTGCCGAAGGTCGACTCCGCCGAGGAGGCGATCCGCGACCTCAACCCGGACGTGCAGGTCGTCAAGTACTCGACCCGCCTGGACGCCTCGAACATCATGGAGATCGTCCCCGGCTGGGACATCGTCGTCGACGGCGTCGACAACTTCCCGACGCGCTACCTCCTCAACGACGCCACCGTCCGACTCGGCATCCCGGTCGTGTCCGCGGCCATCCTCGGCTTCGAGGGCCAGCTCAGCGTCTTCAAGCCGCACGAGGGCCCGTGCTACCGCTGCCTGTTCCGCCAGCCGCCGCCGGCCGAGCTCGCGCCGTCCTGCGGCGCCAACGGCGTGCTCGGCGTCCTGCCCGGGACGATGGGCCTGCTGCAGGCGACCGAGGTCGTCAAGCTCATCCTCGGCGTCGGCGACCCGCTGATCGGGCGGCTGCTGATGTACGACGCGCTCGGCGCGACGGTCACCGAGCTCAAGGTGCGCCGCGACCCCGAGTGCCCGATCTGCTCGCGGGACCCGGAGGACATCGCCGACGACGAGCTCGGCGTGTTCCCCGACTACGAGGCGTTCTGCGCCGCCGCCGGATAGGGTCCGCCGCCTCATGGCCACCATTCGCATCCCCCCGGTCCTGCGCCCGTCCGTCGGCGGCGAGCGCGAGGTCAGCGCCGACGGCGACACCGTCGGCGTCGTGCTCACCAACCTCGCCGCCGCGCACCCTGAGACCCAGAGCCAGCTCTTCGACGAGGCCGGCGAGCTCAACCGCTACGTCAACGTGTACCTCAACGACGAGGACGTGCGGGTGCTCGACGGGCTGGACACGGCCGTCGCCGCGAGCGACGCGATCGTGATCCTGCCTGCGATGGCCGGCGGCGCCTGACGGCGATGGCGGGGACGGACCCCGCCCGCAGGCCGCCGCCCGCGACGGCCGGCCGGCTGCACGGGGTCGCGGGCAGCCCCGTGCGCGACATCCTCGCGCTGACCGAGCGCCCCGGCGTCATCTCCTTCGCCGGCGGGCTTCCGGACCCGTCGCTGTTCGACGCGGCCGGGCTGCGCGCGGCGTTCGACCGTGCGCTGCACGACGACGTCGCCGGCCGGTCGCTGCAGTACTCGACCACCGAGGGCGACCCGGTCCTGCGCGAGCGCATCGCCGAGCTCCTCACGGCGCGCGGCCTGCCGAGCACGGCTGACGAGGTGATCGTCACCAGCGGCTCCCAGCAGGCGCTGACGCTGGTGGCGGCGCTGCTGCTGGAGCCGGGGTCGGTCGTCCTGGTCGAGGAGCCCGGCTACCTGGCGGCGCTCCAGGCCTTCCGCCTGGCGGGCGCGCGCCTCGTGCCGGTCGCGTGCGACGAGGACGGGCTCCAGCCTGACGCCCTCGAGGCGGCCGTGGCCCGCGAGCAGCCCGTGCTCCTGTACACCGTGCCGACGTTCCAGAATCCCACCGGGCGCACGCTGCCCGAGCAGCGCCGGCGCGAGATCGCGCGGATCGCCGCCGAGCAGGGCCTGTGGATCCTCGAGGACGACCCGTACGGCCAGCTGCGCTACAGCGGGGACCCGATGGGGCACATCGCCGCGCTGCCCGAGGTCTCCGATCGCGTGCTGGCGCTCTCGACGCTGTCGAAGATCGTGGCGCCGGGGCTGCGGATCGGCTGGGTGCGCGCCCCCGAGGCGGTTCGCCGGCAACTCGTCATCGCCAAGCAGGCGGCCGACCTGCACACCTCGACGATCGATCAGGCGGCGAGCGCGATCTGGCTCGGCGAGGCGGATCTCGAAGGCCACGTGCGGCATCTCTGCGAGGTCTACGGAGCGCGGCGCGACGCGCTCCTGGACGGGCTGCCGCAGGCGCTGCCTCCCGGCAGCACCTGGAACCGGCCGGGCGGCGGGATGTTCGTCTGGGCGCGCCTTCCCGAGGGCTGGGACGCCGCGGAGCTGCTGCCCGCCGCGATCGCGCAGGACGTCGCATTCGTCCCCGGCGCGCCGTTCTTCGCCGGCCCTGCGGACGACGCCGCGCTGCGCCTCTCGTTCACGACGCACCCGCCCGCCGAGGTGGCCGAGGGCCTGCGCCGGTTGCGCTGCGCCTGGGCCTGAGCGCCGGCGCGTGACGCGCGGCTCCGGGGTCGCTATATTTCGTGAAGCGATGAGTGTCCCGCCGCTCCAGTCGCGTCCCTGCGGGGGGCGCTACACGGACCTCGTCGAGGCGATCGGCAACACGCCGCTGGTCGAGCTGCAGCGCCTCTCGCCGAAGCCCGGCGTGCGGATCTGGGCGAAGCTCGAGTCACGGAACCCGACCGGCTCGGTGAAGGACCGCGTCGCCAAGGCGCTGATCGAGGACGCGGAGGCCCGCGGCGTGATCAGCCCCGGGCAGACGATCCTCGAGCCGACGTCCGGCAACACGGGCATCGCCCTGGCGATGATCTGCTCGCGCAAGGGCTACCGCCTGAAGGTCGTGATGCCGGAGAACGTGACGCCGGAGCGCACCCAGCTGCTGCGGATGTACGGCGCCGAGATCGTCTACTCGCCCGGCGACCAGGGCTCCAACGGCGCTGTCGCGATGGCGGTCGAGATGGCCGCCGCCGACCCGTCGTACTACATGCCCTACCAGTACGGGAACCAGGCGAACCCGGACGCGCACTACAACGGGACGGCCGTCGAGATCCTCGACGAGCTGGACGGGCGTGTGGACGCGTTCGTCGCCGGCCTGGGCACGGGCGGCACGCTCATGGGCCACGCCCGCCGCTTCAAGGAGGAGCTCGGCGACCGCGTCACCATCGTCGCCGCCGAGCCGATGCAGGGCGAGCCGGTGCAGGGCCTGCGGTCGCTCGACGACGGGTTCATCCCGCCGATCATCGACCTCTCACTGCTCGACCGCAAGATCTTCGTCACCAACCGCGACGCGGTCATCTGGACACGCAAGCTCCTCGACGAGGAAGGGCTCTTCGCGGGCGTCTCGTCCGGCGCGATCGCCCGCGTCGCCCACCGCATCGCGGGGGAGATGGACGAGGGCAACGTCGTCTTCATCGTCTGCGACGACGGTTGGAAGTACCTCAGCAGCGGGGTCTACACGCTGCCGGTGGACGAGGTCGCCGACCTCGAGTCCACTGTTTGGTGGTAGGAACGGCCCCCTGGCAGGACAGACGCCGAAGGCGTCTGATGGCTCTCTGAGCCCGCAGCGCGCCGGCGGACGTGCCCGAACGTCCAGCGTGTCGCGCCCGGCCGCCGCAACCCCTACTCTGCGGGTATGCCAAGCATCGGCCCGATGGAACTGGTCATCATCCTCGTGATCGCGCTCGTGGTCCTCGGCCCCAAGAAGCTGCCCGAGGTGGGGCGCTCCGTGGGCAAGGGGATGCGTGAGTTCAAGGAGTCGCTCAGCGGCGAGAACGAGACGCGGGACGAGGAGCGTCCCGTGCTCGGCACGACGCCCCGTCAGGACTGACGACCGCGCGCGACCTGCGTCGCGCTCCCGCTCGCTAGATTCGCCGGATGCGCATCTCCCGCGAGCATCTCGGCGCGATCGTCGATCACGCCCGTGCGGAGCACCCGAACGAGTGCTGCGGCCTCGTCGTCACCCGTGACGGGCAGGCCGTCGCCGTGCATCTGCTGGAGAACACGGCGGCGAGCCCGTTCCGGTTCGAGGTGGACGGCCTGACGCTGCACCGGCTGATGACGGAGATCGAGGACGCCGGCGACGAACTCGGCGCGATCTACCACTCGCACACGCGGTCCGACCCCTATCCGTCGCAGACGGACGTGAACTTCGCGGCCCACTGGCCGGGCGTGGAGTGGCTGATCGTCGGGCTCGCGGATCCGTCGGGGGAGCCGCTCGTGCGCAGCTATCTGATCGAGGACGGCGACGTGCGCGAGGTGGACGTCGACGCCGATGGCTGACGGCCCGGCGATCTGCCCGTCGTGCGGCGCGCGGGCCGAGCCGGGCGCGCGGCTGTGTCCGTCGTGCGACATGCCGCTGGCATTCGCGGCGGGCGCGCTGGACGAGACCGGCGAGCGTCACGACCGCGCGCGCAAGATCCGGCGCGAGTACGCGGAGGGCGACCTCGTCACCGTTGCGACCGGCCGTAACCAGGCGGAGGCGGACCTCGTCGCGAACCTGCTGCTCGAGGAGGGCGTGCCGAGCCTGGTGCGGCGCTCGCGCGGGTTCGACGTGCCGGACATGCTGGCCGCGGGTCCCCGCGACATCCTCGTCCCGCAGTCCGGCGAGGCCGCCGCTCGCCAGATCCTGCTGCAGCACGACATGCACGACCGCGGCGGCCGTCCCGTCGCGCCGGCCCCGGGCAGGGTCCTCGCCGGGCTGCTGCTCGGGATCGCCGTCGTCGTGCTGATCGTCTGGCTCGGCTCGCTGCTGTACTAGACGCCGGCCAGGCGCGCGAGGTGCGCGCGCCAGGCTCCCTGGGTGTGCACGAACGAGCGCCCGCGGAAGGCCCGCTCGAGCGAGCGGCGCACGTCGTCGGGCGGTTCGACGGCGAGCCGGGCGGCGGCCTGCTCACCCTCCTCGCGCGCGAGCAGGTCGAACACGGTGCCGCCGAGCAGCTGGGCATCCCTGATGCCGGGCGGGAACGACGGCTCGCCGCCTTCACGCAGGCGCCGCGCGATGGCGGGACGGGCGTGCGCCGTCTGACCGGAGAACCACTGGCCGGCTCCGGCGGCCAGCCAGGCGTTGCGGGTGTATGCCGCGAGCGATCGCGGGCGCAGCGGCGGGGGCAGCGCCGGGTTGCTGAGGCCGGCGGCGAGCTGGGCGTACAGCGCGGCGGGCGTGAGCAGGAGCATCTCGCGCGACCCGGGGACGTTCGACGCGCGCGCCTCGAGCGCCCGAGGGGAGAGGACGTGGATCTCCCGGGGTGTGAACCACCCGGCCAGGTAGCGGCGCGCGGCGGGTGCGGTGAGCCGCCGCAGCACGGGGACGATGGGCTGCGCGAGGTCGAGCTGGGCGGAGGACGGGTGCACGACGACGCCGAGGCCCTCGGGGACGACGGGCAGGACCGTCGCCAGCCGCTCACGCGTCCCTTCGAGCAGCTCGAGGATCCCGACGACGTCCTCGGCGTCGACGTCCTCGTGGCGCGCGGCGAAGCTGGGGGAGGTCGTCTCGACCCAGGACATGGAGGCCTCAGCTCGCCGCGGCGGCGTCGAGCTCGTACCCGAGCTCGGTGCGGATCCCGCGGGCGGTGAGCAGGTCGTGCGCCGCCCGCAGATCGGGGGCGCCGGCGACCGCTGCCGCGACGCGTGCGGGCCCGGCGATGGCGGCCGCGGGCTCGAACCAGAGCAGGCGGCCGCCGAGCGGCGTGAGCTCGACGGTGCGGCGGCCGCCGCGGATCGTCGCCGCCCCGATCTCGCCGCGCGCGCAGCGCAACGCCATCGCGCTCGCCTCCGTGGGGACGTCCGCGAGTGCCGCCTGCAGGCGGTCGAGCGCCGGGGGAGGAGGATCGCTCTCCCCGAGCGAGCCGCCGGCGAGGTCCACCTCGCCGAAGCGGGCGCCGACCTCGGCCGGGGTCAGCTCGCCGTCGCAGCCCGCCCCGAACACGACGCCGATGGTGCGTAGGCCCGCCGCCTCGGTGTGCGGCGCCGCGGCGAGCAGCAGCGCGTCCGCGAGCGGGCTCGCGAGGCCGGGCTCGTCTCCATGGGCGAGGACGTCACCGCCGACGTCGAGCAGGACGAGCAGATCGCAGTCCAGGCGCTCCGCGGCCGCGAGCAGTCCGCCGGCGATGGCCTCGGGGCCTCCGTTGGGGTCGATCAGCGCCACCGGGCGGCCGAGCACACCGGCCATGCGGCTCTCCGCGAAGTGGAAGCCGCCGGGACCGGTCGTCCCGGGCCCGGCCAGTGCCGCCGCCGGATGCAGCCGGACGGCGCCGGAGATCTCGTCGAGCGTCCGGGGGCCCGGGATCGGGTCGATCGGGCGCCGCTCCCAGGTGATCCCCCCGAGCTCGGCGGGGGTGCCGGCCTCCTCGGCGGCGCCGGCGGCGGCCAGCGCGCCGGCGACGTCACCGCCGCCCCCGATCCCCACGCACAGGACGCGCGAGGCGCCGGCGAGGAGTGCGGGGGCGGTGGGAGGCAGGTGCGGCTGCCGGCTCAGACGAGCTCGGCGACGCGGCCCGAGCAGATCGACTCGATCGTGTCCCGGACGCGGCCGAACTCGTCGTCGGAGAGCACGGGCGTGCCCTCGAACGGCAGGTCGCGCGCGATCTCGAGCCACGAGCGACAGCCCGCGTAGTCACCGCGCACGCGGACCGTCACCGGTCGCGGGATGCGGTAGGTGCGCAGGAGCACGACGTGCAGCGGATGGCGCGGCTTCCAGCTCAGGCGCTTCTGGGCGTAGTCCGTCGTCCAGATGTAGAACGGCGAGAGCTCGCTGACGATGCGCGGGTCGGTGACCGTGAAGTGACCGGCGACCTCGGCCCAGGCACGGACGCGTACGCGGTCCGGCTGCGGGATCCCGCCGTCGCGCGTGAGCGCGCGGATGGGCGGATCGCCGTCGGGCCAGACGCCCTCCTCGAGGGCTCGCCGCAGCTCCGGCATGTGGGCCTCGCGCACGACGTCGTTGCGCTGGTGGTCAAACGTGGGGTACAGGAAGAACCGGTCGTGCTCGAGCTCGAAGTGCTTGTGCTCCTCGCGAATCCCACCCTTGCGCAGGGTGAGAAGCTGCTCGCCTTCGGCGAGCGCGCGGACGGTGACCGCCCATTCCTTCAGGGCAATTGGCATGAGGGGTTTCCAGCTGGAGAAGGGACGAAACAACAACAACCCGCGCCCGTGCCGGCCAGGGGACCGGTGGGGCGGCGGGATGTGTCCATTCTGTCAAAAGGACCGGTGAAGGCCCAAATTGCGCTGCAAATCCAGTGGTTCTGAGAGGCCGAAACGGCCGTTTCCGCGGTCATCGGGCGCCGCGGAGGCGCACTTTCGCCCGGAATCGGGCGTTCTGACACGCCGTCACGTCCAACGGCGGGCGTCATATCGCTGTTGTGTGCCGAATCGCACACAACGCGAGGTCTGTCGCAGAGCTCAACCGAGCGCGGTGAAGCCGGTGCGATGCTCAGCGGGCGCGAGGTCCAGCTCGACGGCGATGCCGATGTCGAGCTGGCCGAAGGAGCCGCCTGCGACGCGGTGCTCGGTGAGGAGGTCCTCGAGATGGAAGCGGCCGATCAGGGCGTCGCACTCCAGGCAGCCGTTGGCGATGTAGCCGCCGGCGACGCCGGGGCTCTCCCGGTGGCGCAGCTCGCCGATGCCGCGGCGAGCCAGGTGCCGGGTGTCGAGCGCACGGACGAGCGTCTCGTCGATCGCCTCGAGCGGGATGAAGCCGCTGCCGTCGGTGGTGTGGCGCGCATCGACGATCACGCCGACGACCGCGCGCACCTTCTGGCGGCAGCACCAGCACGTGTCCGTCACCGCGGCCACGCGTGCGCGGGCGGCGCCCGTCGCTGACGACGCCGTCTGCGCGGCGGCGGGAGCGACCTCCTGGCGGGCGCGCATGCGGTCCGCGAGGGAGATCACGGCGCCGCCGGCGGCGGGAGCGGGAGGGGAGGCGGGGTGTTCGCGGCGATCGGTGGCCATGGGCTGCACACCGTTTTACGGCTGCTGAAAGGCCCAACCGAGTTCCGCGAGCATTTGCGCACGTTGTGGGGCGAAACCTGCGCACGGACTGCACCCTGCGTCCACATATCGCTCGTACGCAGGCGCTGTTGCGTCGGGACGGACGGCTCCGCGTGCGCGCCCGGCGGCGGTCCGCTGCGACGGGCGGTCCTCAGAGGCGCAGGCCTGCGAGACCCTCCAGCGTCTCGATGACGGCTGCGTAGTCGGACTCTCCGAGCCCGCGCCCGACGGTCGCCACGAGCACCTCGCGGGCGTCCGCCGCCGCCGGGAACGGCACGCCCTCGGCGCCCACGGCGTCCAGGCAGTGCTGCACGTCCTTGAGCATGTGCTCGGTCTTGAACAGCAGCGGGTAGTCGTGCGAGCGCATCGGGCCGGCCTTCAGGTCGAGGACGACGCTGCCGCCGGCGCCCGCGGACAGGACCTCGACGAGCGCGTCGAGATCGACGCCCAGCGCCTTCGCCGCGAGCAGTGCCTGCCCCGCGGTGATCGTGTTCGCGATCGCGACCGCGTTGTTGACGAGCTTGACGCGCTGGCCGTGGCCGGACGGCCCGACGTGCCGGATCAGGCCGCCCATCGCCTCGAAGGCGGGCATCGCGCGGGCGACGTCGGCGGCGTCCCCGCCGACCATGATCGTCAGCGTCCCGGCTTCCGCGGCGGGCGACGAGCCGGTGACCGGCGCGTCGAGGAACCCGATGCCGCGCTCGGCGAGCCGTGCGCCGAGGTCCTCGGCGGCGGCCGGGGCGATCGTCGACATGTCCGCGACGAGCGTCCCGGGCGCCGCGGCGCTCACCGCGCCGTCGGCGCCCAGCAGCACCGACTCGACGTCGGGGCCGTCCACGACCATCGTGATCACGAGTTCGGCCTCGCGGGCGGCGGCCGCCGGCGACTGCGCGACGGCGGCGCCGGGATGATCCGCCGCCCAGGCCTCGGCGGTCGCGGCGGTGCGGTTCCAGACGGTCAGCTCGTGGCCGGCGGCGAGCAGGTTCGCGGCCATCCGCGATCCCATGATCCCCAGGCCCAGGAAGGCGATGCGCATGCGCCGATCCTATGCGGCGCCGTCGCCTCCGCCGCCCGGCGTCTCGATCCGCAGGCGGTCACCGGGCCGCAGCGTCGTGCGCGCCTTCGGGCCCAGGTCCTCCCCGTTGAGGATGTTGCGCCCGCGCGCCCCGTCCGCGCCGCCCCCTGCGCCGCGCGGTGCGTGCCGGCGGCGCTCGGTGATGAGCGACAGCTCCATCGGCTCGAGTGCCTCGAGCTCGCGCACGATCCCGTCGCCGCCGCGGTGGGCGCCCGCGCCGCCGGAGCCGCGCCGGATCGCGTACTCCACGACCCGCAGCGGGAATTCCAGCTCGAGGGCCTCGACCGGGGTGTTGAGCGTGTTCGACATCGCCACGTGCACCCCGGACGGGCCGTCGGCGTCCGGGCATGCCCCCTGACCGCCGCCGAGGGTCTCGTAGTACGTGAACGCATCGGTCCCGAGCGTGAGGTTGTTCATCGTGCCCTGGCCGAGCGCTCGGCCGAACGCCCCGAGGACGAGGTCGGCGACGCGGCTCGATGTTTCGACGTTCCCGGCCACCACCGCCGCCGGCGACCGCGCGTTGAGCAGTGAGCCGCCGGGGGCGATCACGGTCACCGGGCGCAGGGCGCCCGCGTTCGGGGGGATGTCGGGGTCGGTCAGGACCCTGACCGCGAAGAGACAGGCGGAGACCGTCACCGCGAGCGGGCAGTTGAGGTTGCCGTGGTGCTGCCCTGCGCTGCCGCTGAAGTCGAGCGTCAGCTCGTCGCCGGCGACGGTTGCGGAGACGCGCAGCTCGATGTCGCCCTCGAGCGCCTCGAGGACGTCGGTCGCCGTGCGCGTCCCGTCCGGGAGGGCGGCGAGGCAGGCACGGGTGCGCCGTTCGGCGTACGCCAGGACGTCGTCACCGGCCGCCAGGAGCGCCACGGCACCGATCCGGTGGGCCAGCTCGGACAGCCGCGCGACCCCGACGCGGTTGGCCGCGAGCTGGGCGCGCAGGTCGGCGCGACGCTGCTCGGGCCGGCGCATCTGCGCGACGAGCTCCTCGATCAGGGCGTCCGTCAGCTCCGACGGCGGGATGACGACGCCCTCGTCGGCGAGCGTCGTCGAGTCCGCCGGCATCGATCCGGGCGTCGGGCCGCCGACGTCCGCATGGTGGGCCCGGCTCGCCGCGAATCCCAGCAGCCCGCCCCCGGCGTCGAAGGCCGGCGTCACCAGGGTGATGTCCGGCAGATGCGTCCCGCCGGCGTACGGGTCGTTCAGGATCCAGGAGCGGCCGGGCGCCTGGTCGCGGCCGGCGACCGCGGCGACGGCCGCGGGCATCGCGCCGAGGTGCACCGGGATGTGCTCCGCCTGCATGAGCATCGCCCCGTCCGGCGTGAACAGCGCGGTCGAGCAGTCGCGGCGCTCCTTGATGTTCGCCGAGTGCGCCGCCTGCACGAGGACCGCGCCCATCTCCTCGCACGCGGCGCGCAGCGCGCCCGTGATGACCTGCAGCGTGATGGGGTCGAGCGTGCTCATGCGCGCCGCTCCAGGACCAGGGTGCCGGTCGCGTCGGCGGCTCCCGCCCAGCCCTGCGGGACGGCGACCGTCGTCTCGGGCAGGTGCAGCACCGCGGGGCCGGTCACCGGACGCGCCGCGTCCGGCTGCTCGCCGGCCAGCCGGACGTCGGGCCCGGCCTCGATCACGGTGAGACGAACCGTCACGAGCTCGACGGGCGTCTCCGGCTCACGCCAGCCGTAGCGCTGCTCGTGGTCGGCCTCGAACGCGGCGGCGACGTCCGCGATCGGATCGTGCAGGGTTCCGCGCACGGGCAGCTCGTGCGACTGGCCGCGGTAGCGCAGGTCGAAGGCGACCTCGACGCCGGTTCCCGCCGACCCGAGCGTTGCGCGCGCCTCGTCGAGCAGCTCCGCGCAGACGGCGCCGAGCGCGTCGCCGGACGCCGCCACCGCCGGCAGGAACACCGAGCGCTGGCGCGTCACGCGGCGGTCGGCTGCGGCGAGGCCCAGTGCGCTGAGCACGCCCGAGGCGCGCGGCACGAGGATCCGCGTGATGCCGAGCTCGTCGGCGATCGCGGCGGCGTGCAGCGGGCCGGCTCCTCCGAAGGCCAGCAGCGCGAAGCCGCGCGGGTCCAGGCCGCGCTCCACCGTCATGACGCGCAGGGCGCGGACCATCTCGGCGTTCGCGACGCGCAGGATGCCCGCCGCACACTCGTCCGCCGGCATCCCGAGTTCCTCTGCGAGCCGGCCGACGGCGGCGATCGCCGCGTCCCCGTCCAGGTGCACGCCGCCCGCCAGCGGGGTGGCCGGGTCGAGCGTGCCGAGAACGACGTGCGCATCCGTCACGGTCGGCTCGGTTCCGCCGGCGCCGTAGGCCGCCGGACCGGGCACCGCGCCGGCCGACCGCGGGCCCACCCGCAGGGCCCCGCCGGCGTCGCGCCAGGCGATCGACCCGCCGCCCGCGCCGACGGTGTGGATGTCGACCATCGGCAGCGCGATCGGGCGCCCGGCGATCTCGCGGCCCGTGCTCTCGCGGACGCGGCCGTCCTCGACGACGCACACGTCGCAGGACGTGCCGCCCATGTCGAAGCACAGGAGGTTCGGCTCGCCGCAGGCACTGCCGACGAGCGCCGCCGCGGCCGCCCCGCCGGCCGGCCCCGAGAGGACCGTCAGGACCGCGTGTCGCGCGGCGGTGTCGGCGTCGACCAGGCCGCCGCTGGACTGCATGATCTGCGCGTCGGGCAGGCCGCCGTCCGCGGTGCGCTCGCCCAGGCGGCGCAGGTACGCGCCCAGGAGCGGGGACAGGGCGGCGTCGACCTCCGTCGTGGCGGCGCGCTCGTACTCGCGGAACGTCCCGACGACCTCGTGGGAGAGGGAGATGTGGACCGCGTCACCCAGCCGCTCGCGGATCGCGGCGCCGATCGCGAGCTCGTGCGCCGGGTCACGCCAGGCATGGAGCAGGCAGACCGCGACCGCATCCGGCGACGCCTCTGCGAGCGCGCCGGCGACGCCCGCGGCGGCCTCGCCGGTCAGCGGCTGCAGCGTCTCCCGCGCGCCCATCCGCTCAGCGGCCGGAAAGCGCAGGTCGGGCGGGGCGATCGGGGCCGGGCGCGCGGCGCAGAGGCGGTACAGCTCGGGCCGGTTCTGCCGCGCCAGCTCGATGACGTCGGTGAATCCGGCGGTCGCGACGAAGGCGGTGCGCGCGTGATCGCCCTCGAGCAGCGCGTTGGTCGCCACCGTCATCCCGTGGGCGAACGCGCGAACGTCCGCGGGCGCGGCCGCGGCGGCTTCCAGGGCCGCCGCGACCGCTGCGAGCACCCCGCGGGACTGGTCGTCGGGCGTCGTCGGGGCCTTGGCCGTGACGATCCGCCCGGACGCCGCGAGCACCGCGTCCGTGAACGTCCCGCCGACATCGACGCCCAGGAGCATGATGCGGCGGACGCTACCGGCCACGCCGGGACGCACGAGCGCCGGGGGGTCGGAACCCCGGCGCCCCCGCGTCCCGTGTCCGTACGGGAGGTGGAGAAGGTCAGGCGGCGAGCGCGAGCGGCTGCGCCCGCTCGGCCGCCAGCGCGGCGGCGAGCTCCAGCTCCTCGGTCTCGACGAGATGCTGGTGGGAGGGGCAATAGCCGTTGTCGTGCACGGGGAGGCGCTGGCAGGCGGTGCCGCGGCGCGTCGTGGCGCGGCACTGCAGCCGGTTGCCGAACGCGTCACGCCCGCGCGTCGAGAGCGCGGACAGCAGCTGCTCGGCGGCCTCGACGTAGTCGCGCACGACGATCCAGACGCGTGCCTGCGCCTGCAGCGGGAAGTTCACGCGGATGTCGCGGAACAGCGTGCGCGCGGGCTGCGCGAAGTAATGGCGATCGGTCGCCAGGCGCTCGATCGCGCACTCACAGGCGCGGAGCACGTCTGCGTGCCCCTCTCGCCCTGTCGCGATGTCCGTCGCCAACTCGCGATAGATGGCTCTGCTCACTTGATACATCTGGGCCGGACCCTCCTGCGTTCGTCCTTGTTCGCGGTGTCTCGCCCTCCTCCCAGGGGCCGAGTATCCGCCTGCCGTATGAACCTCAAACACACGAAAGATGAACTTCGTGTTAAGGGCCGGAACGCGGACTCCTCCCGAGGAGCGTGGGGGTGGGACCTGAACGGTGGCTAACGCCAGACTTCGAACTGCGGCTCGTCGTTCTGGACCACGGCGTGGTGCAGGTCGAGATCCGGGTTGGTCTCGGGGAAGTCTCTGCGGATGTGGGATCCGCGGGTCTCCTCGCGCAGCAGGGCGCAGCGGGCCACGAGGCGGGCGAGGGGGTGGGGGTCGTCGAGGAGGCGCTCGAGGCCCTCGCGGTCGCGGACGAGGCCGGCGTCGCGCCACATGGCCTCCTGGGTGTCGCGGGCGGGCACGACGATCGGCTGTGCGTCGGGCGGCGTGCCCGCCGGGCCGGGGGCCGGCTCGTCGAGTGCGGCGCGTGCCGCGCGGGCGCCGAAGACCGCACATTCGGACAGCGAGTTCGACGCGAGGCGGTTCGCGCCGTGCAGGCCGGTGCATGCGGACTCGCCGATCGCGTAGAGGCCCGGGACGCCGGCGCTGCCGTGCAGGTCGGTGACGATGCCGCCCATGACGTAGTGGGCCGCCGGCGCGACGGGGATGAGCTGCGTCGCCGGGTCCAGACCGGACTCGCGCAGCGCCTCGACGACGTTCGGGAAGCGGGTCGGGTCGACGCGCCGCATGTCGAGCTGGACCGCCGGGGCGCCGCTGCCGTTCATGACCTCCCAGATCCGCCGTGACACCTCGTCCCGCGGCGCAAGCTCCTCGACGAAGCGCTCGCCGTCGGGACCGTGCAGCGTGGCGCCCTCGCCGCGGATCGCCTCGGTGACGAGGAACCCCTCACGCCCGGCGATGCCGGTCACCGCGGTCGGGTGGAACTGGACGAACTCGAGGTCGGCGATGGCGGCACCGGCGCGCTGTGCGAGCAGCAGGCCGATGCCGAGCGACCCGGGCGGGTTCGTCGTCCGGCGCCAGAGCGCCGCCGCGCCGCCGGCGGCGATGATCGTGCCGCGCGCACGCACCGCCGGCCCGTCCTCGCAGAGCACGCCGGTGACGCGCCCGTCCTCGACCCAGAGGTCCGCCGCCCGCGTGGTCTCCAGCACCTGAACGCCGGGCTGCCCGACCAGGACGGCGGAGAGCTGGCGCGCGACGCGCCGGCCGGTCGCCGACCCGCCGGCATGCACGATCCGCCGGCGCGAATGCCCGCCCTCGAGGCCGAGCGCGAGGTTGCCGTAGCGGTCGGCGTCGAACGCGACGCCGTGGCGCTGGAGCGCGAGGATCATCTCCGGCGCCTCGTTCGTCAGCACCTCGGCGGCCGACCGGCGGACGAGACCACGGCCGGCCTTCTCGGTGTCCTCGAGGTGCAGCTGCGGCGTGTCGTCCATCGCCAGCGCCGCGGCCAGGCCGCCCTGAGCCCAGTAGCTGGCGGTCTGCGGCGAGCGGCGTCGCGCTGATCACGGCCACGCGCGCACCCGCCTCGGCGGCCGTCAGTGCCGCGTACAGGCCCGCGACTCCGGCGCCCACGACCGCTACGTCCGCGTCGATCCGCTCGGGGGCGCCCATGCGCGGGTACCGTACCCCTCCGTGCGCCCGCTCATCCTGCGCCACGACTCGTCGCTGCGCCACGACACCGGCCCGCACCCCGAGCGGATCGCCCGCATGGAGGCGATCGACCGTGCGCTCGAGGCACGCGCCTGGCTCGGCTACGAGGTGCGCGACTCGGCTCCCGCCGCGGCGCCGCTCATCGATGCGGTTCATGCGACGGGGCATCGCGACGCCATCGCCGCCGCATGCGCCGCGGGCGGCGGGGCGCTCGACGCCGACACCGTCGTCTCCGCCGGCTCCTACGAGGCGGCGCTCCACGGCGCCGGCGGCGCCGCGGAGGTGGTCGACGTCCTGCTGGCCGGCGCCGCGCCGGTCGCCGCGTCACTGCACCGTCCGCCCGGGCATCACGCGGACGCGGGGCGGGCGATGGGGTTCTGCCTCTTCAACAGCGTCGCCGTGGCCGCGCAGCACGCGATCGACGCGCACGGGCTCGAGCGCGTCCTCGTCCTCGACTGGGACGTCCATCACGGCAACGGCACGAACGACATCTTCCATGCCGACCCGCGCGTCCTGTTCGTGTCGATCCACCAGTCGCCGCTGTATCCGGGGAGCGGCGCCGCGAGCGATCGCGGCTCCGGCGCGGGCACCGGATTCACGGTCAACCTGCCGGTGCCCGCCGGCAGTGGTGATTCGGTCTACCGCGCGCTCGTCGATCACGTGGTCGTGCCCGCGGCGCGCTCGTACGAGCCGCAGCTCGTGCTCGTGTCCGCGCGGGTTCGACGCGCACGCCGCGGATCCGCTGGCGGGCTGCACCGTGACCGAGCCGGGCTTCGCCGGCATGGCCGCGAGCGTGCGGCGGTTCGCGGCGGAGCTCGAGGTGCCCGTCGGGCTCGTGCTCGAGGGCGGCTACGACCTGGGGGCGCTCACGGGCTCGCTGATCGCGACGCTCGAGGTGCTCGCCCGCGACCCTGCATCGCTGCCCGCGGACACGGCCGCGGCGCATCCACTCGCCGACGCCGCTGCGGCGCGCCTGGCGGCCGCCTGATCAGTTCGACGGCGCGCCGCCGGCGGTGGCGGTCGTGGTGGCCGTCGTCGGGGCGGTGGTCGCGGAGGTCGTCGCGCCCGCCGTGGTCGTGGTCGTCGTGGTGGTGGTCGTCGTCGTGGCCGGCGCCGGCGCCGTCGTCTCGGGGACGGTCTTGACGCCGGGCGGCGGCGTCGCGCCGGGCGGCAGCGTCGTCGTCGTGATGATCGTCTTGGGGGGCGGCGGGTCGTCGTCGGTCAGGCCGATGAACGCGGCGGTGAGGACGCCGAGCGCGATCGCGGCGAGCGCGAGGATCGCCCCGAGCGGGCGTCGCCAGCGCGGCGTGGCGGCGATGACCGTGCGCGCCGGGTCGCCGCAGCGCAGGCACCAGTCCTGGTCGAAGGCGAGCAGCTCGCCGCAGCGCGGGCACGGGCTCGTCCCGGGCGGCGGCGCCTCGGGCGTCGGCGGCGTGACCGGCGTCAGGCTCACGTGGGTGGTGCGGGCGCGTCCGCCGGTGCGGCGTGCGGGTCGAACAGCGCCGACTGCCCGGGGGGCGCCGGCGTCGCGGCCGTCGCCGTCCCGTCCGTCCACATGCCCGAGACCGATCGCGGGCCGCGGAAGTCCAGGCCGCAATGCGGGCAGAAGCGGCCGTCGCTGCCGTGCAGCGCGCCACAGCGCGGGCACGCCGAGACCCCTGCGACGAAGAGCTCCTCGTAGGGACGTCGCGCGGCCAGCACGTCCTCGATGATGCGCAGCTCGCGGTCGACGCCGTCGATCGCGGCGACCTTGCCCTGCACGAGCGCGTCGTTCGGCCGTTGGAAGCGGTGCTGGTCGAAGACGAGGCCGCCGAGGTCGCGGAACCCGAGCTCGCGGGCCTCGCGCAGGAAGCGCAGACGGCGGCGCAGCTGGCCGCGCTCGCGGAAGCCGGGGCGGCGGGGCGGCAGCGGCGCCATGGCCGCGGGCTCGGGGGTCACGCCGTTGGCGCTCACGCCCTCGACCGCGACCGGCTCGGTGAGCGGATCGCCCTGCGGCGCGTGCTCGGCGGGCGCGACCTCGGGGGCCGCGCTCACGGGCTCGTGCACCGCCGTCTCACCGGCGACGGGGTCGCCCTGGGGCGCCGGCTCGACGTCGGCGACGGGAAACTCGGTGGTGGCGTCGTCCGGGACCGGGGTCTCCGGGCCGGGCGTGCGTCGCAGGATCCGGTTCTTGATGCCCATGGACAGGAGCGGCGCTCGTCGGAGCGCCTCGGTGCCGAGTCTACCGTCCGGCCCCGGTCGTCATGCGGCTTGCGGGACCTCGCCGAGCAGCTCGCGCCACGCCTGCAGCACGCGGCGCGCCATCGGCTGCGCGCCGTACAGCTCCGCCCGGGCGCGTCCTTCGACCCGGGGGTCCGCGGCGGCGAGATGGGGAGCGACCGCGGCAGCCCAGCGGTCACGCTCGTACGGCGCGCACAGCGTTCCGTCGATCCCGGGCAGGACCACGTCGTGGATCCCGGTCGGGGTGGCGACCACGGGAACGTCGCAGGCGAGCGCCTCGAGGACGGCGAGACCGAACCCCTCGTGCTCGGAGGGCACGAGCACGACGTTCGCCGCGTTGACCCACAGCGGCATCTCGTCGGGGTCCACGGCTCCGGCCGTCAGCAGGCGGGCGCCCGTGGCGTCGGCGATCTCCGCGGCCCGGTCGTGACGCTTGCCCGGGCGCGACGGGTCGGCCGGGAACAGGATGCACGGCATGTCGGGGTCCAGCCCGAGCTGCGCCCGCGCCTGAGCCCGGGCCAGCGGCCGGAAGCGGTCGGTGGCCACACCGCACGGCAGTACGGCGACCCGCCGGCGACCCCCGAGCTCGGCGGCGAGGTCGGCGCTCGCCGTTGCGACGAGGTCCTGGAACGGGAGGGCGGCGCGGGTGATGCGCCCCGAGCGCGGGTGCCGCACGTCGGTGCCGTGCAAGGTGACGAGCCGGACCTTCGCACGGGCGGCGAGTGCCGGCCAGGCCGTCAGGCCGAAGTGGGCGTGCACGACGTCCGCGGGCGCCCGCCGACGCAGGTCCGGCACGGCGCGCAGGTAGCCGCCGGGCTCGAACGCGGCGACCTCGAGCTCGAGGTCCGGGCCGCCGACCACGCGGAGCGCCTCCACCTGATCGCGCACGAACGTCCCCAGCGCCGGAGACGCGGGGGACGGCCACATGTTCGTGACGATGAGGGCGCGCATTCGCCGCTGATTCTCCACAGGTGCGCTCTGGAGTCGTCACACGATCTCCCCGAGCATCGCCGGCGACCCGTCGACCATCCCGAGGAGGACCCCATGAGCCAGACCCCGAGCGGACGCACGCGCGCCGACCTGCAGCACCTTCGCACCCGAATCGGCTGTCCCGCCGGGCAGGGCACCGTCGAGTACGTCGCGCTGATCCTGCTGGTGGCCGGCGTCCTGGCCGGCGTGATCGCCGCGGCCGGTGGTCTCAAGGGCGGCGGGATCGCCCAGGCGGTCGTCGCGAAGATGAAGACGGCGGTCGAGCAGGTCGGCAAGGGCGGTGGATAGACCGCGCTCGCGGGTACCCTGCTGGCGTGCCCGGCTCGAGCGACCCGCGGGAGCGGCCGATCGCCGTCTTCGACTCCGGTGTCGGCGGCCTGACCGTGCTGCACGAGCTGCTCGTCCGGCTTCCGCACGAGGACTACGTGTACCTCGGCGACACGGCTCGCTTCCCGTACGGCGACCGCAGCCGCGAGGATCTCACCCGCTTCAGCCTCCAGGTCGCCGACGAGCTGCTCGCCCGGCGCGCAAAGCTGCTGGTCGTCGCATGCAACTCGGCGACCGCCGCGGCGCTGCCCGCGCTGCAGGCACGGATGCGCCAGACGACGCTCGGGATCGACGTCCTGGGCGTCGTGAGGCCCGAGGCCGTCCAGGCGGTCACGAGCACGCGCAACGGGCGGATCGGGCTCCTCGCCACGCCCGCAACGGTCGCGAGCGGCGCGTACGCCGAGGCGATCACGACGGTGGACCCGCACGTCGAGCTCGTGTCGGTCGCCTCGCCGGAGCTCGCGCCGATCATCCAGGCGGGTTTCCCATTCGACGAGGACGGCGTGGCGGTGGTCCGCGCGGAGGTGGCCCCGCTCGTCGAGGCCCGCGTCGACACGGTCATCCTCGGCTGCACGCACTACCCGCTCATCCGCCCGATGATCCAGCGCATGCTGGGCCGCGACGTGGCGATCGTCACCTCGGGCGCCGCCCTCGCTCGCCAGGTCGAGCACGCGCTCGGCTCACGCGGCCTGGCGAGCACCCGTGAGGGTGAGGGCGACTACCGCTTCCTGTCCACCGGCGATCCTGAGGCTTTCCGCATGCTCGGCACACGTTTCCTGCAACTCCCGCTCGGCACCGTCGAGCAGGTCACCCTTCCGACGGGCGCAGTGGCATGACGCCCCCGGAGCGCTCCGGCGGGCGCGCGGCGGACGAGCTGCGGCCCGTCAGCATCCAGCCGGGCTTCGTCGGCACCGCGACCGGGTCGGCGCTGATCGCGTGCGGCGGGACGCGCGTCATCTGCACGGCGTCGATTCAGGAAGGCGTCCCGCGCTGGCGGACCGGCTCCGGCCTCGGCTGGGTGACGGCCGAGTACGGAATGCTCCCGGCGTCCACCGGCGACCGCAAGCAGCGCGACATCTCGAAGGGGCGCCTCGACGGGCGCAGCGTCGAGATCCAGCGGCTGATCGGCCGCTCGCTGCGCGGCGTCGTGGATCCCGCGGCGCTCGGCGAGCGGACGATCTACGTCGACTGTGACGTGCTGGAGGCCGACGGCGGGACCCGCTGCGCCTCCATCACCGGGGCCTACGTCGCGATCGCCCTCGGCTGTGTCCGCCTTGTCGCCGAGGAGCGCATCGAGCGCCTGCCGCTGATCGGCACGGTCGCCGCGGTGTCCTGCGGCATCGTCGGCGACACGCCGCTCCTGGACCTCGACTACCCCGAGGACTCCAGCGCGGAGGTCGACGCGAACGTCGTCATGACGGGCGAGGGATCGCTCGTCGAGGTGCAGGCGACGGCCGAGGGCATGCCGCTCGACCGCGCGCACCTGGACGACCTGCTCGCACTCGCCGCGAAGGGCATCACCGAGCTGCGGGCGGCCCAGGAGCGCGCGATCGCCGAGGGCTCCGCGTCCTGATGCGGCTCGTGCTCGCGACCCGCAACGAGCACAAGGCGCGCGAGTTCGCCGAGCTCCTGCCCGGGCACGAGGTCGTCGGCCTGCCCGACGAGGTCGTTCTGCCCCCGGAGACGGGGGAGACGTTCGCGGAGAACGCGCTCGGCAAGGCGCGCGCTGCGGCGGCGGCGACCGGGACCGCGGCGTTCGCGGACGACTCGGGGATCGCCGTGGCGGCGCTCGACGGCGCGCCCGGCGTGCGATCCGCGCGCTGGGCGGGCGAGGACGCGACCGACGAGGACAACCTGCGCCTCCTGCTGGAACGGGTCCCCGAGGGCGGCGACCTGGAGTACGTCTGCGCGATCGCGTTCACCGACCCCGCCACCGGCGAGGAGCGCACGTTCGAGGGCCGCTGCGCCGGCTCGATGACGCAGAGCCCGCGCGGCACGGGCGGCTTCGGCTACGACCCCGCGTTCGTGCCGGTCGACGAGCCCTCGGGCCGGACGATGGCCGAGCTGTCGGTCGCCGAGAAGGACGCGATCAGCCACCGCGGCCGCGCCGCGCGCGACCTCCTCGCATGGCTGGCGACGCGCTGACCCCGGCGCCCGCCGGCGCCTCCGGGAAGCTCGCGCCGCAGCAGCGCACGGCGCTGTTCTCGATCGCGGCGGCGGTCTTCCTCGTCGCGCTGAAGCTCGTCACCGGCCTGCTCACCGGCTCGCTGGCGATGATCGCCGAGGCGGCGCACTCCGGCACGGATCTCGTCGCGGCGCTGCTGACCTTCTACGCGCTGCGGGTCGCGATCCGGCCCGCCGATCGCGAGCATCCGTACGGCCACGGCAAGGCCGAGCATCTGGCGGCGCTCGCCGAGGGCGCCTTCCTGCTCGTCGTCAGCGGCGTGATCGTCTACGAGTCGATCAGCCGCCTGACGGGGCGCAGCAGCACCGAGGTCAACGCGACCTGGTGGGCGTTCGCCGTGCTCGGCGTCGTGCTCGTCGTCGACGTCTCGCGTGCCGTCATCTCGGCTCGCGCCGCCAAGCGCCACGCGAGCGCCGCGCTGGCGGCGAACGCCCTGCACTTCGCCTCGGACTTCGCCGGGACGCTCGCGGTGATCGTCGGCCTGCTGCTCGTGCGTGCGGGCCACGAGGCGGCCGACGCCTGGGCGGCGCTGTTCGTCGCGGCGCTCGTCGTCGTCGCGGCCGTGCGGCTCATGCGCCAGAACGTGCAGGTGCTGATGGACCAGGAGCCTCCCGGGACCGCCGACATCGCCCGTGCGGCGATCGCCCGCGCCGAGCCGAACGCCGAGGTGCGCCGGCTGCGGGTGCGCGAGGCCGGGGGCCGGGCGTTCGTGGACGGCGTCATCGCCGTCGCCCCGGACACGTCGGTCGGCCAGGGGCACGCCGTGGCCGACAACGTCGAGCGGGCGATCCACGGCGCGCTGCCCGGAAGCGACGTCACCGTGCACATCGAGCAGCGTGAGAGCGCCGACCTGCGCGAGCGCGCGACCGGGGCCGCCCTGTCGGTCCGCCGGGTGCGCGAGGTGCACAACGTGCGGTCCGTGGTCGTCGACGACGGCCGTACCGAGCTGAGCCTCCACGTCAAGCTCCCCGCCGGCGAGACGCTGACCGACGCCCACCGCATCTCCGACGAGGTCGAACGGGCGATCCGCGACGCGGTGCCCGATCTCGCCGGCATTCACGTGCACCTCGAGCCGCTCGCGGATGCGCTCATCGCCACCGTCCCGCCGCCGGACGAGGTGGCGGACCTGCACGCCGGCCTGGAGCGCATCGCCCTCGACGTGACGGGCCGCCCCGCGCGCGAAGTGCGCGTTCATCGCGAGCCGCGCGGCAACGTCGCCTACCTCACCGTCGAGCTGCCCGGCGGCGACACCCTGGCGACGGCCCACGAGGTCGCCGCCCGGATCGAGGCGCGCGCCGAGGGCACCCTGGCGGACGTCGCCGAGGTCGTCGTCCACACCGAGCCGGCGGACGGCGGCTAGATCCGCACGAGGTTGATCCCGGCGGCCGCGCCGACGGCGATCGCAAGCGCGCCGTACCCCTGGTAGCCCGCGATGAACAGCAGCACCGCGCCCAGGAGGCAGACGGCGACGGTGACGATCCAGGCGATGCGGTCGAGCGACATCGCACGTATCGTCCCACCGGCCCATGACGACCATCCCCGCGGACCTCGCCTGCCGCCATCTCGCGTCGCTCTGGCCGGCCCCCGCCCGGTTCGCCGTCATCCCGCCGGGAGACGCCGCAGCGGCCGGCGACGCGGGCCTCGCCGCGCGCGCGACGACCCTGCTCGCGGCCATGCCCGCGGGCGCTCGCGTCCTGCGCGACGAGGACGTGGTCCTCGTGCGTGCCGCAGACGGCGCACCGGCGGTCGCGGCCGATGTTCCGGGCGCCGCGCTGCCCGGACTGCTCGAGGCGGACCTGCTGCGGCTGACGTCCGCACCGGCATGAACACTGCCCGGCGCACCGTCAGCCCGACCGCCGGAGGACCCACGCCGTGACGACCGCCGCACCGGAGGGCTTCGCCGCCCGCCTGATCCGCGCCGTCGCCGCGCGTGAGTCGCAGATCGTGCTGGGCCTCGATCCCGACCCGGCGCGGCTGTGGCCCGCCGCGCTGGACGCGGCGCCCGGTGGAGGGGCGGTGGCCGAGCGCGCCGCCGCGGCCGTCGCCGCGCACTGCCGCGCGGTGATCGACGCGGCCGGCCCGGCCTGCGTCGCGGTCAAGCCGCAGCTCGCGTGCTTCGAGCGGCTCGGCGCCGCCGGCTGGGCCGCGCTGGCGGAGACGGTGGCGCACGCCCACGCGGCGGGCCTGCTCGTCCTCGCCGACGGCAAGCGGGGCGACATCGACGTCTCCGCCGCCGCGTACGCGCAGGCGCTCGCCGCCGGCACCCCGACGCCGTTCGGCGAGGCGCCCGGCCTCGGCGCGGACGCCTTCACGGTCAACCCGTACATGGGGCGCGACACCCTCGCGGTGCTCGCCGGCGGGGCCCGCGGAGCCGGGGCGGGCGTCTTCGTCCTGGTGCGCACGTCCAATCCCGGCGCGGCCGACGTCGAGGACCTGCCGGTCGACGGCGGCGGGACCGTGTGGGAACGGGTCGCGGCGCTGGTCGCCGGGCTCGACGGCGGCGAGGCGCCGCTCAGCGACGTCGGCGCCGTCGTGGGGGCCACGGCCCCCGAGCACGTCGGCCGGCTGCGCGAGCTGATGCCGCGGTCACCGTTCCTGCTGCCGGGTGTCGGCGCGCAGGGCGGGCGCGTCGAGGACCTGGCGCCCGCGTTCGCGCCGGGTCGCGCAGCCGGTCTCGTGACCGCGTCGCGCTCGATCGTCGCCGCGCACGAGCAGGCGGGCGGTGAGCCCGGCGCGGCGGCGCGCGCCGAGGCCGAGCGCCTGCGCGCTGCCGCCTGGGCCCTGTCCTAGAGTTCCGGGCATGGCTCGCCGCTCGCCGTCCCGCTGGCTCGCCCCGGTCGCCATCGTCGCGGTCGGCGCAGCCGCCTACGGGATCCTGAAGTCGGCCTCCGAGCCCGGCGGCGGCGGATCGGCCAAGTCCACCCGGCCCGCCTCCCAGCGGACCTCCGGCAAATCCTCCTCGGGCGAGGGCACGACGACGACCACCGTGACCGTGCGCAAGACGTACATCGTTCGCAGCGGCGACACGCTCTCGTCGATCGCCCTCGACACGGGCGTTCCGGTCGGCACGCTGCAGTCGCTGAACCCCGATGTCGACGTCCAGGCGCTGCAGCCGGGGCAGCGCCTGAAGCTCCGCTCGTGACCCGGCGCCTGTGCGCGGCGCTGATCGTCGCAGCGCTGGCCGGCCCGGCAGTGGGCGCGCAGGCTGCGACCGCGGCGCCGCCTCCGGGACTCTCGGCTCCTTCGGCGATCCTCGTGCAGCCGCAGACCGGCGACGTCGTCCTGGCCCGCGGTGCAGACCGCCGGCGGCCGATCGCGTCGATCACCAAGCTCATGACGGCGCTGCTCGCGCTCGAGCGCCGGCGCCTCTCGGACCGCATGACGACCGTCGGCTACGCCGCGGCGCCGGCCGAGAGCGTCGCCGGGTTCGGCGCCGGCGAGCAGGTCACGACCGCCGACCTGATCCGGGCGCTGCTGGTCGCCAGCGGCAACGACGCCGCCGCGACCATCGCGGTGAACGTCGGAGGGACGACCCGCCGGTTCGTGCGCCTGATGAACCAACGCGCGCGCCGCGCGGGACTCACCCGCACGCACTACGACGACCCGATCGGTCTCTCGGCCGGCAACACCTCGACCGTCCGCGACCTGGCGAAGCTCGCGCTGCTCGTGCGGCGCAGCGCGTTCGCCCGCGCCGTGATGAACCGGCCGACGGTCGTCCTGCGCAGCGGCGACCACGTGCGCACGCTCGCCAACCGCAACACCCTCGTCGGCGCCGTGCCCTGGGTGAGCGGGGTCAAGACCGGGCACACGATGTCCGCCGGCTGGTGCCTCGTGGGCTCGGGCAGCCGCGACGGCGTCGAGCTGGTGAGCGTCGTGCTGGGCACCCCGAGCGAGGCGGCACGCAACGCCGACACGCTGGCGCTGCTGCGCTGGGGCTTCACGCGCTACGACCGGGTCGTCGCGGCCGTGCCCGGAAAGCCCGTGGCGCGCCTGCCGGTGACCGATCAGGACCGCAAGGTCGCGATCGTGCCGCAGCGCACGGTGCGCGTCGTCGTCCGGCGCGGCGAGCGTCCGCGCGTCCGTGCGACGGGCCTGCCCGCCGAGATCGAGGGGCCGGCGGCGCGCGGGACGCGCGTCGGGCAGCTCGTCGTCTCCCGCCGGGGCCGCGCCGTCGAGCGCGTCCCGCTGGTCACGGCGACCGATGTCGCGCGAGCGAGCCTCTGGCAGCGGACGGCGGACCTGCGCGGCCCGCTGGCCGGCGCGCTGCTGCTGGGGGTGGCGCTCGCGGGAGCCGCTAGCCTCACGGCAGGCCGCCGTCGCGCTCGACGCCGCAGCGGCCGGGCCAGGAGCGAGACCGCGTGATCATCACCGTCACACTCAATGCGGCCATCGACAAGTCGTTGTCGGTGCCGAGCTTCCGTCTGGGGCGCCGCCACCGAACGGTCGACCAGCGCACGATGCCGGGCGGCAAGGGCGTGAACGTCGCCCGCAGCCTGAAGACGCTCGGGCGGCCCGTCATCGCGACGGGGTTCGCCGGCGGGGCCACGGGCACGCGCATCGTCGAGCAGCTGACCGAGGAGTCGATCCTCAACGACTTCGTGCGCATCCGCGAGGAGTCGCGCACCAACACCTCCGTCCACGACCCGACCACCGGGACCCAGACCGAGATCAACGAGCGCGGCCCGGAGGTGACGGCCAAGGAGGTCGAGCTCTTCCGCGACAAGCTGCTCTACCTCGCCAGCGGGGCCGCCATCGTCGTCTTCGCCGGCTCGCTCCCGCGGGGCGTGGATCCCTCGGTCTACGCCGACCTGATCCGCGAGCTGGAGCGGATGAAGGTCACGACCGTCGTGGACGCGGAGGGTGAGCCCATGCGCCTCGCCGTGCGCGCGGAGCCGCAGGTCGTCTCGCCGAACGTCCTCGAGGCCGAGGAGCTCGTCGGCCACGAGTTCCGCGACGAGGCCGATCGCCAGGTCGCGGTCGCCGAGCTGTGCGAGCTGGGCGCCGACGAGGCGATCGTCACGCTGCCCGACGGCTGCGTCGCCCGCGTCCTCGTCGACGGCCGCCCGCAGGTGCAGCGCGTCTGGATCGAGCCGCGCGAGGCGGTCGCCACGGTGGGCGCCGGGGATGCGTTCCTGGCCGGGTACGTCGCGGCGCGGTACGCCGGCTCGGCGCCGGCGGAATGCCTGCGCTTCGGCGTCGCGTGCGGGGCCGAGTCGACACAGCGCCTGGGGGCGGGCCTGATCGATCCCAAGGGGGTCGAGCGCCTGCTCTCCGAGGTCGACGTCGAGCGCGTCGAAACCCCTGCTGAGACGGTCTGAACCGCGCTGAAGCGGGCTCGGCGGAGGGCGGCGGAAGGCCCCTCCGGTGCTATGCTCGATCACGTGGCCGCTGCCGCCCGCCACGCCTCGAAGAAGCCCTCTCCGACCCGTCTGTGCGGGGTCGTTTCGTCCGCCCACGAACGTAGGATCGACTGATGGAGCTTGAGATCGGCCGCGGGAAGAAGGCCCGCCGCGCCTACGGATTCGACGACATCGCGATCGTGCCCTCCCGGCGCACGCGGGACCCCGACGACGTCGACGTCTCGTGGAAGCTCGGGCCCTACCGCTTCGAGATCCCGCTGCTCGCCTCCGCCATGGACGGCGTCGTCTCGCCCACCACGGCGACGATCATCGGCCGGCTCGGCGGCCTCGCGGTGCTGAACCTCGAGGGCATCTTCAGCCGCTACGAGGACGCCGACGACCAGCTCGAGCGCATCGCCGGCCTGCCCAAGGACCAGGCGACCCGTGAGATGCAGGCGATCTACCAGGAGCCGATCAAGCCGGAGCTCATGAAGCGGCGGATCGAGGAGATCAAGGCCAGTGGCGTCGTCACCGCGGCCTCGCTCACGCCCCAGCGCGTCACGACGTACATCGACCTCGTCCTCGACGCCGGGCTCGACATCCTGGTCATCCAGGGCACCGTCGTCTCCGCCGAGCACGTCTCGAAGACCACCGAGCCGCTGAACCTCAAGGAGTTCATCGCCGAGCAGCCGGTCCCGGTCGTCGTCGGCGGCTGTGCCAGCTACCACACCGGTCTGCACCTGATGCGGACCGGCGCGGCCGGCGTTCTCGTCGGCGTCGGTCCGGGCGCGGCGTGCACCACGCGCGGCGTCCTGGGCCTCGGCGTTCCGCAGGCGACGGCGATCGCCGACGTCGCGGGCGCCCGGTCCACCCACATGCTCGAGACCGGTGAGTACGTCCAGGTCATCGCCGACGGCGGCATGCGCACCGGCGGCGACGTCGCGAAGGCGATCGCCTGCGGCGCCGACGCCGTGATGATCGGCTCCCCGCTTGCCCGCGCCTACGAGGCGCCCGGCCGCGGCTACCACTGGGGCATGGCGACGTTCCACCCGACGCTGCCGCGCGGTGCGCGCGTGCAGACCGTGCAGAACGGGTCGCTCGAGGAGATCATCGCCGGCCCCGCGCACGAGAACGACGGCACGTTCAACCTCATGGGCGCGCTGCGCACCTCGATGGCGACCTGCGGATACCAGGACGTCGCCGAGTTCAACCGCGCGGAGCTCATGATCGCCCCGTCCCTGCAGACCGAGGGCAAGCTGCTGCAGTCCTCGCAGGGCGTCGGCATGGGCAGCCGTGGCGCGGCCGCGTCGCGTCCCGCTCCGGCGGCGAGCGAACCGGCCACCACGGACGGCGCTCCGGCCGACAAGGCCGCCGCTCTGAGCTCCACGCCGGCGTGACCGAGCCCCGCCTGGGCGTCGAGCACGGCCTCGTGACGGCCGACGTCGCAGCCACCGAGTTCGCGGACGAGTCCGCGCCGATCGACGTCCCGCGCGCGGTCGACGAGGTCGTCGTCCTGGACTTCGGCGGGCAGTACTCGCAGCTCATCGCGCGGCGGGTGCGCGAACTCGGGGTCTTCTCCGAGCTGCTCCCGCACCACGTCGGCGCGGCCGAGGTGGCACGGCGCAGGCCCAAGGGCCTGATCCTCTCCGGCGGCCCGGCGTCGGTGTACTCCGACCACGCGCCGAAGCTCGACCGCGAGCTGCTCGAGCTCGGCATCCCGGTGCTCGGCATCTGTTACGGCATGCAGCTCCTCGCACTCGACCTCGGCGGCCGCGTCGAGGGCGCCGACGTGGGGGAGTACGGACGCTCGCAGCTGACGGTCCACCACCCGGGCGTGCTCTTCAAGGATCTGCCGGCGGAGCAGCCCTGCTGGATGTCGCACCGCGACACCGTGTACGAGGCGCCGCCGGGGTTCACCGCGCTCGCCGCCTCGACGCAGTCGCCGGTCGCGGCGTTCGAATCGCTCGAGCGCGGGGTCTACGGGATCCAGTTCCATCCCGAGGTCGTGCACACCCCCTACGGGCAGCACGTGCTGACCCACTTCCTGCGCGACGTCTGCGCGTGCGACATGACGTGGTCGGCCGCGTCGATCGTCGAGGAGCAGATCGCGCGGATCCGCGAGCAGGTCGGCGACGGCAAGGTCATCTGCGGCCTGTCGGGCGGCGTGGACTCGTCGGTCGCCGCGCTGCTGGTCCACCGCGCCGTCGGCGACCAGCTCACCTGCGTCTTCGTCGACCACGGGATGATGCGCAAGAACGAGGGCGACCAGGTCGTCGCCACGTTCCGCGACCATTTCAAGGTGCCGCTCGTCGCGGTGGATGCCGAGCAGCGCTTCCTCGAGAAGCTCGCCGGCGTCTCCGAGCCCGAGCAGAAGCGCAAGATCATCGGGACCGAGTTCATCCGCGTCTTCGAGGAGGAGGCGCGCGAGGTCGGCGACGACGTCCGGTACCTCGTCCAGGGCACGCTCTACTCCGACGTCATCGAATCCGGCGGCGGGACCGGCGCGGCGACGATCAAGTCCCACCACAACGTCGGCGGCCTGCCGGACGACCTGCAGTTCGACCTCGTCGAGCCGCTGCGCGCGCTGTTCAAGGACGAGGTCCGCGCCGTGGGCGCCGAGCTCGGCCTGCCCGAGCGGATGGTCTGGCGCCAGCCGTTCCCCGGGCCGGGGCTCGCGATCCGCATCGTCGGCGGGGAGGCCACCAAGGAGCGCCTGGACCTGCTGCGCGACGCGGACTTCATCCTCCAGGACGAGATCCGCAATGCCGGCCTGTACAGGGACCTGTGGCAGTCCTTCTGCGTCCTGCCGGACGTGCGCACCGTCGGCGTCCAGGGGGACGAGCGCACCTACGGCTACGTCGTCGTGATCCGCGCGGTCACGAGCGACGACGCGATGACCGCCGACTGGGCGCGGCTGCCCTACGACCTGCTCGAGCAGATCGCCAGCCGCATGATCAACGAGCTGCGCGACGTCAACCGCGTCGTCCTCGACATCACCAGCAAGCCACCGGGAACGATCGAATGGGAGTAGCGGCTCGCGGATCTCGGGGCGCCTGAGGCGCCCCGCCTTCGTGGGGCAGTACCTCGCGGTACAGCACCCACTCGGCGCGCCGCCTCATGCATCCCCGATCTCTCGCTCGCGGTGTTGGTTGTGCCGGTGGTCTCCGGGGTCGATCGATCCGGGGGTGCGCCAGCCCTTCGGGCACAAGCACGGCGAGGAGGAGGAGGTCTACGTCGTCCTCTCCGGCGCCGGGACGATCCGTGTCGGAGACGAGGAGATCCCCGTGGCCGAGCTCGACGCCGTGCGGCTGGCTCCCGGCGCGCCGCGCGCCCTCGAGGCCGGGCCCCACGGTCTGCGCTTCATCGCCTTCGGCTCGCCCGGGAGCGGCGGGGCGGACGCCGAGACGATGCCCGGCTGGTGGGGCGACTGACCCGCCGCGCGCAAGCGGCTATCCTCTCGTGCTCGCGCCGCGCCCGTTCCCGGCCGCGCGGCGCCTTTTCCACGCCATGAAGACCTACGCGCCCAATCCCAAGACCTACGTCGCCAACGCCGACGACCGCGAGCGCAACTGGCTCGTCGTCGACGCCACCGGCCAGACCCTCGGCCGGCTCGCGACGCAGATCGCGGACGCACTGCGCGGCAAGCGCAAGCCCGAGTACACCCCGCACGTGGATACGGGGGACTTCGTCGTCGTCATCAACGCCGAGAAGATCTCCGTCACGGGCAACAAGCGCCGCGAGAAGCTCTACCGGCGCCACTCCGGCTACCCCGGCGGCCTGAAGGAGCGCACGCTCGAGGAGATGCTCGAGCGCCGTCCCGAAGAGGTCATCCGGATCGCGGTCAAGGGCATGCTGCCCCGCAACCGCCTCGCCCGCCGGCAGATCACGAAGCTCAAGGTCTACGCGGGCCCCGAGCATCCGCATGTGGCGCAGAAGCCCACCCCGATGGAGATCACGTCCTGATGGCCGACGAGCCGACCCCGAACGACGAGCCGACCCCCGACGCGCAGGCCGAGGAGCCCGCCGCGGAGGAGAGCCCCGCCGAGCAGCCCGCCGCCGAGGCGCAGCCGCCGGCCGAGGAGGCGCCCGTCGCAGAGGAGGCCCCCGCAGAGGAGGCCCCGGTCGCGGAGCCCGTCGCCGAGGAGGCCCCTGCCGAGGAGGCTCCGGCCGCAGCGCCCGTCGCCGAGGAGGCCCCCGCAGCGGAGGCACCCGCCGAGGAGGAGGCCGCTCCGCGCGCCAAGCCCGCTATTCCGGGCGCCGACCTCGAGGTCGACATCGTCCTCGACGGTGAGGGCGCAGCCGCGCGCGACGAGTACGGCGAGTACGCCGACGAGTCGGGCGAGGGCGAGGAGGCCGCCGACGGTGACGAGGACGTCGTCGCCGACGAGCCGATCGCCGCGGTCATCGAGCTCGCCGCCGACGCGCGCTACAGCGCGACCGGCAAGCGCAAGCGGGCCGTCGCGCGCGTCATCCTCAAGCCGGGCACCGGCGTCTACCTGATCAACGGCAAGACGCTCGACGAGTTCTTCCCGCGTCCCGCGCTGCAGCGCATCATCCGTCAGCCGCTGGAGACGGTCGGCTACGAGGAGAAGATGGACGTCGTCGCGCGCATGCACGGCGGCGGTGTCTCCGCCCAGTCCGGCGCCCTGCGCCACGGCATCTCCAAGGCGCTGCTCGAGGCCGACCCGAACCTTCGCGGCGAGCTCAAGCGCCGCGGCTTCCTGACGCGCGACGCGCGCGCCAAGGAGCGCAAGAAGGCCGGCCTCAAGAAGGCCCGCAAGCGGCCGCAGTTCAGCAAGCGCTAGCCACGGCACGTTCGCCGACGCCGGCGTTTCTCGATGGCCCGTGAGCTCTTCGGCACCGACGGCGTCCGCGGCATCGCCGGCGAGCGCCTGACCGCGGACCTCGCGCTCGGACTCGGCCGCGCCGCCGCGCAGGAGACCGGGCTGGAGCGCCCGCGGGTCCTGCTGATCCGCGACACGCGCGAGTCCGGCGAGATGCTCGAGGCCGCGCTCGCCGCGGGGGTCACCGCCGGCGGCGGCGACGTGTTCCTCGGCGGCGTCCTGCCGACGCCCGCCGCCCCGCTGCTGCTCGGGCAGTACGGCTTCGACCTGGCGGCCGTCGTCTCGGCGTCGCACAACCCGTACGCCGACAACGGCATCAAGTTCTTCGCGGGCGACGGCTTCAAGCTCTCCGACCAGCACGAGGACGCGATCGAGGAGCGCCTGCGCACGCCCGCGGGCCCGTGCACGACGATCGGCCGCGTTCGCGCCCTGCACGGCACCCAGGAGGACTATCTGCGCGCTCTCGAAGTCCGCTTCCAGGGGCTCGACCTGAGCGGGCTCGACGTCCTCCTGGACTGCGCGCACGGTGCCACGTACCGCGTCGCCCCCGAGATCTTCCGCCGCCTCGGCGCCACCGTTACCACGATCGGGGCCGAGCCGGACGGGCGCAACATCAACGACGGCGTCGGCTCGACGCACGTCGCGGCCCTGGCCGCCCAGGTCGCCGCTGGCGGCCACGCCGTCGGATTCGCGTTCGACGGCGATGGGGACCGCGTCCTGGCGGCCGACCGGACGGGCGCCGTCGTCGATGGCGACGAGCTGATCGCGCTCGCCGCGCTGCACCTGCGCGGCGAGGACCGGCTCGGCGGCGGCGTCGCCGTCACGGTGATGACGAACTACGGATTCCACTCCGCGATGCGCGAGGCCGGCATCGAGGTGGCGATCACCTCGGTCGGCGACCGCTACGTCCTCGAGGCGCTCCGCGAGCGCGAGTGGGCTCTCGGCGGCGAGCAGTCCGGGCACATCATCGACATGGGCTTCGTGCCCTCAGGCGACGGCATCGCCAGCGCACTGCTGACGCTCGAGGCGCTGGCGGGTGGCGACCTCGCCGACCGCCACGGGATGGAGAAGCTGCCGCAGACGCTCGTGAACTGCCGCGTGCCGGACAAGAACGTCGCGATGGCGGCGGTGGCCGACGCCGCCGACGGGGAGAACGCCGCGCTCGACGGGCGCGGCCGCGTCCTCGTGCGCCCCAGCGGCACCGAGCAGCTCGTGCGCGTCATGGTCGAGGCGCCGACCGCCGAGGAGTGCGAGGCGGTCTGCGGTCGCCTCGTCGCCCTCGTCGAGTCGGCCGGCTGACGCGGCGCGTCAGCCGGCATCGTTGCCCGGCGGCCGCTCACCTGCACCGATTGTTGTCCAATCCCGACGGCCGGGCGCACTACCCTCCCAGCCATGTGCGGCATCGTCGGATACGTCGGCCGGCGCCCGGCGCAGGAACTCCTGCTCCAGGGCCTGACGAAGCTCGAGTACCGCGGGTATGACTCCGCGGGGCTCTCGGTGATGGCGGACGGCGCGATCGAATCGGTCCGGGCGGTCGGCAACCTCGACCACCTGCGCGAGGCGATGGCCGCGCAGCGCGACGGTGACGGCGCCGTCGCGACGATCGCCCGCGAGGCGACGATCGGCATCGGCCACACCCGCTGGGCGACCCACGGGCGCGTGAACGAGGAGAACGCCCACCCGCACTTCGACACGAGCGACCGCGTCCACGTCGTCGTCAACGGGATCGTCGAGAACTACCTGGCCCTGCGCGAGCGCCTGCGGGCGGACGGGGCGGTCTTCACGAGTGAGACCGACGCCGAGGTCATCGCACACCTGATCGCCGCGCACCTGGACGGCGGCTCGGACCTCGCCACCGCCGTCCGCGGCGCCTACGCCGAGCTGGAGGGGCATTACGCGTTCGTCGCGATGAGCCTCGACACGCCCGAGCTGCTCGTCGGCGCACGCAAGGAGTGCCCGCTGATCGCCGCGGTCGGGGACGGGGAGGGCTTCCTGGCCTCCGCCGTACCGGCGTTCCTCGCGCAGACGCGGCGCGTCATGTACGTCGAGAACGGCGAGATCGTCGTGGTCGAGCCGGGCGCGGCGACGATCCTCACGCCGGACGGCGAGGTCGTGGAGCGGCAGGTCGCCGTCGTCGACTGGGACGAGGAGACCGCCGAGAAGGGCGGCTACGAGACGTTCATGCTCAAGGAGATCCACGAGCAGGCGGACGCGATCGCCGAGACGATCGCCGACCGCACCGTCCGCGAGGACGGGGTGGACCTCGACGACGAGGGCATGCTCGACGACGAGCAGCTGCTCGCGACGAAGCGGATCATCGTCGTCGCCTGCGGCACCTCCTACCACGCCGGGCTCATCGGCCGGTACGCGATCGAGGAGTTCGCGCGCGTGCCCGTCGAGGTCGAGATCGCGAGCGAATACCGCTACCGCAACCCGATCGTCGGCCCCGGTGACCTCGTCATCGGCATCACCCAGTCCGGCGAGACCGCGGACACCCTCGCGGCGATGCGCATCGCGCGCGAGCGCGGCGCGACCGTCCTGGCGATCACGAACATCATGGGCTCGCAGGCCACGCGCGACGCCGACGGGGTCCTCTTCACGCGCGCCGGCCTGGAGGTCTCCGTCGCCGCGACGAAGACGTTCCTCTGCCAGGTCGCGGTCATGTACCTGCTCGCCCTGCGTCTCGCGGAGCTGCACGGCACGCTCGACTCGGAGCGCCGCACGCAGCTCGTCGCCGAGCTCAAGGGGATGCCGAGCCAGATCCAGCACCTGCTCGCGCACGTCGAGCCGGAGATCAAGGCGATCGCCGACCGTCACTGGCGCGACGGCTTCTTCCTGTACCTCGGTCGCCACGCCGGCGTCGCGGTCGCCCACGAGGGCGCGCTGAAGCTCAAGGAGGTCTCCTACATCTCGACCGACGCGTATGCGGCGGGGGAGATGAAGCACGGCCCGATCGCCCTGCTCAGCGAGTCCACGCCCGTCGTCACCGTCGCGACGGACTCGCCGGTGCTCGAGAAGGTCGTCTCGAACATGCAGGAGGTCCGCGCGCGCGGCGCCCACGTGATCGCCGTCGCGACCGAGGGCAACGTCGACATCGGCGAGCACGCCGAGTCGGTCATCCGCGTCCCGCGGACGGACTGGATGCTGCAACCGCTGCTGGCCGTCATCCCGCTCCAGCTCCTGGCCTACCGGATCGCCAGGCGCCGCGGGCTGAACGTCGATCAGCCGCGCAACCTCGCGAAGACCGTCACGGTCGAGTAGCGGGTTTCCACGGACGCAGACTCCCGCAGCCGGGCGTAGCGTCCAACGGGTGACTGCGGGACTCCACAGGATCGTCATCCTCGGCGGCGGGACAGGCGGGACACTCACCGCAAACCGGCTGCATCGCGAGCTCGGCCCCGCCGCTGAGATCACCGTCGTCGACCAGGACGACGCGCACGTCTACCAGCCGGCGCTGATCTTCCTCCCGTTCGGCCTCGCGGCGCCCGAAAGCATGGTCCGGTCCCGGGCCGCCCAGCTGCACGAGGGCATCCACCTGATCCTCGCGGAGATCGACCGGGTCGAGACGGCCGCGAACACCGTCGTGCTCGCCGACGGTGCCGAGCTGCTCTACGACGTCCTGATCGTCGCCACCGGCGTGCGCCTGCAGCCGGAGGAGACAGAGGGCATGACCGGCGAGGGCTGGAACGAGACGGCCTTCACCTTCTACACGGTCGACGGAGCCACCGGGCTCCGCGACGCGCTGCGGGACTTCGACGGCGGGCGCCTGGTCGTGAACATCGTCGACATGCCGATCAAGTGCCCGGTCGCGCCGCTCGAGTTCGCCTTCCTCGCCGACTGGTACTTCACGGACCGCGGCATCCGCGACCGCGTCGAGATCACCTTCGTGACACCGCTCGACGGGGCGTTCACCAAGCCGGTGGCCTCCGAGGTCCTCGGCGGGCTGCTGGAGGAGAAGGGCATCCGGCTCGAGACGGAGTTCGCGACCGGTGAGGTCGACGGTGCCGCGCGGGTCCTGCGCAGCTGGGACGAGCGCGAGGTGCCATACGACCTGCTCGCGACGGTCCCCGTCCACGGCGGCGCGGCGTACGTCGAGCGCTCACCGGGACTGGGCGACGACCTCGGGTTCGTCCGTGCCGACGCCCACACGCTGCAGGCCGCCTGTGCGCCGAACGTCTTCGTGATCGGCGACGCCGCGAACCTCCCGACCTCGAAGGCCGGGTCGGTGACGCACTTCGAGGGGGAGACGCTCGTGCGGAACGTCGCGCACCTGCTCGCCGGGCGGCCGCTGGAGCCGCGCTTCGACGGGCACGCGAACTGCTTCATCGAGACGGGCTTCAGCAAGGCGCTGCTGATCGACTTCAACTACGAGACCGAGCCGCTGCCCGGGCGCTACCCCGAGCCGCACGTCGGGCCGCTTCCGCTGCTGCGCGAATCCCGGCTGAACCACATGGGCAAGGTCATGTTCGAGTGGGTGTACTGGCACGCGCTGCTGCCCGGCCGGGAGATCCCCGGGATCGGCGACCAGATGCAGATGGCCGGCAAGCACCGGCCCGACGAGTGAGAGGAGCAGCGACGTGACCACGCAGACCATCGCGGGGCAGGCCGTCGACGTCGACGACGAGGGGTTCCTGCAGAGCCCCGAGCAGTGGACGCGCGAGGTCGGTGAGGAGATCGCGCGCGAGAACGGCATCCCCGACCTGACCGACCGGCACTGGCAGGTCGTCGACTTCATGCGCGAGACCTACCTGCGCGACGGCAGCGCACCGTCGATCCGGACGCTCGGCAAGGCGTCAGGTGTCCCGATCAAGGAGCTCTACCAGCTGTTCCCCAAGGGTCCCGCCAAGCTCGCCGCGAAGGTCGGCGGGATCCCCAAGCCGCGCGGCTGCATCTAGGAGGCACAGGACATGGACAAGGTCTCGATCATCATCAGCAAGGGCTCGCTCGAGGGCGTCTATCCCGGGCTGATCATGGCCAACGGCGCGCGCATGGAGGGCATCGAGGCGAACGTCTTCTTCACGTTCTTCGGGATGGACGCGATCCACCGCGAGCGCCACGAGCACGTGAAGGTCGCCTCCGTCGGCAATCCGGGTCTCCACCTGGCCACCTGGCTCGGCGGTGTGCCCGGCATGTCGTCGATCGTGACGCACCAGATGGCCAAGAAGATGGAGGAGCTCGACATCCCGCCGATTCCCGAGTTCGTCGAGCTGATCGCCGACTCGGGCGGGCGGCTCTTCGCCTGCAAGGCCTCGGTCGACATGTTCGACCTGACGAAGGACGACTTCATCGAGCAGGTCGAGGACATCATCACGGTGGGCGAGTTCTACGAGCTCGCGGACGGCGGTCAGATCATCTTCACCTGACGGCGCGAGCCCGGTGTGAGCCGCGCGCCCCGGTAGATTCGGCGCAGATGCACGGCGTCGGCCTCGACCTCTTGGACATCGCGCGGCTCGAACGGGCGCTCGAGCGCCGGCCCGCGCTTGCCGCGCGGCTGTTCACCGATGCGGAGCTGGCGTACGCGGAGCAGCATGCACGCCCGGCCCAGCAGCTCGCAGCACGGTTCTGTGCCAAGGAGGCCGTGACGAAGGCGCTCGGGCTCGACGTGCTGCGCCCGCGGGAGATCGAGGTGGTCCGCGATGCCGCCGGACGGCCGTCGGCGCGGCTCGAGGGGGCGGCGCAGCGCCGCGCGGACGAGCTCGGTGCGACGGTCCTGCTCACGCTCACCCACACCGCGACGACGGCCGGCGCCGTGGCGGTTGCGGCGTGACCCTCCCGCACTGGGCAGCGGGGCTGCCGGGCGCCGAGGCATCGCGCGCCGCCGACCGCTGGGCGATCGACGAGCTGGGGATCCCGTCGCTCGAGCTCATGGAGGCCGCCTCGAGTGGGCTTGCGGCGCTCGTCCAGGAGGTCGCGCCGGAGGGTGAGGTGGTCGTCGTCTGCGGCGGCGGCAACAACGGCGGCGACGGTTACGCCTGCGCACGCCTGCTGCGCGAGGCGTGGCGCGAGGTGCGGGTGCTCGCAGCGAGCGATCCCGCGAAGCTCGGCGGCGACGCCGCCGAGCAGCTGGAGCGCCTGCCCGGCGATCCGCCGCGCCGGTTCGACCCCGCGGCGCTCGACGGCGCCGCCGTGGTCGTCGACGCGCTGCTCGGGACCGGCTTCAGCGGGGAGCCCCGCGGGCTCGCCGCGGAGGCGATCGCCGCGATCGCGCGCTGCGACGTGCCGGTCGTCGCCTGCGACGTCCCCAGCGGCGTGGACGCCGCGACCGGGGAGATCGCCGGTGAGGCCGTGTGCGCCGTCGCGACCGCGACCTTCCATGCGGCCAAGCCCGGCCTGTACGTGAATCCCGGCAAGGACCGCGCCGGGACGGTGCGGGTCGTGGACATCGGGATTCCGGCGGGCGCGCCGGCGCCCGCACCCGACGTCGGCCTGATCGAGGACGACGCGCTGCTGGCGACGCTCGCCGCCCGTGGCGCCGGGTGGACGAAGTTCACGAGCGGCCACGTCCTCGTGGCGGGTGGATCGCGCGGGCTCCTCGGCGCGACGATTCTCGCGAGCGAGGCTGCCGCGCGGGCCGGCGCCGGATACGTGACCGCCTGCGTTCCGGACTCCCAGCAGCCGATCGCCGCCGCGCACCTCGTCGAGGTGATGCAGCTGGCGCTCCCGGACGAGGAGGGACATCACGTCGCCGCCGGCGTGCGCGTGGTCCTGGCCGAGGCGCATCGCCGCGGCGGTGCGCTCGTGCTCGGCCCGGGGCTCGGCCGCAGCGACGCGGCGGCGGCGTTCGCGCGCGCCGCGGCGGCGCAGGCGCCGGTCCCGCTCGTGCTCGACGCCGACGGCCTGAACGCCCACGCCGGCCTGCTGGAGGACCTCGCCTCGCGCCCCGCTGCGACGGTCCTGACGCCGCACGAGGGCGAGCTCGGCCGGCTGCTCGGCGTACCGGCGCAGGACGTCCGGGCACGGCGCCTGCACCACGCGCGGGAGGCGGCACGGATCGCGGGCGCCGTCGTCGTGCTCAAGGGCGACGACACCCTGATCGCCGATCCCGGCGGCGACGTCCTCGTCAGCCCCGGGGCGACGCCCGCGCTCGCGACGGCCGGGACCGGGGACGTGCTGAGCGGCGTGCTCGGAGCGCTGCTCGCGCGCGACATCGAGCCCGTGCGCGCCGCAGCGGCTGCCGTGCGGCTGCACGCCCGCGCCGGTGTCCGGGCCGCCGAGCGCCTCGGCGTCGACGGTGTCACCGCCGGCGACGTCATCGCCGAGCTTCCCCACGCACGGCCGCGGAGCCGCGGATGATCCGGGCGCTCGCGCGGATCGACCTCGGCGCGATCGAGCGCAACACCGCGCGCATGGCGGCCGCCGCTCCGGGCGCCGCGGTCTGCGCGGTCGTCAAGGCCGACGCGTACGGACACGGGATGGTCCCCGCCGCGAGGGCCGCACTGGCGGGCGGGGCCGGGTGGCTCGCCGTCGCGACGGCCATGGAGGCGGCGGACCTGCGGTCGGCGGGCGTCACGGGCCGCGTCCTCGTCCTCGGGGCGCTGAGCGACGAGGAGCTGCCGATCGCGCTGGACGCGGACGCCGACGTCGTCGTGTGGCGCGAGGAGACCGTCGCGCGCGTCAGCGCGCATGGCGGCGGGCGGGTCCACGTGAAGCTCGACACCGGCATGGGCCGGCTCGGAACGCGCGACCCGGCCCTCGCGACGGCCGTCGCGGCTGCCGCGGCGGATGCGCCGGGGGTCGAGCTCGCGGGCCTCACCACGCACTTCGCGACGGCCGACGAGCGCGGCGATGCGTTCTTCGGCGAGCAGCTCGACCGGTTCTCCGCCTGGGCGCGGCCACTCGCCGAGCGATACCCGGGGGTCCTGCTGCACGCCGCCAACAGCGCGGCGACGCTCCGCGATCCGGCCGCGCACTTCGACCTCGTCCGCCCGGGCGTCGCGCTCTACGGCCTGGACCCGTTCGGTGTCGACCCGGCGGACCGGGATCTCGAGCCGGCGATGGAGCTCAGCTCGTACCTCGCCGCCGTCAAGCCGATCGCGCCAGGGGAGAGCGCGGGCTACGGCCGGCGATTCATCGCGCAGGAGCCGACCGTGATCGCGACCGTCCCGATCGGCTACGGCGACGGCTGGCGCCGCGACCTGACGAACAATGCGGACGTGCTGGTCGCAGGCCGGCGCGTGCCGCTCGTGGGCACGGTCAGCATGGACAACGTGACGCTCGACGTCGGCACGCTGGGAGACGCAGCCGCCGTCGGCGCCGAGGCGGTCCTCATCGGGGCCCGCGGAACCGAGCGGATCCTCACCGAGGAGCTCGCGCGCCGGCTCGGCACGATCAACTACGAGGTGACCTGCGGTATCGGGGCGCGCGTGCCGCGCGTGCACGTCGGGGCGGCGTGAGCGAGCCCGCCACGCCGCTCGACCTGCTCCGCGGGGCGCTCGCCGGCCGGGACGCCTGGCTGGTGGGCGGGGCGGTCCGCGACCGCCTGCTGGGGCGCCCGGACGCCGGGCTCGACCTCGATCTCGCGCTCACCGGCGACGTGGCCGCCGCCGCGGCCGCGGTCCGCGCGGCCGCGCCCCGAGGGACGGCGGCGTTCCCGCTCTCGGAGGAGTTCGGGGGCTGGCGGATCATCGGGCCCGGCGGCGCCTGGCAGGTGGACCTGAGCCCGCTTCAGGGCGCGAGGATCGAGGACGACCTGCGCGGGCGCGACCTCACCGTGAACGCGCTCGCCGAGCCGCTCGCCGGCGGCGATCCGCTCGACGTGTGCGGCGGCCTGGCCGACCTGGAAGCCCGGCGCCTGCGCATGGCCGGCCCGCAGGCCTTCGCCGACGACCCCCTGCGGATCCTGCGCGTCGCGCGGCTGGCCGTCGACCTCGGGTTCACGGTCGACCCGGGCACGATCGCGGCCGCTCGCGCGCACGCCGCCGGCCTGCAGGACGTCGCCGGCGAGCGCGTCTTCGCCGAGCTGCGGCGCATCGTCGGCGCCGACGACGCGCTCGCGGGCCTGGCGCTGCTCGACGACCTGGGGGCGACCGCCGTCGTCCTCCCCGAGCTCGAGGCCCTGCGCGGCGTCGGGCAGACCGTCTACCACCACCTCGACGTCCATGGGCACACGCTCGAGGTCCTCGCGGAGACGATCGCGCTCGAGCGCGACCCGGAGCGCGCCGTCGGCCCCGAGCTCGCCGCCGGCGTCGCCGCGCTGCTCGCCGAGCCCCTCGCCGACGACCTCACCCGCGGAGGAGCGCTGCGCTGGGGTGCGCTGCTGCACGACATCGCCAAGCCGGTGACGCGCACCGACATGGGCGAGGGCCGGGTCGGCTTCCCGCACCACGACCGCGAGGGCGCGGCGATGTCCCGCGCGATCCTCGGCCGCATGCGTGCCAGCGAGCGGCTGCGGGCGCACGTCGCCGCGCTGGCGCGCCATCACCTGCGTCTCGGATTCCTCGTGCACGAGCGGCCGCTGGGCCGCCGCCAGGTGCACCGCTACCTCGTGGCCTGCGATCCCGTCGCCCCGGACGTGACGCTCCTGGGCATCGCCGACCGCCTCGCCACCCGGGGTCGCAAGCACGAGGAGGCGATCGCCCGGCACCTGGAGGTCGCGCTCCCGATGCTCGGCGACGCGCTCGTGTGGCATGCGGACGGGCCGGCGGCGCCGCTGGTGCGCGGGGACGCGCTCGCCGCGGCGCTGGGCATCGAGCCGGGCCCGCGGCTCGGGGAGCTGCTCGCTGCGATCGCCGAGGCGCAGTACGCGGGCGAGGTCGTGACGCCCGAGCAGGCGGTCGACGAGGGCCGCCGCCTGCTGCTGGGCGACGCCGGCGCCTAGCGCGCGGCGAGCCGCCTGATCGTCCCGTCGCAGACGCGGATGCAGCTCACGACGGTCTCGTGGATGACGTTCGCGGCCGTGTCCGTCGGCCAGTGGTAGTTCGACGGCGCCTTGAACTCGTTCATCGAGCCGAGCATCACGGTCGGGTAGCCGGCCTTCATCGCGATCAGGCCGTCGGTGGCGTTGCGGAAGCGGATCCCGCGGATCAGCTCGACGCCGGCCTCGGACGCGACGTCCGCGACGAGGTCCTTGAAGTCGGCGGGGTAGTCGCGGATCACGAGCATGCCCTCGCCCTCGAGCTGCATGAGCGTCGGCGACCCCACCGTGTCCACACAGATGACGTGCGTGCGGTCGACCGGCAGCGTCGCGAAGTGCCGGGCGGCGAACGCCTGCATCCCCTCCATGAACGACTCCTCGGACCCGGTCGAGACGAGCAGCACGCGGATGCCCTCGACCGGCCGCTCGGCCAGCGTGCGCGCGAGGCCCAGGACCGTCGCGACGCCGGTCAGGTTGTCGTTGGCTCCGGGGACCGTCGAGCGCGACCCGATCTCGACCATCGTCGCCGCGGTGCCGAACGCGAGCACGCCGCCCAGACGCCGCAGCACGCGGGACCCCAGCAGCCCGCTGAGGGCGACGAGCAGCGGGCCTCCGACGACCGGGAACATCACCGCCGGGGTGGTGTTCGAACGCTCGATCAGGCCGGGAAACCGGCGCGCGAAGAACCGGGGGATGTGCGGCGCGAAGAGCAGGCTCCAGTTCGCGGCGTCGTGATGCGCGACGACGACGACCGTGCGGTCGGCGCCGGGGTCGCCGGCCTCGGCGACGACGTTCCAGGTCGGGTGGTGGGGGAGCGCCGCGCGACGAAACCACAGCCGTCCTCCGGAGACGTCGTCGGCGATCCCCGCTGCGGCCACGGCCCCGCCGACCAGGCGTACGAGGCGGCGGCGGCTGAGCGACGCGAGCGCGCCGCCGAGCGCCAGCAGGCCGAGCGGCCACCAGTAGGTCCCGTGGGCGCGTTCCTCCTCGACGCGGACGTCGCGCGCGCCCTCGGAGCGCAGGCGGCCGGCGATCCACTCCGCGGCGCGCCGCTCGCCCTCCGACGCCGACGGCCGGTCGAACGCGGCGAGGTGGTCGATCGCCTCCTTCGAGAGGCCGTGCAGCTCGGAGTCGGACGCCATCGGCCGCAGTCTAGGCTTCGCGCATGGCCGATCCAGACCCCACCTGCCTCTTCTGCCGGATCCTCGCCGGCGAGCTCCCAGCCCAGATCGTCGACGAGGACGAGCGGACCGTGTCCTTCATGGACATCAACCCGGCGACGCGCGGGCACGCGCTCGTGATCCCGCGGGCCCACAGCGTCGACCTGCACGACACGCCGGCCGAGGACGTCGCGGCGACCGCGGTCGCCGCCCAGCGGCTCGCCGAGCGCGCCCGCGACCGGCTCGGGGCCGACGGCGTGAACCTCCTCAACGCGTGCGGCGCCGCGGCGTGGCAGTCGGTCTTCCACTTCCACGTCCACGTGATCCCGCGATACGCGGACGACCCGCTGCGCCTGCCGTGGGTCCCGGGACCCGGGGACATGGACGAGGTCGCCGCGACCGCGGCCGTGCTGCGCGGTGAGGGCGCATGAGCGCGGAGCTCCCGATCCGGCTCGACCACGACGGACCGCTCGCCGTCCTCACGCTCGACGCCCCGCCGCTGAACCTCTTCGACCAGGCGATGATGGACGGCCTGCGCGCTGCGGTGGTCGAGCTGGCCGCCGCACCGCCGCGCGGGCTGCTGATCCGCGCAGAGGGACGCGTCGTGAGCGGCGGCGTCGACGTCCACCGCTTCGTCGGCGTGACCCCGGAGGAGGGCGCGGCGCTGTGGCGCGAGCTGCTCGAGACGATCCACGCCGTCGAGGAGCTGCCCTGTCCGGTCGTGTTCGCTGCGCATTCGCTGTGCCTGACGGCCGCCTTCGAGCTCGCCCTGGCGTGCGACGTGCTCCTGGCCGCCGAGTCGGCGCGCTTCGGGCTGGTGGAGATCGTCGTCGGGCTCACGCCGTCGATGGGCGGGCCCCAGCGGCTCGCCGAGCGCGCAGGACCGGCGCGGGCCAAGGAGCTCGTGATGACCGGCGAGCTCTACGACGCCGCCACGCTCGAGCGCTGGAACGTCGTCAACCGGGTGCTCCCCGACGCGGACTTCGACGCGGCCGCCCGCGCGTTCGCGCTGCGCCTGGCACACGGGCCGACGCGCGCGCACGCGGCGACCAAGCGGCTCGTCGCGGCCCAGAAGGAGGGCGGAGCACGCGCCGCGGACGCGCTCGTGCCCGAGGTCGGCGGGAGCCCTGTTCGGGACGGAGGATCTGCAGCGCGCCGTCCGGTCGTTCCTCGAGGAGGGGCCGGGGAAGGCGACGTACGAGGGCCGCTGACGCGCACGCCGGGGTGCAGCGGGGAGGCCCAGGATCGTCAGCGGGCATCCAAGAAACGGAAATCCGGAGCGACCGAACCGCAACATTTCGGCGCCTGAGCGTGTTCAATGGATGTAATGCAACGACGCCTCCTTCGGGCGGCCGCGGTGTCATGCGGCCTTGCCCTCACCCTCCCCGCAGCAGCCTCCGCCGAGATCATCGAGATCGGCAAGCTCGACCCGCAGGTCAAGTCGAGCTGCCCCGGTCCGGTGCCCAAGTGCTTCGCCGTCGCCCGCCTCACGGGCTACCAGGCGAAGGTCGGCACGAACCGCGGCCTCATGACCGCGACGAAGGACGGGCGCATCGTCGCCTTCTCCGTCGGTCTCGGCAAGCCCGGCCCCAAGCAGGCCCTGTTCTTCTCCGGCGGCAAGGGCGCGCCGGCCAACTCGCCGCAGTACGGGGAGCCCGAGGTGCAGGTCACCGTGCTCAACCCGCGCAGCAAGCTGCGCTCCCGCGTCGCGGCGCAGAGCGAGGCGTTCAAGGTCGCCGACTACTTCGGCACGACCGTGCAGTTCGCGCTCGCCAAGAGCATCCCGGTCAAGAAGGGGCAGATCATCGCGATCACCTCGAAGACCTGGGCGCCGATCCTCGCGGTCGGGCTGGGCAGCGACACCTCCTGGCGCGCGAGCCGTGAGAAGGGCACCTGCCAGGACTCGGTCCAGCAGGTCGCGCAGGTCAAGGACCAGCAGCTCGCGCAGTACTACTGCCTCTACCGCACGGCGCGCCTGAACTACAGCGCGACGATGGTCACCGACCCGGTGAAGCCGAAGAAGTAGGAGGCGCGCCGGCCGCGGCGCGCCCGGCGCTCAGCAGGCGCCGGGATTCGCGTCGCAGAAGCCCTGGAAGGACCCTGCGCCCGCCGTGGCGTCCGGCGTGACGCCGCCGGGATTCGGGGTGGCGCCGCCGGTGTCGGTGTCGGTGTCCGCGCCGCCGGTGTCCGTCCCCGCGCCGCCGGTGTCCGTCCCCGCGCCGGTGTCGTCGGTGGCCCCGCCGGTGTCCGTGTCGGCGCCGGTGGTGTCCGTCGCCGTCGTGTCGGTCGTCGTCGTGGACGTCGTCGTCGACGTGCCCGTGCCGGACGCGAGGTCGTTCGCGTCGTCCGGCGGGAGCAGGGCGGGGGCGCTCGTCGGCATCTTGTCGGTGGCGTCGTTCCCGCCGCCACAGGCGGACAGGCCGAGGCTCGCCGTCAGGACGAGGGCGCAGGTGGTCGCAGCGACTGCAGAGCGCATCACGCGGGCAGGGTACCGCGGCGGGTGGCCGGTACGCGCAGGGTGACGTTCAGCCGCCGAGCGGCGCCATGCGGCGGCCGCACGTCGGGCAGTCGTTGAGATCGCGCTGCGCGGGCTGGTCGCACCAGTTGCAGAAGCGCAGGTTCTCGACCGCCCAGGGCAGGCGCGACTCGCTCGGGGCGAGCGGCAGCACCGTCCCGACGATCTCCAGGCGCTCGCCGGTCTCCTCGTCGAGGTAGATGCGGTCGGGCTCGGCCTCCATGATGATGTCGCGGCCGGTGGAGGGATTGCGCAGGCGGTAGCGCTGACTGGACGCCATGGCGCGGATGCTAGCGGGGGCCGCGGGCGGCTGTCGCCACGCCCGGTCGCGGAGGGAGGTGGCATGCGGTCCGCAACTCTGGATAGGGTTCATCCGCTCATGGGGAGGAAGAACCACGCTGTGACAAGGGTGGCGCGCACGGCGGTCCCCGCCGCGCTCGCGGCCGCCGCCATCGCCGTCTCGGGCTGCACGAATTCCGGCAGCCAGGACAGCGCCGATCTCGTGAACGGCAAGCAGCAGTTCGTCGAGAAGTGCGGCTCGTGCCACATCCTGAACCGGGCGGGCACCAAGGGCGTCACCGGCCCGAACCTCGACCAGGCGTTCGCGGTGTCCCGCGGCGAGGGGTGGGGCGCGGACGCCGTCCGCGGCGTGGTGCTCGGCCAGATCGCCTATCCCGGCCGCGGCTTCACCATGCCTGCCGACCTCGTGACCGGTGATGACGCCGAGGACGTCGCGGCGTACGTCGCGGCGACCGCCGGCATCCCCGGCAAGGACCAGGGTCTTCTGGCAGAGGCCGTGAAGGGCGCCAGCGGGCCGCAGGCGAACACGGCGGGCGGCAAGCTCTTCGCCGAGAACTGCGGGTCGTGTCACGCGTTCACGCCGGTCGGAACGACGGGAGCGACCGGGCCGAAGCTCGATCAGACGCAGCTCGACGCCGCCGCGATCGACGCGCAGATCACCAATGGCAAGAACGCGATGCCGGCCTTCAAGGGCCAGATCTCGCCCGCGGACATCAAGACGATCGCGGACTTCGTCGCGGCCCAGGCCAACAAGTAGCCGGGCAGTCCGCGCCCTCAGCTGAGCGCGCGGACGACGACGACCACGACAGCGATCGCCAGCGCGACGCCCCCGGCCCACAGGACGGCCGTGAACGCGGCGTTCTCGCTGCGTATGGGGCCGATCAGGCGCATCCAGGCGGGCTCGCCCGGCTTTCGCGGGATCAGCTCCTGATCGGCGGGGTCCTGCGGTTCCTGCGGGCGCTCTGGAGCGCCGGGGCCTTCGGGCGCGTCGCTCACCCGAGGATGTAGACCGTCGTGAACACGACGACCCACATGACGTCGACGAAGTGCCAGTAGATGCCGGCGACCTCGAGGCCCTTCCAGTTCTCGGGCCCGACGCGGCCCTTGAAGATCCGCACGGCCGAGACGAAGAGCAGGATCAGGCCGATGACGACGTGGGCGCCGTGCAGGCCCGTGAGGGCGAAGAAGGAGGACGCCGAGGCGTTCGTCTTCGGCGTGAAGCCCAGGTGCAGGTACTCGTTGATCTGCACGAAGAGGAACGTCGAGCCCAGCAGGAACGTCGTGACGATGCCGGCGCGCATGGCGAACTGGTTGTTGCGCTTGGCGGAGATGTCCGTCCAGTGCATCGTCACCGAGGACGAGAGGAGCACCGCGGCGTTCGTCGCGGCGATGGCGACGGGCAGGTCGCCGTTCGGCGGCCAGGTGTCACCCGCCACGACGCGGATGAAGAACATCGCCGCGAAGAAGGCGGCGAAGAGCATGAGCTCCGAGATGATGAAGAGGAGGATCCCGAGCTGCTCGGGGTGGACCGTCGAGCTGTGGTTGGCCGTCGGCGGGCCGTGGTGATGGTCGTCGTGGGCGACGGCGGCGGGGATCGCTGCGGCTTCCATGGAATTCCTCTTGGCTCGTGCGTGCCGCGCTAGGCGGTGACGCCGGCGTCCTCGGGCTGGGAGACGATGTGGGTGACGGGCTTGCCGGAGGCCTTGCGCACGCGGTCGATGAGATCGGCGCGCAGCCAGCCGGAACGGGTCTCGGGGTAGGTCGAGATGACGATGTCGTCGACCTCGAAGAAGTTCAGGGCGTTCATCGTCGCCGTGTACGGGTCCGGATCGCCCGTCATGCCGGCGGCGAGCAGGTCGGCGGCGCGTGCGCGGTCAACGACCTGGTCCAGGCGCGCCCGGGCGCGCTTGTGCGCCACGCCCTCGCCGCCCTCGATCGGGACGACGAAGATGAAGAGCCGGGCGCGGCCCTCGGGCTCGGCGTCGGCCTCGCGGCGCAGCTCGGCGATCAGCGCGTCGCTGTTCGTCGTGCGGTTCGCGACCACGACCGTCGTGTCGAACGGCGACGTCTCGTCGTCGAGGTCCGTGATGAGGTGCTCGACCGGGATGTCGACCGCGTCCTCGATGCGCTCGACGAAGTCGCGGCGAAGCCAGCCGGACGTGGTCTCGGGGAGCGTCGAGACGATGATCTGGTCCGGGTTGTACTCCGCGACCATGTCCATCGTCGCCGTGTACGGGTCGGGGTCGCCGACCTCGCCGATCGCGTTGATCCCGAGCTCACGGAGCACGCTGCGGGCGAGGTCCACCCGGACCTGCGCGGCGTCGTAGACGGAGTCGGCGTAGATGATGTTGCCGTGCGAGGGGTTCTTGCGCGGCACGCACAGCACGACGCGCGCGTCGCCCTTGGCGGCCTCCTCGCGGGCTCGCGCGACGAGCTTGGGGCCCGCGAGCGTCTCATTGGCGACGGCGAGAATCGTGCGCACGGTCTACTCCTCCTTCTCGAGGACGGCCGTCGCCGCACCCGCGGAGGACGTCTCCGCGCCCGCCGGGACATGCGGCTCCGCGTCCTGGAACACGGCATGCACCGCGCCGGGGACGCCGTACTCGTAGGGCCCGCCGACCACCGACGGGATCGAGTCGAAGTTGAAGATCGGCGGCGGCGAGGACACCTGCCACTCGATCGTGAGGGCCTTCCACGGGTTCGCGACCGCGCGCGGCCCGCTGCGCCAGGACGTGATGACGTTGTAGAGGAAGATCAGCGTCGAGAGCCCGAGGACGAACGAGGCGACCGAGACGATCATGTTCCAGGTCGCGAACTCCTCGGCGTAGTCGTAGACGCGGCGAGGCATGCCCTGGACGCCGATGAGGTGCATCGGCGCGAACGTCACGTTGAAGGCCACGAAGGTCAGCCAGAAGTGGATCCTGCCCAGGCGCTCGTTGTACATCCGCCCGGTCATCTTCGGGAACCAGTAGTAGACGCCGGCGAAGATCGTCAGCAGGGACCCGCCGAAGAGCACGTAGTGGATGTGCGCGACGATGAAGTACGTGTCGCTGACGTGGATGTCGAGCGGCACCATCGCGAGCATCACGCCCGAGATGCCGCCGAGCGTGAACATCGTCAGGAACCCGACGGCGAACAGCATCGGCGTGTCCATGTGCAGCACGCCCTGCCACATCGTCCCGAGCCAGGAGAAGATCTTGATGCCGGTCGGGATGGCGATCAGCGCGGTCGTGATCATCATCGGGATGCGGATCCAGTCCTGCATGCCGCTGACGAACATGTGGTGCGCCCACACCGTGAATCCGAGGACGACGATCGCCAGGAGCGAGAACGCCATCATCCGGTAGCCGAACACGGGCTTTCGGGATTTGACCGCGAGGACCTCGCTGATGATCCCGAAGCCGGGCAACATCATGATGTAGACGGCCGGGTGCGAGTAGAACCAGAAGACGTGCTGGTACATGAGCACGTCGCCGCCGTTGGCCGCGTCGAAGAAGTTGAACCCGAGCGCGCGGTCGAGGAGCACCATGAACTGCGAGGCGGCGACGAACGGCGTCGCGATGACGACGAGCAGGGACGTCGAGAAGTTCGCCCAGACGAGCAGCGGCATGCGGAAGAACGTCATGCCGGGCGCACGCATGGTGATGATCGTCACCAGGAAATTCAGCGCCGTCGCGATTGATGAGGCGCCCGCGAACTGCACGCCGATCGTGAAGAAGGTCTGACCGATCGGCGCACTGGTCGAGAGTGGCGCATAGGCCGTCCAGCCCGACGCGAAGGTGCCGCCCGGGGCAAGGAAGCCGAGCATCAGCATGACGCCCGCTGCCGGGAGCATCCAGAACGACAGCGCGTTCAGGCGCGGGAACGCCATGTCCGGCGCGCCGATCATCAGCGGCAGGACGTAGTTCGCCATGCCGGCGAACACCGGGATGATGAACAGGAAGATCAGGATCGACGCGTGCGCCGAGAAGAGGCCGTTGTACGTGTTCGCGTCGACGAACTGGCGGCCCGGCGCGGCGAGCTCCGCGCGCACGAGCATCGCGAGCAGGCCGCCGATGAACATGAAGATGAAGGACAGGCAGACGTACTGGACGCCGATGACCTTGTGGTCGGTGTTGACCTTGAAGTAGTCCTTCCAGGAGTGCGCGCCGTGGTCCTTGTGGTCGTCCACGACCTGCTTGCCACTCGCCCAGCGGGCCCAGTAGTCGAAGCAGCCGATGCCCGCCAGGAACCAGATCGGGACCGTCAGCAGCGCGACCTGCAGAACGCCCTCGCCGTCGTAGACGGGGCTCGCGTCGAAGGCCCAGCGCAGCGAGCACAGCAGGGCGAACGAGAACCCGATGCCGAGTGCGATGAACAGGATCGCCCGGTACCACCCCGGGGCTCGAAGCTTCGCTGCCATTCCTACTTCCCTCCGTGCACGCTCTTGTCGATGTACGTGACGAGCGCGTCAAGCTCTGCGGGCGTCAGGCTCTGACCGTAGTTCGGCGGCATGATGTTCGCTCCGTAGCCCTTCGCGATCTCCTTGCCGGGCTCCACGATCATCTCGCGGATCGCCGCGGCGTCGCCCGCCTTCAGGACCTCGTCGAGATTCGGGCCGGTCTGCGCCGTCGTCCCGGCGGCCGCGAGGGTGTGGCAGCTGCCGCAGGCCACGGCGCCGGTCTGCGGGTTGCCCGCGACGAACAGCTTCTTGGCGTCGATCGCGGCGCCACCGGCTGCGGGCTTGGCGCCGGCTGCGGGCGCTGCCGTCCGCGTCTGCGAGCGAACCCAGGCCGCGTAGGCCGTGGGGGTCAGGACGCGGACGTACTGGCGCATGAAGGCGTGGCCCAGGCCGCAGAGCTCCGCGCAGACGACCTGGTAGCGACCGACCCGGTCGGGCGTGACCGAGTAGCCGGTGGTGATCCCGGGCACGGCGTCGACCTTGAGGCGCCACTCGGGCACCCAGAAGTCGTGGAGGACGTCCTTGGAGCGGACCTTGAACTCGACGGGCTCGCCCACGGGGAGCACGAGGCGATCGCTGACGATCGCCTTCCCGCCCTCGCGCGTCTCGAACGACCAGGCGAACTGCTGGCCGGTGACGTTCACGACGCGGGTCCCCTTGGCGGGGGACTCCTGGATGTCGAGGAGCAGCACCGTCGCGTACGCGCACAGCGCGGCGATGATGATGGTCGGGACGGCGGTCCAGATGACCTCGAGCCGGGTGCTGCCGTGCGTCGGGGGGCCGTCGAGGTCCTCCTCGCCCGGCCGCATGTGCCAGCGCCAGATGCTGAACAGCACGATCGTCGTGACCATCACGAAGATCGGGACGGACACGATCAGGAGCACGTCCCAGAACGTGTCGATGTCGCTCGCGATCGTCGATGCCTGTGCGGGGAACCAGTCGATCGCAAGTCCAAGGACGATGCCGACCGCGCTGGCGACAAGCACCACCACAGCGAGCATCACCCACGTGCGACCCGTGACGGGCCCTCGCCGTGTCTCCTCACCCATTGCCCGGCAACTTATCGTTTTGCGGGGACGACGCGCAATGACGTCGGAGGTCCCGGCGCGCCCGCCTCGGTCGGCGTCGCGCGACGGGGCCCGAGCGGGCTCCCGGAAGGGCTACGCAGCCTGGATGGCGGGCGTCGCCGTCAGCCCGCGAGCGGCCGTGAACCGGGCCTGGCTGCGGTACAGCGAGGGCGGCGAGCCGTGCCGGCGGCGGAAGGCCTTGGCGAACTGCGCGGGCTGCCGGTAGCCGACGCGCTGGGCGACCTCGCGCACGGTGAGGTCGCGCTCGCTGAGCATGTCGGCGGCGCGGTCCATGCGCACCTCGGTGAGGTGCTCGCGGAAGGTGGTGCCGCCGATCTCGGCGAACGCCCGCTGCAGCTGCCGCCGCGACGACGCGACCCGTCGCGCGATGTCGTCCAGCGAGAGGTCCTCGCCATACTCGGCGTGGACGATCGCGGAGGCGTCCTCGAAGAGGCTGGTGCGGAGGCGGACGGTGGTGGGTCGCTGCATCGTGCTTCGTATACGCGGCAACGCGCCATCCGGATGACCACGGTGGCAAAGAACCCTGCGATTGAGCCGATCGTCACAACACATCGTGCGATTCGTTACGATCTGGCGAGGAGCTCAAACGACGACGGAGAGGAGCGCGAACGATGCGTGTGCGGGACGGGATGAGCCGGGTGGTCCTCGTGGTGGGGCCTGGTCACACGTTGAGCGAGGCGACGCGGCTGATGGCCGAGCGCCGGGTCGGAGCCGCCGTCGTGATGGACCCCGACGCGCCCGCTCCGGGGATCCTCACCGAGCGTGACGTCGTGCGTGCCCTCGGGGAGAACCATGATCCGCACAAGGCGCTCGTCGGCGATCACATGTCCACGGACACGGTCTTCGCGGCGCCCGACTGGTCGCTCGAGGAGGCGGCGGTGACCATGGTGCGCCACGGCTTCCGCCATCTCGTCGTCATCTCCGGCGCGGACATCGCCGGCGTGCTCTCGATGCGCGACGTCGTCCGGTGCTGGACGGATGACGGGTCAAGTTGCGAGCTGCCCGCGTCCGTGGCGTTGCCGTCGGCCCCGGCCGGCGACAGCCGTCGCGGTCTGCGCTCGGTCGAGGTGACGAGCTCGCAGGTCGCGAGCTGGGAGACCTGAGGCGGCCGGTCAGTGACCGGGCGGCAGCTCGCGGAACTCGCGAGCCGCTGCGGCGATCCACGACACGCTGGCGCCGAGCAGGATCAGCAGCCCGAGGATCGCGACGGGCCACTTGTCGACGAGGCCGAGCAGCAGCAGGACGAGGCCGAATGTCGCGATGGCGGGCTGGATGCTCGGGCCCGGGATGTGCAGCTCTTCGCCGACGGGCGGGACGTCGCGCTCGATGTCGGTGGGGC